>CAKTKC010000017.1 GCA_934569225.1 uncultured Oscillospiraceae bacterium | reverse complement strand
CCCCGCCAGCACCCGGCGAACGCGGGTGGGGTTGGTGCAGATGTTCTCCGCCAGCGCCTCGCTGCTGAGAGAGCGTCTGCTGTGGCTCAGGCAGACCAGTGCGTGAACCGCCAGATTAAAAGAACTGTCCATGCTCAGCCCTCCTTCACAAGCTCGTAGGGCCAGTCGATGACGCTGCCGAAGTTGTAGAAATTCTGATACCCCAGCGCCAGCAGCTTTTGGGCTGACTCCTTGCTGCGGCGTCCGCTGCGGCAATAGACCAGCAGCGTGGCTTCCTTATCGTGTAGAGCCTCGGGCATTTCGCTTCCAATGCTCTCGCTGGGAAGAAGGACAGCGTTTTCGGTATGCCCGGCGTCGTATTCTTCCCGTATGTGGATATCCACCATAATCTCCTGTGCGCTTATCAGCCTATAGGCTTCCCCGACAGTTATCTCACAATACCTATCCTTGCCAACCATACCTGTGACAGAGCCTGATTTGTTTTTTTGTATGCTGTAGTTAATCAGCAATAAAGCTTCAAACGCCGCCAAAAGGATCATTTGATGCATGGCATAACCTCCCAACAAACTGCGCTTTCCATCAGCACAGTTTATACTGTGACTATATCAGATACAGATTGAGATGTCAAGAGAGGTTCCTTCCAGATTTGCTTCAAACCTGCATTATCTGCGAGTTTGAGAATCCTTAGCAGTCTAAATGGAGGCGGCACTTCTCTGCACACTATTAACAGATATTCTTAAATCACCTATATTTTATTAGAGCCTATCTGAAAATAAAGTATTCTTGTACTATTTCAACAAAATCCAAATGGAAGCAAGATGGACAAAAGCAAGAAAGGACACAGCAAGCTTATCATAGCGTGTAGCGACCCTGCGGAAAACTTTAAGTTTATTGAAGAAACACTCAATCAGGTGGCGTTCCTTATAGGTGTGGAAATCGCAGAACCAAGGCTTGATCACATTGCTTTTGGGTGGGATCGTATATGATGCTCTCTGCTCTGTGATGTAAGTGCGAATGGAATTTGTTCCGTATGCTTTATCACCCAGAATGTTGCTGCCGGAAATGTTCACTTCCGAAAGCAGATCAACGGCGACACTGGCATCAAAGATGTTTCCTCCGGTAAGCAGAAAGTGGACGGGATTTCCCAATGCATCCACAACAGCATGGATTTTTGTAGTCTTTCCACCATGACTTACACCGATAAACTGGTTGTTTTCCGAATTTACAGCCCCCTTTTTGCACCCGCACTCTGCGGATGTGCTTTGATGCTCGTGCTGTCGATACACAGGTTCTCATAGTCTGCATCCGCATTCAATTCCTGAAAAATGCGCAAAAGGGTTCCGTCGTCACGCCACTTGCAGAATCGGCTGTAAACGGTCTGATGTGGCCCAAACCGTGCGGGGATATCCGCCCAGGCCGCGCCGCTTCTGGCCAGCCAGAGCATGGCATTGAGCATCATCCTGTCATCCTTTGGTGGTCTGCCGGTCTTGGCCCGCGGAATCAGATCCTTGATCCTGTCCCACTGGGTATCGGTCAGCTCGTATCGCCTTGCTGCCATAAGATCACCCCTATGCTTTTTCTTTTATTCTACTGCATTTTTGGATTTTGTGCAATTTATATATGATGTTTGAGTTTTCAGATACGCCCTAAGAATCCTCTTATCCGGCGAAATCTAAGGGGGACAGCATAATCAGCTGTTGCTGGCTTAACGGAAGCTGGTGTTATAGTGGCGTGCACACTAAAAATATGGAGGCATTGAAATGAGGATTACAATTGACACACAAAAGCTGCCAGGGGTACAGGTATCCCTGACAGCGGAAGAAGTGACCGCCCAGCTGCGGTGTCTGATGCATGCAGAAGAATTGAGAGTGAAAGATGGCTGCGTATATCGGGGCCACGCCTTTCTATCAAACGGAGTCGCTGATGTCGAGGCGGTTCGCGCTATCGAAACGATCGAGGAGTGGCTGTATAAACAGTATCCTCAGCGCTGACATTTCAGCAGTACAGTATACCAATGCGGATGGGCCTGCTTTTTTGCAAGCCCATCCGTTTTTGCGTTTATGCAATCAGTTTATCATTCGGATGCTTTCCTCATGCGCGATCGGATATGGTACGCTTCAATCAGCCTGTTTGCATTGCTGAAGATTATGGATGCGGTATCAGCAAGCCCAGCAGAGATAACCCTAATTTCAAGAAAACACAATAAAGGGAGCCCATAAAAGGCATTTGCTGAAATTGACCCAGCAAATGCCCTTTTCATATTCTCTGAAAAAACTTACAAAAAAGAAATGAATAACTGAAAACTCTACTTGAATAACAGATTGTCAGGTGATATAATTGCTACATATTGATTCAAAGGAGGGTTTTAAGATGGATAACGATTCACTTCCTCAATATATGCAGATTGCGCTTTCCATTGCCGGACGGATTGCGGGAGGGGATGTTCCGGAGGGAGCGAAGATTTCCGGACGATCCAAGCTGGCCTCTGAGTACAATGTCTCACCGGAAACGATTCGGAAAGCCGTTCGACTGCTTGGAGACATGCGTGTCGTGGATGTGCGGGAGCAAAGCGGCGTATATGTACTTTCCGCAGACAATGCCAAGCGTTATCTGCATGATTGCGGGCCAAAGTTGGATGTGCTAAATAAGCGGCGGCATCTCTCAGAACTACTGGAGCAACAGAGTCAGGTCTCGCACCAGCTTGCCGATTTGTGCCGCAGCATCCTTGACTATGCTGTCCTTCCGGTACAGGCGGACGATACCCTGCCAAACTATATTTTCCGCGTTCCAGAGGGATGGGATGGCAACGGAAGGAATCTCGGCAAGTTGCATTTCTGGCAGGCGACAGGCGCGACAATCGTGGCCATCCGGCGCGGTACCTCCCGCATCGTATCTCCCGGCCCGTATGCAGAGCTGTATGGCGGCGATGAAATTATTTTCGTCGGTTCCGACGAAGCCCGGGAAGCGGTCTCCCGCTTCTTTGCCAACACCGAATAATACCCGGCGCCAGCGCCGGACAAGAAAGGAAGTTTTAGATGATCCATAATCAGTTGCATACGATCGATCTTGTAATCATCGGCGCATATCTTATAGCGATGGTCATGGTAGGTCTCGTTGTCGTCAGAAAGGTCAAAAACATGGACGACTACTATCTTGGCGGACGCTCTTTCGGCCCTCTGGTGCTCATGGCGACCGTCTGCGCCACTATCATCGGCGGTAGCGGCCTGATGGGGCGTGCCGGCGTTGCCTATTCCAGCGGCTTCAAAGCCATTATGACGGCGCTACCCTATCTTCTTGGGATGTTCGTGTTTTCCGCCTTTGCCGGACGCATCTCCGCTGTGGGTACGACCTTTGCCGTTACCTCCATTCCCGATCTTTTTGAACGGCGGTTTGGAAAAGCCGCCAAGGTCATCCTCGGTGCGATGATTGCCTTCACCATGATGGGTACCGTTGCATCTCAGGTCACGGCAACGGCGACAATCATCAATATGCTCGGCGGGGAGATTGGCATTTCCTACGAGATGGGCGCTTTCATTGCGTGCGCGGTATTCATCATTTACACTGCCACCTCAGGACTGTTCGGCGTGATTTACACGGATGTATTCCAGTTCATCATGCTGATTCTGTTTGTCTATATCCTGATTCCCGGCGCATCGCTCCTGAAGCTCGGCGGACCGGTCGCCTTTTTCCGCAATCTCGCTCCGGAGCTGGCAACGCCCTATATCGATGGCAATATCATCGGAGACATCATTACATACTTTGTGTTTACGCTAGCGGGTGCAGAAATGTGGCAGCGTGCCTTTGCCGCAAAGAGTCAGAAGGCGGCAAAGAAGGGCCTGTTCCTCGGCACCTTCGTGTACGGTCTCACCATCCCTCTCGTCTGGTTTATGGGAGTGGTCGCGCATCAGCTTGTCAGCGGAGATAAGATTGCCATGTACGGCACTACCGATGCCGTTGTTCCGGCTCTTGCCATTGAGATTCTGCCGGTTGGGCTTACGGGGCTTGCTCTTGCAGGCATCCTTTCGGTTATCATGTCCACAGCGGACAGCTATCTGATCGTGTCCGTACAGAGCTGTGTGCATGATGTTTACAAAACATTCAAGCCGGATATCCCGGAGAAAAAGGAATTGATTCTGACCCGTGTCTTTGCAGTCATCATGCCGCTGGGCGCATTGCTTATCGCGTTATATATCAAAAACGCCTATAATATTCTCATGTTTGCATGGAGCTTTTACGCTGCGGCAGCCGGACTTCCTGCGTTTGCAGCGCTCTATTGGAAGAAAGCTACCACGGCAGGGATTCTCTCCAGCATGATTGCAGGCTTTGCAGTTTGCATCGGCTGGAAGCTGGCGGGACAGCCCTTCGGTCTCGGTGCGACGGTTCCGGGGGCGATTGCCTGCGCCACAGTGCTGGTCATTGTGAGCCTTGCCACCTATAAACGCTCACCGACGCCGTTCTTGGATCCGTATACTGAAGTATCTGCGTGATTGCGCGGTCAGGGAAGTTTGTATTGTCACTGTGAAATATGCGTGAATTGAGAGCAATGGGAGAAATTCCGTTGCTCTCTACTTTTTGGTGAAAGGACAAATATCCTACAAAATGGCATAGTAAATGGCAAGGTTTGCGCCGATGACATGGAAAACGAGCTGTGGTATAATCGTATTGTCCCCCAATGGGTCGTGAAACCCGGCATGAATGCCGAATACTGCCCAAAGGAGTGCTGAATATGGCAGTATATCGTCACAAGATCAACAAAGGAGCGTACCTATGTCCGGTATATCAATGGGCAGAAAATTCAGCGCACGGTAACGCCGAAACTGGGAGAAAAAGCGGCGCATAATGGAAATGTGGTGTACACCCTTGATTTTCAGGTAACTCCACACCAGTTGCGCCACACATACATCACGAATTTGATTTACTCCGGCGCAGATCCGAAAACGGTTCAGTACCTGGCGGGGCATAAGCATAGCAAAATTACGATGGACATTTATGCTAAGGTGAAGTATAATAAACCTAAAGAATTGTCCTCGGTTGTGAACAAAGCATTTGCGCCCAAAAAAGGTGCTACACCGAATAAGACGCGGAATGGGTGAACTCATGGGTTAACTGAGGCGCGAAAACCGAAAAAACCAGCAAAATCAACGGTTTTCGCCCGTAAGACAGAAAGCAGTACGGCCTCAAAGCCGCCCGTCGGGCTCCTCAGTTCAGCAAGCGCTGATTCCCGAACTTTTTCTTCATAGTTTCAAGTCAAATCCCCGAAATCCTACGATTTTGGGGATTTTAGTCTGTCAGAAGTCCCCAAAACGCCCCTATTTCTGCCGCAACGGAAAGAAACAGGGGCGTTTTCATGGAAGCTGGGGAAAAGACACACGGCACGAGCCAATTCGGAAAATCATCTTCTGTGAAAGACAGAGGGCAAAATCTCCTGGGATTTTGCCCTCTGTTTTTGTTGTCATTTATTCGCCTGTTATGATCAGATATACCCGAGGACGGTGGGCAGCCACATGGTCACGCCGGGAATCAGCGCGATGAGGATCAGCGCAATGATCATAAACGCCATCTGGGGGAGCAGGGCTTTGGTCAACCGTTCCACACTCAGCCCGGAGATCGAGCTGCCGACGAACAGAACCTGTCCGACGGGCGGCGTGAGCAGGCCGATGCCGAGGTTCATGATCATCATGATGCCGAAGGTCACGGGGTGCATACCGAAGCTTGTAACGATGGGCAGCAGGATGGGCGTCATAATGTAAACGATGGAGACCATGTTCATGAAGCAGCCCATGATCAGCAGGATCACGTTGATGATGAGCAGCATCACGTACTTATTCGTCGTGATGGCAAACAGCCCCGCCGTGACCATCTGGGGAATGCGCAGGTAGGTAATGACCCAACTGAACGCCGTGGCGCAGGCGGCAAGGATCAGCACCGAGCCAATGGTGCGGATGGTACGGGAGAACGCAACATAGATATCCTTGACGGTGCCGGCTTTTTCCACGACAAAGGTGAAAATGAACGTATAGATGCAGGCAGCGGCAGCCGCTTCCGTAGCGGTCATCCAGCCGAGAAGCACCGAGCCGACCACGACCAGCATGGCGCCCAGCGCGGGGAGCGCCAGCCACAGAGCACGGAGGAAATTCTTGATGGTGAACTTTTCCGCACGGGGATAATGCCGCTTCTTGGCGACATAGAAGCAGTAGACCGCCAGGCAGAGGCCGAGCAGAATGCCGGACAGATAGCCGCCCATGTACAGCGCCGCCACCGAGACGCCGCCGGCCGTGACCGCATAAATGACCAGGTTGTGGCTGGGGGGAATGATGATGCCCTGAATGGAGGATGTACAGGTCAGGGCGACCGAGAAGTCCTCATCATAGCCGGAGTCCTTCATCAGCTTGATGACGATGGGGCCGAGGGAGCTGACGTCTGCCACGGAGGAACCGGACACGCCGCCGAAGAACATGGAATCCACCACGTTGACCATGGCAAGGCCGCCGGGCATCCAGCCGACCAATACGTTTGCCAGTCCGACGATGTTTGACGACATTGAGCCGATGCTCATAAACTCACCCATCAGCATGAAGCAGGGAACGGCAAGCAGCGAATAGTTCGCCATTTTGTTAAAAATGGACTGGAACACGACCAGAAGGTCGATTCCCATATACATACAGGTAAAAACGGCAGAAAGTCCGAGCGCGTAAGCAATCTCTACGCCCATGATGAGCATGAGGGCAAAGGAGCCTACCAGGATCGTAATGCCGATTGTCATCTCACTCATCCAGCAGCATCTCCAATTCTTTTTCTGCGTCATTCTTATGACGGTCAGTCATGACTTTCCTGAAGTTCAGGATCAGGAAAATCAGACAAAAAGCAGCGGTAAAAATACCGGGCAGTATCTGCCATTTATAACTCAGGTTGATCGCTCCGAACATCTGCTTTGTCGTGCTGAATATCTTGATGCCATAGTAGAGCATCAGCCCGAAGAAAAACAGCTTCAGGAAATACCGTATAATTGAAAAAATTTTCAAAACGATCGGGGGGAAGGTGTGGTCAATAAACGACAGCCGGATATGGCTCCCGTTATTTTCCGCAATGCAGGAACTGAACAGGCCGACCCAGGTCAGCAGGAACAGGGAGAATTCCTCAGACCAGGAGGGCGTAAACTGGAAAAAGTAACGGCCGACAACGACGATCATCAATACGACAATAATCATAAACAGCGACACGATGCAGATCCAGTTGGCAATATCACAAACAATTTTCTTGATTTTCTCTGCCATGATACGATCCTCTCAATTGACACAGTTTTGAGCAAAAAAGTGCTCACGGAAAGCAGCAGCGCCGGATTCTGCCCATACGGGATAAAGGGGCGAGGAACCTCGCCCCCTTACCTGTATGGCCATCTACGGTTGCTGGAAGACGGAAAGGGTATTACTTATAGCTCTGAATGTCCGCGATGAAGTCCTCGAGTCCGGAAGCATACTGCTCGTACAGCGGCTTGCAGGCGTCGATCCAATCCTGACGGTCGGTACACGTGGTGAAGGTCACGCCCTTTTCCGTCAGAAGCTGGCGGTACTCTTCCACTTCCTTGTCCTGCTTGGCCTGGAACCAGTCGCAGGCTTCCTTCATAGCTTCGACCATCATGGTCTGCTCTTCGGCGGTGAGCTTCTGCCAGGTCTTCTCACTGACGAGAAGCAGGTTGCAGTTGATGACGTGCTCGGTTTCATAAACATACTTGGCCTGCTCGTACCATGCGTTGTCATAGTAGCCGGAGAAGGTGTTCTCGCAGCCATCCAGAACGCCGGTGGACAGGGAGGTGTAGATCTCGCTCATAGCAAGGGGGGTGGCGGAAGCCCAGCAGTTAATCATATCGATCTTGATCTGAGAGGTTTCGCTGCGGATCTTCAGCTTGTTGAAGTCAGCCAGGCAGGAAACGGGCTTCTTCGTGAACATATTACGCGGAGGGGTAACGAGGTAGTTATACAGGGAGCGGATCTCGCCGCCGGAAGCCTCGAGAACGCGGTCGGCAATCGCCACACCGGCGTCGCTGTAGAGGTAATCCAGGCCGCCCTGAACGCTCTGAACCAGGTAAGGCAGACCCAGCGCAGTATATTCAGGAATATCGATGCCGCGGGTGGCGGCGTTGGCGGGGTTGATGCGGATGAAGTCCGCGGTACCGGTGCGGAGCATTTCCATGGTATCCGCTTCGGTGCCCAGCTGGCCGCCGCCGAATACGTTGATCTCAATACGGCCTCTTGAGCCTTCCTTCACATTGTCGGCAAAACGGCGGAGCATTTCGCAGACCGTGCTGGAGTCGGCGTTGATCTCAGGGAAGGTGAGGGACAGCTCGGGTTTGCTGTAGGTCTTCGCTTCCGTCTCGGCGGCGCTGGTCTCGGCAGCGGGAGCAGGGGCGGGTGCAGGGTTGGTAGCAGGGGCAGGATCGGCCTTGCCGCAGGCCGCTAAGCTGAGCATCATAGCCGCGCAGAGCAAGAAAGCAAGTATTCTTTTTCTCATCGTTGGGATCCTCCTAATTTAGTTTGTTTCATCAGCAAGCAAATGCGTGTTCGTTTGCTTTACGATAGCTCAATTATACAGATATCGCCCCAACAGGACAATCCATAATCCATGCGGGAAACGCTCCTCAATTTTTTGTATTGACAATTTCAACAACATACAATATAATGTAAGATTGTAAAATGTGCAAATTGGCAGATTGTCCAATTTGCACATTTTGTTTTTGTTTAATACGGCAAAAGAAGCGCCGATTCTGTGGGCAAACACCGCGAAAAAATCCATGGGAGGCCCCGGACTGCTGCTCCGGCGCTTTGAAATCGTCCGGAAAAAGCGGCATCACGTGCCCGCGTCATTCAGATAATCCCTGAAAAATACGTCATTGCAGATATATCGTTTGAACAATTCGATAAACTCCGCCTTGGTGGATACATTCGCCGATTCATACATTTTCTTTAAGCGGTAGCGGACTGTGCCGGCCGACAGAAAAAGCTGCTCGGCCAGCGCCTCTGCACTGGCGCCGCAGATCATCCCGTGAATGATGCTGATGTCCGTCTGGTCGCACTGGGAAAGGCAGTATTCCAGACTTCGCGCCGCCGCATATGCTTCCACCAGCGTTCCCTCCGGCATGGAGGGATTTTTTCGTTCCGCCTGGATCCCAATGTCGCCTGTGGGCAAGGGCGCGTTTGCCGTGCTGGCCCGGGGCTTGATCTCACACCGGACAGTCACCACGACCGAAAAGATATCCGGATCATTTGTGATCTGCTTCCAGATATTGAATGCCTGCTCCCCTGTCTTGCGGTACGACCGGGTAGCGCTGGTCAGGCTCGGCTCCGTATATCTGCACAGGGGATTGTCCCCCAGACCTGAAACAAAAAGCTGTTCCGGCACGCGTATTCCATGCTCCGCAGCATAGCTCAGCACCACAGCCGCAACGTAGTCATTGGAACAGATCACCCCGTCATACTGCGAGATCGCGTCAAAAAAGGCTTCCCCCGGGTTTTCGCTGTCGGCCATTTTATAATAGTAGATGTCATCCGCCGTGATAGGCAGACGCATCTGCCTGGCAAGGGACAAAAACGCCTCCCGCTTGCTTTGATCGTTGCTGCCCCTTGTATTGATTCCGAGAAGCGCGACCTTTTTCCTTCCGCAGCTGACAAAATACCGGAGCAGCTCTTCTACGGAGGATTTTCCGCTGTAAACCGTGCCGCTGATATCCTCCCCGAATTTGATGGGATTTCCGCCGATCAGAATCGGTCGGATCCTGCGGCTGCGGCATTTGTTGATGGTGTCTCTTGTCCACTCGTTATTGGTGCTGATCAGGATAACGGAAATTGCGCCTTCGTCTATCTGCTCCGGAGAATCGACCATCTGCACGGTCTTTTTCTGCTTCGCGGCGGCTTCCTTCAGCCCTTCAATACTTCTGGAAAACCAGCTTGGGATCATTACGCTGGGCTCCAGCAGCAAGAACACCTTCGATTGCATCATTCACAATTTCCTCCTGACTCTACAGATTTTAGTGTAAATTCCCATTTTACTTCAGTATATCACGTTCCGTTTCCCCTGTAAAGGCGTTAAGGGCGTTAAAAACTGCGCCGATATATTCCAGACATTTTTTGTATGGTAAACTCCACTGCCTCCCCTTAAAATAACATTATCATTAAATATGTTGGCCGGTCATACCGATCGGCGAAAAGGAGGAATCATGATGGAAGCGCGGATCACCAACATTCAGCGTTTCTCGCTCAATGACGGCCCCGGCATCCGTTCCACGGTGTTTTTTCAGGGCTGCAATATGCGCTGCGCGTGGTGCCATAACCCGGAGACGCTGACCGGCCGCCCCGTCCTTATGCATTACGAAAACAAGTGTATCGGCTGCGGCAAATGCCTGGAAGTGTGTCCCAAGGGCGCGCATAAGATCGAAGGCGGCAGGCGTATCATCGACCGCACGCTCTGCGTCGCCTGCGGCAAATGCGCCGAAAACTGCTTTGCAGAGGCGCTGGTCATGTCGAGCCGTGCGTATACCGTTGACGAGGTGATGAACGAGATCCGTCAGGACAAGCTGTACTATGACGAGTCCGGCGGCGGTGTCACCGTTTCCGGCGGCGAAGCCTCACTCCACGCCGATTTTATTGTCGAGCTCGCCAGACGATGCCACGCCGAAGGCATTTCCATTGCCATTGAGACCAATATGTTCAACGCCTGGGCAGTGCTGGAGCCGCTGCTGCGGGAGATGGATCTGATCATGTGTGACATGAAGCACATGGATTCTCCCTCTCACAAGAAGTGGACCGGCGTCGACAACCAGCTCATCATCAATAACATTGGCCGCGCCAATCTGCTGGGGATTCCCATGATCGTGCGCACCCCCCTCATTCCCGGCGCGACAGATGACATCACAAATCTTCGGGCCATCGCGGAGTATATGGCAAAGCTGAAGAATATCCGTTATTACGAGCTTCTGAACTTCAACCCCCTTGGCGGCGCCAAGCGCATCGCCATGGATGCCGAAGACCTCTTCACCGACAGCAAGCCCTTCAGCAAAAAGCACCTGGAAGAGCTTTGCGGCCAGCTTGACGGCCTTGACATCAAAATCAAGGTCAGCTAACGAGAAAGCAGGTATATTTTATGAGCAAAATCCAGTTTATCAACGAATTCTCCCCCGACAGAACCTTTACCTATGATGAGCGGATCGCGCTTCTGCGCGCCCGCAAAATCGAGCAGACAAAAGAAAAGGCAGCCGCCGGCGGCGCGGACGAGGACGATTACGGCCTGATCGAACAGGACGTCTTCCATTACAAGCTGAAGCCCAATCACCCCAACGGCTCCATTTACGGATATAAGGCGTGGCAGGAAAACTACTGCTCCCTGCTTGCCCAGCATCCAATCTATGTGGATGCGCTCGACGCTTTTTCCGCCAAGGGCTTTTTGTTCCTGGAGCGGCTTCGCCCCCAGGACAAAAAATGGAATCCCGACTACCCGTATGACGATCTTCAGGTAATATTTGACCGCTATCAGATCATTTCCGGCATCAATAACTGCCACCACTTTACCCCCGACATTCAGATCGGTCTGGATATCGGATGGAGCGGTACACTCAGGAAGCTGAAAGAGCAGAAGGCATTGCACGACGAAAGCCATGCGGAATTCTACGACGCGGAAATTGCGGTGGTGGAAGCCATTATTGCCTTTATCAACCGCGCCGGTGACGAGATCGAGGCGCTTGCCTGTCAGGAGCAGAACAAGCAGCTCTCGGAGAATCTTCATGAAATGGCCGCGATCGACCACCGCATCAGCACGGAGCCGCCCAAGACCTTCCGGGAAGCGATCCAGTGGAGCAATTGGTTCAGCATGATCAGCCGTACTTACAACCGCGGCAGCGCCGGCGGACAGCTGGAAGACCTGTTCAACCCGTTCTATGAACGGGATATCAAGGCGGGCATCCTCACCGACGAGGAAGCTGTCTTCTATCTTGCCTGTATGTTTTTGCAGGACAGCCGCTATTGGCAGCTCAGCGGCCCTGACAGCAATGATAACGATACGACCTGCCACCTGAGCTATCTCGCGCTGGATGCTGCGGATAAGATCAACATTGCCTGCAACCTGACGATCCGGATGCACGACAAAATTGACCCCGAATTCTTCCGCAAGTCCGTTGAATACCTGTTCAAAAACAAACAGGGCTGGCCGCGTTACTCCAGCGACAAGGCGCTGATGGAAGGCTTCATGCGCTGCGGCTATCCCAAGGAGCTTGCCCGCCGCCGTGTTGCGGCCGGGTGCCATTGGATGTGCATTCCCGGCATGGAATACACCATGAATGATACCGTCAAAGTCAACATGGCAAAGGTATTTGAGGTCGCCTACGATGAAATGATGGCAAATGCGGATTCGGTCGAGCCAAACATCGATGTTCTGTGGGAGCTGTACCGGAAGCACCTGAAGATCGCCGTTGACGCAACGGGCAGGGGGATCATTCATCACCTGACCTATCAGACAAAGAGCCAGCCCGAGCTGATCCTCAACCTTTTCCAGCACGGGCTGATCGAAAAGGGCGTCAACATCACCGACGGCGGTGCCAATTACTACAACATGTGCGTAGACGGAAGCGGCCTTGCGGTCGTCGCCGACAGCTTTGCCGCCTGCGAACAGCGCATCGACCGGGAAAAGCGCCTGACCTACGCCGAGCTGACAAAGTATCTGGATGCCGACTTTGATTGTGACAACGGCGAGTATGTCCGCCAGATGATGCTCAGAAGTGAGCGTTACGGCGGCGGAAATACCCTCGGTGACGCGTGGGCCGTGCGCGTATCGAAGCTGTGGACTTCCCTTGTGCGGGATCTGGTCGAGCAGCACAAGGACAACCCCAAGCATGTCAACTTTATCCCCGGCTTTTTCTCCTGGTCCAACACCATCCTGCTCGGTTCCCTGCTCAAGGCTACCCCGAACGGACGCAAGCGGGGCGAGCCGATCAATCACGGCGCCAACCCCAATGGCGGCTTCCGCAAAGACGGTGCCGTCACCGCGATGTGCAATTCCATTGCGGCCATCCAGCCCGGCTACGGCAATACGGCGCCGGTGCAGCTGGAGGTTGACCCCGGTATTGCCAATGACGCGGAGGGTGTGGGCAAGATGTGCGCCATGATCCGCGGCATTCTGGATTCCGGCAATACGCTGCTCAACATCAATATCATTGATGCCAAAAAGATTCTTGAAGCAGACAAGGATCCCATGAAGTACCCGGATCTCGTCGTCCGTGTAACGGGCTTTACTGCATTTTTTGCCATGCTCAGCCCCAAATTCCGCAAGCTTGTCGTTGAACGCGTCCGTGCCGTCAACGGGGATGAGATTTAAGCAAACCCGAAACCATTTTATTTCATCGTTTTATAAACCAATATATAATTTTAGGAGGATAACCACTATGTCCCGTGAAGTTCCGCAGATGACCGTCGATTTTGATACCGTTCAGAACAAGTCCGAGGCCATTCTCCCCGGCTGCATTCCCGGCGCTACGCTCTACCATCATTCCATCGTTGCCGGTTCCGAGCTGACCTTCGTCCCCGAAAACTGCCATCATATTCTGATCCTGATCTCCGGCGACGCCGAGTTCACCACAGACGGCAACAGCTACATTTTCCATGAGCGCGTATCCTTCGTTCCGAACCCCAAGCTTTCCGCTGCCGTCAAGGCCATCTCCAATGTGCAGATCGTCGAAGTGCATTGGGACTGGAAGGAAGGCGACGACGAGCTTGCCGCCGAATACAAGACCCAGTTCCCCCACATTCAGATCTACCGCAACGCCAAGCAGTACCGTGACCGCAACAAGAGCGAAAAGACCATTTCCCGCTCCGTGATCGACCAGCGCATCATCCCCCGCTTCTGCTTCGGTTCCGTCGAGACCTACGGCCCCGATGCCATCAAATCCCACGATCACCCCATGCTTGACCAGTATTTCTTCAGCTTCCCCGAAAATGAAATGGATGTTCTCATCGACTTTGAGCCCCACCCCATGAAGGGCAACGAACTTCTCTACATTCCTCTGGGTGCCATGCACGGCGTGGATGTCAAGGCCGGTCAGCATTGCCACTATATGTGGATCGATTTCTATCCGGACAACGACGAAGCCCTGAAGCGCCTTGACTCCGCCCACATCGCCACCGGCAAGCACGTTGAGTTCAACGAAAAGGGCGAAAAGAAATAAGCCGTAAGAAAGGTTCTGTCATGAACAATAATGCTCCCATTCTTCTCACAAGCGCCCGGGCGTGGCGCACCTACATTGGCGGCAGTCAGATCGACGCCATTCACGGCATTGCGGATGGCAAGGACACCCAACTCCCGGAAGAATGGATCATGTCTACCGTTGTAGCCCGCAATGCCGGCCGCGAAGATTATCCCGACGAGGGCCTGAGCTTTCTTGACAGGGAGGGCGTGTCCCTGCGCGAGTATATCGCGCAGGCGCCTTCCGCCGTTCTCGGCAGCGCCCATTTTGAGAAAGTCGGCGGAACAACGGGGGTGCTCGTCAAGATCATTGACGCAGGAGAGCGCCTGACGATTCAGGTTCACCCCGACAAGCAGGCAGCAAAAGCGCTTTTTCATTCGCAATTCGGCAAAACCGAATGCTGGCATATTCTCGGCGGACGCACGATCAACGGAGAAAAGCCCTGCATATATATGGGGTTTCGTCCCGGCGTGACACGGGAGGAATGGAAGCGCTGCTTTGATGAGCAGGATATTCCCGCTATGCTGGGCTGCCTTCACCGTTTTGACGTCCAGCCGGGAGAAACCTACCTAATCAACGGCGGCGTTCCCCACGCGATCGGGGCGGGCTGCCTGCTCATCGAGATCCAGGAGCCGACCGACTATACGATCCGCACCGAGCGCATTACCCCTGCCGGTCTGCGCATTGCGGACTTCATGTGTCATCAGGGGCTGGGCTTTGACCGCATGTTCGACTGCTTCCATTTTGACGGCCTGGCAAAAGAGGACGCATACGCCAGCTGGTGTATCCCGCCCAAGGTGCTTGAACATACGTCGGAATATGTCCGCAGCGAGATCATCGGCTATTCCCAGACGCCGTGCTTCCGCCTGGAACGCTATGACATTTCCGGAAGCTGCACGATTCCTGCCGGAAATGTATTCTGCGGCCTCTACATCTTTGGGGGCAGGGGGCGAATGGTTTCCGATGCCGGTACGCAGGACATCCGTCCGGGAATGCAGTTTTTTGTCCCGGCTGCCAGCGAAAGCTTCTCCCTCACCGCCGACAGCAATGCTCCTTTAACGGTGTTCCGCTGCTTCGGACCCAAAGCTTGAAAATCCTGGAACCGCCAGAAAGAGAGGTGCGCAAACCCATGGAAAATAAACACGTCTATTCTCAGATGCTGGAAGTTCCTTCCGTCGCCGCCTACGACGTGATCGTTGTCGGCGGCGGCATTGCGGGGTGTGCCGCCGCATTGGCCGCTGCCCGCGAGAGAAAATCGGTATTGCTTCTTGAGAAGATGACCATGCTCGGCGGCCTCGGTACTGCCGGACACATTGTGATCTATCTTCCCCTGTGTGACGGCTATGGCCGTCAGGTCATCGGCGGCATCGCCGAGGAATTTCTCCTGCTTTCCACAAAGTACTCCTTCCACGATGATGTCGCCCATTGGCGGGAGAACGGGAAACGCTACGAGACCCGCTACGACGGCCCCTCCTATGCCCTTGCGCTGGAGGAGCTGCTGGAACAGTCCGGCGTTGCGATCCTTTACGATACCCTTGCCGTGACGCCCATCATGCAGGGCCGCCGCTGCAAGGCGGTCGTTGTGGAAAACAAGTCCGGAAGGTGCGCCTATGCCTGCAGCGCCGTCGTGGATGCCACCGGCGATGCCGAGGTTTTCTCCCGCATCGGCGTTCCCTGTGAATGCGCGGAAAACAACCTTGCGATCTGGTGCTACTGCACCCGGGGCGGGGAAGGCCATATCCTCGAGCGCGGCGGCGCAAGAGAGCTGGGGCTTAATTTACTCACCCTCGGCAATATTGACAAGAATGCGCACAGCGATGTGGTACACCGTCCGTATTTTGGCAGCGACGCGGAGGAAGTCAACCGCTTTGTCCTTGACGGACACAGGCGGCTTCTTGATCTTGCCAAGGAGGATGCTGACCTCGTTCTGGCTTCGCTCCCCTCTATGCCGCAGATCCGTATGGCGCGTCGTATTGAGGGGGCGTACACGCTGACCGAGGCAGATCTGTCTGCTCACTTTGAGGACAACATAGGTGCAACCGGCGACTGGCGTCGGCCCAACCCTGTTTATGAGATTCCCTACCGCACGCTCTATACGCCGGAGGTTGACAATATTCTGGCTGCCGGGCGCTGCATTTCCTCCACCGGCGTTGCCTGGGAAGTTACCCGTGTGATCCCGCCTGCCGCCGTGACCGGACAGGCCGCGGGAACAGCCGCGGCAATGCTGGCAGGCAATGCAGCAGCTTCTGCGGCGGCGCTGCCCGTCTCCGGGCTGCAGGAAAAGCTGTCCGCCGCCGGTGTTATGCTGGATGTGAACGGAGAATAACGGAGGGAAACGCTTTGGAAAATGTCAGATTCGGCATTGTCGGCTGCGGTATGATCGCACGTTATCATGCGTTGGCCATTTCGGATACGGCGCACGCTGTGCTCATCGGTGCATACAGCCGCTCCCGAGTAAGCGCTGAAGCTCTGTGCAATGATTTTTCTGTGCAGGTTTTCCCGGATTACGAGGAAATGCTTGCCTGTGACGAGATCGATGCCGTCGTGATCTGCACACCAAGCGGCGACCATTTCAGGCAGGCGCAGGCGGCGCTTCTGAACGGCAAACACGTCGTTATTGAAAAGCCCATGTGCCTTTCTCTGGCCGAAGCGGATACCCTCATTACCCTTGCCGGCAAAAAGGGACGGATGGCCTGCGTCATCTCGCAGACGCGGTTTTCCGATGCCGTGCAGGCAATTCACGCTGTGCTCG
This sequence comes from uncultured Oscillospiraceae bacterium, assembly GCA_934569225.1. GTDB lineage: Bacteria > Bacillota > Clostridia > Oscillospirales > Oscillospiraceae > Faecousia. The sequence continues at coordinate 48,199 of CAKTKC010000017.1, read as the reverse complement.
AATCCGGCGCCGCCGGAAGGCTTATCTCTGCCGCATTGACTATGCGTTATGCGCGTCAGCAGTCCTACTACGATCAGGCCGCATGGCGCGGCACCCGTTCCGGCGATGGCGGCGGGGTGCTGATGAACCAGGGCATTCACGGCATCGATGTGCTGTGCTATCTGTTGGGGCAGCCGGTCAGTGTCTGCGGCTATGCCGATACCCTGCTGCGCAGCATAGAGGTTGAGGATACCGCCATCGCAGCGGTAAAGTTCAGCAGCGGCGCGCTTGCATGTATTGACGCCACCGTGTGTTCAGAACCGTCGTTTGCAAAGAAGCTGAATATCTGTACGGAAAGCGGGACGATCCTACTGGAGGAGGATGCCATAACCACCTGGACGCTTCCCATTCCCTGCCCGCTTCCCATGGGCAGCTGCAGCGGTTCGTCTGCGGCCGCAGACCCCCGCGGCATCACCCACCGTTACCATGCAAGGGAATATGAAAACATTGTTGCCCACCTGACAAGCGGCTCACCTCTGCTGATTGACGCGCAGGAGGGCAGGATCCCGCTGAGTGTGATCCTCGGCGTCTACGAATCCTCCAGAAGCGGAAAGGCGGTTTGTTTGCTGTGAGTGCTGCCTATGCAGTACAAAAAAGCGGCCGTGTGCAGGAATATTCCATATCAGACAGAGTGGCGCAGCGTCAGCGGCGCCGCTCCTTTTTTCACCGGGATTTTACAGCGGTCATCCGTGAAATTCTATATTTCCCCTTTAATCGACAGGTTCCTGCCATGATCAGAAACCATTCTGCTGGACAAATCCGGAAAAAATGCTTATAATAAGCCCGAGAATAATTCCATCTTTCTGCCCGGTATACCTGTCATGAGCAAAGGAGGACATATGAGAGAAATTCCTGTCAGCCGGATCACCGACGTCGTGGAGCGGCTGTGTATCGAAGCCAATACCCACCTGCCCGGTGACGTAAAGTGCGCCATTGAAGCCTGCCGCGCCTGTGAGGACGGCGAGATTGCCGCGGGCGTGCTGGACAACATCATGGAAAATTACCATATCGCCGACCGGGAATGCGTTCCCATCTGTCAGGATACCGGCATGGCCTGTGTGTTTCTGGAGATTGGCCAGGACGTTCACCTCACCGGCGGCGACCTGCGGGAAGCGGTGGACGAGGGCGTCCGCCGGGGCTACACAAACGGGTACCTACGAAAGAGCGTCGTCCGCGACCCCGTCCGCCGGGGCAACACCGGCGACAACACCCCCGCCGTCCTGTACACCGAGATCGTTCCCGGCGAGCAGGTGAAAATCACCCTTGCCCCCAAGGGCTTCGGCAGCGAGAACATGAGCGCCATCCGGATGTTCAAGCCCTCCGCCGGATTGCAGGGCATCAAGGATTTTATCCTTGAGACGGTGGAGGCGGCAGGCCCCAATCCCTGCCCGCCCATCGTTATCGGCGTGGGCATCGGCGGCACCTTCGACAAAGCGGCGCTGCTGGCGAAAAAAGCCCTCATGCGCCCCCTGGATACCCGGAACCCCGACCCCTTCTACGCCGAGTTGGAAAAGGAAATGCTGGAAAAGGTGAATGCTCTCGGCATCGGCCCCCAGGGCTTCGGCGGCAGAACCACCGCCATCGGTCTGAACATTGAGACCATGCCCACCCACATTGCGGGCATGCCCTGCGCCATCAACATCAACTGCCACGTGACCCGGCACAAGACGGAGGTACTATAACATGGAAAAGAAGATCACCCTTCCTCTGACACGGGAGCTTGCCAGAACTCTGAAAGCCGGAGATTCCGTGCTGCTGACCGGCACCATCTACACCTCCCGCGACGCGGGACACAAGCGGATGTGCGAAGCGCTGGCGCGGGGAGAGAAGCTTCCCTTTGACCCCACGGACGCCACCATCTACTATGTCGGCCCCACGCCCGCAAAGCCCGGACAGGTCATCGGCTCCGCCGGCCCCACCACCTCCGGCCGTATGGACGCCTACGCCCCCACCCTGATGCGCGCGGGCGCGAGGGGCATGATCGGCAAGGGCGCGAGACTGCCCGAAGTCGTGGAAGCGATGAAGGAATGCGGCGGCGTGTATTTCGGCGCCATCGGCGGCGCGGGGGCGCTGCTCGCCAAATGCATCAAAAGCGCCGAGCTGATCGCCTATGAAGACCTGGGCGCGGAAGCTCTGCGTAAGCTCTATGTGGAGGATATGCCCCTGGTGGTCATCATCGACTGTGAGGGCAACAACCTGTATGAATCCGGCCGGGCAGCCTATCTGCGCAAAAGGGACGGGAAATAACCGAAGCCGGTTGTGCGGACGGCAGGCAGTTTTTTCTTTGACATTTGGCAAACCTGTGTTATAATCACGGCGGAGAACAGCTTCCTGTGGCTCCGGGGCAGCGCTGGTCGGTTTCGGGGCTTAAAAAGGGAACGGGGTGAAAGTCCCCACGCGGAAACGGCGCTGTAAGTGCCGATGCGTCCGGTTCGTCGGCGGAAAGCCGGTCATTGGGGCAACCTGATACTGTTTTCTGATTAAAATCTTGATTTTAATCAGAACGGCATCGCCTGACGGCGCTGCCCGTTTTGTGATTTACAAGGAAAGAAATCACAAACACGTCTCACGTGTACTCCGTGCCCTTCGGGCAATTAAAATCTTTTCCAGAGAAAAGATTTTAATTGGAGTTCAGTATGAGAAGGCAGGACTGGACACGTTCGAGGCACAAGTCAGAAAACCTACAGGAATGAGAAAAGCAGGGGAACGCTCCTGTTTGTTTGTGTTGCGTAAAAACGTTCGCGGCAGCTGGTTTTGGGCTGCCGCGTTTCAATTTGATGATATTGGAGGCTGTCACATGAGAGGGATTCCATCTCTGATCACGGATATTCGCAAAAAGGTATTTACCGAGGTTGCCCGCATGGCCTACAGCGGCAACGGCTACGAGGGGGCGGAGGATCTGCCCTTCAAAATCGTCCCCGGCGACCAGCCCCTGCACCGGGAGTCCATTTTCCTGGAGCGCGCCATCGCGGGTGAGCGGGTGCGGCTGGCTATGGGACTGTCCATCCGCCCCGTCCAGACCCGCAGCCTGATGACCGAGGGCATGGACGCCGCCGCCATTGCCGAGCAGTATTACGAGCCGCCCCTCATCAACATCATTCCCTATGCCTGCCACGCCTGCCCCACCAACCAGTACCGGGTGACGGAGAACTGCCAGAACTGTCTGGCCGCCTCCTGCCAGCGGGTCTGCCCCAAGGGCGCGATCTCCTTCGTCAACGGCAAGAGCCACATCGACCCGGAAAAGTGCATCAAGTGCGGCAAGTGTGCAAGCGCCTGTCCCTACCACGCCATCATCCATATGGAGCGCCCCTGTCAGGCGGCCTGCGGCATGGATGCCATCGTCTCCGACGAACACGGCCGGGCAAAGATCGATCAGGACAAGTGTGTGGCCTGCGGCCAGTGCCTGGTGTCCTGTCCCTTCGGCGCTATCGTGGATAAAGGTCAGATTTTCCAGGTCATCCAGTCCATTCTGAGAGGCGACCGCGTCATCGCCATCGTCGCCCCCGCCTTTATCGGCCAGTTCAGCGGCAAGGTGTCCCCCGGAAAATTCGTGACTGCCATGAAGCAGCTGGGCTTTGACCGGGTGATGGAAGTCGCCATCGGCGCTGACCTGTGTACCATCGAGGAAGCCAAGGATTTTCTGGAAAAGGTGCCGGAAAAGCAGGACTACATGGCGACCTCCTGCTGCCCCGCCTGGCACTCCATGATTGAAAAGCTGTTCCCCGGAGAAATGCACAAGATCTCCATGACCCTGACCCCCATGGTATTCACCGCCCGGATGGTCAAGAAGGACTTCCCCGGGTGCAAGGTGGTCTTCGTGGGACCCTGTGCCGCAAAAAAGCTGGAAGCCATCCGGGCGGACATCCGCTCCGACGTGGACTTCGTGCTGACCTTTGAGGAATTGCAGGGTATGTTCGAGGCAAAACAGATCGACTTTGATACCGTGGAGGAACAGGATTCCCTGAACGAAGGAACCGGCGCGGGGCGCGGCTTTGCCGTGTCCGGCGGCGTCGCCAAAGCCGTCACCGATCTGGTGCATGAGCAGTACCCGGACATGGAAATCCAGACCGCCCGGGCAGAGGGACTGCGGGAATGCCGGAAGCTCATGATGCTGGCGAAGGCCGGAAAATTCAAGGGCTGCCTGCTGGAGGGCATGGCCTGTCCCGGCGGCTGTGTGGCCGGTGCGGGAACCATCCTGCCAGTGGACAAGGCCGCAAAGCTTGTGGAAAAATACAGCCGGGAAGCCGCAGCGGCAAGCCCCGCGGAATCCGCCTACAGTGACCGGAGCGAAAGTCTGGAATGACAAGGGCAGCGGGAATCGCTTCCGGCTGCCTTTGTCAACGAGTAGCCTATTTATAAAAACGCTATACACAAAAACTCCCGGACTGTCCACGTAATGGCGGACAGTCCGGGAGCTTTTGCTCTCGCTGATGCTTAATTCGGTAATATACATATAGCATATTACGCCCAATTATGATATAATCCCTACAGGAATGCAGACCAGAAAGCGGAGGTTTGAACCATGACGTATATTCAGCATTACGATTCCCCGCTGGGGGGCATTTTGCTGGCCGCGGATGAGATCGGGCTGACCGGGCTGTGGTTCGAAGGACAGAAATGCTTTGCGCAGGGTTTGCCCGACGAACGCACTGAGCAGGAAACGCCCGTTCTCACAGAGGCCAGACGCTGGCTGGATATCTATTTCACCGGTAATGAGCCGGATTTCACGCCGCCGCTGCACCCCACCGGTTCCGAATTCCGGCAAGCCGTATGGGAAATCCTTTTGCAGATTCCCTATGGTCAAACCACGACCTACGCCGAAATCGCCCGGCAGCTTGCCGAAAAGCAGGGACTTGCCCGGATGTCCGCGCAGGCGGTGGGCGGCGCGGTCGGACATAACGAAATCTCCATCATCATCCCCTGCCACCGGGTGGTCGGCACAAACGGCAGCCTGACCGGGTATGCGGGCGGAATCCATAAAAAGGAAACGCTACTGGAATTGGAGCGCGCCGACATGAGCCGTTTTTCCCTGCCGAAAAAAGGCACCGCGCTTTAAATGGCTTTGTAACCGCATCTTTTTTTCGACAGGGACGATTGTAATTTCCCCGCGTTTGTGATACAATCCGTGGCAAAGAAATTCTGCACACGGAGGTATCCTATGGAAATCAGAAAATATTGTGAAAACGACGTTCCCGCCATGGTGTGCATCTGGAACGAGGTCGTGGAAGAAGGCGTCGCGTTTCCTCAGGAGGAATTTCTGGACGGGGAAAGCGGAAGTGCTTTCTTTGCATCCCAAAGCTACTGCGGCGTCGCCGTCGCGGGCGGCAGGGTCGTGGGGCTTTACATTCTCCATCCCAACAACATCGGCCGGTGCGGCCACATTGCAAACGCCAGCTATGCCGTGGATTCCGCTTGCCGGGGTGAGCACATCGGTGAAAAGCTGGTGTCCGACTGTCTTGTGCAGGCCGCGAAGCTCCATTTCCGGCTTTTGCAGTTCAACGCCGTTGTGGAAAACAACATCCTCGCCCGCCATCTGTATGAACGGCTTGGCTTCACTCTGCTCGGAACCATCCCCGGCGGCTTCCGGATGAAGGACGGCACGTACCAGAATATCTGCCTTTACTATCACGAAGTATAATGCACGATCGGCGCGGCCTTTTGGCCGCGCCGATTCAACTTTCCGTATCTTTTCTCCACTTATTCGCCCAGAAATCCACAAACTTGCTGAACCATGTGGACGGCTCCGTGTCGCCGCTGTAGACGTAGCGGGTTTCCAGGCCAAAGCTCACCGCGTACCAGTCGCTGCCCCGGGTGTTGCGGATGACGGAGGTGATCTCCAGCTGCGTACCCCTGGGCAGCGTCTGCACCGCCGCCGACCTGGCGTCCGTCTCATTGCTGCAGGGCAGCGTCATCAGCTTCGTATCCCGCACTGTGCGCAATGTTTCCCCCTGGGGAGTAAGCGGCTGCTCCGTGCAGAGCGCGAGATAATTTTCCGGCAGTGCTGCCTGAGAATTTTCCAGGATCTTGTTCACGGCGTCCCAGTTCTGATACAGGGCAAAGAGCTTATTTTTCATCCGCTGGCGGTTGATGACCACCACGCCCACCTTCTGCCCCACGTCAAATTCGTCGTAGAGCGTATAATAGGTGGAATCCATCAGTTCCGAAAACTGGCCGAAGTCCCCGTCCCCCACCAGCATACACCCCGCCGACCACATTCCCCGGCCGGCCACGTGATTGCCCGTGCGGGTGTGGATGTTGATGCAGTCGGCTTCCGTGGTGACGAATCCCTCCGGGGTCATATAAACGGCGGAGACCTTTTCGTCCTTTTCGCTGTCCCGGACATGCAGCGCCTCATACGCGCCCATGTGCTTCACGGAATACAGTTCATAGGTTCCGTCCCGAACCGTGGCGGGGCCGACCTGACCCACGTCCTCCAGCTCCCACGCGCCGTATTCCAGCGGGCGATCCGGAATGGTGCTGCAATTCTGGTTGAAATAGACGATGTACGGCTCCCCCGCTTTGTCCAGCCGCACCACCAGGCACACCGCCGAGACCCGGTAATAGGACAGATCGGACAGCCTTCTGTCGTTCAGGTTGTCGGAACAGCCCTCGAACAGAAACATGGCGCACTGCCCCTTCTGCAAAGCCTTCCACACCCGGGTGTTGGTGCGCATATAGTAGTCGGTCAGCGTTTCTACATAAGTCCGGTGGTCAGCGTCGCGGATCAGCTCGGACAAATCGGGGCTATAGGGGTCTCCCGGTTCGTAGGCAGCCGCCTCCGGCGCCGCCCTAAACAGCAGCGCCGCAGTCAGGAACGCAAACAGCAGGCAGACTAGAATTTTTTTCATAGGGGAACCTCGAGTTTCATTTTCTACTTTCCGTCAGTTTACCACTTTCCCGGGAAACCGTCAACCACGCCGGAATCAAAAACGCGCCCCGCGCTTTTTGGTGGGTGGTCGTAAAGCAGTGAATGGAGCGTATCGGTACAGCCCCTTGGCTCTCCCTCTGGGAGAGCTGTCACCGAAGGTGACTGAGAGGGTATTGCACCCTTGCGTACCCTCTCCGTCCTCGCTACGCTCGGCCACCTCTCCCATAGGGAGAGGCAAGAGGTGCTCACAAAACAGGCACAGCAGATGATTCCGCTGTGCCTGTTAACTGTCTGATGTGACCCGCCCGTTACAGCGCGGGGCAGATTTTCTCTGATTATTTCCTGACTTCCTTTTCTTCCTTGATCTGGGCCTGCAAATGTACGGACAGCACCGCGAGGGACGTCGCCATGTTCTCATACTGCACCAGAATGTTGGACGGCACATCCAGATGGGTGGGGGCAAAATTCCAGATACCCTTGATTCCCCCGGCAATGAGCTGGTCAGCCACCTGCTGCGCCGCCTCCGCCGGAACGGTGATAATGCCCATCAGCACCTTATGGGTACGGCAGAAATGCGCCAGCTGGGAAACATGGTAGATGGGCTTGCCCTCTTCCGTCTTTTCCGCCTTGGGGCTTGCGTCAAAGGCCGCCAGAATGTTCAGGCCGTACTCGTCAAAGCCGCTGTAGCCCATCAGCGCCTGACCCAGCTTGCCCGCGCCGATCAAAACGGCATCGGTGGTGTTGTCGTACCCCAGAAACTGCTCGATATCGTCGATCAGCGTCTCCCGCAGATAGCCGATCTTGGGGCGTCCCCCGTCGGAGACCATAGCGAGATCCTTGCGAACCTGCACCTCTCCCATTCCCAGAGCGTTGGCCAGCGCCGTGGCGGAAATATGGGCAGGGGCGTTTTCCGGCATGTTTTTCAGGTACGCCAGATACCCCGGCAGACGTTTCAGAACCGATTTTGAAACCTTTTTCTCTTCCATAATAACCTCTTTGCAATCGATACGAAACCATATCGATAATTTCCTTATCGATTATACCATACCGATTCCAAAAAATCAAGCGCAGCTTGTCTGACGGAGAAATTCTTTTTTCAGCCGCAGCATGATCCGCTTTTCCAGCCGGGAAATGTAGGACTGGGAAATGCCCATTTTCTGCGCCACCTCCTTCTGGGTCAGCTCCTGCCGCCCTTCCAGACCAAAGCGCATCAGCACGATCTCCCGCTCCCGGTCGGGCAAATCGCGCAGCGCCTGCCGCAGAACGCAGATGTCCACGTCATCCTCCAGCGGCCGCATGATCATGTCCTCGTCGGTGCCCAGGATGTCGGAAAGCAGCAGCTCGTTGCCGTCACAGTCCATGTTGATGGGTTCGTCCAGGGACACTTCCGTCTTCTGGTTGGCGGTTTTGCGGATGTACATGAGGATCTCATTTTCGATACACCGGGAGGCGTAGGTCGCCAGCTTGATCTTCTTGTCCAGCCTATAGGTGCTGATGGCCTTAATGAGGCCAATGGTGCCGATGGAAATCAGGTCCTCCAGATTGACGCCGGTATTCTCGAAGCGCCGGGCGATATACACAACCAGACGGAGATTGTGCTCCACCAGCCGCTGCCGCGCGTCCTCATTCCCCTGCTCCAGCGCCTGAAGGGTCTCAAGCTCCTCCGACCCCTTCAGCGGCGGAGGAAGCACGTCGCTGCCCCCGATGTAAAAGATGCCGTTCTCCCGGATGAGTCCCAGTTTCCGTAAAATGTCCAACAGCTTCATACGACCCCTCCCGTCAGTGCCTGATATACGTCTCCCCTGCCAAGTCCTTCCGCCGCAAAGGCCACCACGGCGCTCTGCGTCCGATTGCCGATTTTCACCCTGTCAAACCGCATGGCCAGCAGCATGTCCCCCGCCTGCCCCACCGCCCGGTAGGGGATCAGGCGAAGTCCCGGAACCGGGCGGCACATCAGCGTTTTCAGGGGCGCGCGGAGCTGCTCCTGGGTCAGACCCGTCAGCCTTTCCGCCACTTCCCCTGAAACCACAAGCACCTGCTCCCCGGAAATGGGGTCGCGCAGGGTGTTCCCGGAATCCCGCAAAGCGATGATGCTGACGGTTTTTCCGCCGTAGGTCAGCTCCACCGGGACATACTCTCTGCCCCCAACCCGTCCGCCGAAGGCCACGATGCACAGCGCCCACACGCCTCCGGCGGTCAGCACCAGCGTCAGGAAATTTCCCCGGCCGATGCTCAATGACGCGCCGCCCAGCGCCATGCTGAGAAGCACGAACACGCCGCTTCGCTTCCACGCGCTTTTGTCCCAGCCGAAGGCGATCACAGCCATCCCGGCCAGGCTGACGATCCGCCACAGCAGCCCTCCCAGGAACCGCAGCCGGGGCATCATGCACACCCCGCTGTAGACCGCCCCCAGCGCCGCCGCTGCCGCCGCCCGGAGGGGCGACGCCGGGAAGCCCGATAAACGGTTTGTCCCCAAAAGGAGCAAAAAATCCACCAGAAAGTTCAGAATTACCACCAGGTCCAGATAGATTTTCAACGCACCACCTCCAGCCGGTATGGCAAAAGTATACCCCCTCCCCCGGGAAAAGTCGGTCGCAACCGTGTCCCAGGCTCGCCGCAAGTTTCCCCCGCCCCGCCGTCCTTTCGGCTGCATCGGCGATGGGGAACGAAAAACCTCCGACATTAGCTGTCGGAGGTCTCCTTCCGCTCCACGGAGCGGATATTTTTTTCTGCCTTGAACCGGGGTGTCATCAACTCATGGCCGCAGCCCAGGCACCGCAGGCGGAAATCCGCGCCGGTGCGCAGAACCAGCCAGCGCTTTTCCCCGCAGGGGTGGGGCTTCTTCATGACGAGAATGTCGTTGACGCGAATGTCCATGCTTTACTCCTTTTTGATGCTGTCCCAGTACTGCTTCGCCGCCTGTTCCAGCTTGTTGGGGCCGTATTCGTAATAATGCGCGCCCACCAGCTCGTCCGGCAGGTACTGCTGCTTCACCCAGTGGTTGGGGTAGTTGTGGGGATAGAGATACCCCTGTTCCCGCTCCATGGTGTAGGTATCCGCGTGGACGTTCTGCAAATGCCGGGGGAAGTCCCCGGACTTTCCCTTGCGCACATCGTCCAGCGCCGCATCAATGGCAAGATAGGCAGAATTGGACTTTGGACTGGTGGCCATCAGCACGGCGGCATCCGCCAGGGGGAGCCGCGCTTCCGGCATTCCCAGCTTCAGCGCCATATCCACGCAGGCGTTGACGATGGGCAGGATCTGAGGGTAGGCCAATCCCACGTCCTCCGCCGCGACGCACATCAGGCGGCGGCAGGCAGAAGGCATCTGCCCGGCTTCCAGAAGCCTTGCCAGATAGTGGCAGGCGGCGTCCGGGTCAGAGCCGCGGATGGACTTGTGGAGCGCGGACAGCAGGTCATAATAGTTGTCTCCGTCCCGGTCGGCGCGGAGGGCGCTTTTCTGGGTGACCTCTTTGGCGTCCGCCAGGGTCAGGGGGAGCTTTCCGTCCTGAGGAATCCCCGCGGAAAACAGCACCTCCACCGCGTTCATGGCCTTACGCAGATCGCCGCCGCAGGAGGACGCAATGTATTCCAGCGCCCCGTCTTCCGGAACGGCGGTCAGCGCGGTACGCTGCTCCATGAAGGAAACCGCCCGGCGTACCGCCTGCAAGGCGGCGGACGCGGAAATCTGCTTGAATTCAAAGACGGTGGAGCGGCTCAAAATGGCATTGAACACATAGAAATAGGGATTTTCCGTGGTGGAAGCGATCAGGGTGATCTTGCCGTTTTCGATGTGTTCCAGCAGGGACTGCTGCTGTTTTTTGTTGAAGGACTGGATCTCGTCCAGATACAATAGCACCCCGTTGGGCGCCATGAAGGTGTCCAGCTGCGCCACGATCTCCTTGATGTCTGCCGTGGAAGCGGTGGTGGCGTTGAGCTTGTAAAGGGTGCGGTTGGTCTGCTTTGCGATGATATTGGCGACGGTGGTCTTTCCCGTGCCGCTGGGACCGTAGAACACCATGTTGGGGATGTTCCCGGAGTCGATCAGGCGGCGCAGCACCGCGCCCTTGCCCAGAATATGCTCCTGACCGTAGACCTCGTCCAGTGCCTGCGGCCGCAAAAGATCGGCGAGTGGTTGATACATATGGATGCCCTTCCTGTGCTTATTGCTTTCTTACACTATATCATATTCCCGGCAAAATTGCATCAACTTTTCCCGAAATTTTGTTCATAAAAAGTTCCCTCTTTTCAGAGGGGACTTTCCTGTCAGAATGTCGCAACATCCGGGTCGGCGGGCTGGGCGTTCTTTGTGACCTCCAGCGCCGTCAGGACGGGGCCAAGCTCACCTTTGTACAGGGGGTGCTTCTCCGCAGTGATCTTCGCCGTGACCATGACCCAGGAGCGAGGCTCCAACGTCCCCGCCTGATCGTACCGGCAGGGAATGCCGCAGAACTGGATGTCCTCCACGCAGCAGGTCATCACGAACCGGCCGGGGGCAAACATACCGTTCTTGTCCCGGCGGAGCATGGCCACCTGACCCTTGAAGCTGACGGTCTTGCCGTCGTACTTCTTCGGCTCCTCGGACACGTCCCGGTAAAACAGGGCATAGTCCTCGTCCTTCACCTGAATGACAGGGGCGTTGATGTCAAAGGGCAGCGGGTCTTCGATATCGTCGTAAGAGGTGGAACCGTCGGTGTAATCGTACAGAATGTCGATGCGGCGGTTAGCCGCCCGGGCCAGCTTGTGCAGGGGCATGACGTCCGCGCCCTTTTCCAGCCGGTTGAACACCACCATCTGGGCGCCCACCAGCTTGTCCATCACCAGATTGCGCATATTGGCGTTGTAGGCCATGATGGTGGTGGAGTCGGCGAACATGACCTCCTGTGCCACCGCCCAGTTTTCCGGGAAGCGCATATACAGGTCACCCACCTGCTGCATACCGTTCAGCTCGGCGACCACACGCTGCGCCTTGTACTTTTTCGCCAGCGCCTGAAGCTCCTTGGTGGTGACGGTCTGCTGATCCAGGGTTTCCAGATACACGTTCTTGTGGGGGTAGGTGGAGAAATCATACTCCTCCTCCCCTTCCTCAAACACCAGCAGCAGCGTCCGTTCGCCCGCGTTGAAGCGCTCGTCCTCCAGCGTCTCCTGAATGAACTTGGTCTTACCGGAATCCAGAAACCCGGTAAAGGCATATACGGGAATCTGCACCATGTTTACACCCCGAACAGTGCGGCTACGCCCGCTTCATCCAGCTTGGAGCCGATGACACAGAGCTTGCCGGTAATATCGGCGCTGCCGGTGCGGACGTTGCATTCCTCGGGAACATAGTCAAAATGAATCCACGTGCCGTCCACGGCGGGCAGGATGCCCTTCGCTCTGAGGATGGTGCCGTACTTGCCGGAATCCAGCTCATGAAGCGCCGCTTCGATGGAAGCCTTGTCGAACTTCTTGGCGGTCTCTACGCCCCAGGAGGTGAACACCTCGTCGGCGTGGTGATGATGGTGGTGGTGATGCTCATGCTCGTCCTCATCGTCGTCATGATGATGGTGGCAGCAGTGATGGTCATGCTCATCCTCGTCATCATCGTGATGGTGGTGATGATGCTCGTGCTCATCCTCGTCATCGTCGTCATCATGATGGTGATGGCAACAGTGATGATCGTGCTCGTGTTCGTCCTCGTCATCGTCATCATCGTCGTGATGGTGGTGGCAGCAATGATGGTCTTCTTCCTCGTCCTCTTCTGCCAGACGCTCCATCTCCATCTTCGCCAGCTCCGCCGCGACGGACGCCTTGCCTTCCAGCGCCTCGATCAGCTGCTCGCCCGTCAGCTCACCCCAGGGGGTGGTGACAATGGTAGCGACGGAATTATGCTCCCGCAGCATGGCAACGGCGGTGTCCAGCTTGCTCTGCTGGGTGGAATCGGTACGGGACAGGATGATGGTGGAGGCCGTCTCGATCTGGTTGTTGTAGAACTCGCCGAAGTTCTTCATATACACCTTGACCTTGCCCGCGTCGGCCACGGCGACGGTATAGCCCAGCGTGACCTCGTCATTCGTCACCTTGCTCACGGCGGCGATGACGTCGGACAGCTTGCCCACGCCGGAGGGCTCGATGAGAATGCGGTCGGGATGGTATTCGGCAATGACCTTCTTCAGCGCCTTGCCGAAATCGCCCACCAGAGAGCAGCAGATGCAGCCGGAGTTCATCTCGGTGATGTTGATGCCGGAATCCTGCAAAAAGCCGCCGTCAATGCCGATCTCGCCGAACTCGTTCTCGATCAGCACCAGCTTCTGCCCCTTGTAGCTCTCGGCGATCATCTTTTTGATCAGGGTCGTCTTGCCCGCGCCGAGGAAGCCGGAGAAAATATCAATTTTTGTCATAAAAAACACCTTCTGTATAAAAATCTCTAAAGATTATTATATCACTTCTTGTCAACAGCTACAAGAAAATTTTCTTCCATATTTTCTCTTTTTGCAGACGAAAAGCGCCGCCCCGGCGTTTGACGGGTTGTTGTAAAACAGCGAATGGAGCGTATCGGTACCGATACGCTCCATTTCTCATGTCGGGGCACAGCCCCTTGGCTCCCCCTTTGGGGGAGCTGTCACCGAAGGTGACTGAGAGGGTATTGCACCCTGTTATACCCTCTCAGTCCTCGCTTCGCTCGGCCACCTCTCCCATAGGGAGAGGCAAGGGGTGCAGTTCATTATCCCACTGCACCTGTTAACTGTCTAATGCGCCCCGGCATTCACCGGAGCGCATTTCCTTCCTTATGATACCGGAATCAGCAGCATCTGCCCTGCCGCCGGTTCTTCCTGAAGGCCGTTTGCCTTGCGGATTGCGTCCATGGTGGAGCCGCTTTCCTTGGCAATGTCCCACAGGCGGCCATTCCCCGCTCTGCGCAGAATCAGGGACGGCCGGTTCGCGTCCGGCTCTTTTTCCTCCCCCAGCTCCACGCCGGTGATCATGGAAAATCCCCGGCTGCTTTCCGACGTCATTTCCAGAGGGACTTCCCCCTTCACGGTCACGCTGCCGCTTCCAAGGCTGGCCTGCATCTGTTCCGGCGGCATGGGGATCGCCGTGATCACGGTGTTTTCATCCGCGTTCAGGACACACTGCCCCTCCCAGCGGGCTGTGGCGGAATGGAGAATGCCGTCCTCGCCGTAGTACAGCACCAGAAACGAGCCAGGGATCTCCATTTCCACGCCCTTTGGGGTTCTGCGCTGCCGGGGAAAGTCCACGAGGAAGCTGACGTCCGCCGTCAGGTTGGCTTCCGCGGGGATGCTCTGTTCGCCGTAGACGCTCTCCCTGCGGCTTTCCAGAATGGCGGGGACTTCCAGATTTTCCATCTGCACGGACAGCTCCCGTCCCGGGCTGTAGGCGTCCTCCGCCAGGGTCAGCATTTCCCGGTCAGAGATGAGATACTGCCCCACAATGCCGCACTTCAGGCGCATATGTCCTTCATCGTCCACTTCCAGCTCCAGACTGGTGGGGCTCAGCAGGATGTCCGCCTGGGCGTCGCCGCTGTGTTCCCCGGAAAGATCTGCCAGCTGGGAAAAGGGCAGTTCAAAGTCCCATCCGTGGAGCTGTCCCTCCTCAGAGCGGTAAAGCACGTGGAGGTTCCCGTTTCCCCGGAACACCACCTTGTTGGACAGCACCTTTTTCTCCGTTATTCTGGGGTGCAGGCAGTAATAGACCAGCTTCTCAGGCAATGGGCTGGATTCGGGAAGCGTCAGTTCTTCGTCCAGCGCAAACGCCTTTTCCCCAGCCTCTCTGGGCATCCTGACCGGATAGCTGCTTGTCAGCAGCTCCACCCCCTCGATCGGTTCCGCCGGGGCGGCGATTTCCGCCGTCTTCGGCACACAGGCCTCCGCCATAGCCGCTGCACCCACGCGCACCATCAGCTTCCGGGCGGATACCGACCGGGCATCCACGAACCGGGTGAGACACTGGATGCGGATGCTCCCCTCCTCTGTCCGTTCCGGCAGATCCCACTTCATCTGGAAGGGGATCCAGCCGTCAATGCACCGCTCCTCGCTGCCATCCTCCGGCGCGTAGAGAATCCAGACCATCATCCCGCCGGAAAAGGAGACGCTGTCGCTGCGCCATTCCTTCCCCCGGAGGATGGTCTGCCCCCATGCGGCAAGGACTCTGCCGACGTCCGGCATTCCGTCGGACAACTTGATCTCCTGGGTCTGCTCCACATTCTGAACCTCCCGCAGCACCGTTTCCAGGCAGGGGCAGGCGGATTTCTGAAACTCAAATTCCAAGTTGGATCACTCCTTATCCCACGTTGTCGATACAGTCTATTCAACGCCGGACAAGTTTATGACTACCGTCTGCGCATAATACAAAATCCGAGAGCCAGAAGCGCGATTCCGCCGCAGCAGCAGACGAACCAGCTGGAAACACAATGCCCCACGATCAGCCCCAGTCCGAAGAACAGGCAGCAGCACCCATGCAGGTGGTTTTTCCGGCACATAAAAACACCCCCTGCTTATCCTATGCAGGGGGTGTCCAATTTTTAACCGCCGAGGTAAGCCTTCTTCACCGCGTCGGAGCTTGCAAGCTCCGCGCCGGTGCCGCTTAAGGTGATGCTGCCGGTTTCCAGAACGTAAGCACGGTCGGCAATCTGCAGCGCCTTCCGGGCGTTCTGCTCCACGAGAAGGATCGTGGTGCCGGCCTTGTGCAGCTCCTTGACGATGTCAAAGATCTGATCCACCAGAATGGGCGCAAGACCCATGGATGGTTCGTCCAGCATCATGAGCTTGGGGTGGCTCATGAGGGCGCGGGACATGGCCAGCATCTGCTGCTCGCCGCCGGAAAGGGTTCCCGCGATCTGCTTGCGCCGCTCCTTCAGGCGGGGGAAGTAGGTGAACACCGTCTCCAGGTCCTCCTGGGACACATCCTTTTTGATGTAGGCGCCCATCTCCAGGTTCTCCTGAACCGTCATCTGCTGGAAAATCCGCCGTCCTTCCGGGACATGCGCCAAGCCGGTACGCAGAAGCTTGTAGGCTTCCATATGGGTGATATCCTGGTCACAGAAGTGGATGGAGCCGCTGCGGGGATGCATCAGGCCGGAAACCGTCTTCAGGATGGTAGACTTGCCCGCGCCGTTGGCGCCGATCAGTGCCACGATCTCGCCCTCGCCGACCTCAAAGGACACGCCCTTCACCGCGTGAATCGCGCCGTAATACACGTGCATGTCTTCAATTTTCAGCATCTGCTTTCCCCTCCTCTTTGCCAAGGTAGGCCTCGATGACCGCGGGATTCGCCTGAATCTCCTCAGGGGTTCCCTTCGCAATGATCCGGCCGTAGTTCACCACGGCGATGGCCTCGCACACGTTCATAACCAGGTTCATGTCATGCTCGATCAGGAAAATAGCCACGTGGAAGGTATCCCGAATCCGCCGTATCTGGTGCATCAGCTCGGCAGTCTCGCTGGGGTTCATGCCGGCAGCGGGTTCATCCAGCAGAATCACGGAAGGATTGGTCGCCAGCGCACGGACGATCTCCAGCCGGCGCTGAACGCCATAGGGAAGGCTTCCCGCTTTCTCGTTGGCATGTTCCGCAAGCCCCATGAAATTCAGCAGCTCCATGGCCTTCTCATTGGCGCGCTTCTCGGCCTTGAAGTAGCCTGGCAGATGCAGAACGCTTGAGAAGAAGGAGCACTTCATAGAATTGTGCAGGCCGACCTTGACATTGTCCAGAACGGTCATGTCCGAGAACAAACGGATATTCTGGAACGTTCTGGCAATGCCCAGCTTGTTGACCTTGTGTACCGGCATTCCCTTGATGTCGATGCCGTTGACCAGCACGGAGCCGCGGGTGGGCTGATAGACGCCGGTGAGCAGATTAAAAATGGTGGTCTTGCCCGCGCCGTTAGGGCCGATCAGACCGGAAATCTCGGTGGGGCCGATGGTAATGTTGAAGCTGTCCACAGCCGTCAGGCCGCCGAAGTCGATGCCCAGATTCCGCACATCCAGAACAGGCTGCTTGCCCTGATCCTGTTCACGGACGAAGGTCACGGTGGGAACTTTCAGGATTTTCTTGGAATAGTCATTCATTGCTTTCCGCCTCCTTCTTCTTGAATACACCGGCAATCTTGTCGGTGACCACGGACATGGCTTCTTTCACCTTGGGGGACCATGTAAAGAGCATCACGACGATCAGAACCACGGCGTAGAGGATCATCCGGTAATCCTGCAGGCCGCGCATGGCCTCCGGCAGAACGTACAGCACCGTAGCGGAAATGATGGAGCCGAGGATATTGCCCATGCCGCCCAGCACCACGAACACCAGAATGTTGATGGAGGTATTGAAATTGAACTTTGAGGCGGTGAGGGAGGAATAATTCAGGCCGTACAGCGCCCCCGCCATGCCCGCCAGGAAGGCGGAGACTACGAAGGCTTTTAGCCGGAACGTCGTAACGTTGATGCCCACGGATTCCGCGGCGATGCGGTTGTCCCGGACGGCCTTGATGGCGCGGCCTTCCTTGGAGTTGATCAGATTCAGCACGACGAACAGCGTCACGAGAATCAAGGCAAAGCCAATGGGGAAGGTCGCCAGCTTGGCAACGCCGGTGGCGCCCATGGGGCCGTTGATAATCATGCTGCCGCCGTCGGCGAGCAGAGGCTTTTCGGTGCCGATTACGAAATGAACGCCGTTGACATCACTGCCAACATACATATTGTTAATCAGGTTTTTCAGGATTTCGCCGAAGGCCAGCGTCACAATGGCAAGGTAGTCGCCTCGCAGGCGCATGACCGGCAGGCCGATGACGACGCCGAACAGTCCCGCCATCACGCCGCCGCAGACAATGGCGACGATCAGCAGCAGAACCTTGCTGGCAATGACGGTCTTCAGCAGCGCCGCGACAATGATACCGGTAAAGGCGCCCACCCCCATGAATCCGGCGTGACCCAGGCTCAGTTCACCGGAAATGCCCACCACCAGGTTCAGGGAAACGGCCAGAACGACGTAGGCACAGATGGGAACCAGGAAGCCTTCTACGGAACTGGAAAGCATATGGGACGCAGACAGTACCTGCATGATGACAAAGCCCAGGATGACCACACCGTAGGTCACCAGATTTGTGCGGTGGCGCCCAATGTATTGTTTCAGTTTCATGGCACTCACCTCACACTTTCTCCTGCACGTTCTTGCCCAGCAGTCCGGCGGGCTTGACGAGCAGAATGACAATCAGAACCAGAAATACGATGGCGTCGGAGAACTGGGTGGACAGGTACGCCTTGCTGAAGGTCTCAATGACGCCCAGAAGGATGCCGCCCAGCATTGCGCCGGGAATGGAGCCGATGCCGCCGAAGACCGCCGCCGTAAAGGCACGGATACCGGGCATGGAGCCGGTGGTGGGCATCAGGGTCGGCACGGTGGAGCAGAGCAGCACACCGGCAACGGCCGCCAAAGCGGAGCCGATGGCAAAGGTGACGGAAATGGTGCGGTTGACGTTGATGCCCATCAGCTGCGCGGCGTCCCGATCCTCGGACACCGCCCGCATGGACTTGCCCATTTTGGTTCTGTTTGTAAACACGGTCAGTCCAATCATGATTACGATGCAGGCCGCGATGGTCACGATCACTTCTCCCGTGATGGTCAGACCGCCGTTAAAGAGCACCAGGGGCTTCATGGCCACGATGCTCTTGAAGTTCTTGGGGGCAGACCCAAAAATCAGCTGGGCGGCATTTTGCAGAAAGTAGCTGACACCGATGGCGGTGATCAGCACCGCGAGACTCGGAACGCCCCGCAGGGGTCTGTAGGCCAGCCCCTCGATCAGCACGCCCAGAAGCGTACACACGACGACGGCCGTCAGAACACCCACCGCCGGGGGAAGTCCCAGATAGCTCGTTACGCAGTAGGACATGTAAGCGCCCACCATGATCACGTCGCCGTGGGCGAAGTTCAGCATTCTGGCAATGCCGTACACCATGGTATAGCCCAGGGCGATAATGGCATACACCGAACCGATGCTGATGCCGTTAATCAGATACTGTAAAAAACTCACAACTGCATTCCTCTCTTTCCAACAACCTGTGACGAGGACACACGCCTGTGTTCTTCTCACAGGCTGTCGGCATCCGTTTACGACCGGCAGCCGGACAGGGTTTCCCCTGTCCAGCCACCATTGGTTTTTTAATCGTGCTTATTCCGCGCTGACGTAAGTGCCGTCCTTGATCACAACGGCCATGGGGCTCTTGGAAACCTCACCGGTTGCCTTCCAGGTCATGCCCTTGCCGGTCAGGCCGTCATAGGTCATGGAGGTGAACTGGCCGACCAGGATGTCGTTGATCTCGGAAGCACTCATATCCGGGGTCACGCCGCCCGCGACGCAGGCCTGGTAGAGAGAGCAGATGACGTCGTAGGCGTCGGCGGCGAACTGGTTGGGAACGATGCCGGTCTTCTCCTTGTACTTGGCAACGAAGGACTGGGTAGCCTCATCGGAAGCGTCGGCGGAGAAGGGGGTCAGGAGCATCAGCCCCTCGGCCAGAGCGGGGTCAAAGCCTTCCACAGCCAGGATGCCGTCCATGCCGTCGCAGCCGAAGAAAGTGGGGGCGTAGCCGATGGTATCGGCATAGGTCAGAACCTGAGCGGCCTCGGTGGCGTAGAAGGGCAGGAACACCAGGTCGCAGCCGGCGTCCTTGCACTTGGTCACCTGGGTGGTCAGGTCAGACTTGTTGTCGGCAGTGAAGGCTTCCACACAGGCAATGTTCAGACCCTTGGCCTGCGCCTCGGCGGCGAACTTCTCGTAAATGCCGGAGGAGTAGACGTCGGAGGAGTCGTAGATCACGCCGATGGTGCTGCCCAGGTCATGGGTCGCCATGTAGTCGGCGGAAGCGACGCCCTGGTTGGGGTCGGTAAAGCAAATCTGGAAGATGTTGTCGCCGTACTCAATGATGGAAGCACCGGAGCCGGAGGGGGTCAGCATAAAGATCTTGTCGTTGGCGCACTCGGCGGCAACCACGTTGCAGGGGGCGGTGGTGACAGGGCCGGCCATGATCTGCATGCCCCAGCCCTTCAGGGCATTGTAGGCATTGGCAGCCTTCTCGGTGTCATGCTCGTCATCCTGGCAGTTCAGCTCGAACTGCAGGCCGCCCTTGGCGTTCACTTCCTCAACGGCAATTTCCATGCCGGCCTGAACAGCCGTACCGTAGACGGCGGCGCCGCCGGTCAGAGGGCCGGACATACCAATCTTGATTGCATCGGAACTCTCCGCAGCCTTCTTAGAGCCGCATCCGGTGAACATTGCGGCTACCATCAGGGCAGCCATCAGCATAGCAAGTACTTTTTTCATGATAGTGTTCTCCTTTTTCATTTCTTACTATAAAAAAGCGGTCCGCCCAGGGCGTAACCGCTTCTTCATACCATGTGAAGCCCCGGTCACGCCGCTGTTGCCAGCAGCAGTCGTACAACGCAAATGGACACCGCCAGAATCATGGCAGTGTCCAGGATGGGGCTAATTCGCGCAGAGGAACATGCCGCTGCCATAGTGCAGCGGGTAGAGCTGTAAGTGGTAGAAAACCGTGCCGTCATCGTCATGTACCTCCCGAAGAATTTTAGCATATTGTATCCCACAGAAAGACATTTGTCAACGAGGAAAAGATTACAGAATCTTTTGCGTTTTTTCGCCTTTTTTGTGTATAACGCACAAGGGAACCTCCGATGAAATCGCCGCCGGTAAGAGGTGATTTCATCAGAGGTTCCCAAGGACATTATTCCCCGTCCAGGACGGACTTGCAGGCGGCGAGAACCTTGCTCAGAACCGGCACGCAGGTGGCGCTGCCGTAGCCGCCGTTCTCCACCACCACGATGAAGGCCAGGGGGTACTGCTCGTCCTCCACGAAGCCCGCGAACATGGCGTTGGATTTCTGTCCGCCGCCCAGCTGGCTGGTGCCGGACTTGGCGCAGACGTTCATGCCGTTAAAATTCCAGTCGCCGTAGACGCTCTGCACGTTGTTGCGCATGTAGGCCTTGACCTGGTCTGCCACGTCCTGAGACATAATGCGGCCGGTGGTTTTCGTTTTCGCCTCGTAGGTCACTTCCTCGCCGCTGCGAACCTCCGACACCAGATAGGGTTCCGCGCCTACGCCGCCCCCCGCAATGGCGCCCATGAAGGTCATGTAGCGGGCGGGGTTAATCAGGTCGGTGTGCTGGCCGATGCAGCTCCAGGCGAAGGACACCGGAGCGGTGTTGGAAATGTCGTAGTTGCCCTTGGCGGTGGTGACGCCGTCAAAGCTCAGGCTGTCCGTGATGCCGAACTGCTCCACGTACTTCACCATGTTCTTCTTCCCCACCAGCTCCGCGATCTGGGCGAAGGAGCAGTTGCAGGAATTGGCGAGAGCGGTTTTCAGGGTCAGGGTGCCATGAGCTTTCTCACAGGTCACCTTTTCCGTGCCGTACTCGTAAGCGCCGTAGCAGGTGAAAGTCTTGTCCAGAATGTCCGGGACGCAGTCCAGCGCCGCGGCGGTGGTGACCACCTTGAAAATGGAGCCGGGGACGTAGGTCGACTGTAAAAAGCGGTTTAAGTACACGCCCTCGTACTGTCCGGAGGTATCCCCGGCGATATCCGGCACATTGTCCGGGTCGTAGGTGGGGGTGGTCAGGGCGCATAGGATTTCTCCCGTTTTGTAGTTGTAGATGCCGACGGTGCCTTTTCTCCCCGCCATGGCCTCCAGCGCCGCGTTCTGCACCCTGGCCGACAGGGTCAGGGTCATTTCGCCCCCCTCGCCGCTGCTGTCATATACGCCGTTCACGAGGTCGAAGCCCGCCATTTTTCCCGCGTAGTGAGAAACTGCGGAGGCGCTGATAAAGCCCTTCCGGTCGCCCAGCCAGTGGAGCGTGGACTGGCGGGTAGCGGCGTCGGAGGAGTAGGCGCGCTCCTCGGTGATGTCCAGCAGCACGTTTCCGGAACGGTCGGTCACCGTGCCGCAGCCGATGTTGGCGTTGTTATACACATGAGGGGAGCCGGGAAAAGTTACCCATTCCCCCGCCTGGGTCACGTACTCCCACAGAAAGAAGGCCATGCCCCCCAGCAGTACGACCAGAAACAAACCCATGATCCAGGTTCTTTTGGTTACTCGGTTCATCCGCTCACGCTCCCTTCTTGTTCAGGCGGACGGCAAAGCTGGCATTCTGCCGGGTGTCCGCCGCCTTGACGAAGGCCAGCAGCCCCCAGGCGCCGATCATGCTGGTGCCGCCGTTGCTCAGGAACGGGAAGGTCACGCCGGTGAAGGGCAGAATATCCAGCGTGCCGAGGCAGTTCAGAATGGTCTGAATGACCAGGATGCTGGCGGCGGTGCAGGAGCCGATGGAGTAGAAGCTGCTCCGGGCGACCCGTGCGGTGCGGATGGCAAAGAAGCCGTAGGCCGCCACGCACAGCACCATCATCACCGCCAAGATCAACCCCCATTCCTCGGAAATGGTGGCAAAGGCGATGTCGGAGTCCGCCGCGAACACGTGTTTCAGGAAGCCCTGTCCCGGCCCCAGGCCGAACAGGCCGCCGGAGGCCACGCACATCAGCGCCTGAACCTGCTGGTAACCGGCATTCAGGGGATCGTCCCACACATGCCGCCAGACGGAAAACCGCCGCAGGGCGTGGGGCGCGATTTTCAGCGCCAGCACCCCGGCGAAGATCAGCGCCGTAACAGCCAGCGCCACGGTGCCCATGCTGCCGGAACGGAGATACGCGATCACAAGGAAGGCGCAGAAAAAAATCAGCGCCGTGCCGAAATCGTTCATCAGGGCAAGCAGGCCGCAGATGAGAATGGAATAGGCGATAAAAATGTAAATATTCCGCTTGCTCATGATTCTGTCCATGGTGGACGCGCCGGCATAGACGAAGCAGACCTTGCTCAGTTCCGACGGCTGTAAGGACAGTCCGCCGATGATCAGCCAGTTTTTCGCGCCGTAATACTCGGTGCCGAACACCAGCGTCACCATCAGGAAGCCCACGCCCGCCACCGTGGCCAGATACCGGACGACCTTCGCCCGTTCCAGATCCCGCAGCGACCAGCCGATGATGAGAAACGTCACCACGCCCAGCGCCATGGCGGCAAGCTGTTTCAGCGTCTCTCCAGGCTTTACCGTGGCGATGGCGGCCATGCCCATGGTACACAGGAAGAAGGCCATGGTCTCCACCTCAAAGGATTTCCGGTGAATCATGCAGTAGAACAGGTACAGCACCCACTGCCCCAGGAAAATACCGCCGAAGCCCATGAGAACGCTGGGGATCGTCTCCTGTCCCAGCCCCAGCAGGAAGCCCAGCAGCATCAGGCATTGCAGAATGGACAGCATCATCAGGTTCGCCACGCTGTCCCAGCCGCTGGCGGCCTTGGTGCGAAGCTCCGCCTGACGCGCCTCCTGATGCTCCGTAATGGGCTGGAGCTGCATTTCCACGCCGCCGATGGAGATACGGTCTTTGGGCTTTAACGCGCAGATCTGCACCTTTCTCCCGTTGACCAGCGTTCCGTCCTTGGAACCGGCGTCCGTGATCGTCCAGCTGCCGTCGTCGTACCGGGTCAGAACCGCGTGGTTCCGGGATACGGTGGGAAAGTCGATGGTCACGTCACTGGATTTGCTCCGGCCGATGACGTTCTCCCAATGGGTGATGGGAATCTGGCTGCCGTCGGTCATGTTCAGCCACGCCCAGATTTCCGGCTCCCGCCGGAAGGTCAGCAGAGGCAGGACGCACCGCAGAAGCAATATGGCGCTGAGCACCGGCACGGCATACCGCAGAATCCCCATATAGGAGCCAGCGTAGTTTTCCTGCACCAGAGTCAGGGATTCCAGAATATCCTGCATACCATCACCCTCCTTTCTTCGGGTATTTTTTGCTCTTTATAGCTTATAACATGACACATTTTCGTTCAGATGTCAAATGAACATTTTCTTAAGGTGAAATGTGGATTCTTTCAGGCTTCCATTTCCCGCAGAATCCGGATTTCCTCGGCGTAGCCGGGCAGCTCGTTGGGGGTTTCCAGAATCATAGGCTTGTCCTTGAGACGCGGATGGTTCACAATGCGGCGGAAGGTTTCCAGCCCCAGGCTGCCCTTTCCCAGACATTCATGGCGGTCTTTGTGGCTGGAAAAGGGGTTCTTGCTGTCGTTCAGGTGCAGAGCGTGCAGCCTGTTCAGGCCGATCACCCGGTCAAACTCTGCCAGCACGCCGTCTAAGTCATTCACAATATCGTAGCCGCCGTCGTAGACGTGGCAGGTGTCCAGACACACGCCCACGCTTTCGCTTCCCACGGCGTCCAGAATGTCCTTTAGTTCCTCAAACCGTCCGCCGATCTCGCTGCCCTTCCCCGCCATGGTCTCCAGCAGCACCGTCACCGGATAGTCGTGGCGCAGGGCGTTTTTCAGGGCGGCGGCAATATAGTCGATTCCCACCTGGGTTCCCTGCCCCACATGGCTGCCGGGGTGGAAATTGTAGAAATTTCCGGGAAGCGCCGCCATACGCCGCAGATCATCCTCCAGAATTCCCGCAGCAAAGGCTCTGGCGTCCGCGTCGGCAGTGCAGAGATTCATGGTATACGCCCCGTGGGCGACCAGTTTGCCAAAGTGATTTTCTTCCAGCATGGCGGCCGCTTTTGCCGTGTCCGCCGGATCCTCCGGTTTGGCCTTGCTGCCCCGGGGATTCCGGGTAAAAAACGCGAAGGTATTCGCCCCGATGGACAGCGCAGTCTTCACCATCGCCGCGTTCCCGCCGGATGCGGAAAGATGACAGCCAAAATAACCCAAAACGCTCACTCCTTTTTGGGCATTATACGAGTTTTTAATAAAACGCTTAAAAGCGTTTTATTCTGCCGCAGGATTGCGGCCAGCGGCCACTGCCGCTAAAAAACGAAGTCAATACATTTCTTACCGCCGCCTAGGCGGTCTGCCGTGAAACGGCAGAATAAAATGATAAAATCATTTTATTAAGAAATAGTATTATAGCATATTCCAGAGGAAAAAGCAAATTTTCTCTTTCCCCCGGCAGCGCAGATGTGCTATAATGTCAGGAATAACCGCCGGGAGGAATCCGCATGCCCAAGTCTGACAATCAGAAGCTGAAAATCCTGTACATCCTCGACTACCTGCAAAAAAATTCTCACCAGGATCACCCGGTGAGATCGTCGGAGCTTCTTTCCATGCTGGAAGAGCACGATATTGTCTGCGACCGCAAAACCGTCTACTCGGACGTCGCGGCTTTGCAGGATTACGGCGTGGACATTCTCTCCGTCCCCGGAAAAAACGGCGGCTACTACATCGCCTCCCGGAATTTCGAGCTGCCGGAGCTGAAGCTGCTCATCGATGCCGTCCAGTCCAGCCGCTTCCTCACGGAAAAAAAGTCCCGGGAGCTGATCGAAAAGCTATGCAGCCAGTGCAGCGTCCACGACGCAAGGCTCATGCGCCGGGACGTGCTGGTTTCCGGGCGGGTCAAAAGCATGAACGAGTCCATTTATTTCAACGTGGACGCTGTTCAGGAGGCCATCGCCCAGAATAGGCAGATCACCTTCCGGTATTTTGACTGGGATCTGGGCGGCAAACGGAAATACCGGGACAGAAGCTATCAGGCAAGCCCCTACGGTCTGTGTCAGGACAACGAAAACTGCTACCTGCTCGCCCACTCCCTGCGCCACGGCGTGACCTCCTACCGTCTTGACCGCATGAGCAATATCCGCCTGACGAAAGAAAGCCGCACCCCCTGCCCGGAACTGACAGGCAAAGCCTTGGCGGAACACGCCTCCCGGCTGTTTCAGATGTTCTCCGGGGAGGAAACCGCCGTGAAGCTGCGCTTCGACCGGAGTCTGATCAACGTGGTGGTGGACCGCTTCGGCAAGGACGTTCTTCTGATTCCCGACGGGGACGATCATTTTATCTTCACCGTCAACGTGGCGGTGTCCCCCATGTTCTTAAGCTGGGTCATCGGCTTCGGCAGCAAGGCGAAAATCCTATATCCCCAGAGCGTGGCCGACGCCTGCGTACAGCTGTGCCGGGAAGCCATGGCGCAGTATTTAGATTAACTTAAACGAGTCAAACACGTCCCGCCACACGATCTGGGATTTCTCCGTGGTGTCCGCGTCCCGGAGGACGGACAGGCAGTAGTGGTAGTTCCCGTCGTCCAGAATGACTGCCCTGCCCAGCTGGTCGCCGTTCTCCCCCGCCGATGCCCAGACGAAGTCATACCGCTTCGCCCCGTCCTGCGCCGTTTCCATCACCGTCAGATTGTCCGGAGTATAGCCGGATATCCGCTGAATGGTGGCGCTTAAGTCCCCGCCGCTGACGGTCTCGACGATGATCTCGTAGTCCTCGCTGAGATAAACCTGCTCCGAGTCGCTTTCCAGCACCGGTGCCACGGCGTTGTCCGGCAGGCGGACGGATATCTCCCCCGGCTGCGCCATCACGGGCTGAACGATGTCGTCCGAAATTGTTTCCAGGGTTTCCTCCGAAGCACAGCCGCACAGAAGCGACGCCAGTGCCAGTAAAATCCATAGCTTTTTCACAAAAATCCCTCCCGAAAGGAAATCAGTATGAAAGATCTTCTCCTTCTTTACCTCGTTACAATCAATGCGGCCGGTTTTGTGCTTATGCTTGTGGACAAGCACAAGGCCAAGAAAAAACTCTGGCGCATTCCGGAAGCGACCCTGATGACCGTTGCGGCGCTGGGGGGAAGCGTGGGCAGTCTGCTGGGTATGTACACGGTGCGCCATAAGACGAAGCACCCCAAATTCACCGTCGGCATCCCGCTGCTCCTGGCGCTTCAGATCATCGCCGCCATCGTGATAATGGCGAAATTTCCGGGAATATTTGCGTAAAATGATAGCGCTGCCCGTATCATGCGGACAGCGCTATTACCATGTTTATTACCATCAGAACCGTCAGTACAATCACACCTGCGCTCAAAAAGAAGCATTTCAGGCACCGGCGGTCGATCCACTCGCTTTGGATGTACGCCCGGACACGGGCGCGGTTGGCGATCAGAATTGCAGCTGCCGCCGCAAAAAAGCCGCCGAAAATCATAAGGTTGATCACCGACGCCGCTATTTCCGGCAAATTTGCCGTCAGACGGCTCAGAAGATCGGCCAGCACCAGATTGTTGAAAATATGGAGTGCCATGGACCATCCGACGGAATACTCCGCCGCCGCATACCCCAGTACCAGTCCCACCAGAAACGCATAGGGCGTTTGCAGCAGGTTCCCGTGGAACAGACCAAAGAGAAATGCGGAACCCAAGATGGCAAACCGCTTGCCGTAGGGCCGCAGCGACCGCAGGACGAAGCCCCGGAAGATCAGCTCCTCCGAAATGGGCGCCAGGAGCGACGCATACAGGAACATGCTGACGGTGTCCGAGCTGCCGGAAACGACGTCCAGCGTTCCGATGGCAGACCGGCCGAAGCAGTTCATCACCAGCTCAAGAAGATTGATCCAGACGAAATTCACCATCTGCGTCCCGGCGCACAGGCACACCATGCACAGCAGAATTCCCGGCTTCATGGGTTTCTCCCGTCTCAGCACCTCTCCGCCCCAGAATTCCCCGCCCTTCCAGGCGTACAGGATCACCAGAGCGACAGCCACAGCGGCGATATACCCCCAGGCGTTTCCGGCCAGAGCCGCCGTATCCGGGACATACTGATCGTTTCCCTCCATAAAGGCGTTCAGATATCCCGCGGCCACATCTTTCAGCATCGCCACGGAAACCAGAATGTTCATCAGCACATAGTATCCCACCAGCGTCCAGCCCACAGGGCTGAACCGCTTACGGAGCCATTTGTTGATCTGTTTCTCGTTCATCGCTTTCCTCCATCATGATTGCTTCCGCCGTCATAATGCCGTCAATGGCCGCGGACATGATGCCCCCGGCGTAGCCCGCGCCCTCTCCCGTGGGGTACAGCCCCCGAAGGGAAGACTGCCGGGAGGAATCCCGAATAATCCGCACCGGGGAAGAACTGCGGGTCTCCGGCGCGGTCATCACCGCGTCCGGGTCTGCAAAGCCTTTCAGCTTCCCGTCCAGCCGGGGCAGTGCCTGGGCAATGGCGTCGGTGATCTTCCCGGGAAGCACGTCGTGCAGGTCGCACCAGGTCACCCCCGGACGGTAAGTCGGGGTTACCCGTCCCGGCCGGTCGCTGGGTCTTCCGGCGAGGAAATCCCCCACTCTTTGCGCCGGGGCGCGGTAGCTGCTACTGACGCGGTAGGCGTTTCCCTCGATCTCCCGCTGCCAGCGCATCCCGCCGAGAACGCCTTCGTAGGGGAAATCGGCGGGATTCACCGTCACCAGCAGTGCCGCGTTGGCGTTTTCTCCGTCCCGGTCGGCATAGCTCATGCCGTTGGTGACCACCCGGCCTTCCTCGCTGGCCGCCGCCACCACGTATCCTCCCGGACACATGCAGAAGGTGTACACCGTCTCCCCATCCAGATGCTCCACCAGCTTATAGTCCGCCGGAGGCAGGGCGGGGTTTTCGCCGCCGTATTGGGCAATGTCGATGTCCCGCTGCTTTTGCTCGATGCGCACGCCCATGGCGAAGGGCTTCGGCTCCATGGGAACGCCGGAAGCGTCCAGCATTTCAAAGGTATCCCGGGCGCTGTGTCCGATGGCCAGCACCGCCCGGTCACAGGGAATGACCGTCCCGTCGGCGATTTTCAGTCCGGTCAGGCGTCCATTCTCCGTACACAGGCCGGTGACCTGGGTGTTGAACCGCACCTCGCCGCCCAGAGAGATGATCCGTTTGCGCAGATTCTGCACCACGGTCAGCAGCACGTCGGTGCCCACATGGGGCTTGGCGTCGTAGAGAATGTCCTCCCTAGCCCCCGCCGCCACGAACTGCTCCAGAATCCAGCCGATTCTGGGATTGTTGACCCCGGTGTTCAGCTTGCCGTCGGAAAAGGTTCCCGCGCCGCCCTCGCCGAACTGGACGTTGCTTTTCGTGTCCAGCTCGCCAGTTTGGAAGAATTTTTCCACCTTGGCATGGCGGGACGCGGCGTCCTCCCCCCGTTCCAGCACCAGCGGCTTCCAGCCCGCCAGCGCCAGAATCAGCGCGGCAAACATGCCTCCGGGGCCGAATCCCACCACCACCGGCCGCTTTTCCGGCGAACCGGCGGACTTCGGCGGCTTGTAACGGGTCGCCGGGGCGATGGACGCCCGCTTGCAGCCGCTTTGCTTCAATATTTTCTTTTCGCTGCCATCCACCGTCACGTCAATGGTGTAAATAATACGCACATTGGGCTTTTTCCGGGCGTCCACACTCCGCCGGACGATCCGCACGCCCCGGATTTTGGAGTTGGGAATCCGCAGCATCCGCGCCGCCTCAAAGGGAAGCTGGTGGGCGCTGTGTTCCGGCGGCAGGGAAATATCGCTTAAACGGATCATGTGTCGTTCCTCCCGGCGCTCTGTCCGGCCAGACGGCCGGAGCTCCACGCCCACTGTAAATTATAGCCGCCGCAGTCGCCGTCAATGTCCAGAACCTCTCCGCAGGCGTAAAGCCCCGGAACAAGGCGGCTTTCCATGGTCGTTTCGTCAAATTCCGACGTGAGGATGCCCCCCGCCGTCACCTGGGCGCTGTCCATGCCCATGGGTTCGGTCAGATGTACGGCCAGCGCCTTCGCCCCATGGGCGGCCTGACGCAGCTCCTGGTCGGAAAGGTCGGAGACCGCCCCGCCCGCGGAAATCCCCGCCGTCTGGGTCAGCACCCGGCCAAGGCGGTTGTGGAGGATTCCCGTGAACAGCTCCGAGACGGGAAGATTGGTATTTCTGCGCCGGTTCAGTTCAGATATCAGGGCGTCTTCCGCCATATCCGGCAGGAAATCCAGCCGGCAAAGCCACTCACCGCCGCCCTGACAGACGTCCCGGGACACCTCGAAAATCACTGGTCCGCTGAGGCCGTACTGGGTAAATTGCAGTTCCCCCGTGCTTTCGGAAAACCGCTTTCCGTCGTGTAGAATGACCGCATGGCAGTTGGCGCGGACGCCTTTCAGGCTCGTAACCGCGTTCCAGCTGCTTTTCAGCTGCACCAGCGCCGGACGCAGCCGGGTGCAGCTGTGGCCGAAGCTCCGCAGAATTTGATAGCCGGACATGCTGCCCCCCAGCTTTGTCCCCGCGAGACCGCCGCAGGCGACAATGAGCCTGTCGCACTCCACCGTCTCGTCCCCGGAAATGATGCGGAAGCCGGAAGCCGTTTTCTTCACTTTTTTCGCTTCAAATCCCAGCTTTACCGTGATATTCGGCTTTTCCAGAGCAAACCGCAGCACATCCACCACGGAATTTGCCTGATCGGAATAGGGATACACCCGCCCGGATTCCTCCGCCACGGTAAGAAGCCCCAGGCTCCGGAACCATTCCAGCGCCGCCGTTGGTGGAAACTGTCTTAGCGCATAGTCGGCAAACCCCGGATTTTCCCCGTGGTAGCCGCCGGATGTCCCGTGGAGATTGGATAAATTGCAGCGGCCGTTGCCGGTGGCCTGAAGCTTGCGCCCGACCCTCGCCTGCCGCTCCATGAGGACGACCTGCCCGCTTTCGTTTTCCGCCGCAGCCAGCGCCGCCGCCATTCCCGACGCCCCCGCGCCGATGATTCCTGTCACCATGTCCGATTCCTTTCCGCCCAAAGGCGCTCTTTTCCCTTATTATACTCTACCGGCCGCCGTCATACAAGAAAAACTTCTTTCCTCATGGCAAAAGTTGTGGTATAGTACCATTGGTGATCGCATGGAACGAAGCAACATTGAAAAAATCGCCCAGTCCGCCGAGGATCGGCTGCTTCTGGCGAAGCTCTGGGACAAAATTAACGCCGGAATGCGAAAAAATATCCCCGCCGCCACCTGTTTTCTCTCCCCCCGGGAGCTGGAAATGGCAAAATTTCTCTTCGGCGAGCCGGAGGGACTGTACGCTTTCGGCGGCTACGAGGAGGCGGAACGGAAAATGCTAATTTTCCTGCCGGACTATCTGGACGAAATCAGTCTCTGCGGCGAGGACAGCCCCTGCGTGTGCCTGCGCGCCGCGTTCTTTCAGGGGGACAGCCCCAGCCACCGGGACTTTCTGGGGGCGCTGATGGGCGCGGGTGTCGGCCGGGAGACGGTGGGCGATATCTGCGTGGATAAGGGCAGCTGTGACTTTTTCGTCACGGCAGAAATTGCCCCCTACCTGTTGCAGAATTTTACCTCCGCCGGGCGGACAAAGCTGCATTTGAGCCAGATTCCCCTTTCCGACATCCACATCCCCGAGCCGGAAGTCAGGGAAATCCGGGACACGCTGGCGTCGTTGCGGCTGGACAGCGTGATATCCTCCGGCTTTCGCATCGGGCGGAGTCTCGCCGCCCAGTACGTGACCGCCGGAAAAGCCGCCATTGACGGTCTTCCCTGCGAAAAACCGGACAAGCCCGTCCCGGAGGGCGGGAAAATCTCCGTCCGGGGGCTGGGAAAAATCAGGCTTGCGGCCATCAACGGCCGGACGAAAAAAGACAGAATTTCGGTGGTCATCCACCGGTATGTGTGAGGTTTTACAGTATATGAAAATGGACGAAGTGATCGCCAGAATCAACGTTCTGGCAAAGAAAGCAAAGGCCGAGGGTCTGACCCCCGAAGAACTGACGGAGCGGGACAAGCTGCGGCGAATCTACATCGATTCCGTCAAGGCCAATCTGGTAGGTCAGCTGGAAAACACCTACATCATCGGCACCGATGGTGTCAAGCGGAAGGTAGAAAAGAAATCCTGAACGGCGTGGCTAATGCCATGCCGTTTTCCAACAGTGGAGCAGACTGCGTTATTCCGGGACAGTTTTTCCACTTCCCTTTCTCCCAAAAGTCTGCTATACTGTAGAAAAAGAACTACTAGGAGGCAGTATATGGAATTTCTGCCCATTACCAGACGGGAAATGCTTGACCGCGGGTGGGACGCCTGCGATTTTGTGTACATCATCGGCGACGCCTACGTCGATCACCCATCCTTCGGCCACGCCATCATCAGCCGGGTTCTGGAAGGCCACGGCTACAATGTGGGCATCATCTCCCAGCCGGATTGGAAAAATCCCAAATCCATCGACGTTTTCGGCCGTCCCCGGCTGGGCTTTCTGGTCTCCGGCGGCAATATGGACTCCATGGTCAACCACTATTCCGTCACCAAGCACCACCGGAAAACCGACGCCTTCACCCCCGGCGGCGTTATGGGCAAGCGCCCGGACTACGCCACCACGGTCTACTGCAACCTCATCCGCCAGACCTACAAGGACGTTCCCATCCTCATCGGCGGCATCGAGGCGAGTCTGCGCCGGCTGGGGCATTACGATTACTGGTCGGACACCATGAAGCGCTCCATACTGCTTGACAGTCAGGCCGACCTGCTCATGTACGGCATGGGGGAAAAGACCATTGTAGAGGTGGCTGACGCCCTCAATTCCGGGCTGGACGTGAAGGACATCACCTACATCGACGGCACGGTGTTCAAAACCAAGGAGCCGGACAACAGTCTGCCCACCGTCACCCTGCCCTCCTTCGCCAAGATTAAGGCCGACCGGCGCAAATACGCCGAGAGCTTCCAAATCCAGTACGCCAACTGCGATCCCTTCACCGCCAAGCGGCTGGCAGAGCCTTATGACAATTTCTTCGTGGTGCAGAACCCGCCCCAGAAGCCCCTGACCACAGCGGAAATGGACGCGGTATACGACCTTCCCTACATGCGCGCCTACCACCCCAGCTACGAAAAGGTGGGGGGCGTCCCCGCCATTGAGGAAGTTAAATTCAGTCTGGTGTCCAACCGGGGCTGCTTCGGCGCCTGCTCCTTCTGCGCTCTGACCTTCCATCAGGGGCGGATCGTCCAGACCCGAAGCCATGAGTCCATCCTCCGGGAAGCGGAAATCATGGTGAAGGGCAAGGACTTCAAGGGCTACATCCATGACGTCGGCGGCCCCACCGCCAATTTCCGCCACCCGGCCTGCGAAAAGCAGCTATCCAAGGGTGCCTGCGGCGGGCGGCAGTGCCTTTACCCCACCCCCTGCAAGAATATGAACGCCGACCACTCGGACTATGTCGCATTGCTTCGCAAGCTGCGGAAGCTCCCCGGCGTCAAAAAGGTGTTCGTCCGCAGCGGCATCCGTTTCGACTATCTGCTGGCGGACAAAAAAGACACCTTTTTCCGGGAACTGGTGCAGTACCACATTTCCGGCCAGCTGAAGGTCGCCCCGGAGCATGTGTCCGACGCCGTCCTCGCCCGGATGGGCAAGCCCAAAAACGCGGTGTATAATCAGTTTGTGGAAAAATATTTTGCCCTGAACCGGCAGTACAATATGAATCAGTATCTCGTCCCCTACCTCATGTCCAGCCATCCCGGCTCGACACTCAAGGAGGCCGTGGAACTGGCAGAGTACATCCGGGACATGGGCTATAACCCGGAGCAGGTGCAGGACTTCTACCCAACCCCCTCCACGCTGTCCACCGTCATGTACTGCACCGGCCTCGACCCCCGCACCATGGAGCGGGTCTACGTCCCCACCGACCCCCACGAAAAAGCCATGCAGCGGGCGCTGATTCAGTACCGCGACCCAAAAAACTACGCCCTCGTGCGGGAAGCGCTGGTGAAGACGCACCGGGAAGATTTGATCGGCTCCGGGGCAAAATGTCTCATCCGTTCCGCGCCGCCCCGTCCCGTCAGGAAAAAGCCGGGACAGGCAAGCGGAAAACGCAAGCCGTCCAAGTAAAGAAACACGCTGCCACTTTGGTTTGTCTCAAGTGGCAGCGCTTTTTTACTTTCTTTTATACAGGCACATTTCGTAGGCAATGCCGTTTTCCTCACCGGATTGCAGCGTTTCCGCCAGACACCAGTCCTTATCCTCGTCCAGATTTGGGAAGAAGGTGTCGGATTCCGGCGTCACATGCACCTTTGTGACGTAAGCGGTGTCGCAGAAGGGCAGCATCTGCCGGTAAACGCTCCCGCCGCCGATGACGAAGCAGCGCTCAGCGGTGCGGGAAAGCGCCGCCGCTTTCTCGGCGCTGTCACAGACGGTAAAGCCGGGAATCTCCGCCCCGCTTCTGCTCAGCGCCACATTGACCCGCCCCGGAAGGGGCTGTTTTCCCGGGAAATCCTCGATGGTGCGTCTGCCCGCGATTACCATTGCCCCACGGGTGGTCGCCCGGAAGAATTTCCGGTCGGCGGACAGGGCGACGGGCTGCGTCCCGTCCCGGCCGATTCCCCAGTCGTCGTAAACCGCAACGATCAGTTCCATCGTCCCACCTCAAATCGCCATGGGGATTTCAAAGTTAAATGGGTGGAACTGGTAGTTCTCCA
The DNA here is from genome assembly GCA_934569225.1 of uncultured Oscillospiraceae bacterium. GTDB lineage: Bacteria > Bacillota > Clostridia > Oscillospirales > Oscillospiraceae > Faecousia. The sequence continues at coordinate 14,032 of CAKTKC010000017.1, read as the reverse complement.
TGGAGAAGCTGTCCTTGGTAAAGGCGTAGAAATCGGTAATGCTCTCGTCCATCCGGAAAGTAGGTGCGGGGTATCCGTCCAACTCCAGCATGGCCTTGACGGCGGGGATGTGCCGGTCGTAAATGTGGCAGTCGGCAATAACGTGAACCAACTCGCCCACCTTTAACCCTGCCACCTGCGCCATCATGTGGGTCAGCACGGCGTACTGCACCACGTTCCAGTTGTTTGCCGTGAGCATATCCTGAGAGCGCTGGTTGAGAATGGCGTTCAGGGTGTCGCCGGTGACGTTGAAGGTCATGGAGTAGGCGCAGGGATAGAGATTCATCTCGTGCAGGTCTTCAAAATTGTAGATGTTCGTCAGAATCCGGCGGGAGGCGGGGTTGTGCTTTAGGTCGTAGATCACCCGATCGACCTGGTCGAACATCCCCTCCTTGTACTGGTGCTTGATGCCCAGCTGGTAGCCGTAAGCCTTGCCGATGGTGCCGTCCTCCCCCACCCATTCGTCCCAGACGTGGCTGCCCAGATCCGCGACACGGTTGGACTTTTTCTGCCAGATCCACAGAAGCTCGTCCACGGCGCTTTTCCAGTAGGTGCGCCGCAGTGTCATAATGGGGAATTCCTCCGCTAGGTTGTAGCGGTTCACCACGCCGAATTTCTTGATGGTGTGCGCCGGTGTCCCGTCCGCCCAGTGGGGACGGACTTCCAGATTTTCGTCGGAGAAGCCGTTTTCCAGAATGTCCCGGCAAGTTTTCTTGTACAGCTCGTCAGCATAGCTCATGTTGGATTCCTCCCGATTTCTGTTGGGGGTATCATATCACAATCCCGCCCCACTGGCAAGAAAAATCTCCCCGCGGTTTCCCGCAGGGAGATTCTGGATACTGTCTTACAGCAGATTGCCGGTGCTGACCCAGCCCAGGTCGGTGCGGGCCATGTCGCCAACATATTCGTAAATGTCGATGACGGACATTCTGGAATAGGTGCCTGCGACGGAGGACGCGGCGTTATCCGTGTAGATGATGGTGTTGTCATTGTACACCACGCGGGCATCGATGGCGCTGCCGCTGGCGGGAGTCATGTCAACATAGTACAGGTAGACCCAGCCTGCGTCGCAGCGGCCCCATGCCATATCCTCGGAAATCTTGGTCTCGTAGATCACCAGGTTGGCGCCCTTCTTCAGAGTGGTGGCCTTCTTGGCGCCGGTGGAGGGAGTGACGCGGACATTCAGAGACTCGGTGTTGATGACCTTGCCGGTGTACTTGTAGCCGCCGGCGTTGTTCACGAAGCCGCCGGTGCCGGTGTTGCCGGTGCTGCCGATGGTGGGCGTGGAAGGCGTCGTAGGTGTAGTGGCCTCTTCCTTCTTCTCATACAGAGCGCCCTCGGACATGTAGCTCAGGTCGCAGTAGCCCACGATGCCGTCGCTGGTTTCCACACGACCCCAGACGGTGAGGGTTCTGGTGCCGGAATCCTTGACGATCTCCAGCTTGGTCACGGGGACCTGGTCGCCCTTCTTCAGCTTGGCAATGCTGTCATTGCCGGTTCCGGCAGCCTTGCGCACATTCAGCTCGGAAGCGCCGGTCACGGTGTGAACCTTCTCGTCCAGAGCGTTCAGCTGGATGTTCGTCTCAGGATCCTTGATCCAGCCGTCGTTGATGCGCGCCCAGTAGGAGGTCTGCTTCACAACGGTCTCGATATCGTTGTTCTTGTTCTTGTCGTCAACCTTGTCGCCCTCGTAAATTTCCAGGGTAACAGCCGTCAGCTCATGGATGGTGATGTTCTCGCCTGTGCCGATGGAGCGAACCGTATTATCCTTCAGGTTCGGGTTGGGTGTCTTGTAAACGGTGGTATCGGCCTTGACAGAGCCGGTGTAGACGGCGGTGGTGGTGGTCCTCTCAACCTCGTCGAAGGAGTCCACGCCGGTGCCCTTGTTGCCGCTGCTGCCGTTATTGCTGTTGTTGCCGGGGATATCGTCGTAGGAGATCATGGTGACGTAGTCCATGCAGATCCAGCCCTGCTTCACACGGCCCCACTTGGCGGCGCCCACGAGCTTGACCTCCAGGATGTCCACCTGGGTGCCGTTGAGAATCTTGCCCACGATGTTGTAGCCGATGCCGGCGCCGCTGCGGACGTTAACGCCGGTGTAGGTGTTGGCAATGATGCCCTTGCCGGTGCCGTCCGTCTTCTGGGTCGTACCGGTGCCGCCGGTGCTGCCGGTGCCGGACTCCACGACGCCCATCTTGACCTCCAGATACTGGCTGTAAATCCAGCTGTCGGTCTCCTTGTTGTTATCCACGTCGTAGTCGATCTTGTACCAGCCGTCCTTCTCTTCCAGAACGGCCACCTTGGTGCCGCGGTTGATGCTGCCCAGAACCTGGCCGTACAGAGCGCCGGTCATACGGACACGGACGGAATCCGCGTTCACAACGGTGCCTGTGCCGATGGCCGCCTTGGTGCCGCCGTCAATGGTAATCTGAGAGGAACGCTTGACGTAGTTGGAAGCCAGATTGATCCAGCCGTCATAGTTAACGCCGCCGGAGGTGTAGCCCTCAATCCTGCCCCAGATTTCCTCGTTGGCCAGACTGATTTCATGAACCTCCACTTCCACGCCCTTGGTGAGCTTGAATACGAACTGATTCTGACTGCCGGCCGCATCTCGGATGTTCAGCGTATCGCTGACAACCGTGAACTTGGTCGGGACAAGGTTAAAGTTGCTGTAGGTTGCCCAGCCGGACTTGGCAATCACTTTGGTCTTACCGTCCTTGCCGGTCTCCTTGACCGTCCAGTGCGCCTTCACCCAGGTCAGGCCGTCAGCAACCGCCGCGTTGGTGATCTTAAGCCCCGTGGTACCCGCCTTGATGGTGTCGCTGTTGTTGGAATTGGTAGTGGGCTGCACATAGGTGGAGAGATCGGCGCCGGCGTTCACGAGAGTGACCTCGAAAGCGTAGTCCAGAACGCCCGTGTCGGAAACGTTCTTGTCGGTGAGCATCTTAACACTGGTGTAGGTCAGGCAGATCCAGCCGGAGGAGGTACGACCCCAGCGGTGACCGTTGACCGTGCGAATCTCGAAAACATTGACCGTGGTATCCTTTGCAAAGCCGCCGACGATCTTGTTGTCCACACCGGGATCGCTGCGGGCGTTCAGGTAGCCGTTATAGGTAACGGTCGCCGTGGCAATGGGGGTGGTGTTGTTGGCATCGCTGGGAGCGGAACCGTTATAGACGGTGCTCCAGTCGGTGTACATCAGGGCGACCCAGCCCACCGCCACGCCGTTTTCTTCCACCTGGCCCCAGGTCTTGGCTGCGTTGGTGGCGACGATCTTCAGCTTTGTGCCGGCCTTGTAGGAACCGGTCAGGGCGCTGGAAGCGCTGTCGTTGGCACGTCTGTTGACATAGGCGTTGGTAACCGTGACGGTCACATCGATCTTGCCGCCGGTGTATTCGGTATTGCCGCTGTTGCTCTGTCCGGAGGTCTTGAGCAGAACCCATCCGTCTCCCGCAGCGGACAGCTTGCACCATCTGTTGCCATTGTCGTCGATAAAGTCCTTGATCGCGGTAACGGTGGCAGTGTCCTTATTGATGGTGCGGAAAGGCTTCACGTTCTTCTTGGTGGGAACGGCGTAGACATCCAGAGAAACCAGCTGGGACACCTTCAGCGTCTCATTGATGCCATGCACGTAAGAAAGGTCATTGGCATTGTTGGCCGTCACGGAGGTTGCCTGCCAGCCGGCCCACAGCGTCTTACCGTTATAGCTGCCCGTCAGAGAGGGAACCAGGGTGCCGTCATACTGCGCGGAGTACCAGCCCATGAACTTGTAGCCGGAGCGGGTGGGGGAAGGAATATGAGCAGAGGTTTTCGTCGTGTCAAAGAGTACGCTGTAGGCGCCCGTTCCGTTCTGCGGAATGGTGCCGCCATCGGGATTGTATGTAACGGTGCCGAAGCTGCTGGGCGTTACATCGGAATAAATCCCGTTCTTGTACATATTGACTTCGATCTTTCTGCGGCGGAAATCATCCTGATTGCCCGCCCAGTCGCTCATGGCCTTCAGCAGGTCATTGGTGCTGGCATTGCTGACAATGGCACTCCGGACAACGCCGCTGCCGCTCATCCAGGAATCGCCCACGTCGAAGGTGAACAGAACCAGAGCGTCATGCTGGCACTGTGACAGCGTCAGGCTGTTGGAGGAAGCAAAGGAGTTGACCTTCGCGTCCAGATCCAGAATCAGCTTGCGCAGAGCCTGGTCAGCCTGCGCCTGGGTGATGGAGTGCTTGCCTGCATCAGCGCTGTCCTGAACCTTTCCGTTCTTATACGTCGTGCTGTGCTTCTCAGAGCAGATCGTACCGTAACCAATGCGGAATTCATTGGTACCGGGTACCTGATAGCACTTATTCTTAAAAATAGCCAGCTTCTTCATGATCGTGATCGCAGCCTCACTGGTCTTCAGCGAAGCAGCAGACGCGGTCAGAGCGGTGACGGGCACCAGGCTGACCAGCATGATCAGAGTTAATAATACACACACAATTCTCTTTTTCATAGCTACTTACTCCTTTGCTCTTATGTAAGTAGCCATATTATATCAGAGGTGTTTACAAATTGCAACCCCTTTTTTGAAAAAAATTACATTTTTGTAACAGTTTGTTTTACCAGAAGCCTTTCGCTTCCCTTTTCTTCCCGTATTGTATACCATTTCTGTCATAATCTCGGAAAAGATGCCGTTTTTCAGCGTAGAAAATGTCATTCTTTTTTCCTGCCTGTCGGGTTTTCTCCGTTGACATTCTCCTTTTCCGCTGATATACTCAAAAAAACGTTACCGGGAGGGATTTCATGGACGGCAAGAAAGCGCTGATCGGCATGTCGGGGGGCGTGGACAGCTCCGTGGCGGCGCTGCTGATGCTCCGGGCGGGCTACGAATGTATCGGCGCGACCATGCGGCTGTACGACAATGATATGATCGGTCTGGAAAAGGGGCACACCTGCTGTAGTCTGGACGACGTGGAGGACGCCCGCAGCGTGGCAAGACGTCTGGGAATTCCCCACTACGTGTTCAATTTCAAGGACGATTTCGAGAGGCAGGTCATCCAAAAATTTGTCAGCTGCTACGAGTGCGGCGGCACGCCCAACCCCTGCATCGACTGCAACCGGTATCTGAAATTCGACCGGCTTCTCCGCCGCGCTTTGGAGCTGGGGTGCGACTGCGTGGTATCCGGGCATTACGCGCAAGTAAGGAAGTCCGGCGACCGATACCTATTATATAAGGCAGCGGACAAGGCCAAAGATCAGACGTACTTTCTTGCCTGTCTGAATCAAGAACAGTTTTCCCGGATTCAGTTCCCCCTCGGCAGCCTGACCAAACAGGAGGTACGCGCCATCGCGGAGGAAAACGGCTTTATCAACGCCCGGAAGCACGACTCTCAGGACATCTGCTTCGTGCCGGACGGCGACTACCCGGCTTTTCTGGAACGCTACACCGGCAGACACTACCCCGCCGGGGATTTTCTGGACGAAAGCGGCCGCGTGGTCGGGAAACACCGGGGCGCGGTGTGCTACACGCTGGGGCAGCGCAAGGGGCTGGGTCTGGCCATGGGCGCGCCGGTGTACGTCTGCGGAAAGGATATGGAGAAGAATACCGTCACAGTGGGGCCGAATGAGGCGCTGTTTTCCTCCGCCCTGCGGGGGAACAACTGGGTCTGGTATCCTTTCCCGGAGCTGACCGAGCCGGTCAGGGTAACGGTCAAGACCCGCCACAGCCAGACGGAGCAGCCCGGCACCGTCTATCCCGAAGCGGACGGATTTGCCCGGGTGGAATTCGACGCCCCCCAGCGCGCCGTCACCCCTGGTCAGGCGGTGGTGGTGTATCAGGGCGACCTGGTGGTCGGCGGAGGCACCATCACGGAGGCGATTCGATAAAATATACGCGGCCATCTTCAATCGGAGATGACCGCGTATTTGTCATTTTTTGCGTTTCTTTTCGTCTGGTCTGTAGACGCTCCACGCCAGACCGCCGAAGACGGCGGCGCAGGCAAGGCTGATTTTCCAGCCCAGACTGAATGCGGCATTGTGGTACGTCAACCGAACGGTGTGGACGCCCTCCGTCAGATTCACGGCCACCATGCAGTCCCCTACCAGCTTGATCTCGGCGGGCTTGCCGTCCACCCTGACGCTCCAGTTTCCGTTCTGGGGAACGGAGGTGTACAGCAGACCGTCACGGTTGCAGTTGATGGTTCCTTCCACCAGCGTGGAACGGAATTTGGTCAGATTCAGCTGGGACGCCGCCAGGATCTCATAGCCCCGGGCGAACCGCTCCCCGTTGAGAACGGCGGCGCTGACGGTCATGGTGCTGCTCTCGTCCTTGTCGCACTCCACGCGGATGTCCACCGTATCTCCGGTCTTCACATCCCCCACCGCGATCATCTGGGACAGGCTGATGGTCTCCTTGTAAAGCTCCACGCCGTTGATGCTGACGTAAAAATCGTTCCGCTTTGGCAGATTCAGGTGGACGCACACGAAGCCGTCCCGGTCGGCTGTGTAGGTATAGGTCACGTTGGCACCGGAAACGCAGTCGGAATACTTGCAGTAGCCGGTGGAATTGCTTTCCGTGATGTTCGCGCCGTTGCCGGTGATGGTCAGATTCTCGCCCTGAAGCTTGTGCCAGACCTCCTCGTCGATCCCCGTGGCGGCGGTGAACAGGTCGTTCTGGAACTGGAAGGTTCCGCTGCTGGCAGAGAAATCCAGGTCTGCCAGCGCCGGCTCCGCCAGGAAGCCCAGGGGCAGATACGCGGTATTTTCCAGCAGGGACGCCACGCCGAAGCGGTTCACCTCGTCAAAATAGGTGCTGGACTTGTCCTTCCCGTCCCGCTCGATCATATACTTGATGCCCAGAAACAGGTTCGCCACCGGGGAGCTTTCCTCGAAGCAGTAGCGGTTATAGGTGTTCTTCGCGCCGTAGCCCAGCGCCCGCATGAACTCCGTGACCTTGACGTTGGCGGAGCTGGTAAAGGCGGAAATGCCGTTGTAGCCATTGAGTGCGCCGTCGTTCAGGGTCTGGGAATGGGTGGTCTCCGCCCGGAAGAACAGGTTATCCTCCTCCCGCTCATACATATAGCGGATGACGGAGGCAGTGTAGGTGGTGCCCTTGGGGTAGTTGGACACGCCGGTGCCCGTGAAATACAGTCCGAAGCATATCAGCGTGGCAATCAGCTCCACGCCCATGACAGACAGCGCCAGGATCCGGATCCGGGCACGCTGCCGGTTCCGCTTGGCGCGGGCGCGGATTTTCTGACGCTCCGTGACGCCCTCCGGCACCTCCAGCTGGCCGTAGAGCATAACGGTGAGATACAGCACCAGAAAAATCAGGTTATATATAAAGTAGAGAGGGATTTGCAGCGTCAGGCTGCCCAGCTCCAGCGGCACTGTCTCAAACAGCTCATTGGAGCAGGCCAGCACCCCCGCCGTCAGCACCCCGGCAATCACGATCTGCACCGGGCGGAACTTTCTGCGCATCAGCCATGCGCGGTAGGCCATGTACAGCACTACGAAGCTGTACAGGAAGCTGAACCGGTATGGGATCATATTGGTAAAATGGAAGCCGTGCCAGATGAAATCCAGCTGCCGGATGATAAAGCTGACGTTGAAAAACAGCAGCAGGATCACGGCACAGCATTTATCCCTGCGTTTGATGTCCTTCGCCATCAGGTACAGGAACATCAGCAGGATGCTGAAAATGCCGCAGTAGACATTGGGAAGTCCTTCCTTGAAGGTCGGCTCGATGCTGCCGCCCATGTTCCCCGCCACCTGCCGCATGGCGTCCAGAAGCCCCTTGATGGTGTTCTCCTTGGCAATGTTCAGCCGGAAGCCGGTGGGGAAATTGTTCACGCTGGACTGGGTAGTCTGCAAGGCCGACAGCGCCGGGAAGGTCAGGATGGCGGTCATGCCCAGTGCCAGCAGGGAAAACAGGGCGATTCTCCCAAAATCCGCAAACAGCTTCTTCCACCCGCCCCAGCGGCAGATTTCATACACAAAAAACAGCAGGAAGACAAAAATGCAGGTAAAGAACCCGATATAATAATTGGAATAGACGGACAGGAACAGCGTCACGGTGTAGAGGAAAAACTTTTTCTCCTTCAGCAGGCACACCGTTCCCAGCGCCACCAGAGGCAGCAGGGCGAAGGTGTCCAGCCACATCACGTTCCACTGGTACCCCAGCGCCCAGGCGCACAGCCCGTAAAAGCCCCCGAACACTGCAATGGACGCATCGTTCTTGCCGAACAGCTTTTTCAGAAAAATGGCAAAGAACATCCCCGCAAATCCCAGCTTCACCGGCACCAGCAGAGAGAAAAACTCCAGCAGCCAGCCCTCCGGCACCAGAACGCTGATTAGGTTCAGCGGCGACGCCAGATAATAGGAGATCAGCCCCAGATAATCCATCCCCATGCCGATGCTCCAGGTGTACAGCAGTCCGCTTCCGCTGCGGAGGGCGCGGCGGAACGCCACGAAGAAGGGATAATACTGGTGGTACATATCCGAATACAGCATGGAATACTTGCCGAACGGCTCGTATTTGCTGATAAGCATAACAAACAGCATTCCCACGCAGGGAATGGCAAAGGCCAGCGCCGTATAATTCCAATGAATTTTTCTGCCGGTTCGCTTCACAGGGACTCCCCCTCAACAGTCTGAATCGTAACTTATATTGTAACACGGATTTTCCCTAGGGTAAACATTTATTTTACCGGGCAAAGAAATTCTTAAGGAAGCCTCATACCCGAAAACGCCCCGCCGCTTTGATGGCTGGTCGTAAAATAGCAAATGGAGCGCATCTGTGCAGATACGCTCCATTTCCCGTGACACCATACGCAGCCCCTTGGCTCTCCCTCTGGGAGAGCTGTCACCGAAGGTGACTGAGAGGGTATTGCACCCTGGTATACCCTCTCAGTCCTCGCTTCGCTCGGCCACCTCTCTCATAGGGAGAGGCAAGGGGTGCTCGCATTAAATGATACAAGAACAGGCACAGCGGGTTATCCCACTGTGCCTGTTAACTGTCTGATGCGGCCTATTTGGGGCAGCAGTCCTTATCGATCATCCAGATCATCGTCGTCATCATGGTCGCCGGTCGTGGTGATCTCACCGTAGCGAACCCGGCGCTTCATCTTCATTTCCTCCACCTGCTTGTGGATGAGTTCCTTGACAAAGAGCGGATTCTTCACATTTTTCAGCACCAGCGTGGGCATGGTCTTGTCGGAGGACAGCACCGTGATGGTTCCCACGCCGAACAGGCGCTGGAGCAGCGTGCGTCTGGTGTCAATGTCCCGCACCCGGTAAAGAAGCACCTCGTCGTCCCGGATGTTCAGGAATCCCTCGGTCAAGAACAGCCGGTCTTCGGACAGCCGGTAGCGGGTAAAGGACAGGGGCATCCCCAGATGACGCTTGCGGTCTTTCCAGAGATATTCAATGGTAATGGGCACTGTGCATTCCTCCCTTTTTTCTTTAGTTTACATCTGCTGGGAAGGAATGTCAAGAAAGGATTTTCCGCCTACAGAATCAGGCAGATCAGCCCCGTCGCGCCCTCGTTGACGATTCTCGTCAACGTCCCCCGGAACTTGCCTCTGACTTCCTCCGGCATTCCCAGCAGCTTTGTGGTCAGCCCCTCCTGAATCAGGTCATACACGGATTTTCCGAAAATGTTGCTCTGCCACAGCTTTTCCGGGTCTTCGCCCATGAGGGAATTGACCAGATCCTGAGACTGCTTTTCGTCTCCCACCATGGGGTTGATCTCCGTGTCAATGTCCACACGTACCATGTGAATGGAGGGCGCCCCCGCTTTCAGCTTCACGCCGTAAGCGCCGCCCTTGCGGATGATCTCCGGGGTTTCCAGCTTCATTTCCTCCGCCGCGGGCATCACCACGCCATAGCCCGTCGCCCGGACGGCGGAAAGGGCGTCGGATATCTTGTCGTATTCCTGCTTGACCTGAGACAGCTCGGTGAGCAGCTGCAGCAGCTGGGCGTCGCTGCGGATGGGCATTCCCGCCCGGGCGCTCAGAATCTCGTAGAACAGCGCCTCCGGGAACACGATGGCGCAGATCACGCTGCCGCTTCCCAAATCCACGCTGCGCAGGCTGTAGTCCTGCACCTGGGGCAGCTCCCGCAGTCCGGCCAGCACCCCTTCCGCCTGACCCAGGGTGTGGATTTCCTCCGCCATTTCCAGAAGCGCCTGATACAGCGCCGCCTTTACGGGATGCTCCGGCTCCAGCGCGTCCATCCACCGGGGGAGACGCACCCGCAGCTCGCTCATGGGAAAGGTGTACAGCAGCGCCTTCATGAGCTTCCCGATGCCCTCGGCGTCCAGCGCCTGACAGTCCGCCACGATGGGCTCCAGACCGAAGGTGCTTTGCAGATACGCCTTCACTTCCCCCGCCGCCTCCCCCGCCGGGTTGCGGGAGTTGACGATCACCAGGAAGGGCTTCCCCGTTTTCTGCATGTCGGTGATGGCCCGTTTTTCCGCCTGTACGTAGTCCTCCCGGGGAATTTCCGTAATGGTGCCGTCGGTGGTCACCACAATGCCGATGGAGCAGTGCCCCTCCATGACCTTTTTCGTCCCCAGCTCCGCCGCTTCCGTCATAGGAATTTCATGGTCGTACCAGGGGGTGGTCACCATCCGGGGCACACCGTCTTCTTCCGCGCCCACCGCGCCGTCCACCATGTAGCCCACGGAGTCGATCAGCCGCACCCGCAGCTTCGTGACCCCGTCGGGGGAAATCTCCACCGCTTCCTCTGGGACGAACTTCGGCTCCGAGGTCATGATGGTCTTCCCGGAGCCGCTCTGGGGCAGCTCATCTCTGGCGCGTTCCTTGCGATAGGGGTCGGAGATGCCGGGAATCACCAGCTCCTCCATGATCCGTTTGATGAGGGTCGATTTTCCGGTACGCACCGGCCCGACCACGCCCACATAAATATTGCCGCCGGTTCTGGCAGCAATGTCCGCATAAATTTGATCCATAGCCAGCCTCCTTCTCGGCAGGAGAAAGGCTCCTGCCATGGGTTTGGAACAAAGTATGTCCCAGAGGGAAAGAAAATGCTTCGGCGGCTGGAATTTCTGATTTCGGAATTCTGTTGTTATGTCAACCAGAAATGTCAAAAAAATGCCGCTTTATAGAAAAGCGGCTTCTGACTGTCCTGATTCAAAGGCATTGGTCGTCCGGCGAGGGGACATATTCCAATATCTCGTCCACCTTGCAGCCGAGGATCCGGCACAGATCGTTCAGGGTCGTGGTGGTGATGGGCTTGTTTTTGCGCAGCTTGTCGATGGTGGAGCTGGATATATGGTGATCTTTTATGAGCGTATACGTGGTTTTTGACGATTTTTTCAGGGTTTTCCAGAAGGGGTCGTAAACAATCACACTATTGCGTCTCCTTTTTTTGGTTACGGTTTCCAGTTGCGTTTTTTTTATTCTAGATTATAAATTTTTTCTTGACTATAGTCGTTAAAAAGACTATAATATTCATGGGTAAGTGAAAATATACACCACTCGTCCCAAAATTTACTCCAATGGAGGTTGAAAGCAATGAAGAAACTGTTCGCATTGCTGCTGGTTCTGGTCATGGTGATTGCCCTTGTCCCGACAGCAGCAGCCGCCACCGAAGCGGAAGACACCCCCTCCGCCGCGGCAGGCCAGGAAGCTCCCGGCGACTCTAAGGGCACCGAAAACCCTGAGCCTCCCCAGACTCCCGAAAACCCCGAGAATCCCGAAAACCCTGAGAATCCCGAGAACCCTGAGAATCCCGAGAACCCCGAGAACCCCGAAAATCCCGAGAATCCCGAAGCCTGCAAGCATGAGCATGTTGGCTGGTCATGGAGTACCGGTTGGCATGTCAAATGGTGCATGGACTGCGAAACGGAAATTTCCACTCGTGAACCGCACACTTTCGACGCCAACCATACATGCGAGTGTGGTCTTGTAGAGACTCAGTATTGCAAACATGAAAATGTAGATTACTGGCCTGTGGGCAGCGAAGGTCATATCAAAGGCTGTGCTGACTGCATGCTCGACCTTAGTGACGTGGAGCCCCACGTAAGAGAAGGAAATGCGTGTACCATCTGCGGTTGGACTGGCTTTGATTGCAAGCATCCCAACGCTGCGTATACTTACAACGAGTACGGTCATAACTGGCACTGCCCCGACTGCAGTGATTACAAGTGGGGCGAGCATGAGGGTATGGACGACGGCATCTGTGATGTGTGCGGATACAAGGCAAACGCAGACCATCATTTCGAGAAGCCCTCTCACGTTTGCACAGACCCCGGCTGCGGATTTGTTTCCTACTGCCAGGACGATGACAAAGACTGCGTATGCGACTGGTGCGGCAATGAATTTCATGCGGAATTCATCGGTGGCAAAGATCTTGATGCCGATTATCATGAGATTATCTGCGCCAACTGCAAGAAATCCATGGGTAAGGCAAACCATTATGACGAGGACAACGACGGCAAGTGCGACGAGTGCGGTCATAAGATGTCCGGCACCACCGGCGGCAACGACGGCAAGAAGGATCCCACCCTGGACAACGTCCCCAAGACCGGCGACGTGATGGCTCCCGTGGCCATTCTTTCCGGCCTGATGAGCATGGCGGCTGTCTTCACCAAGAAGCGCTTCTTCTAAAAAAATTTAACCCTACCCATGGCGGTGACGGTACTCCCGTCACCGCCTTTTCTGAGGATGATTTACCATGACCAATCAAAACAATGGGAAATACCTCCCCCGAGACCGGAAGGGGCGGAAAAATTCTCCCGTTTCCCGGCTTCTTCTCGTCGTCGCGCTGGTGTCGGCGCTGATTTTCGGCGTGACGGTGTTCTCCGCTCTCCGCAACCGAATCACCCTGAAACGGATGGCCGCGGAGACTGCCCACGAAACCACACAGCTCTCCACCTCCGCCCCGGCAGAGTCCACCGTCTCCACTCAGACTATGCCCACTGTCCCGCCCACCACCGCCGCGACCACGCCGCCCACAGAGCCGCGGGAGATTCTCCCCCGCTTTCTGGAGCTGTCCCAGAAAAATCCCGATCTTGCGGGCTGGCTTACCGTTCCGGGAACCAGAATCGACTACCCCGTCATGTACTCCCCCGACGAGCCGGAGCGGTATCTCCACGCCAACTTTGATGTGAACTACAGCTTTGCCGGACTTCCCTTCCTCGACGCGGCCTGCGATACGGAAAGCGGCAACCGCATCATCTACGCCCACAACATGCTGGACGGCAGCATGTTCCGTTCGCTTCTAAAATACCAGCAGAAGGACTTCTGGCAGCGCAATCCGGTGATCTCCTTCAGCACCCTTTATGAAGAACAGGAATACGAGGTTGTGGCCGCCTTTTACGACAAGGTATACAAAAAGAGCGACACCAATTTCAAATTCTACCAATTTTACGACACCTCCGATCAGAGCCGCTTCGACGAGGCCATGGCCTATTATCGGGAACACGCGCTCTACGACACCGGCGTCACCGCCCAGTGCGGCGATTTGCTTCTCACCTTGGTCACCTGCGCCTACCAGACGGAGAACGGCCGGTTCGTGGTGGTCGCCCGAAAAAAATGACCGTCCCTCCGCGCCTTGGCCGTCCTTATGAAATACCCGCGAAAACATATGTTTTTTATGAAAAAACCATTTGACAAATGACGCAAAAGCCTATATAATATCTAGGCACGACTGTGAGAAGGGGGAAGAGTATGCTGCTGGGGCTTTCTAAAATCATTGACAGTCCGGGCGCGTCAGTCACCTTTTCCACAACCGTTGACCTGAGTGATCTTTGTTACGGTGTCAGCTACCCCGTGTCCGAGCCGGTTGCGGCGGAAGGCACAGTGCGGAACACCGCAGGCGTCCTCGTGATGACCGGTGAGATTTCCACCTGCATCCACGGCACCTGCGACCGCTGCGCCAGAGACTTTGACCGGGAAGTCCGCTTCCCCATCGACGTGGTTCTGGTGACGGAATTGGCCGACGAAGAGAACGAAGACGAGTGGGTATTCCCTCTGGAGGGAGACAGCGCCGA
>CAKTKC010000016.1 GCA_934569225.1 uncultured Oscillospiraceae bacterium | reverse complement strand
GGCAGCTACAACGCGGCGAGGCACGCCGCCGATACGTACATGTCCGAGCATCCGGCGAGAAAGGTGTTCATCTTCGACTCTCTGGCAACGGGGCCGGAAATGATGATGCTGGCGGAGAAAATCCGTCAGTGCGAGGACGCGGGGGACGATTTTGAGACCACCAAGGAAAAGGTGCTGGATTACCACAACCATCTGCACACCCTGTTCTGCCTGGAATCCATGAACAACCTGGCAAGAAACGGTCGGGTGAATATCGCCGTGGCGAAGATTGCCGGGGTGCTGGGCATCCGGGTGGCGGGAGAGGCCAAGGGCGGCCAGGTCACGCCGGTGCATAAGTCCAGAGGGCCGAAGAAGACCACCCAGATGCTGGTGGATATGGTAAAGGAGCGGGGCTTCCGGGACGGCGGATATATCCGCGTTGCCCACTGCTTCGCCGAGGAAGCGGCGGCGGATTTCCGGGAAGCGCTGCTGGCTGAGTTCCCCCATGCCCGCTTTATGCTGGAGCCGACGACGGCGCTGTGCAGCTACTATGCGGAGGTGGGCGGCCTGATTATCGGCTTTGAAGGCGCGTTCAATACCCACAACGACAACCGACTCTTTTGACCCTGATATCTTGACCGGCGCGGCAATTCTGCCGCGCCGGCATTTTGCGCTTTGTGGTGGAAAAATGCCCCGGGATGTGCTATAATGGGGCGCAGTCATGATTTTGGAGGTACCATATGCTGCCGGAAGCCTTTTTGGAGCGCATGAAGCGCCAGCTGGGAGACAAATATGAGAGCTACCTTGACAGCCTGAACCGCCCCCGGGCGGTGGCGCTGCGGTTCAATCCCCTGAAAGGGGAGATCCCACAGCTGCCCTTCGTGGGACAGCCGGTGCCATGGGAGCCGATGGGGTACTATTACGACCCGGACGCCCGACCCGGCCTGCACGTTTTTCATGAGGCGGGCGTCTACTACCTTCAGGAAGCCAGCGCCATGGCGCCGGTGGCTTTGCTCGATCCCCAACCCGGCGAGCGGGTCTGCGATCTGTGCGCCGCCCCCGGCGGCAAGACCACCCAGATCGCCGGACGGATGATGGGTCAGGGCTTTCTGCTCTGCAATGAGATCAACCCCAAGCGGGCGAAAATTCTATCCCGGAACATCGAGCGCATGGCCGTTGCCAACGCCTTGGTGACCAACGAGCATCCGGCCACCCTGGCACAGCGGTTTGCCGGTTTTTTTGACCGGGTGCTGGTGGACGCGCCCTGCTCCGGAGAGGGAATGTTCCGGAAGGAAGAAGCCGCCGTCACGGACTGGAACCAGGAGACCGTGGAGATGTGCGCCCGGCGGCAGGAGGAAATTTTAAATTCCGCCGCAGCGCTGGTTCGCCCCGGCGGGCGGCTGGTGTACTCCACCTGCACCTTCGCCCCGGAAGAGGACGAGCAGACGGTGGCGCGGTTTTTGGAGAATCATCCCGAATTTGTCCCGGAACAGGTGGATGCCCCCTGGTTCGAGGCCGGGGAAAACGGGAGCTTCCGCCTGTGGCCCCATAAGCTGCTGGGGGAGGGACATTTTACCGCCGTGCTGCGTAAGATGGAAGGCAGCGAAGAAAGTACTGTGATTCCCGCCGGGGAAAAACTTCCGAAAACCTGGCAGCCCTTTGCGGGCAGCCTGGATATCCGCCTGCCCGACGGGAAGGCGGTCACCTTCGGAGACACCCTGTACTGGGCGCCGCCCGATATGCCGGACATCCGGAAGCTGAAAGTCCTCCGCCCCGGACTGGAGCTGGGGACGGTGAAAAAAGACCGCTTTGAGCCTGCCCACGCTCTGGCGCTGTGGCTGAAGACCTGCGAAAACCAACAGGATTACCCGGCGGACTCCGGGGAGATAAGCGCTTATCTCCGGGGAGACGTGGTGCCGTCGGAACGGAAAGGCTGGTGCCTCGTTTCGGCGGACGGCTATTCCATCGGCTGGGGCAAGGGCGACGGCCGGGTGCTGAAAAATCATTATCCGAAGGGATTGCGGCGGTAATGAAGGGAGTTTTGCAGAGGAAAACTTCGGTAATTTCCCTTCCGGCAATGGTACTTTACAAGATTCGCTATGTATGATATAATACCGTAGCCTATGTATGACGATTGACGAATCCAATCACAAGGAGAGGATATTCCTTGGCAAGATATGAAATTAACGGCGGTCATCCCCTGAACGGCACCGTCACGATCAGCGGCGCGAAGAACGCGGCCGTGGCGATCCTGCCCGCGGCTCTGCTGGTCAGCGGCAAGTGCCGGATCGAGAATGTTCCCAATATTTCCGATGTCCGGATTCTGCTGAGTATCCTCGACGGGATGGGTGCGAAGATCGTTACCCCGGAACCCGGCGTGGTGGAGATCGACTGCGCGGACATTCAGTGCAGCGAGCCGGATCAGCAGCTCGTCCGCAGAATGCGCGCCAGCTATTATCTGATGGGTGCGCTGCTGGGGCGGTTCGGCAGAGCACATGTGGCGCTGCCCGGCGGCTGCAATTTTGCCTCCCGCCCCATTGACCAGCACATCAAGGGCTTCCTGGCGCTGGGTGCGGATGTGGACGAAACAGAGGAATATGTCGCTCTGACCCCCGGTCAGGAGGGACTGCATGGCGGACGGATCAGCCTGGACATGGCGTCCGTGGGCGCGACCGTCAACATCATGCTGGCGGCGACCTTGCTGCCCGGTCAGACCATCATCGAAAACGCGGCGAAGGAACCCCACATCGTGGATCTGGCCAACTTCCTGAACACCATGGGTGCCCGGATCACCGGCGCAGGCACGGACACCGTCAAAATCCGGGGCGTCAACGCTCTGCGGGGCGGCACCTACGCCATCATCCCCGACCAGATCGAGGCGGGAACTTACCTGGCGGCGGTCACGGCGGTGGGCGGCAACGTGCTGGTGCAGAACGTAATTCCCAAACACATGGAGTGCATCACCAGCAAGCTTCAGGAAATGGGCGCGAAGATCATCAATTACGACGATTCCATCCGCATCATGCGCACGGGAAAGCTGCGGCAGACCACGGTCAAGACCCGTCCCTACCCCGGCTTCCCCACGGATATGCAGGCGCAGGTCTGCGTGTGCATGGCGCTGGCGGGAGGAACCAGCCGCCTGACGGAAAGCGTCTACGAGACCCGGTTCTTCGGCTACTGCACCGAGCTGGAAAGCATGGGCGCCAGCATCCGCATCAGCGGCAAGACGGCGACGGTCACCGGCGTAGACCATCTCACAGGCAGCACCGTTTTTGCCCACGATCTGCGGGCAGGCGCGGCGCTGGTCATTGCGGGTCTTGCGGCCAGAGGCACCACCTTTGTGGAGCACATTCATTTCATTGAACGGGGCTACGAGAATCTGGTGGAAAAGCTCCGGGCGCTGGGCGCGGACATCTGCCGGGTGGAGGATGAATCTTAAGGGAACCTTTAGGCGGCTCCGAGCTTCCCAGGGTCGCTTTTTGACAATTTTCTCATGACGGATTTGGTATCATGAGGTCGAAGCTACAGAAAGGAAGTACATATGATGAAGCGATTTGTTTTGCACATTCTGGCGGCCTTCTTGCTGCTGACGCTCCTTGCCCCCAGCGGCTTTGCCACGGAAACAGACCCGCCCGCGGAGAGCTGCGGCGACGGACTTTCCTGGTCGCTGGAAGGCAATACCCTGACCGTTTCCGGCAGCGGCGCCATGAAGGATTTTGAAGGCGGCGCGCCCTGGTCGGGCAGCGCAGACCAGATTCACACTGTTGTCCTCACCGACGGCGTGACCAGCGTGGGCGCGGGTGCGTTCACCGATTACAAAAACCTGACGGCGGTGGATTTCGGCAATTCCCTGAAGGAGATCGGCGCAAGCGCCTTTCAGGGCTGCGAGGGACTGACGAAAATCTCCCTCCCCGCCTCCTTCCGCCGGTTCGGTGCAAGCTCCTTCGAGGGCTGCACCAATCTGACGGAGGTCTATTGCAGCGGCGGTATGCCCTCCTTCAACGCCAACTGCCTGTGGAACGGCAACAATATCACGATTTACTGCCCGGTGAACAACATCTGGCCGAGTGAATATGTGGAAGAACTGGAAACCAATTTCCACGGACGGTTACAGGTGCTTGCCGCCAACGGCTCCGACCCCTATCATTTTGGCAACGAAGTCCAGGTAACCTCCCGGCCGACAGAGACGACGGTGCCGCCCACCACCCAACCCGCGACTGAGCCGCCCATCGTCCCTACCACCCAGCCACCCACGGTTCCCGAGACGACCCAGGCGACTCAGGCACCGGAGACCCTTCCCACGCAGCAAACGGTTCCCCCGACGCTGCCCGAGGAACAGAAGGACAGCTCCCCGGTAATCGGCATCCTCATCGGCGTTCTCATCGTCTCCGGAACGCTGAGCCTGCTGCTCATCGGCCTGCTCATCTACAGAAGAAAGCGGGACGAAGACTACGACGACTGAGCGTCCACGTCTGAGCATGGGAACAATCCGTTAAAACATATTTAACAACTTCCGGAAAAATCACTCATTTTTTGATTTTTCCGGAAGTTTTTTTGGGCGTTACGGAAAAATTAAAAAAGTGGTTGTAAGTTCGGCAAAAATGATGTAAAATAATAAAATCCAATAGAATGCAAACTTGTATGAATAGCTCTTTTTCTGGAGGGATTTATTATGGAAAAACCCATTGTTCTTGTTATCATGGACGGCGTCGGCAAGGGTGACGGCGGCAGCGGCGATGCGGTCGCGGTTGCCAAGACTCCCACGCTGGATCATCTGCTTGCCACCTGCCCCCATACTTATCTGAAAGCCCACGGCACCGCCGTCGGTCTGCCCACGGACGATGATATGGGCAACTCCGAGGTCGGCCATAACGCGCTGGGCTGCGGCCAGATCTACTCCCAGGGCGCGAAGCTGGTGGGCGAGTCCATCGAAAGCGGCACGCTGTATGCGTCCGAGACCTGGAAAGACCTGATCGCCAACGCCGTTTCCGGCAAGGCGCTGCATTTCCTGGGTCTGCTGTCCGACGGTAACGTCCATTCCAACATCCATCACCTGATTGCCATGCTGCGGGAAGCCCACGCCGAGGGCGTGAAGAAGGCCTACTGCCACATCCTTCTGGACGGCCGTGATGTGCCCGCCACTTCTGCGCTGGAGTATGTGGACATGCTGGAGAAGGTGCTTGCCGAGCTGAACACCGAGGGCTGCGACTATGCCATCGCCTCCGGCGGCGGCCGTATGCAGATCACCATGGATCGCTACGAGGCCAACTGGCCGATGGTGGAGCAGGGCTGGCGCACCCACGTCCAGGCGATCGGCAGAAGATTCCCCTCTGCCAAGGCGGCTATCGAGACCTATCGCGCCGAGACCGGCTGCATTGACCAGGATCTGCCCGCCTTCGTGATCGAGCGCGGCGGCGAGCCTGTGGCGAAGATCGCCAACGGCGACAGCGTCATCCTCTTCAACTTCCGTGGCGACCGGGCACAGGAGATTTCCCTGGCCTTTGACCGCAAGGAATTCGACCACTTCGACCGGGGCGACTACACCGGCGTGAAGTTTGCCGGTATGCTCCAGTACGACGGCGACCTGAAGATCCCCCAGCATTATCTGGTGCAGCCCCCCGTCATCAAGCACACCCTGACCGAGGTGCTGTGCGCCGCCGGAGTCCACGAGTACGCCCTGTCCGAGACCCAGAAGTACGGCCACGTGACCTATTTCTGGAACGGCAACCGCTCCGGCAAGGTGGACGAGAATCTGGAGGTCTACGAGGAAGTTCCCTCCGACGTGATCCCCTTCGAGAAGGCCCCTGCCATGAAGTCCAGGGAGATCACCGAGAAGATGGTGGAGAACATGGCGTCTAAAAAGTTCCAGTTCCTGCGCTGCAACTTCCCCAATGGCGACATGGTGGGTCACACCGGCGTGTTTGACGCGGTGGTCTACGCCATGGAGTGCGTGGACAAGAGCGTGGCGGCCATTGTGGAAGCCGCCGACAAGTACGGCTATATCGTTCTGATCACTGCCGACCACGGCAACGCCGATCAGATGACCGAGACCAAGAAGGGAAAGACCTCCGTCCGCACGGCCCATTCCCTGAACCCCGTTCCCTTCATCATCTACGACCCCGATCACACCTGGGTCATCAAGGACGGCCACTACGGCCTTGCCAACGTGGCGCCCACCATTGTCAAGATGATGGGTCTGACCGCCCCCGACTGCTGGGAAGACAGCATGGTTTGAGGCGCCTGTAATCAAAATACGCTAAAATTGGAGGTTGCATCTATGATCCGTCACGAAAATGAAAACGGAAGCGTCAATGTCAGCACCAGCGTCTACACGGACATTGTCGGCACCGCTGTCATCAACTGCTTTGGTGTCAAGGGCATGGCTGCCCGGAGCCTGACCGACGGCGTGTACCACCTGCTCCGCCGGGAATCCGTGGGCAAGGGCGTGCATGTCCAGTTCAACGAGGACGACACCATTTCCATTGACCTGCATATTATCGTGGACAACAACGTAAACCTGAACGCCGTGGGCGCTTCCATTATTTCCGAGGTTCGCTATGTGGTGACCAACTGCACCGGCACCGAGGTTCGGGCCGTAAATGTTTATATCGATTCTATGGTGATCGGTTAAAGTTCGGAGGGAAATAAATTGAGAGAAACCATCAACGGAGCCGATCTTCGCAGAATGATCATCAGCGCGGCTGCCGCCATCGAGATCAACAAGCAGGCTCTCAACGAGCTGAACGTGTTCCCCGTGCCGGATGGAGACACCGGCACCAATATGTCCATGACCATCAACGCCGCGGCCTCCGACCTGCGCAAGACCGAGGACCCCGATCTGGAAAAAGCGTCCAAGGTGGCGGCTTCCGCCATGCTGCGGGGCGCACGGGGCAACTCCGGCGTGATTCTGTCGCTGCTGTTCCGGGGCATTTCCAAGCGCCTGAAGGGCAGCGAGGAGTGCGACGGCGTTCTGTGGGCGCAGGCGCTGCAGGAGGGCGTTGACGCTGCCTACAAGGCTGTCATGAAGCCCGCCGAAGGCACCATTCTCACCGTCGCCCGCCTGTCTGCGGCCAAGGCCGCCGACGCTGCCCGGGAGAACAATTTCATCGAGTTCGTCCACGAAGCGGCCATCGAAGAGGCCGTGAAGGCGCTGGCCGATACCGTCAACCAGAACCCCGTGCTGAAAAAGGCCGGTGTTGTGGACGCCGGCGGCAAGGGCTGGGTCGTGGCGCTGGAAGCCATGCTCAGCGCCCTCCAGGGCGAGGACGTGGTGCTGCCCGAAAGCGGCGAGGTGACGCAGACCAAGCAGAGCGCAGATTTCTCTGACTTCAATACCGAGGATATCACCTTCTCCTACTGCACCGAGTTCATTATTTCCCGGGAAAATGACCATGACCCCGAAAATCTCCGGGCGTTCCTGTCCGAGCTGGGCGACAGCCTTGTGCTGGTGGATGACGACGAGATCATCAAGGTGCATGTCCATACCAACGATCCCGGCAAGGCGCTGACCGAGGCGCTGAACTACGGCTCCTTTGTCACTGTGAAAATCGAGAACATGCGCCTGCAGCACACGGAAAAGGTGCTCTCCGAGCAGGAGATTGCCCCGAAGATCGCCAAGCCGGAGAAGCCTCTGGGCGTTGTCTCCGTCTGCGCCGGAGCCGGACTTGCGGACGTGTTCCAGAATCTGGGCGTCGATCAGATCATCTCCGGCGGCCAGACCATGAACCCCAGCACCCAGGACATTCTGGAGGCGGTGAACAAGGTGCCCGCCGAGACTGTCTTTGTCCTGCCCAACAACAAGAACATCATCATGGCTGCCCAGCAGGTGGACGCGCTGACCCCCAAGACCGTGGTGGTCATCCCCTCCAAGACCGTTCCTCAGGGCATCACCGCCATGCTGAGCTTTGTCCCCGAGGGAAGCGTTGAGGAAAACACCGCCGCTCTGACCGAGGCGCTGGACACCGTGGACACCATGCAGATCACCTACGCCGCCCGGAATTCCGACTTTGACGGCCACGACATCCATGAGGGCGACTATCTGGCGCTGTGCGGCAGCCAGCTGTTCGGCACCAGTCAGGACATCAAGGTTCTGCTCAAGGCTCTGGCGGAAAAGGTCCGGGACGACGGCAAGGAGTATATCACGATCTACTACGGCGAGGACGTGAAGGAAAAGCAGGCTCAGAAGGCGGCGGACATCTTCGCGGACATCTGCCCCAATGCGGACGTGAATCTGCTCAGCGGCGGACAGCCGGTATATTACTACCTGATCTCCGCAGAATAACACGGAAACGGATTTGCCCGCAGCCCTTCGGGCTGCGGGCTGACTTATCTGAACAAGTAAAGCGGGGGAGACGATGAAGGAATTTCCCAAGGGCGGTCTGATCGGCAAGGTCATGGACGCCGCCAAAACCGTCAGGCAAATGCATATTCCCCTCCATGCCGCCTATGCCGCGTACTTTATTGTGCTGGCCTTTTTTCCGGCGCTGGTGCTGATTCTCAGTGTGCTGCGCTATACGGGGATGGAAGTGAAGGGGCTGGTGGAGATGCTGAGCGACATCCTGCCCAGCACCATGGCAGGGGACGCCGAGGAGCTGATCTACAGCACCTACCGCAATTCCTCCGGCGCGTTGGTAGGCGTTTCCGCCGTGACGGCGCTGTGGTCTGCCAGCCGGGGCATTTACGGAATGCTCACCGGCCTGAACGCGGTTTACGGCGTGTCGGAAAACCGGGGATATATTTATACCCGCTCCATCAGCGTGGTGTACACCTTCGTGTTCATTCTGATTTTGCTGCTGACCCTGGTGCTTCACGTGTTCGGCAGCTCGATCATTAACTTAATGCGGCAGGTGGATAATCCGGTGGTGATCTTCTTCACCGATCTCATTGATCTGCGGTTTTTCCTGCTGCTGTTTTTGCAGAGCCTGGTTTTCACCCTGATGTTCATGGCGCTGCCCAACAAGCGCAATCATTTTATGGAAAGCCTTCCCGGCGGCGTGCTGTCCAGTCTGGGCTGGCTGGTGTTTTCGGACATTTACTCCATTTACGTGGAGAATTTCTCCAAATATTCCACGATCTACGGCTCGGTGTACGCCATCGCCATCACCATGCTGTGGCTGTACTGCTGCATGAGCATTCTGTTCTACGGCGGCGCGCTGAACCGGTATCTGATGGATAAGTGATCGGAAAATTTTTACAAATTCCCGGGTTGTTTAACCGCAGTTCACAGTCTTCGCGTAAGATACGGCAAAAAGGAGAAATGCGGTATGTTTGGATATGTGACTGCCAGTTGGAAAGAGCTGACCGCCGAGGAGCAGAAACGCTACGGCGCGGTGTACTGCGGTATCTGCCGGGAGATCCGGCAGAGAAGCACAGGCATTGGGAGAATCTGCCTGAGCTATGATATGGCCTTCCTGGCGCTGCTGCTGATGAGCCTGTATGAACCGGAGGAGGAAAGCGGGAAGAAAGCCTGCCGCTTGCACTCCGTGAAGCCCCGTCCCTGGGTGGACAACGAATACATCCGCTATGCCGCGGACATGAACGTGGCGCTGGGGTATTACAACTGCCTGGACGACTGGCAGGACGATGGAAAGCGTTCCGCCAGGCTGATGGCGGACAAGCTGGCGCCCTTCCTGCCGGAGCTGGAGAATCGCTGGCCGAGGCAGCTCGGGGCGATCAGAAACTGCATTTCCAGATTATCCCAGATGGAAAAGGAAAACTGCCCCAACCCCGACGAACCGGCCTCCTGCTTTGGCGAACTGATGGCGCAGCTGCTGGTTTACCGGGAGGATATGTGGGCGAAAGACCTGGGGCAGATGGGCTTCAGTCTGGGCAGGTTCATCTATCTGCTGGACGCGGCGGCGGATTACGACAAGGACAAACGAAAAGGAAAGTATAACCCGTATCTGGCCATGGGCATGGAAAAGGACGAGAAGCGCTGGGAGGAATACCTGGTGCTTGCCATGGGCAGATGCGCGGAACGCTATGAAAAGCTCCCCCTGGTGCAGGACAAGGCGCTGCTGGACAATATTCTGTACAGCGGCGTGTGGGTAAACTACCGGGGAAAGCGGAAAGAGGAGGCGGCCAACGATGGATGATCCGTATAAGGTTCTGGGGGTCAGCCCCGATGCCTCCGACGAGGAGATCAAGCGGGCGTATCGGGCGCTGGCAAAGAAATACCATCCGGACCGGAATCCGGGGGACGCGGCCGCCGCGCAGAAAATGCGGGAGATCAACGCGGCCTACGAGCAGATCAAGGACCCGGACAAGGCGCAGCAGCCGGGTGCGGGCAGCGGATACGGCGGCTACGGTTACGGCGACCCCTTCGGCGGCTACGGCGGTGGTTACAGCCGTCAGTCCTACGGCGAAGCAGCGGGGGATCAGTACCAGCAGGCGGCGATGCGTTATATCCAGTTCGGCCGGTATCAGGAAGCGCTGAACGTCCTGAACAATTCCCAGGAGCGCAGCGCCCGGTGGTATTACCTCAGCGCGCTGGCAAACGACGGACTGGGCAATCAGGTGACGGCGCTGGAGCATATCCGCCGGGCGGTGAGCATGGATCCCGACAACCCGGAGTATTTGAGTGCCCTGGATGTCATCGAACACGGCGGCGCGGCCTACCGCCGGCAGGCGGGGAACTTCCGGGGATTTGCCATGGGCGGCAGTCCCTGTGCCAGTCTGTGCCTGTGCTATTTTGCCCAGCTGCTGTGCTGCAACGGCCGGGGCTTCTTCTGCATTTGATCAGATGGTAAAGAATATCGGCGTGACCGCACAGGTCACGCCGGTTTTCGTTGGTTGAGTAAAGCCACCGGTCGGTGGTTGTGATTTATGCGGTTGCGCTTGTATCGCAGATAGGCTATAATAGGTGCTGCCATACCACATCTGGACAGGGGGAACACGTCATACATTTCGTGAAAGCAAAGGGAATCCTATCCGCGAAAAACGGGATGAATCTGTACCGCGGCTGCTCCCACGGGTGCATTTACTGCGATTCCAGAAGCAAGTGCTATCACATGGAGCACGCCTTTGAGGATATCGAGGTCAAGGAGAACGCCGTCGAATTGCTGGAGGATGCCCTTGCCCGTAAGCGGAAAAAGTGCATGATCGGCACAGGCTCCATGACCGATCCCTATATCCCTCTGGAAATGAAGCTGGGGAACGTCCGAAAGACGTTGGAGCTGATATATGAATACGGCTTTGGGTTTACGGTCATTACCAAATCCGACCGCATTCTGAGGGATTTGGACTTGTTGCAGAAGATAAACGATAAGACAAAATGTGTCGTGCAAATGACGCTGACCACCTGCGATGAAGACCTGTGCCAGAAGATCGAGCCGAATGTCAGCACCACGAGAGAGCGCTTTGAAGTGCTGCAAACGCTGCGGGACTGTGGGATACCGACCGTTGTGTGGCTGTCGCCGATTCTGCCCTTTATCAACGATACGGAGGAAAACATTTCCGGCATTCTGGACATGTGCGCGGAGGCGAAGGTCTACGGGATCATCTGCTTCGGCATGGGGCTGACGCTCCGGGAAGGAAACCGGGAGTATTTTTACGGGCAGTTAGACCGGCTGTTTCCGGGACTGAAGGAACAGTACATCCGCACTTACGGCGATCAATACATGATAGAGAGCGGCAGCAGCCAGAAGCTGATGCGGCTTTTCCACCGGAAGTGCGAAAAATACGGGATCGTCCACGATAACGACCAGATATTCCGCTATCTGTCGGCATTTGAAGAAAAGGACGACGGCGGACAGCTGAGCATCTGGGATTGACCGGACATATCCTGCCCCGTCAGCAGACCGGGTTGCGGGGGATGATGATCGCGGCGATGATGTACGCCAGGATACCGCTGCCGCCCATCAGGCTGAACAGCGCCCAGAGCAGGCGCACCACGGTGGGGTCGACGCCGAAGTATTCGGCGATGCCTCCGCAGACACCGTCGATCATTTTGTTCTGATTGGATTTATACAGACGCTTTTCCATATTGCAGTCCTCGTTTCTTTCAGGATTCCGGACGGCTTGCAATGCCGCTGTGATGTATGCTATGATTGTACCATAATACCGCAAAATTGGATAGCCCGCTTTTGTGGGAAAATGTGTTTATTTTTCAGGTGTGCCCCGAAGCAGGCAAAGGGAGGCATTATGGATCGCATCATTGACAAGGCAGCTTGGCCGAGACGGGAGATATTCGACTTTTTCAGCGGGATCTCCAACCCTTTTTACGCCGTCACATTCCGTCAGGACGTGACGGCGCTTCGGAATTACTGCAAAGAGCGGAAGATTTCCTTTTACTATGGGCTGATCTATCTTTGCTGCAAGGCATTGCAGGACGTACCGGCCTTTGCCTGCCGGATTCGGGGAGAAAATGTCGTGGAGCTGGATGCGCAGAAGCCCAGCTTTACCGATCTCAAAAAGGGAAGCGAGCTGTTTCATATCGTGACCATGCCCTGTGAGGGGTCAATCGTCGAATTCTGCGGGAGAGCCAGAGAGGTCAGCGGGAAACAGGATTGTTTCATCGACATGGCGGGGCAGGCGGACGATTTGATTTATTTCTCCTGCTTGCCATGGATGGACGTCACCGCCGTGACCAACGAGCGGGATCTGTTAGCCCCAAACGCCAGAGACGATTCCATTCCCAGAATCTGCTGGGGAAAGTATACTTTGGAAAACGACCGGGTGTATCTGGGGATTTCCGTGGAGGTCAACCACCGGCTGATCGACGGGGTACACATCGGGCGCTTCGTGGAAGCGTTGACCCGGCGGATTCAGGCACTGAAATGAAACAAAGTGTCTGCGGCCATTGACCGCAGACGCTTGAGTGTTTATTTGCAGAATTCTTCAATTGCCGCGTGGGCGAACTGCGCCGTACCGGCGCCACCGGCGGCGTCGATGTTCTCCGTCATGCTGTCGCCGGCAATGTACATCTGCCCCAGACCTTGCAGGATTTCTTTGGTGCAGGTGTAATAGTGGTTCGTGATGAAGTTTTGCAGCTCGGCAACCAGCGCCTGCGCCTCCCGGGAGGCAGGGGAAGCGTCCCGGATGGCGCCGAACCGGGCGAAAATCTCCATCAGATCGTCGGCGTTCTCCTGCGTCTGCCGGGGCGTGACGTTTTTCTTTTCAAACTCCTGCCATGCCTGGGTTTTGCCCCACTTCTGCTTGGCCTGCGCTGTGTATTTTTCGATTTCACTGGTATCAAATTTGGAAAAGTCCATAGAAAACACTCCTGTTCTTTGAATTTCTCGGGCGTGGGAAATGAGCTGCTCCAGATGCTCCCGCTGCATTTCCAGCAACCGTACCTGCTGGGCAAGGGCGGTCATAGGGTCAAAATCCGGGGCGTCCAGAATCCGTTTGATGTCCTTCAGCGGGAATTGCAGCTCCCGGAAAAGCAGGATAGACTGCATCCGTTTCAGTGCCGCGTCGTCATACAGCCGATAGCCCGCTTCCGTCACCGCGGTTGGCTTCAGCAGGCCGATAGCGTCATAATGGTGGAGCGTGCGCACACTCACGCCGGTGATGCGGCTGACTTCTTTGACGGTTTCCATTTCCATCCCTCCCGATGAAAACAGTATAAACTATGACGTTGGGTGAGAGTCAAGAGGGAAAATGAAAAAAATTTGCGCAATTTGAACGAGGCCGTGCTTTACCAGTGGAAAATCACAGGAGTGATTTCCGTAACCCTTGCGGCGGGTTCCCAAGTATGGTATGATGGTACCCGTAAAAACGACAATTTGAAGGAGGGACTTCTATGGAGAAAGGCAATATCAACGAGAAAATCAAGCTTCTGACAGGAAACGGCATGTGGCACACCCAGGAAACGGAGGACTTGCCCTCCGTCCATCTGTCCGACGGCCCTCACGGCCTGCGCAAACAGGAGGAAAAGGAGCGCCAGAACAACGTCAGTCTGGTGTCCACCTGCTACCCCACGGCCAGCGCCTTAGCCTGTTCGTGGGATGTGACCGCGGCGGAGCGGCTGGGCAGGGCGGTTGCGAAGGAAGCATGGAACGCGGACGTTTCCGTGCTCCTGGGGCCGGGCATCAATATGAAGCGTTCCCCGCTGTGCGGCAGGAATTTTGAGTATTTCAGCGAAGACCCCTTCCTGGCCGGGCGGCTGGGCGCGGCCTACGTGAATGCCGCCCAGGGAGAGAACGTGGCGGTTTCCCTCAAGCATTTTGCGGCCAACAACCAGGAAACCAACCGCCAGACCGCCAACAGCCAGATCGACGAGCGCGCCCTGCGGGAAATTTATCTCAGCGCCTTTGAATACGTGGTGAAAACGGCGCGTCCTGCGACGGTGATGGCGTCCTACAACCGCCTGAACGGGCACTATGCCTGCGAAAACCGTCACCTCCTAACGGAAATTCTCCGGGAGGAATGGGGCTTTGACGGAGTCGTCATTTCCGACTGGGGCGCCTGCGCAGATCTGGCGAAGGCCGTGAAGGCGGGCATGGATCTGGAAATGCCGGACAGCCACGGGGTCCACGCCCGGAAGCTGAAAGCGGCGCTCAAGGCGGGGGAAATTTCGGAAGCCGAAATCGCCCAGGCCGCCGGAAGAATTGAAAAGCTGGTGAAAAAGTACGCGCCGGACAACAGGGTGAAAAAGGATACGTCGGACGCCCACGAGATCGCAAAACAGCTCGCCTGTGAAAGCGCGGTTCTCCTGAAAAACGACGGGATACTCCCAATTTCTCAGGATGCGAACGTGGTGGTCATCGGTGCTCTGGCGGAGCAGATGCGTTTTCAGGGCGGCGGCAGCAGCCACATCAACACAGCCAAAACCCCGAGTGCGCTGGACGCGCTGCGGAAGCTGGGGGTGACGGTCACTTACGCCCCCGGATATTCTCTGAAAGACGAGGAAAACCGGGAATTGGAGGAGCAGGCGCTGGCTCTGGCAGCAAACAAGAAAACGGTTCTGTTTTTCGGCGGCCTGACCGACCAGTATGAGGGGGAGGGCTACGACCGGGAAAGCCTCGCCATGCCCGCAAATCAGCTGCATCTGCTGAACAAAATCTGCGAAATTAACCCCAATGTGGCAGTGGTGTCCTTCAGCGGCGCACCCTATGACATGGCCTTTGAAAACAAAGTGCGGGGCATTTTGCAGATGTACCTCGGCGGCGAGGCTGTTGGGGAAGCCTGCGGCGAGCTGCTGACGGGTCGGGTGAATCCCAGCGGAAAGCTGGCGGAATCCTGGCCTTACGCGGTGGAGGACACGCCCTGCCATGGATTCTTTGCCACAGGCAGCGACGACATCGAATACCGGGAGAGCATTTTTGTGGGATACCGGTACTATGACAGCTTCGGAATCCCGGTGCGGTTCCCATTCGGCTTCGGTCTGAGCTATACGGCCTTTGCTTACGGCAACCTGGAACTGAGCGGTGAAACCTACGAGGGCGGAAAGCTGACCGTTTCTCTGGATGTGACCAACACCGGCAGCGCGGCGGGTGCTGAGATCGTGGAGCTGTACGTGGAAAATCCGCCCGCCGATTATCTGCGGGCAAAGAAGGAACTGAAAGGCTTCCAAAAGGTCATGCTGGCGCCCGGCGAGACGAAGCGCGTCACGATGGAGCTGGACGAAAGAAGCTTCTCCATGTTTGACGAGGGCCGTTTCCGGATGATCGGCGGTACATACCGGGTGCTTATCGGAAGCTCCGTGGAGGATGTCCGTCTGGCGCAGACAGTGACGGTGCGGGGCGAAGCCTGCACGCGTAGCGACCGGGAAAGACTTTCCGACTATTTCCAAAAGGATTTGCATGGCGTAACCCAGCAGCAGTTCGCGGCGCTTTACGGAAAGCCCCTCAGCCACTTCGACGACCGGAAGCCGGGGGACTACACCCTGTATAACTCCCTGAACCAGCTGGCGGAAGCGTCTCCCCTTGCGAGACTGGTACGGGAAGCGGCGCGGCCGCTGGTGTATTCCATGTTCAAGGGCATCCCCCACGACGACCCCCAGGTCGTGATGGTGCTGATGGGCATGGAGAACGGCATGATCGACAGCGTGGTATGCCAGAGCGGCGGAATGCTGCCCATCCGGGTGGCGGAAGCCATGGTTTTGCAGGCGAACGACCACCGCGGCAAGGCATTCTGGAAGCTCATAAGGGGGTAACGCGGATGAAAAACGGCCTGGATAAGAGAACAAAGTGGTGCTACTGCATCGGCGCGACGGGGCGGGACGCCGCCTACGCCCTGGTGAGCATGTATCTGCTCACCTACGTCCAGTACACCATGAAGCTGACCGTCGCTCAATTCGGCGTGATCTCCGCGGCCATCGTCGTCTGCCTGATCTGGGATGCAGTCAACGACGCGCTGATGGGCATTATTATTGAGAACACCCACTTCAAAAGCGGGAAATTCAAGCCGTGGATCATCGTCGGCGCGGTTCTGAACGCGCTGGTGATCGTGGCGCTCTTTACCCTGCGTCCCCAGGGTTGGGGCTTTGTCGCCTTTTTCTCTGTCGGCTATCTGCTCTGGGGCATGACCTACACCATGAACGATATTGCCTACTGGGGGATGCTCCCCAGCCTGAGCAGCGACCCCAAGGAGCGGGACATCCTGGTGACGCTGATGAGCGTGTTCATCTGCGTCGGCCAGTTCGCGGTGGCGGGGATCGTGCCCACGGTGGTGGCGGGAAACGCGATTCAGGCGTACCGGGTGACGGCCTTGATCGTCGCGCTGGCGTTTATCGCGTTCCAGACACTGGTTGTGCTGGGCGTTCGGGAAGTGCCCCGCAGGGACGACGCGGAGAAGGTGACGCTTCGGAAAATGTTCACCATTTTCATGCGGAACGATCAGCTGGTGCCCATCGGCATTGCCTCCCTGCTCTTTAATATCGGGAACGGACTGCTGATTATTTTCGGTGTGAATTTCTTCTATTTTGAGTTCGGCTACGCCGACAGCGGTGATCTGATTTTCCTGTTCACGGTGATGTACGGGCTGGGGACGCTGTTTTCCCAGGCACTGTACGCCTTCCTTTCCAGCCGGATGCACCGCATGACCATCCTGAAGATCTGTATGGCGGCCATCATTGTGGGCTACGGGATGCTGATGGGCTTCGGCTATGTGCTGCCCAAAAACGTGGTTCTGCTGAACGCCATCGGATTCATCATTTTCTTCTTCCAGGGGCTATACAATCTGGCGGTAATCGTGATGCTCAACAATACCATCGAGTACGACGAGCTTCGCTTCGGCGAGCGCCATGACAGCGTGATCTCCGCGATCCGTTCCTTTTCCGTCAAGCTGGCGGGCGCGGTGAATCAGGGCATTTCCGCGCTGGTGCTCATCATCAGCGGCATTTACACCGTCAGTCAGAACATTTCGGGGCTGGAGATCGAGGTGGGAAAAGGCGGCATGACCAGCGCGCAGGCGCTGGAAAAGGCCAACGCATTCACATCTCAGGTGCAGCCACAGCAGACGCTGCTGCTGAGAATCGGCATGGTGGTCATTCCGGTTCTGGCGCTGACGTGTGCCTATGTCCTGATCCGCAAGAAGTACAAAATTACGGAAGAGGCCTATCAGGAAATGGTCGCGGAGATCGCGGCGCGCTGATTCCGCAAAAATCGGACAAAATGCCGATGTGACGAAGCGTGTCACGGATGTGACCGCCTAATTCTTTTCAAAACCTTCTGGATTTGCTAGTGTTGAGACAGCTGAAAAGCAAATCCAGACAAGAGGTATCCATATGAAAAGAAATTGGAAAACATCCTTTGCGCCAGGCGTTCTTTTTCTGTGCGCGTTCGGCATTTGGACGGTGCTGGTTCAGACTGTGGACGTGCAGAGTGTAGGCGCGGGCGGGACGAGCATTGGCATGGCGGCGTGGAATCTGGGGTTTCATCAATGGACGGGCGTGCATATGTGGATGTATACGCTTACGGACTGGCTGGGGCTGGTGCCGGGGGGTGTCTGCATGGCGTTCGGCGGGCTGGGGCTGGTCCAGCTGGTGAGGCGCAAAAGCCTTTGGCGGGTAGACCGGGATATTCTGATTCTGGGCGTTTATTACGTCCTTGTGATCGGCTGCTACCTGTTCTTTGAGACGGTTCCCATCAACTACCGCCCCATTCTGATCGAGGGGAGACTGGAAGCCTCTTACCCGTCCTCCACGTCGCTGCTGGTGCTGAGCGTCATGCCCACCCTCGGAGAACAGGTGCGCCGAAGGGTCAGAAGCGGGGTGCTGAGACGGGCAATCTGCGGATTTTCGGCGGTTTTCAGCACGTTCATGGTGGTTGGAAGAACGTTCTCCGGTGTGCATTGGGTCACGGACATTGTGGGCGCGGTGCTTCTGAGCGGGGGACTGTTTGCGCTGTATCGCGCGGCGGTAAGAAGGGTGATTTAGGATGGAATTGGGCGAAAAACTTCAGCAATTGCGGAAAACCCGGGGGATGACCCAGGAGGAGCTGGCGGAGGCGCTGTTTGTCTCCAGAACGGCCATCTCCAAATGGGAATCCGGCCGGGGCTACCCCAGCATCGACTCTTTGAAGGCACTGTCGTCGTTTTTCTCGGTTTCCGTTGACGACCTGCTGTCTGCGGAAAAACTCATGGACATTGCGGAAAAGGACGCCGAGAGCAGAATGCGGAGGGTTTCCGGCAGGCTGTTCGGCGCGGTGGATTTGTCCGCGCTCCTGCTGATTTTCCTGCCTCTCTATCCGAATCCGGCGGATGGGTACGTGGATTCTGTGAATCTGCTGTCCTTTACGGGAATTTCTCCCGCCATCTGGGGCGTTTACTGGGCGCTTTTCCTTGCGCTGATTCTGGCGGGAGCTGTGAAGGTCGTCCTGACGGAGGTTAAGGCGGAGAAGGGGCAGCGGGCGGTCACCACGTTTTCCATAGGCGTGGGGATCCTGTGCGTTTTCCTGCTGGCGCTGACGAAAGAAGCCTATGCCGTCGTGGTGGCGTTCCTGCTGCTGATCGGGAAGACGATGCTTTTCTTCCCCAAAAGGTGAATCACGCACAAGGGCGGCTGCCGGTTGGCAGCTGCCTTTACATAGGCAGGAAAATGATGATATTTGTGAACAAGCCCGATTTTTCGCCACTTTCCACAATTTCATTCCCCGGGAAATGGTTACTTTGCTGAATGGGCGCTTTTTCTACCGGCCTGCGTGTGAAAATTTTATTATTTTTATTGCAAAACCGGTTTCAAAATGTCCGAAAATGTTGTATACTATTGAATTATAATAGAATTTGACAGTTTAATGCGCCAGACTGTCAAATCAGGATTTTGGGAGGAACATTTATGGATGGGGTAATTCTGTATCAATCGAAATACGGCGCCGCGAAGAAATATGCCGACTGGCTTGCCGAAGAAACGGGATTTCCGTGTATGGAGACAAAGAAAGCGGATATTAAGGAAATTGAGAAGTACGATACGATCATTCTGGGCGGCGGGATCTATGCCTCCGGCATTGCCGGCTTGTCCTTCCTGAAAAGGAACATCGGCAAATTAACAGGGAAAAGGATCCTCGTATTCTGCTGCGGCGCGTCGCCTTATGAAGAAAGCGCGGTTCGGCAGCTCAGAGAGCACAACATGAAGGACGCATTATCCGACATTCCCGTCTTTTATTGCCGCGGTGCGTGGGATATGGACGCAATGTCGCTCAAGGACAGAACATTATGCAATTTACTCAGAAAGGCCGTTTCCAAGAAAGACCCCGCTGATTATGAAGTATGGGAAAAGGCGCTGATGGCCGCAGGGGAAGATAAGTGCGATTGGACGGATAAAAAGTACATCGAACCGATCATTGCGTACCTTGGGAAATGATCAACGAAACCGGCACAAAGAAAGGGAACAGCATGGACCTGAACAGACAGCTTATTGAGGCGATGGCCGATCTGAATGAAGATCTGGTGATCGCCACCGTCCGGCAGATGGCGGCGGAGGGGCATTCCTTTGAGGAAATCCAGCAGTGCCTGAACACCGGCATCAGCGCCGTGGGCACCCGCTTTGAGCGGGGAGATTATTTCATTGCCGACCTGATCGTCTCCGGTATGATCTACCGCAGCGCCCTGAACGAGCGGGAGCCTCTGCGTTCCGGCGGTGCGCCCCGGCCTGTGGGGAAAGTGGTCATCGGCGTGGTGGCGGGAGATATCCACGACATCGGCAAGGACATCATTGTCAGCCTACTTCGGGCGGAGCGGTTTGATGTGGTGGACTTAGGCATCGACGTCAAGCCGGAGCGGTTCGTCCACGCGGTGCGGAACTATCACCCGGATGTGGTGCTGCTCAGCGGCGTGCTGACCACTGCACAGGAGGCCATGGTTCAGACCATTCAGGCGTTAAAGGATGCGGGGCTTCGGGATCAGGTAAAGGTGCTCATCGGCGGCCTGTGCACCAGCGAGTATCTGATGCACCACGTCCAGGCCGACGGCTGGGCTTACGACAGCAACCGAACCGTGCGATTCTGCAAGGAGGTAGTGGATGCGAAAGAAGCAGCCAAGTGAGCAGACGCCGGTTTATGCCGTCGTCCATGGGTCTCTGCGAACCCAGATCTTCACGGGACAGTACCGCCCCGGAGACATGCTGCCCTCGGAGAGCCATCTGTGCCAGGAATTCGGCGCCAGCCGGGAGACCGTGCGCCGGGGGCTGCAGCAGCTGGAAAATGAGGGGTTGATTTTCTCCCGCCCCAAGATCGGCTATTTTGTCAGCCAGCCGAACCACAACGATATGATTCTGTCTCTGTCCGAAGAACTGGAAGGGACGGAGCTGCAATACCGGGACATCCACGGCATTCTGCCGGACGCGCGATTGCAGGAGCTGCTGGACATTCCCGCAAACCGGAAGGTCATTGAATTCTCCCAGATATCCCGTGACAGGGATGGGCAGCCGGTGGCATTTGACGTGAAGTACGTCCCCTATGCCCGGGCGTATCCGTCCGTGGAAAGCGAGATCCGCTACGCCGTGCTGCCGGATCTGACCTTTGCCAAGCTGTCCTCTTTTTCGGTGTATTCCCAGATCACGGTGACAGCCGTCGCGGCGGAGGGAGAATCGGCGCGGGCGCTGGAGTGTCCGGAGGGAACGCCGCTGCTGCTGATCGAGCAGATCTTTCTCCAGCAGGACGGCAGCCGGGTGGGGGTGCAGCTCCACTACAGCCGCGCCCCCCGGGGCAAGCTCACGGGCACTTCGGGTCACAGGCAGTAAAAACAAGAAAGGGTATGTGCCGGACGGTACATACCCTTTGCGTTACATTGTTTCCAGAAGCGCTTCCAGCTGGGCGAGGGATTCGATCTCGTAGTCGGGAACGATCTCGGAGGAGGGGAGGCGGTGGTTGGGGTTGACCCACACTGTGGTGATGCCTGCGTTTTTTCCGCCCAGAATGTCGGAGGTCAGGCTGTCGCCTACCATGACGGCTTTTTTGGGGTCAAAGTCCGGGATACGGGCAAAGCAGGCGTCAAAAAATTCTTTCGCGGGCTTGTTGAAGCCCAGCTCCTGGGAGATGAAGACCGTTTCAAAAAAGCGGTACAGGTTGGCGCTGGTCAGTCTGCCCGCCTGGACGGACGCGGTGCCGTTGCTGGCGAGAAACAGACGGTATTTTTGGCTCAGGCTGGCTACCGCTTCCTCGGCGCCGGGGAGAAAATAGTGCCCGACAGCGAGATTTTTTTCGTAGCTGCGGGTACACTGTACCGCGTCCGCCGAAATACCCAGGTTCCGGAACAGCGCCGCGAACCGGCCGACCTGCACCTCGTCCCGGGTCAGCTTTCCCTTTTCCAGCTGCTCCCAGTGCCAGAGGTTGATTTTGTGATACAGGGACAAAACCTCCTCGGTAGGCTCCACGCCGAATTGCCTGAGGGTTTTGCTCAGGGCGATGCGTTCGGCCTTGTGGAAATCCAGAATGGTGTCATCCAGATCGAGAAACAGAAATTCCGTCATGGCCGCATTTCCTCCTTCCGGCGGACGATCTCGTTGGCGATCCGGGCAAATTCCGGGATGCCCAGAGTTTCGCCCCGCACGTTGGCATCAAAGCCTGCCGCCGCGATCACCGCTTCCGCACCTGCCTTTCCCAGCTCCGGGAAGCCGGAGGAAAGACCGTTGGACAGCTTCTTGCGCCGCATGGCGAAGCTGGCGCGGACGGCGCGGAAAAACACGGCTTCATCGGAAATCTCCCATGGACGCGCCTGCCGGGTGCGCAGGGTAATGACCGCTGAGGTGACCTTCGGCTGGGGGAGGAAGCAATGAGCGGGCACGTCGAACAGCAGCTCCGGCTCGGCGTAATACTGGCAGAACACGGTGAACGCACTGTAATCCGGGGTGCCGGGCTTTGCCGCGATGCGCTGTGCCACTTCTTTCTGCACCATGACGGTGACGGATTGGAAGCACTCCGCTTCCAGCAGCGCCGTGAGAATGGGGGAGGTGATGTAATAGGGAAGGTTGGCGCAGGCCATGGGACGCAGGGCGCCGAACTTCTCCTTCACCAGCGCGGGAATATCCTGCTTCAGCGCGTCCCCCCAGAGGATTTCCAGATTGGAAAATTCCCCCACGGTGACGTCCAGAATGGGTTTCAGGCGCTCGTCCACCTCCACCGCGCAGACCTTCCCGGCGCGGAGACACAGCTGCTGGGTCAGCGGGCCGATGCCGGGGCCGATCTCCAGCACGCCCGCCGTTTCATCTACCCCGGCCTGTTCCGCGATGGATTGGGGCACCCAGGGGGCAATGAGGAAGTTCTGCCCCTTGGCCTTGGAAAAGTGGAAGCCGTGGGCAGCAAGCATCGGCTTCATCACCTGAATATCGCATACATCGATCATACACAAATAACCGCCTTTCTTCGGCTATCATACCAGAAGAAAGGCGGTTTTGCAATGGCATTGTTGGTTTGTATCAATCCAGAAAATAGATGGTACACACCCGGCGGCCGAACTGGATGCACTCGTTGAAGGTAGGGAAATACAGATCCATCCGGTCACCTTTGATGTCGCCGCCGCAGTCCTCGGCCACGGCAATGCCGTAGACATACGCGCCGTCATTGGAGACAATGAACATCCGGGTACCGTAGGGGATGTACCGGGGATCCACCGCTACCGTACCCTTGTGGACGGTGGTGCCGGTGTAGGTGGTCATGTCGCAGCCCGCGTCCGTGTGGGTGTAGGCCGTGGCGCGGATGGTAGCGGTATCGGAATAGGTCAGCACCTCGCCGGTGGGGAGGGTGATGTAGCCGTCGGCGATCACCGGCATTTCGTCGGGGTCGGAGGCTTCCGCTTCTGCGCCGGTGCCCACGGCGATGACCTCCGCCACGGGCGCTCTTGTAACGGTTTCGCTGAGAATAACCCGCTCGGCTTCCTCGCCGTTGACGTAGAGCACGTCGGCGGTACACAGCAGCTCGCCGTCCGCGCCCAGAGTCAGTACCTCCTGGATGCCGGCGGGGATGGTGGCGTCGTTGCAGTAAGTAATGGTGTGGGGGATGGCGGCGGTGTAGGTTTCCTGGGTCTTGATGACGCTGTCTATGCGCAGAACCATGCCGTCGCTGGTCTGGGTTTCCGGAGCGTGGGAGAGTACGTCGTACTCCCCCAGCTCCAGGTTCAGCCGGGACAGCAGCTCCCCTGCTGTCTCGCCAAAGGTGGTTACCGTCATTTCCTCTCCGTGGTAATCCACCGTGACACGCTGGGAGCGGCAGATGGTGATTTCTTCCACGCCCTCCCCGGTCTGTGTAGTGTAGGTATCGTATTGCTCCAGGGTCAGTCCGGCCTGATCCAGCACCTCAGCGGGGTCGGTGGCGAAGGTGGTGTAGGTCACGACCCGGTCGCCGTCGGTGATGACGTAGGTCTTGGCGAAGGCCGTCTGACGCACCAGCGCCAGCGCCAGCACCGCGGTCAGCAGCACGGCAGAAAGACGGAGTATTGTTTTAACGGTGCCGCTGCGTACCAAGGCGAACCCTCCCATCCAAAGTGTTTCCAAAACGTTTTTATCAAAAGTTATCAAATGATTACAAATTGCATACCCAAACGGTTTGGATGGAGATATTATAACAAATAAAACTAAAAAGTCAAGCTTTTCTTTATTTTTTCATGATTTCTACAACTTTTGACATTATTTTCACTGCTGCATTATGTCAACTCCAAAACAAGATATTGGTCGCAGAAACGCGCATTTTGCAATATCTTGTGTCAAAAGGTTACATATGTTTACATAAGCTGTCGGATTATGTTACCTCTTTAACCTGCCGGTTGCGCCGGCGTTACCGGCGGTTTCGCCGGGGATTTGTGCGGCTTTTTCCCGAGGCAAACCCCGGAAAACTGTCTTCGGGCGGGTGCCGGACAGGGAGAAAGCGCCCACCGCCGATTTTTCCGATTTTTTCTTCCGGTTTCCCGTCGCGGGGATTGACAACCGGGAGAAAATGTGCTAAATTGCAGGTGGTAAAAGGCTGCGAGGAAGACACGCGGTTCGGTAAGGTGCTCCAGAGAGAAGCCGGTTGGTGAAAAGGCTTCGTACCCCTGCCGGAACCGATACCACTTCTGAGCCGCGGGTCGGAAATGGCCTGCCGGGTGCGCCCGTTATTGCGTCAATGAGTGGCGGCTTCTGGCCGCAACCAGGGTGGAACCGTGGAATACTTGCCGTATCCCACCCCTGATTTCGTTCAGGGGGTGGGTATTTTTTATACCTTCCCCACACAATACAAAACGGCGGGGATTGACCTGCCAAAACGGAGGTATTTTATTATGGAAAACGAGTTCACCTTTGAAAATCCGGAGTATCGCAAGACCTACTGGCACACCTGCTCCCACATCATGGCCCAGGCCGTCAAGCGTCTGTGGCCGGAGGTGCAGCTGGCCATCGGCCCCGCCATTGACGAGGGCTGGTACTATGACTTTGACGCGCCCTTCACCTTCACCCCTGAGCATCTTGCCAAGATCGAGGCGGAGATGAAGAAGGTCTGCAAAGAGCGTCTGCCCATCGTCCGCAGCGAGAAGCCCCGTGCCGAGGCCATTGCCTACATGCAGGAGCGCAATGAGCCCTACAAGGTGGAGCTGATCAACGACCTGCCCGAGGACGCGGTCATTTCCTTCTATACCCAGGGCGATTTCACCGACCTGTGCGCAGGCCCCCATCTGGATCACACTGGCCGGGTGAAGCACAACGGCTTCAAGCTCCTCAATTCCTGCGGCGCTTACTGGCGGGGCGACAGCAACCGGAAGATGCTCCAGAGAATCTACGGCATCGCCTTCCAGAGCAAGGAAGAGCTGGATACTTACCTCCAGCGCATCGAAGAGGCCAAGAAGCGTGACCACCGCCGTCTCGGCAAGGAGCTGGGACTGTTCATGCTCACCGACTACGGCCCCGGCTTCCCCTTCTTCCTGCCCAAGGGCATGGTGCTGCGCAACACCCTGATCGACTACTGGCGTGAAGTCCACAAGCGCTACGGCTACGTGGAGGTCTCCACCCCCATGATCCTGAACCGCCAGCTGTGGGAGCAGTCCGGCCACTGGGATCACTACAAGAACAATATGTACACCACCGTCATCGACGGCGAGGATTACGCCATCAAGCCCATGAACTGCCCCGGCGGTATGCTGGTCTACGCCAGCGAGCCCCACTCCTACCGTGACCTGCCCCTGCGGGTGGGTGAGTTGGGTCTGGTTCACCGCCATGAGCTGTCCGGTGCGCTCCACGGATTGTTCCGCGTCCGGTGCTTTACGCAGGACGATGCCCACATCTTCATGACCCGGGAGCAGATGGAAAGCGAGATTCAGAACGTTGTCCGCCTGTTCGACGAGGTTTACAACGTGTTTGGCCTGAAATACACCGTTGAGCTGTCCACCATGCCCGAAGACCACATCGGCACCGTGGAGGAGTGGGAAGCCAACCAGGAGATCCTGAAGAAGGCCATCACCGGCATGGGCAAGGACTTCGTCATCAACGAGGGCGACGGCGCGTTCTACGGCCCGAAGCTGGACTTCCACATTGAGGACTGCCTTGGCCGTACCTGGCAGTGCGGCACCATCCAGCTGGATTCCCAGCTGCCCGAGCGGTTCAATCTGGAATACACCGGCGAGGACGGCCAGAAGCACCGTCCCGTGATGATCCACCGGGTGGTCTTCGGCTCCATCGAGCGGTTCATCGGCGTCATCACCGAGCATTTTGCCGGCGCCTTCCCCCTGTGGCTGACCCCCGTTCAGGTCAAGGTACTGCCCGTCACCGACCGTGCCCACGAGTACGCCAAGGGTCTGACCCAGAAGCTGGTGGACGCGGGCATCCGCGCCGAGGACGACTGCCGCAGCGAGAAGCTGGGCTACAAGATCCG
Organism: uncultured Oscillospiraceae bacterium; assembly: GCA_934569225.1. GTDB lineage: Bacteria > Bacillota > Clostridia > Oscillospirales > Oscillospiraceae > Faecousia. The sequence continues at coordinate 46,012 of CAKTKC010000016.1, read as the reverse complement.
GGAAGCCCAGATGCAGAAGATCCCCTACATGCTGGTGGTGGGCGACCGGGACATGGAGAACGGCACCGTTTCCGTCCGTACCCGCAAGGGCGAGGATCTGGGTGCCATGACCATGGACGCCTTCCTGTCCAAGTGCCTGGCGGAGATCGCCTCCAAGAGCAAGGATATCTAATGATTCTGATCGGTGTGGTTTTTACGGGTGACCCCCGGATGCAGCAGGTTTTCCGCAGCAACTACGGCAAGGCCGTGCGCCGCGGGGGCGGCGTCCCTGTGTTCCTGCCATGGAAGCCGAAGCACGCGGCGTTCTGGGCAAGGCATCTGGACGGCTTCCTGCTTACCGGCGGGGGCGACCCTGACCCCAGATACTACGGTCAGGCTATGCGTCCGGAATGCGGCACGCCCAATCCGGCGAGAGACGAATTTGAGCTGGCGCTGCTGAAAGCGGTCCTGGATACGGGAAAGCCGGTTCTCGGCATCTGCCGGGGGGAGCAGATACTCAACGTGGCGATGGGCGGAACCCTGATTCAGGACATCCCCAGCCAGCGTCCCGAAGCCGCCGGGGAAAACCACCGGGACAATGAGCACCGCTATGCCCCCAATCATCCCGCTCGGGTGCTTCCCGGCACGTTCCTGCACAGTCTCATGGGCTGCGACGAGCTGCTGACCAACAGCGTTCACCACCAGGCGGTGGGTACCCCCGCGCCGGGAATGCGGGTCTGCGCCCTCAGCCCCGCGGGAATCGTGGAGGGTATTGAAGCTGCGGACGGACGCTTCCTTCTTGGCTTGCAGTGGCACCCGGAGGCTGTGGCCGCCGTGGAGGAACGGATGCAGCGCCCCTTTACCGCACTGGTGCAGGCAAGCAGAGAACACAAGGCGCAACATTAAGATTTCCTGAATTTGCAGGCCGCCCCCGCCGGGGCGGCTTGTTTTCTTTGGGATAATGTGGTAAACTATGGTAAATCATAAGATTTGGTTCTTTGCCGCCGAGAAGGAAGCGGCATTGGCCGTGATACTTTTTTACTGGAGTTTTCTGAAATGAAAGCCTTTTTTCATCTTCTCGGCGCGGGACGGATTGCAGCGCTGATTTGCTGCGGCGTTCTGGCAGTGGCGGCTCTGTTCCTCAAATTCGCTGTCCCCGGCTACAGCTTTTCCGCACTGGTGTGCCTGTGTTTGATCGGCATTATCCTGTTTTACACCTTGTTTCCCCTTGTGGGGCTGAAATTTCCCGTCTTTGAAAAAGTGGTGCAGACCGCTGTCACCGTGATTCTCGCGGTGGGGGTGCTGGTGATCGGCATTACGGAGGGGATCATCATCCATGCCAGCTTCGGAAACCCGGAGGAGCCGGTGGATTACGTGGTGGTTCTGGGCGCCAAGGTGAACCGGGACGGCCCGTCGGTCTCCCTGTGGGATCGGATCTGCGCCGCCTACACCTATCTGGACGAGCATCCCAATGTGACCGCGGTGCTTTCCGGCGGCCAGGGCACCGACGAGCCGATCACCGAGGCGGAGTGCATGTACCGGGAGCTGGTGAATCTGGGCATTGACCCTGAGCGCCTCTGGATGGAACAAGACGCCACCTCCACATGGGAAAATCTGAACTTTTCCCTTGACCTCATCGAGGGAAAAACCGGTGATCGTCCCCGGAAGCTGGGTGTGCTGTCCAGTGAGTACCACCTGTACCGCGCCAGCCGGTTCGCAAAAGCGTGCGGCGTGGAATTCGTGGGGATTCCCGCAAAAACATCCCGTTTATCCCAGAAGATCAACCATTTCATGCGGGAAGTGGCTGGTGTCTGGCACTATATTCTGCTAGGAGGAAATTATGATTAACGAAAAATATGCGGACTACGCCTGGGAGCAGACCGCTGCGCTGCTGGCCATCGACTCTCCCTCCGGCTTTACCCGCCGGGCGGCCGAATGGGTAATGGATGCCTTTGAAGCGCTGGGCTTCCCGGCGAAGATCACCACCAAGGGCGGCGTTCTGGCCGATCTGGGGGGCGAAAATGTTGACGACGGCCTGTTCCTGGAAGCCCACACCGATACCCTGGGCGCGATGGTTGCCCAGATCAAGGGCGACGGCCGTCTGCGCCTGACGGCGGTGGGTGGCATGGAGCCGAACAACGCGGAAGCGGAAAACGTCCGTATCTACACCCGTTCCGGCAAGGTCTACGACGGCACCTGCCAGCTGTGCAACGCCTCTGTCCACGTCAACGGGGAGTACGGCTCCACCAAGCGCAGCTATGACACCGTGGAAGTCGTGCCGGACGAGGACGTCTCCACCGCCGAGGACACCCGGAAGCTGGGCATTGAGGTGGGAGACTTTGTGTGCTTCGACCCCCGCACCCGCCGCACGGCCTCCGGTTATCTCAAGAGCCGCTTTCTGGACGATAAGCTCAGCGTGGGTATTCTGCTGGGCTTTGCGAAATATCTTGCCGACAATCACATCACCCTGCCCCGGAGAACCTGGGTTCACGTGACGGTATATGAGGAAGTCGGCCACGGCGGCGCTGCTTCCGTTCCCGCCGGGGTGACGGAAGCCATTTCCGTGGACATGGGCTGCGTGGGCGAGGGCCTGAGCTGCACCGAGCGGCAGGTCTCCATCTGCGCCAAGGATTCCGTAGGTCCATACAGCTACGAGGTGGTGGGCAAGCTCATTGACGCCGCAAAGAAGACCGGCGCGGACTACGCCGTGGATATTTACCCCCACTATGGCTCCGACGTGGACGTGACCCTGCGGGCGGGCTTCGACATCCGTCACGGCCTGATCGGCGCGGGCGTCTACGCCAGCCACGGCTACGAGCGCAGTCACATCGACGGCGTGTACAACACCCTCAAGGTAATCTGCGGATATCTGGACGTGTAAGCATAAGGTTTTTCCGTGGGACAGGCCGGTATGGCCTGTCCCCGATGCTTTTTGGGAAAATATTGTCTGCGTGCTTGACTGCGTGCGGCAAATATTGTATGATAATATCAAACATATGGGCGAAAGGGGAGAGACGCTACGAATACCAATCGTGTAAAGAAAGCCGCGGAATGGTTCTACATCAACGTTTTCCGGGACGAAGCCATCCAGCCGAGACCCCAGACGCCCAAGGAGCCGCTGCCTTCGCCCCTTCTGGCTGCCCGCTCGCTGGAAAACGGTATGCCCGCCTACCGGCAGTCCCGGGAGTCCATTTTCGTCAAACAGGGAAAGCTGCTGGCAAGCTACGAGGACGACTATGTTTACGACCGGCCGGTGCTCCGCTATTTTCCCACCTACCAATCCCTGACCGACCCGGAGTTGCGGGGATATTTCTCATGGCGGACGAAGCTGCGCCGGGGGAATTTGCAGGAAACGTCTCTGAGCTATGCGTTTTTGTATATCTACGAGCTGCTCAATCAGATCGGGGTCGCCGACCCCATGGATGGCTACCGGAAGCTGACGGAGTTCCGGGACGCATACGGCGCGCTGGACGATGCTATTCTGTCGTATCTGGACCTGTGGCTGATGGATTACGTGGTCTACTATAATCTGGACGCAGGACTTCTGGCGGATATGCCCCAAGCGCGGTTCAACCGGGACATCGCCGTGCTGGACAGCATTCAGAGCCGTGGCGACGAAGAAGTTATCCGCGCGGTGAAGCAGCTGTCGCCGAAATGGCTGGAGCGCTCCAAATTCTACAGGGAATACCGGGAGGACTGCGATACCGTGATCGCCCGGGTGGTGCGGCGGATGTCGGAGCATTACGATACCCGGTGCAAAAAGACCATGGTCGAGCAGTATTTTGGAAGCTTTACCCAGTCGCGGGTGGTTTTATTTGACGCGGCGGTTTTTCACAAGCGTCAGGAGCAGGGAAGCCGCCAATACACGGTGGACGAAAAATATATCTACCGCTGCCGCAATGGCCTGTGGAGCGTGCAGAAGTACGACTGCTGGCCTCATTCCAACGGAAAGCTGGGGGATGTTCTGAAAGCAGTCGACGCCGTGATGCGGGAATGCTATGGCTACGGCCGCCCCATTCAGTACAGGCTGGAAACCAAGTGGATCCTCAAGATCATTCAGGAGGAAGCCCGGAACCTTCTTGCCGAAAAGAAAGCGGCGGAGGAGAAGAAGATTACCATCGACTATTCCCGGCTGGCAAGAATCCGGAGTGACGCCGCCGTTACCCGGGACATGCTGATGGTGGACGAGGAAGCGGAGGAGGAAGCGCCCCCGGCGCAGCCCCCGGAACCCGCCCCTGTGGAAGATGATGATACCCCCCTGACCCCGGAGGAATACCGGCTGCTGCAAAGCCTGCTGTATGGCCGGGATTGCGGCTGGGTACGGTCTTCCGGGCTGATGCTGTCCGTCCTTGTGGACGGTATCAACGATAAATTATACGACACCTTTTCCGATTCCGTTCTGCTGGGAGACGACCCGCCGGAGCTGATCGAAGACTATATTGCGGATTTGAAAGAGATGATTCATCCATGAAGATACCAAAAAGAATTGCCCAGGCGCTGATCAACTCCCTGAAAGGCGGCGTCGTTCCCCGCGTCGGCCTGCCCTACGTCACCGTAGGGCGGAAGGACGAAATTGACGCCCTGCTGCGGGATGTGGACATTATCGCCGACGGAGGCGCGTCCTTCCGCTTCATCGTAGGCAAATACGGCAGCGGCAAGAGCTTTCTTCTCCAGACCATCCGGAACTATGTGATGGCGAAGAATTTCGTGGTGGTGGACGCCGACCTTTCCCCGGAGCGTCGTTTGCAGGGCACCCGTGGGCAGGGGCTGGCGACCTACAAGGAGCTGATCCGCAACATGTCCACCAAAACCAAACCGGAGGGCGGCGCGCTGCCCCTGATTCTGGATCGGTGGATCAGCAGCGTGCAGCAGGAAACAATGGCTTCCTCCGGTCTCGGGGTGACCGACCCCGGCCTTGCGCCGCTGGTGGAGAAGCGGATTTCCGCGGTGATCGGCGCGCTGAACGAAATGGTTCACGGCTTCGATTTTGCGAGGCTGCTGACCCTCTATTACAAAGCCCACTGCGCCGGTGACGACGAGACGAAGGCCAAAGTGCTCAAATGGTTCCGGGGCGAGTATGCCACGAAGACCGAAGCCCGGCAGGAGCTGGGGGTGAATATCGTCATTACGGACGACGACTGGTACGAATACCTCAAATTGTTCGCCTGTTTTCTCAAGCAGGCGGGCTATGCTGGCATGCTCATTCTCATTGACGAGCTGGTGAACATCTACAAAATCCCCAATGCCATCACCCGGCAGTACAACTACGAAAAAATTCTGACCATGTACAACGACGCCATGCAGGGCAAGGCGCAGTATCTGGGCTTCATCCTCTGCGGCACGCCCCAGTGCATGGAGGATCCCCGCCGGGGCGTTTACAGCTACGAAGCCCTCCGTTCCCGCCTGGCCGAAGGCCATTTCGCCGGGGAACACAAGGACTTGCTTTCCCCCGTCATCCGTTTGCAGCCCCTGACCTATGAGGAAATGCTGATTCTGACGGAAAAGCTGGCGGATATTCATGCGGGGCTGTACGACTATGCTCAGATCGTGACCCAGCAGGACATGGTGGACTTCATCGAGATCGAATTCGGCCGCATCGGGGCGGACACCCATATCACCCCCCGGGAGGTCATCCGGGATTTTATCGAGGTGCTGGACATCGTCTACCAGAATCCCGGCATCAGCGTGCGGGGACTTCTGGGTTCCGACCAGTTCCGCTACGCCCAGAATGCGGTAAAAGAGGAGCAGACCGACGATTCCCTTGCGGAATTTGAGCTGTAAAGGTGACAGACTATGCGTGCATTTGACCGATACGCGCCCTTTGTGCAGGAATATATCTACCGGAATCACTGGGAAAATCTGCGCTCCATTCAGGTCGCGGCGGCGGACGCCATTTTCAACACGGACGAAAACGTGCTGCTCACCGCCTCCACCGCTTCCGGAAAGACGGAAGCGGCGTTCTTCCCCATCATCACCCTGTTTTCCGAGGATATGCCCTCCAGCGTGGGCTGCATCTATATCGGCCCCCTGAAGGCGCTGATCAACGACCAGTTTTCCCGGCTGAACGACCTGTGCGCCGAGGCGGATATCCCGGTGTGGCACTGGCACGGGGACGTTGCCCAGAGCCATAAGGCAAAGCTGATGAAGCACCCCTCCGGCATTCTCCAGATCACGCCGGAATCGCTGGAAGCGTTGCTTCTGCACAAGCACGCGGCCATTGCAAAGCTGTTCGGCGACCTGCGCTTCGTAGTCATCGACGAGGTGCATTCCCTCCTGCGGGGCGACCGGGGCGGGCAGACGCTGTGCCTGATCGAGCGGCTGTCCCGAATTGCGGGAGTCAATCCCCGGCGCATCGGATTGTCCGCCACCATCGGCGACCCGGAGGGAACCGGCGAATTTTTGTCCCTGGGGACGGGAAGGAAGACCGTCATCCCGAAAATCGACGCCAAGGGCAGCAAGTGGCGGCTGAGCATGGAGCATTTCTACGTCAAGGACGCCCAGGCCGCGGAGGATAAACAGATTCCCGACGCATTGCCCGTGCTGGAAGAAAAAACCGACGACGCCCCCGCCAACGCCGACCCCGGCATCGGGTATATCTTCGAGCATACCTGGGGTAAAAAGTGTCTGGTTTTCGTCAATTCCCGGGAAGAATGCGAGATGGTGACCACCACTCTTCGCCATTACTGCGAGCTGAATCACGAACCCGACCGCTTTCTCGTCCACCACGGCAACCTTTCCGCCTCCTACCGGGAGACGGCGGAGGGAATCATGAAGGACGATTCCCAGTACATGACCACGGTGACCACCGCGACGCTGGAGCTGGGCATTGACATCGGCCGGTTGGAGCGGGCGTTTCAGATCGACGCGCCATGGACGGTTTCTTCGTTCTTACAGCGCATGGGACGCACCGGCCGGCGGGAGCTTCCGCCGGAAATGTGGTTCGTCATCCGGGAGGACGAGCCGGAGGTGCGGGCCATGCTGCCCACCACCATCCCCTGGAAGCTCTTGCAGGGCATTGCGCTGGTGCAGCTGTATCTGGAAGAACGCTGGGTGGAGCCGCCCCGGCTGGACAGGCTGCCCTTCAGCCTATTGTACCACCAGACCATGTCCACCCTGGCCTCCTGCGGCGAGCTGTCCCCCCGGGCGCTGGCCGACCGGGTGCTGCGGCTGCACTATTTCCACAGAATCACCCAGGAGGACTACCGGGTGCTGCTCCGGCACCTCATCGCCACGGATCACATTCAGCAGACGGAGCAGGGCGGCCTGATCGTGGGGCTGGCGGGGGAGCGGGTCATCAACTCCTTCAAGTTCTACGGCGTGTTTCAGGAAAGCGAGGAATACACCGTCCGCAGCGAGTCCCAGGAGCTGGGTACGGTGGTTTCGCCGCCCCCGGTGGGGGAGAAGCTGGCCATTGCGGGGCATGTCTGGCAGGTGCTGGACGTGGACCACAAGCGCCGCCTGATCTACTGCCAGCAGGTGAAGGGCAGCGTCCCTGCCTATTTTGGCCAGTGTCCCGGCGACCTGCATACCAAAATTCTCACAAGAATGCGCCGGGTGCTTCAGGAGGACAGGCAGTACCCCTACCTGATGAAGAACGCAGTGGCGAGGCTGGCGCAGGCACGCTTCACCGCCGCCCATTCCGGTGCGGCGGAAAAGACGCTCATCAATCTGGGGGGCAATATGTGGTGCCTGCTTCCCTGGGTGGGGACGTACACCTTCCTGACCATGGAGCGGTTCCTGAAAATCAAGTGCGCCGACCGTCTCGGTCTTCGCAATCTGGATTCCGCCCGCCCGTTTTTTATCCAGTTCACCATGAAAGCCGGCGAGGAAACCTTTTTCCGGGTCCTGTCCGAAGAGATACGCAAGCCCATCGACCCCATGGAGCTGGTGTATCCCAAGGAACTGCCCCTGTTTGACAAGTACGACGAGTATCTGCCGGAGGAGCTGGTGAAAAAGGGCTTTGCTTTGGGCGTTCTGGACGTGGACGGCCTGCGGGAAAAGATATTAAGTTGGGAGAATTGACAAAAAATGCAATTTCCCCGATTTGCGCTTGCATTTTGGGAAAAGCATGGTAAAATCATTAACATCTATATGACGCTTGCAGGAAATGCGGCTTGCCGCAACCGAAGGAGTAACACTCTCAGGTGTCCGGAACGGATGAGGACTGTAAGCCGATAGAACTTTGGAGAAGCTCATTGAATTGAGTGCCGAAGGGGCAAAACGCATTGCGCGTCAATCTCTCAGGCAAAAGGACAAAGTGATTTCCATACCTTCCGTAGGGGAACTGTTTGTTTTTTTGGACAGATTGCGCGTTTTGCGCAGTCTGTCTTTATTTTTTGTTGGCTTTGCAAAGAACGCGAAGCCGGAAAGAGAGGATACGTATGGAGAATTTTCTGACCACACTCGCCGAGATCAATGACAAGATCAACGCCTTTATCTGGGTAAAGATCGGCCTGGTTCTGCTCATTGGCACGGGCATTCTGATGACCTGCTGCACGAAGTGGTTCCAGATCACCCACCTGAAGCATTGGTGGCAGCAGACCATCGGCGGCATGTTCCGCAGGGACAGCGGCGTCCATGCGAAAACGGATAAGAAGACCATTTCCCAGTTCCAGGCGCTTTGTACCGCCCTTGCCGCCACCATCGGCACCGGCAACATCGCCGGCGTGTCGGCGGCCATCGTCATCGGCGGCCCCGGCGCAGTGTTCTGGATGTGGGTCGCGGCCTTTTTCGGGATGATGACCAACTACTCCGAAAATGTGCTGGGCATCTACTACCGCCGCCGCAACAGTCAGGGCGAATGGTCGGGAGGTGCGATGTACTACCTGAAAGACGGTCTGGGCGGCAGGAAGCACTGCAAGACCATCGGCAGCGTCCTTGCGGTTCTGTTCTCCATTTTCGCCATTCTGGCTTCCTTCGGCATCGGCAATATGGGGCAGATCAATAAGATTGTTCTGAATATGAAATCCGCGTTCTTCGGCGGCGTGACCGCCACCGTGGGGGGCGTCAGCGTGGTTTCTCTGGCCTGCGGCATTGTGCTGATGATCCTGGCGGCGCTGATCGTCATCGGCGGCTTGCAGCGTATTGCCACCGTTGCCGAGCGGGTCGTGCCCTTTATGGCGGTGCTGTACATCATCGGCTCACTGATCGTGTTCTTCACCCATATCAGCAGCGTGGGCGCCATGTTCGCGGCGATCCTCCGCTTCGCTTTCGGCAGTAAGGCCGTGGCGGGCGGCGCGGCGGGTATCGCCATCCAGCAGGCCATTACCCAGGGCTGCAAACGGGGCGTGTTCTCCAATGAGGCAGGTCTCGGCTCCTCCGTCATGGTGCATTCCTCCTCCAATGTCAAGGAGCCTGTCACCCAGGGCATGTGGGGTATTTTTGAGGTGTTCTTCGATACCTTCGTGGTCTGCACCATGACCGCCATCGTGGTTCTGTTCTCCGGCTATATCGATTTGCAGACGGGTCTTCCTGTGGCGGGGGTGGACGACGCAACGCTGGTCGCCCGGGCTTTCGGCAACGTATTCGGCCCCTTCGGCGAGAAATTTGTGGCTCTGGCTATGCTGCTGTTCGCCTTTACCACGGTGCTCGGCTGGTCGCAGTACGGCACCAAGGCGGTGGAATACCTGTTCGGCGAAAAGGCCACGAAAATCTACAAGGTGATCTTCGTGGTGATGATCCTTTCCGGCGCGGTCATGACGTCCTCTCTGGCCTGGGACATCTCCGACACCTTCAACGGCCTGATGATGCTGCCCAACCTGATCGGCGTGGTGGTTCTGTGCCCCATGGTCATGAAGATCACGAAAAATTATGTAAACCGAAAGATCAAGGGCATTCCGGAGGAACCGGTTCTGTCCCATTTCCCCGACATTCAGGCCGAAGCGGCGGCTTCCCAGACCGACGAGGTTTAAGGAAGACACGGGGATTGAAAACAGGAGAAAATCTGCTATAATGATGGCAAAAGGAGGATATCACCATGATACTCTGCATTGCATCTGCTCCATGCAAAGCCGGATAGGACAGGGCCGCATGGAGAAGTGACTGTCCTTATGGCTTTGCATTCCGAAAAATTTAAGAATGAAGGAGCAAAGTCATAATGAAACAATATCTATCCGATCTTAAGGAAATGCGCAGCTATCTGCTGCTGTGGTTTACCCAGATGATCTCCGGGCTGGGCAGCGCCATGACCAGCTACGCGCTGGTGGTCTGGTCGTACACCCGGGAAGGCTCGGCGCTCCGCACGGCGCTGCTGATGGTGTGTTCCTACGCGCCATACGTGATTTGCAGCATTTTTGCCGGTGCCCTCAGCGACCGCTGGGACAAAAAGAAGACCATGCTGTGGTGCAACACGCTGGCGGCGCTGGGAACGCTGGCGGTCTGGCTTCTGCTGAAAGCCGGGGCGCTTCAGATCTGGCACCTGTACATCGTCAACGCCATGTCCGGGCTGATGAACACGGTTCAGCAGCCGGCAGGCGAGGTGGCGACCACGGCGCTCCTGCCCCGCCGGTTTTACCAAAAAGTGGGCGGACTGCGATACCTGTCTTCCTCCGTGACCTCCATCCTGACGCCCATTTTCGCCACGGCGGTGCTGGGAGTCTGGGGAATGGACGCGGTGGTCGCCATCGACCTGGCGAGCTTTCTGATCGCCTTTGTAACGCTGCTGTTCTTCATCCCCATTCCCCGGACGGACACGGCGGGGAAGACGGACGGCGTTCTGAAAAGCGCGGCGGAGGGTATCCGCTGGCTGAAGCAAAACCCCGGAATCCTGCACCTGATGCTGTTTCTGGCGGGCATCAATCTGGTGGCGTCCATGTACAATGCCGCGTTCCCGGCCATGGTGCTGTCGAAGGCTTCCGAGAGAGCCATGGGGGTGGTCAACACCGTCATCGGCGTTTCCACGCTGCTGGGGAGCATCCTCGCTTCCTTCATGAAGACGCCCAGGAGCCGGGTGAAGGCCATCTGGGGCTGTCTGATGCTGTCCATGTGTACGGAGAATTTCTGCCTTGCTTTCAGCGGCAGGGTCTGGGTCTGGTGCTTCGGTGCGTTTCTCGGCTGGGTGAGCATTCCCTGGATGAACGCCAATCTGGACGCCATCAACCGGCTGAACATCCCGGCGGAAATTCAGGGGCGGGCCTTCGCCGCCCGGAACGCCTTTCAGTTCTTCACCATCCCTCTGGGATATTTTCTGGGCGGGCTGCTGGTGGACACCGTATTTGAGCCGGTGATGGCGGCCCAAAGCGGGGACAGCCTGCTGACGCGGCTGTTCGCTGCCGGGAAGGGAAGCGGCGCGGCGTTCCTGTTTGCCGTGCTGTGGCTGATGGGCGTGGGCGTATGCCTGCTGTTCCGCGGCGACCCCCACATCTGGAAAATGGACGGTGAAGGGTAATACCACCAACGTCTGACAAACAATAAAATCAGCCCGGAATTGGTTCGTGCGCGTCACGCTTCCAATTCCGGGCTTTGTTCCGGTCATATGCCTTGCTGCTTCTGGGCTTCCGGGTAACGGGGTTCAGCTGTCCCCAGGTGTTCCGGCGGGATAAGTCCCGACTGCGCTTTTCCTTCTTGGAAAGCTTTTCGTAGGGAATGAATTTCTCCATCAATTGCTCCTCCTTATGGTGTCTGGGGAGTATTCTATCAGAAAAAGACCGGGCGGTCAAATAAACGATTTGTAAATAACGGGAAAAGGTGCTGCCACCGGGCAGCACCTTTTTGCGTTGCAGGATATTTTACTCGATCAGGCCGCTTTCTTTCAGCAGAAGCTCTACGTCTGTTCCTTTGACCTTCTTCATCACGGTGTGCAGCAGCTGCTTCTCCATGAAGGACAGCTTCACATCGGTGATGGGCTTCTTGTCGATGGCGTAGTAGCAGGCGCGCAGCAGCTCCCGGACGTCGTACTTGCTGCCCCATACCTCCGGCACGCCGCGGTCAACGTTCAGCAGGGTGTAGACGGACTCCATACCGGTACGCATGGAATACTCGGTGGTGAAGATGGTGTCCCGGGGGGTTTCGGCGAACTGGCCGATGAAGGCGAAGTTCACGGCGCCGTCGGGCACGACCTTCGGGCGGTCGGATTCCTTGCGGGGCTGGAAGAAGGCGTTGATATAGGGCATGAAGCAGGTGGTGGTGTTGCAGGCGTCATGGGCCAGAGCGGCGATCCGATCCTCCGGCACGCCGATGTGGTACAGCCACTCCTGACAAACCTCTTCGCCGGTGCAGTCCCGCATGGCCTTCTTCATATAGTTGCCTTCCTTATTGGTGTTCAGGGAGTATAGCCACACCAGCACCATGTTCTTGTCCTGAGACCTGAACTGGGGCTGACGGTTGATCGTCCAGGACAGATACCAGTTGTCAGTGCTGTCCTTGACGGTGACGATACCGCCGGTGGTCACCTTGCCGGAGCGGGGGTCACGCTTGCAGACGTTCATGATATGCTGAATGATCTCCTCGTTGGAGGTGGCCACGGTGGCGCTCATCCAGTTGGTGGCGTCCACGTCGGAGCAGAACGTATCCGGGTTGCCGAACTCGCCGTGCTTTGCCTGGGCGGCAATGGCCTTCCACATGTCCCAGGATTCGCCCGCGCCGTTCTTTACCTTGGACAGGTCGGGGGCATGGGTCTGGTCGCCATAGCAGGAGGTGTCGGTGCAGCAGCCGTTGGTGATGAACACCAGATCGTCTTCAATCAGGTCGATGGTCTGCTCCTGACCGTCCTTCACGTAGACAATCTGCTTGGCAACCTTCTTGTCCCCTTCGGTCTCGATGATGACGTTCTTGACATCCATGCCGTACTCCACCTGCACGCCGTGGTTTTCCAGATACTTGACCAACGGCAGGATCATGCTCTCGTACTGGTTGTATTTGGTGAAGCGCAGGGCGCTGAAATCAGGCAGACCGTCGATATGATGGACATAGCGGCACAGATACCGCTTCATCTCCAGGGCACTGGACCAGCGCTGGAAGGCGAACATGGTCTGCCAGTAGAGCCAGAAGTTGGTGTCCCAGAAGGAATCGGGGAGAACGTCGGAGATCTTCTTGTCCTCCAGATCCTTTTCCGGGGTCATGAACAGCTTGGAAAGCGCCATGGCGGACTCTTTATCCAGCTTGAACTGCTTGTCGGTGTGGGCATCCTCGCCCCGGTTCACGCTGGCGCGGCACAGGGAGTAGTTGGGGTCGTGCTTGTTGAGCCAATAATACTCGTCCAGGACGGAAACGCCCGGGGTCTCGATGGAGGGAACATCCCGGAAGGTGTCCCACATGACCTCAAAATGGTTGTCCATTTCCCGGCCGCCGCGCATATAGAAGCCCTTGGTGATGTCCCGGTAGCCGTCGCAGCTGCCGCCGGCCAGCTCCAGCTTCTCCAGTAGATGGATGCGCTCGCCCTTCATCTGGCCGTCTCTCACCAGATAGAAAGCAGCGGTCAGACCGGCAAGGCCGGTGCCGATGATATAAGCGGATTTGTTGTCTACGCCCTCCGGCTTCTCGGGATGGGCAAACGCTTCGTAAGTTCCAGCAGAATAATACATAATAGCAACTCCTTCGTAAAATCGTTCATTTGCCTTTCGGTGGCCCTATTGTATGTCCGGAACCCACTTTTTACAATAAACAGAAATGCCTCCGTGATGAAGATTTCATCACGGAGGCAAAAGTGTCTGAAATTTTATCAATCCGCGGGATTTGATGCAGCGTCCACTCGGAACCGGTTCAGCGCGCAGGAAATATCGTCCTGAATCACCAGGGCGAACCGACTTACCAGCGCTTCCGGCTCCTGCTTCATCTCGTCCTTGATCCAGTCCAGCATCAGCCCCACAAAGGCGTAGGAATAGACCTGCGCAATAAAGGCTTTGTCCTCGGCGCGGACGACCATCCCCGCCGACAGCTCGTTGATCACGCCCATCAGAAGATTGTCCGTCAGGGGCGTCAGGTATTTTTCCACCTGCTCCCGGCTGACGCAGCGGTAGACGTTCATGATGAAGGGCTTGTTCTCCCGGACGGCATCAAAGATACGGACAAAGCCCTGCTGCCAGGTCTCGTAGGTTTTATTGTCCGCCAGCGCCTTCTTGGCGTCCTCCATGCACACCCATTCCACCAGATCGTAGATGTCCCTGAAATGGTAGTAGAAGGTCATGCGGTTGATGCCGCAGTCCTCGGTGATGTCGTTGATGGTGATCTTGTTCAGCGGCTTTTGCAGAAGCAGCTTTTTCAGGGAATTTTCCAGCGCGTATTTGGTAAATTGAGGCATAACAGTCTCCTTTTAACGGGGGGAAGGTTGTTATTTCTTATCCCAGTCGAAACCCCGGAAGACGGGGACGCCGGTGTAGCGGTTGGCCTTCCGCTGACCCCGGAGCACTTCCAGAACGGCGTCCGCCATGGCTTCCTGCTCGCACTCGCCGGGGTAGACGGTGATCGGCGCGATCCAGCCGCAGCGCTGCTCTACGCCCTTTAAGATATCGTCGTAGCGCATCAGACCGCCGGTGAGCAGAATGCCGTCCACCCTGCCCTCCAGCACCGCCGCCATGCCGCCGATGGATTTGCACAGCTGGTAGATCATGGCGTTCCAGACGGTCACGGCTTTTTTGTCCCCGGCTTCCACCAGGGCGTGAACCTTGGCCGCGTCGGAGGTTCCAAAGTGGCTGACAAAGCCGCCGGAGCGGGAGAGCATGGAGCGCATCTGGGCGGTGGTGTGTCCCTCGTCCAGATATTGCAGCACCTCCATCACCGGGATGGAGCCGAGACGGGTGGGAGTGAAGGGACCGTCGCCGCCGGCGCCCTCGGTGCTGTCCACCATGCGCCCGGCCTTATGGGCGGTGACGGTGATGCCGCCGTCCACGTGGCAGACGATCAGGTTCAGTTCCTCATAGCGCTTGCCCAGCTTTTTCGCGTGAATGGCGGCTATGCCCTTCTGGTTCAGCACATGGGTCTGGGCACGGCGGTAAAGCCCCGCAATGCCGGTGAGACGGGCATAATCCCACAGCTCGTCTACATTGGTGGGGTTCACGGTGTACATGGGCTTGCGGTACTCGCAGCCCAGCTCGTAGGCCAGCATGACGCCCAGCTTCGCCGGGTGGTCGCTGCCGCCCTTGTCGGCGGCGGTGTCTCGCACCAGCCGCTCGTCGATCTCCATGACTCCGGCGGCCTGAGAATAGGCGCAGCCGCCCCGGCCGATAAACACGTCCATGTCGGCGGGGGTCATGCCGTGGGATTGCAGAAAGGTAAGCAGTACCTGCTTGCGCATGGGCATCTGGTCGTTGGTGGTGGGGTATTTCAGCAGCTCCGGGGCATCGTGGAAGATGCTCTCGGTGTAGATGTTCTTCTCGTCTTCAAAATAGCTGACCTTGGTGGAGGTGGAGCCGGGATTGATGACCAGCATTTTTATGGGGGCGTTCATGGCGATAACCTTCTTTGCGTAAATCGGCGGCGCGAGCCGCTTTTTTTCACTATCATACCACCTTTTTCGGAAAAAAGAAAGAGGCCGGCTTCATTTTTCTGTTGCCTTTCCGAACCGCATGGGGCATAATGTCCGGGAACGGACTTTGTTTTTCCGTTTTTGTGACGTTTCCCTGCGGATTTCGTACTATCAGGGTGAGGAACAAAAGGAAAGGATGTGAACCTCATGGAAGACGCAAAGATCATCGACCTGTTCTGGGCGAGAAATGAAGACGCCATTGCCGAGACGGACGCGGCCTACGGAAGAAAACTCCGCTTCCTGGCAAACAAGATCCTGAACAATTTTGAGGATGCGGAAGAAAGCGTAAGCGACACCTACATGAAAACCTGGGAAGTCATTCCGCCCCAGCGTCCCGTCTGCTTTTACGCCTTCATCGCTTCAATCTGCCGCCATCTCTCGTTCCACAAGGTCGACTGGAACCGGGCGGCCAAGCGGAACGCCGAGGTCGTCGCCCTGACAGACGAGATGGAGCTGTGCATCCCGGATACCAGCCGGGACAGGGAGCTGGAAGCAAAGGAGCTGGGGCAGGTGCTGAACGCTTTTTTGGAAAGTCTGCCCAAAGAGACGCGGATGATTTTCCTGCGGCGGTACTGGCATGTGGATACCATTGCGGAAATCGCCCAGCGGTACGGCATCACCCAGAGCAAAGTCAAAATGCAGCTCAGCCGCACCCGGGCGAAGCTGTGCACCTATCTGGAACAGGAGGGAATTCAGGTATGAACGGAAAAAACATTCTGATCGGTCTGAGCTACATTGACCGGAAGTACATTGCAGAATCCGAAGAAGATGTGCGTCCTGAAAAGGTCGTGCGGAACTCCAAACGGATGCCCGGGCGGAAAATATGGCTCATTGCCGCCGTTATCGCCATGCTGCTGATGCTGGTGGGCTGCGGGGTCGCGTATGCGCTGCATTTACAGTCGCTGAAAATCGGCGAGGAAACCTATACCCAGAATATGCGCTACGAAAAGGACGGCAGCACCATTCCCCCCACTGAGAAGATCAAGCAGTACATTTCCGTGGCGGGGCCGGAGGGAAGCAAAAACCAGCTCGCCGCTCAGGAGTGGATGGATTTCCAGCAGAGCTACGACCCTGACCAGTCTCTATTGAAGACCGCGGGAGACTTCCAGCTGCCGGCGGAGTACAACAGCTACTACGCCTATACCACGGAGATGCTGGACAAAATCGATGAAATCTGTGAGAAATACGATTTGAAGCTGGCAGGGGATACCGCCGTTTATCAGGGCAATGACACCAGCGTTCTGGAACAGATTCTGGATTTTAACAGCGTGGTGAAGGAAAACGCCGGATTGGAAGTGGAATTGGGGGGCACCAGAATCGAGCAGTGCGGTAATTTCAATGCGTCCTACAATGCGACGCTGACCAATCCGAGCGCGACGCAGGAATTTTCCTTCATGCTGACCTATGATTATCACGACAAGGCCTATTTCTGCACCCGCTATCTCATCATCGGGGACGGCGAAAACGTTCAGCAGTGGAATGAGACTTTGCCCGACGGGACGAATGTCCTGATCGTCAATGACAAGGGCGGCGACGCTTATATCCTGTGCGACAGGGAGGACGCCTTTATCAACATCACAATCAGCAAGGTGGGCGCGGAATGGGCAAACCCCGGCGACGTCATGACCCGGGGGGATATGAAATTGATCGCCCAGGCGCTGAATTATTCGGTAAAGCCGAACCCGGTGGAGGACATGGCAGCACTCCAAAAGCAGCTGGAGGAAGTATGGCAGAGTCAGGAAGCGATCGTGATAGACCCCGTGGCCGAAGCGGAGCGCCAGCGTAAGTATGAAGAAAATACCCGGCAGGACAGCTATGCCGGCCTGATTCAGCGGATGCGGGACAATGAAGCTTACTTCGTGGAAAACTGCAATCTTACCTATGAGAATTTCTGGGATACCATGGAGTACACCCTCAGGGATGTCAACGGCGACGGTCAGGAGGAGCTGATTCTCGGCAGAGACGGACATATCAATGAAATCTGGACGATGCAGGACGGAAAAACCGCCGGATTCATGGGAAGCTGGTACGAGGGATATCTGTGTGAGGGAAACGTATATGAGGATTACGTTTTCCTGTCCGGACAACCATACCACTACTACCACCGTCTGGGCAGCGGCACGGAGTTCAGCTCTATTCTGGAGGTGTACTACGATGTCTATTACGAATCGTGGATGCTGAAAGACTTTGAAAGCGGAACGGAGATAACGCAGATCACGGAGGAGCGCGCCAAGGAGATTATGGCATCCTTCCCCCGTATCTCCCTGGAAATGAAGCCGGTCAGGGAGTTCCCGCTGGACTGATGAAAAAGGCGATACCCGGTCACTTTGGCCGGGTATCGCCTTTCGCGGCATTTTGTCATGGTGCGGATACTACCGCACCGGTGCCATCTTTAGGGACATTGCCGAAAGAAGGAACTGAAAATTGTGCAAAATCACGAACACTGTGCCCGCGGCAGACTTAATGCAATTTTAAGGAACGCGCCCTTCCGCATTTCCTGGGTGTGGTGTATAATATCTATAAAATTGACACATTCGGATGCAAAACCGGCCTATAGAAACCGGCGCATTTCCTGTACAATATCTCACGAAAGGAAAGAAGACTATGCTGACACTGGATAGAAGAGAACTGACAAACCGGCTGTGCTATCTGTTTGTGATTTTTCTCATCGGCTGCCTGACCGGGTGGGTTTACGAAGAAATTTTCTACTGGTATACGGAGGGGATGCTCCGGAACCGGGGGATTCTGTACGGCCCCTGGCTTCCGATCTACGGCGTCGGCGCGCTGGGCATCTACGCCATGAAGCCCTTTAAGAGAAATCCGGCCGTCCTGTTCCTGCTCAGCGCGGGGATCACCGGCGTTGTGGAATACATCATCGGCTGGATCGCGATTCACTGCTTTGACCTGAGACTGTGGGATTACCGGGGGCTGTTCGGGAATATCAGCGGGATCATCTGCGTCCGCAGTGTGGTGAGCTTCGCCCTGCTGGGGCTGGTGTTCCACTATCTGATCGAGCCTTCCACGGAGCGGGTGATGGGCAGGCTGAGCAGGAGGGCGGTTTACGGCGGGTGCTCCCTGCTGGCAGCGCTGCTCCTGACGGACTGCATTGTCAGCGCCCTGTGCCGGACGCCCATTACATATTGAGGAAGAGACTATGAAGCAAAAATCGAGATTTTGTACAGCCCGGCGCATCCTGATTTTCTGGACGCTGTTCATCGGCCTTGGGGCCGTGGCGGGGGCACTGGGAATGCTGCTGGACCCCAGCGGAAAGAGCCTGGGCATGGACGCCATGCTGCCTTACTTTCAGGTGCTGCCCTTCGCGGATGTGGTTTTTCAGGATTTTACCTTTTCCGGCTGGGCGCTACTGATCGTGAACGGCCTGACCAACCTGACGGCAGCGGGGCTGCTGCTGGCAAAAAAGCACGCCGGTGTGGTGCTGGGGGGCGTGTTCGGCGTGACGCTGATGCTGTGGATATGTATTCAGTTCTACATGTTCCCGCTGAATTTCATGTCCACGAGCTACTTCATCTTCGGCCTGGCGCAGGCGGCCACCGGCTATGCCGCGTGGGTGTTTGAGAAGCAGGAAGCGTTCCGGGTGGACATTGCCGACTATCCGGACATCGGCACGAACCCGGAGCGGCTGGTGGTGTTCTTTTCCCGCATGGGCTATGGGCGGAAGCTGGCCTACGAGGAAGCGAACCGCACCGGTGGGGCGGTGTACGAGATAACCGCCACCGAACGGACGGAGGGAACGCTGGGCTTCTGGTGGTGCGGCCGCTACGGGATGCACAAATGGCCGATGCCCATTGCGCCCATCGCTGTGGATGTGTCCCGCTATGCCCACGTGACCATCTGCTCGCCCATCTGGGTGTTCGCGCTGGCCGCGCCTGTGCGCAGCTTCTGCATGGAGGCGGCGGGGAAGATCAAAGAGGCGGATTACATTCTTGTTCATCATCAGAACAGCGTCTATGAAAACGCTGCCGAAGAGATGGATGAACTTCTGGGAATTACCCACACGGCACTTCGCAGTGTGCGGTGCAGAGAAGGCACGTACAAGTGCATCAAAGGAGAAACGCAATGAACTGTCCACTGGAAGAAAAACTGCCCTACATGTGGCTCGCGCTGGCCGTTCTGGCGATTTTTTACGGCATTTACTTCAGCAAGATGCTGGCGCAGAAGCGCCATGGCATCCGCACCCACCAGATCGGGCGCAGAAAAGAAAAGACTCTCCACACCATAGAGATGCTGATGGGCATTGCGACCCTCGGCGCACCGGCGGCTCAGCTGCTGTCCATTGCGCTGGGCTGGAGCTGCCTGCCTGCAAACGCGCGGTTCACCGGCTTCTGCATCGGAATGCTGGGCAACCTGATTTTCCTGCTCTCCGTTCTGTGCATGAAGGACAGCTGGCGGGCGGGGATCCCCGACAAGGACAAGACCGAGCTGGTCACCACCGGCATTTACCGCTACAGCCGCAATCCGGCTTTCCTGGGCTTTGATCTGCAATATGTGGGGGTGCTGCTGATGTACGGAAATCTGCTGACGCTGGCCTTTTCTCTGTTTGCAATGGTCATGCTCCACCTGCAGATTTTGCAGGAGGAACGGTATCTGACGAACGTATTTGGTGCGCCGTATCAGGCGTACCGCAGCCATGTGTGCCGCTATCTTGGACGGCGATAAGGGAACCTCTGAATAAATCGCCTTCGGCTGAGCAGCGGATCTTTTTCCCCAGCTGTGCGGTATTATACTGAACTCCAATTAAAATCTTTAAAAAAGATTTTAATTGCCTGAAGGGCATGGAGTTCATATGAGACTTGTTTTGTGATTTCTTTCCTTATAAATCACAAAACAGGCAGCGCCTTCAGGCGATGCCTTCCTGATTAAAATTAAGATTTTAATCAGGAAATAGTATTAAAAGTGGGAAATATAGCGCAGCCGTTGCCGGCGCAAGCCGGCTTACGGATGCGGCATACCCCCTGCGGGTACATAAAGTATTCCTCCACTTTTAATACCTTCATCTGGCGAAAAATCTCTCGCTGTCAGCTCTTGTCGATTTAATCAGAGCTTCCATGAGAAGGAGACATTATGAAATTCATCAAAACAGTTATCATCACGCTGCTGGTCATGGCGATCCTGTTCACCGGCGTTTTTATGGCGGGACGCTATGGCTGGAAGGTTTTCGGCTTCCGCGCCTGTGAGGAGGCGGCCATTACATCCGTGGACGTGAGCGGAAGCGCCGTCACGATCAAGGGCTTCTACCCCGGCTCCTTCCCGGAGGGCTTCTGCGGCTGCTATACCGAGGAACTGGGCGGCAAGCTGTATGTGGGCTTCCGTTTCAGCGCGGTATTCGGCATTTTTGAAACGGGGGACTTCCATGTAGCTATCCCCGTGGAAGGGAAAATTGACGAGGTCATCCTCAAGACCGGGCAGGGGGAGAGAAGCATCTGGACAAAGGAAGCTGCCACGCTCGATACCGCGAGCGATTCCGATACCACCGTGACCGAAGCGCCGACGGAACTTCCCACCGAAGCGCCGACCGCGGCAGAGCCGGTTCTGACCCTGCCCATTCTGGACGATATCGACGAAAACGTCGTCCCCGGTATCTCCGGTTCCTCTCTGCGGGCGGTGCAGGTGGCCGTCAGGCTGCTGGACTGGGGCGTGAACACCGGCCTTGGTGTGGATGAGATCGGCGAAGCGGCCGCCGCGTGGTTGGCCGCCAAGGGTGACGATCAGGCGCTGTGCGTGGAAAAACTGGAGCTTGTGGACAACGCCTATCAGAGACTGCTGACCGACGAGGCGGACGACATGCTGGACGTTGCCGGATGCGCGGATATTCACCGCTTCTGGGGAAGCGAGCCGGCAGAAAGCATCGAAGCCATCATGCAGGCGGCGGGCCTGCGGGGCTGACGAAACAAAAAAGGAGAGGTACGATATGCTGAACATTGAACATCTGACGAAAACCTACGGGGAAAAGAAGGCCGTGGACGACCTGAACCTGCACATCCGTCCCGGTGAGATTTACGGCTTCATCGGCCACAACGGCGCGGGCAAGACCACAACGCTGAAATCCGTGGCGGGCATTTTGCAGTTTGACGCGGGAGAAATTTATATCGGCGGCGATTCCGTCCGGGAAAAGCCCCTGGAATGCAAGCGGAAAATCGCCTATATCCCGGACAATCCCGACCTGTACGAGTACATGACGGGCATCAAATATCTGAACTTCATTGCGGACATTTTCGGCGTGGATGCCGCTCTGCGGCGCGAGCGCATCCGCCGGTACGCGGACGCCTTTGAGCTGACCGGCGATCTGGCGCAGCCCATCGCGGCCTATTCCCACGGCATGAAGCAGAAGCTGGCCATCATCGCCGCATGGCTCCACGAGCCGCAGCTTATCCTCATGGACGAACCCTTTGTGGGGCTTGACCCCAAGGCGGCGCACCTGCTGAAAGGCATGATGCGGGAGATCTGCGACCGGGGCGGCGCGATCTTCTTCTCCACCCATGTGCTGGAGGTGGCGGAGAAGCTCTGCGACAAGGTTGCCATCATCAAGGGCGGCAGGCTCATCCGCTCCGGCACCATGGAGGAAGTCAAGGGCGACGACTCTCTGGAGGAAGTGTTCCTGGAGCTGGAGGGAGAATCATGCTGAAACTCTTGCTGAAAAAGCAGCTGCTGGAGATTTTCCGCTCCTATTATTACGACGCGAAAAAGAATAAAGCCCGTTCCAAGGCGGCGACCGCTGCGTATATGGCTATGTTTGTAGTACTGATGGTGGGGGTTCTCGGCGGCATTTTCACGCTGCTTTCGGTCAAAATGTGCGCGCCCATGGCGCAAGCGGGGATGGGCTGGCTGTACTTTGCGCTGATGGGGCTTCTTGCGGTGTTCCTCGGCGTGTTCGGCAGCGTGTTCAATACCTATGCCAGCCTGTATCTGGCGAAGGACAACGACCTGCTGCTGTCCATGCCCATTCCGGTCTCCGTGCTGCTGGCCTCCCGGCTGCTGGGCGTTTACCTGATGGGACTGCTGTATTCCGGAATCGTGATTCTTCCGGCGGTGATCGTCTACTGGGCGGTGGCCGGTGCGACGCTGGCAAACGTGCTGGGCGGCGTGCTGCTGACTGCGCTGATCTCCGTTTTTGTCATGACGCTGTCCTGCGCTCTGGGCTGGGTGGTCGCGAAGATCAGCCTGCTGAAGCATAAGAGCTTTGTGACCGTCGTCATTTCTCTGGCGTTTTTCGGCGCGTATTATTTCTTCTATTTCCGGGCAATGGCGCTGATTCAGGAGCTGCTTGCCAATCTGGCGGTCTACGGCGCCGCCGTCAGGAATGGCGCCTACCCCATCTACCTGTTTGGCAGCGTCGGCACGGGGGACGTGAAAGCGTGCATCCTCGTGACCCTGTTCGTCGCGGCGCTGTTCGCCCTCATGTGGGTGCTGATTTCCCGCAGCTTTCTGAAAACCGCCACCGCCACGGGCAAGGCCGCCCGGACGGCATACCGGGAAACCGCCGTGCGGCAGAAGAGCATTCCTGCGGCGCTGCTTGGCCGGGAGTTTGCCCATTTCGGCGCAAGCCCCAACTACATGCTCAACTGCGGCCTGGGTACGTTCCTGATGCCGGTCTGCGCACTGCTGATCCTCTGGAAGGGCGGCGAATTCCTCGCCACGGTGGAGACGCTGTTTGACGGCCTGGAGGGAAGCGTGCCGGTGATGCTGTCCATCTGCCTGTGCGGCGTTGCATCCATGAATGACATGACCGCTCCCTCGGTGTCCCTGGAAGGGAAGAGCCTGTGGCTCATGCAGTCCCTGCCGGTCACGCCCTGGCAGGTGCTGAAAGCGAAGCTTTCCATGCAGATCATTCTCACGGCGGTTCCCATGGTGCTGTGCATTGTGTGCGCGGCGGCGGTCTATCCGTTCCTGCCTGTGCAGCTTCTGATGATGACGCTGCTGGTAATGTCCTACGTGGTGCTGATGGCGCTGTTCGGCCTGTTCCTGGGGGTGAAAAATCCCATCCTGACCTGGACGAACGAGATTTCGCCCATCAAGCAGAGCGCCCCTGTGATGATCGCCCTGTTCGGCAGCTTCGGCTATACGATACTGCTGTTCGTAGGCTACGTGGCGCTGCCGGGGTGGACGCTGGGCTTCTTCGGATACATGGGCGGCCTTGCGGGGCTGAATCTGATCCTGTGCGCCCTGCTGTATCTGTGGCTGAAAAAGAAAGGCAGCGCCCGGTTCGCCCAGCTGTAATACGATCGGAGGGGGAGGAACGCTCATGCTTCGGATGGAGATCGCGCTGTTTCTGGTGGTGGCCTTTGTGGCCTATATGTATTTCACGGCGGAAAAGGAGCATACGGCGCTCCACAAAACCTTTTCGGTGCTGCTGGTGGCGGTGCTGGTGCATCTGGCGCTGGACGGCTGCACCGTCTACACCGTCAACCATCTGGACACCGTTCTGATGCTCCTGAACGGGGCGCTGCACCGGTTGTTCCTGGGCAGTATGGCGGCGGTGATCTACCTGTTTTATCAGTACATTGCCATTCTGGTGCAGGAGGAAACGGGCAGGCCCCGGCGGCTGGACTGGCCGGCGAAGGCATTTCTGGTGCTGGCGGAGCTGGGAAATTTCCTGCTGCCCATTTCCTACACCGTCACGGCGGAGGGCAACTACTCTGCGGGGGCTTACATGCTGATTCCCTATGCCGCCGTGGCCTTTTATCTGCTGCTGTGTGCCGGGCTTCTGGTGGGGAGTTGGAAAGCCATCCCCGGCAAAAAGCGCTCCGCCATCGGCGCGGCGCTGGTGATCGAGTTTACCGTGTGCGTATTGCAGGGACTGCACCATACCTGGCTTATCAGTGGGATGGGCATCACCCTGATGACGCTGTCCTTTTACCTCACGCTGGAAAATCCCGAGGCGCTCCGGGCGGAGCTGGTGGAACAGAAGCTGTCCATGCTGTACCTGAAAAGTCAGGTCAACCCCCATTTTCTTTACAACACCCTGGATACCATCCGCATTCAGGCGCAGCTGAACGGGGACAAAACGGTGGCAAGCCTGCTCATGCGGTTGGTGGATTTCTTCCGGCTCAGCGTCAAGGTGGACAGACCCATGGTCACCATGGACGACGAAATGGAGCTGCTGGAAGCCTACATGGAGCTGATGTGCTGCCGTTATCCGGCGCTTTGCTGCGAGTATGACATCGACCCGGAGCTGGGGGGCGCACAGGTGCCGAACTTCATTTTGCAGCCCATTGTGGAAAACAGTCTGCTCCACGGCCTGAAAAACAAGGGCTACCGGGGCACGGTGGTGATCTCGGCGCAGAAAACGGCGGCGGACTGCATGGAGATCTCCGTCCGGGACACGGGCAGCGGCTTTGCTGACGGGAAAAAGGCTGCCATCGACGCCATGCTGGCTTCCTACGATAAGCAGCCGCCCAAGCTCACCGGCAACAGCATCGGCATTCTGAACGTGCAGAAGCGCATCAAGCTGCTCTGCGGCCGGGAATACGGCCTGAGCTATACGGAAAACAAGGACGGCGGCGTAACGGCGCACATCGTGCTGCCGCTGAAGGAGGAAGCGGAATGAAGAAGCTGCGTGTGCTTCTGGTGGATGACGAAATCATGATCCGGGAGGGCTTCAAGCGCCTGTTTGACTGGGAAGGCCACGACTGCGAGGTGGTGGGGGAAGCCGCCGACGGCATGGACGCCCTGACGAAAATCGATAGCTTACAGCCGGACATCGCCATCATGGATATCAACATCCCCATTATGAACGGCCTGAAGGTCATCCAGCTGTCCCGGCTCAAGCATCCGAACACGGCCTTTGTCATCGTGTCCGGCTACGACGATTTTTCCTACTGCCGGGAAGCCCTGCGGCTTCAGATCACGGACTACATTCTGAAGCCGGTGAACTACGAGGAATTCGGCACCTGCATTGACAATCTGAAGATCGCCATGTTCCGGCACCAGTCCGCAGGGGAGACGACCCCGCAGGAGGAACGCCCCATTCACGGCATCACCCGCTATTTGCAGGAGCATTTAGCGGAGGAAGTGAGCCTCAGCGTGCTGGCGGAGGAATTTCACCTGAATCCCCAGTACATCAGCCAGCTGTTCAAAAGCGAGATCGGCGTCAATTTCCTGACGTATTTTACCAACATCCGCATGGAGCAGGCGAAAAAGCTGCTGCTGACCACATCATTGCCCATCGCGGAGGTGTCGGAGCAGTCCGGCTACGCCGACTATCGGGTGTTCACCAAGGTATTCAAAAAGTCCGAGGGCGTCACGCCCTCCCAATACCGCCGGGATTTCCTGGAACAGAACGGATAAGATAGTGAATGGAGCGTATCGGTACAGATACGCTCCATTTCTAGTGCGGGGTACACCCCATTGGCTCTCCCTCTGGGAGAGCTGTCACCGAAGGTGACTGAGAGGGCATTGCACCCAGGTATACCCTCTCCGTCCTCGCTTCGCTCGTCCACCTCTCCCAAAGGGAGAAGCAAGGGGCACTCATGCGATAAAAAATTGGCTCCCGAATGTTCGGGAGCCAATTAAATGGGTATTGACGGTTAAGCCTTGCCGGCGCAGCCCAGGACGTCCACCAGCTTGTGGCGAACCAGTTCCTTGATGTTGGCACGGGCGGGCTTCAGGTACTCGCGGGGGTCGAACTTGTCGGGATGCTCGTTGAAGAACTGACGGATGGTGCCGGTCATGGCAAGACGCAGGTCGGAGTCGATGTTGATCTTGCAGACGGACAGCTCGGCAGCGTGACGCAGCTGCTCCTCGGGGATACCAACGGCGTCGGGCATCTTGCCGCCGTTCTCGTTGATCATCTTCACGTAGTTCTGAGGAACGGAAGAAGAACCGTGCAGAACAATGGGGAAGCCGGGCAGACGGCGGGAGACCTCTTCCAGAACGTCGAAGCGCAGGGGAGGCGGAACCAGAACACCGTCCGCATTGCGGGTACACTGGGCAGCGGTGAACTTGTAAGCGCCGTGGCTGGTGCCGATGGCGATGGCCAGAGAATCGCAGCCGGTCTTGGTCACGAACTCTTCCACTTCCTCGGGACGGGTGTAGGAGGCAGCGTGAGCGGCGACCTTGACGTCGTCCTCAATGCCGGCCAGGGTGCCCAGCTCAGCCTCAACGACGACACCGTGGTCGTGGGCGTACTCAACGACCTTGCGGGTGATCTCGATGTTCTCGGCGAAGGGCTTGGAGGAGGCGTCGATCATGACGGAGGTAAAGCCGCCGTCGATGCAGGCCTTGCAGGTCTCAAAGTCGGGGCCGTGATCCAGATGCAGAGCAATGGGGATCTCGGGGCACTCGATGACAGCAGCCTCCACCAGCTTTACCAGGTAGGTGTGGTTGGCATAGGCGCGGGCGCCCTTGGAGACCTGCAGGATAACGGGAGCCTTCTCCTCGCGGCAGGCCTCGGTGATGCCCTGAACGATTTCCATGTTGTTGACGTTGAAAGCGCCGATGGCGTAGCCGCCGTCGTAAGCCTTCTTGAACATCTCAGTTGTGGTTACAAGAGCCATTTGGAATCATCCTTTCTTAAACTGCGGGCCGAAACCCGCTTCTATTCCGCTGACATTATAGCACATTTTCGGGGTTTTTCAATATAAATATTTTGATACTTCCGTCCCGGCAAAATGTTCATTTTCACCAGAAAAACGGCCACTGACGGCGCTGACAGCGCCGTTTTGAAAGGGAAAGCGGCACTTTGAAGTTTTTCCTGGGAAAAAATCAGAATTTTGCTATTTACGTTTGGCGGAAAATGGAGTATAATCCCCTTTGAACAAAATTCAGTAAGGAGTGTATACATCCATGAAACTGTCCCCTCTCCAGGTAGCAAGATACCAGTACAGTCCCAAGCTTCCGGGTATGCTCAGAAACGGGATTTCTGATATTTGTGTGTGCAGCGGCGGCGCCACCGAGAGCGTCGCGGATCAGGAAAAGATCAAGGCGCTGTTCCCCAATACCTACGGCAAAAACGAGATCACCTTCCAGAAGGGTAAGAATACCTCTGAGGCCAAAAAGCAGGTTGTGGGCGTGATCCTTTCCGGCGGTCAGGCACCCGGCGGCCACAACGTCATCTGCGGCCTGTACGACGCGCTGAAGGCCTGCGACAAGGAAAATGTCCTCTACGGCTTCAAGGGCGGCCCCAGCGGTCTGCTGGAGGACAACTACGTGGTCTTTGACGACGAGTATATCAACCAGTACCGCAACACCGGCGGATTTGACATCATCGGCTCCGGCAGAACCAAGCTGGAGACCGAGGAGCAGTTCGCCATTGCCGAGGGAGTGTGCAAGAAGCACGGCATCACCGCCATCGTCATCATCGGCGGCGACGACTCCAACACCAACGCCGCGGTTCTCGCCGAGTATTTTGCCGCCCACAACAGCGGCATTCAGGTCATCGGCTGCCCCAAGACCATCGACGGCGACCTGAAGAACGAGGACATCGAGTGCTCCTTCGGCTTCGACACCGCCACCAAGACCTACAGCGAGATCATCGGCAACATCGAGCGTGACGCCAACTCCGCCAAGAAGTATTGGCACTTTGTCAAGGTCATGGGTCGTTCCGCTTCCCACGTGGCGCTGGAATGCGCCCTGGAGACCCAGCCCAACATCTGCCTGATCGGCGAGGAAGTGGCCGAGAAGAAGATGTCCCTTGCCCAGATCGCGGACTACATTGCCGACTCCGTGGCCACCCGGGCGGCAAAGGGCTGGAACTTCGGCGTCGCCATCATCCCCGAGGGCATCGTGGAGTTCGTCCCCGAGTTCTCCGTGCTGATCGCGGAGATCAACGAGCTGCTGGCTGGCGAGAAGACCGCCCAGTTCAACACCCTGCCCACTTGGGAAGAGAAGTACGCCTTCATCAAGAATGGCCTGACCAAGCAGTCCATGGACGTGTTCGCCATCCTGCCCCAGAGCATCCAGCAGCAGCTGTTCCTGGAGCGCGACCCCCACGGCAACGTGCAGGTCTCCCTCATCGAGTCCGAGAAGCTGTTCTCCGCCCTGGTCAGAGACAATCTGGCCGCCCGGAAGGCTGCCGGAACCTACAACGGCAAGTTCTCCACCCAGCATCACTTCCTGGGCTACGAAGGCCGCTGCGCATTCCCCTCCAACTTTGACGCTGACTACTGCTACTCTCTGGGCTACAACGCCTTCATGCTGATCCAGTATGGCTACACCGGCTATCTGTCCAAGGTCTCCAACCTGTCCAAGCCCGCCGAGGAGTGGGTGGCAGGCGGTATGCCCATCACCAAGATGATGAACATGGAGAGAAGAAACGGCAAGGACAAGCCCGTTATCCGCAAGGCTCTGGTGGAGCTGGACGGCAAGCCCTTCCGGTTCTTCGCCGAGCACAGAGCCGAGTGGGCGGCAGAGACCTGCTATGTCTACCCCGGCGCCATTCAGTACTTTGGACCCCGCGAGGTTTGTGATCTGACCACCAGAACCCTGGCTCTGGAAAAGGCGTAATTAACTGCAAACAAAAATGTCTCCGGCTTCGCGCCGGAGACATTTTTTAGTGGATTGCAAAGGTGACGGCCTGGCCGTAGCCTTCAAAATAGAGGGGCTGGGTGTTCCCGACGTCCTGTAGGAACAGGATATCCCCCGAGATGCTGCCGCCCTTTGTCAAGGCCTGGTTCCAGATGGGATTTTCGAGGAAAGCGGTCATATCCTGGGCGTTGGCGGATGCGTTGGGGGGAAGGTGAAACGCGACTCTGGCCGCCGCCAGCGAGGCGGGATAGTTTTCCACAAAATCCAGCGTATCCGGTTCACCGTCGTCGTAGGTCACCGTCACCGAAATGAGGGCGTATTCCGAGCCGTCCTCCGGGGCGGAAACCTCGCACCCCTGAGTCAATAGCTGCCGGTAGGCGGCGTCGCCCTCCAACACATTTTCCACACGGATGGTGAGCTGGACGGGGACAGACCCGCCCTCGAATCCATTGATCGTCTCGGAAATGGGGCTGAACGCGGCGGCCTGCGTCGGGGAAATGGTTTCGGTGGCAGTCGTCGCGGCGGGTTTCTCCGTGGTGCATCCGCTGAACAGAAAAGCAAGAAGAAACAGGGATAAAAACAGGCGCTTCATGGTCAATTACCCTTTCATTGATGGAGTTGCAGTCCCCCCGGCCATGCCGGAGGGACTGACGTTCTTTTATTCGGCAAGAGAGTAGCTGCTGACCTTCCATGCGTCGTTTTCTCTGACGACGACGATGGTCAGATAGGCGATTTCGCTGTCAACGTTCTTGCGGTAGGGGTAGGCAAATTCATAGGTGCCGTTGGCGTCTGCCTCTTTCCACATGTCCACCGTGACCTCGTGCCAGCACACGATCACATCGTTTGTATTGCCGGAATAGGCGTCCACTCCGCCTGTGTAGTCCTTGGAGAGCAGCCGGGGCAGCGTATCCATATCTCCGTAAAAATAGGCATACGCAAACTCCGTAACGAAGGCGTTGAGTGCCTCTGTGCCCTGCTGTTCCTCCGACTGGAGGATCAGACTGAGGAACATACCGGCGGGAATCACGGTTTCACCGTTCACCGTCACGTCCTTGCAGTCGTGGAAGCTCATGTCGCTGCCGCCCAGATCCCGCAGGGTGTTGTTTTCCATTGCAATGCCCTCGGAGCTCCAGAACTGGACGCCGCCCTGGCTGCACTCGTAGATGTCGCAGTTGGCGACCCGTATATCGGTGCAGTATTCCGCGTCCACGCCCAGAATGCCGCAGCCGTAGAGACCGCATTTGTCCACGGTGATGTGGTCGCTGTCCTGGAACCGCAGAACGCCGCCGGAGCAGTAACCGGGCTCCCTTGTGTGACCGGCGGTGAAGCCGGAGACGGTGATGTAGCTGCACGACTGGAAGGTCAGAACGTTGGCGTAGCGGGGGATGGCGGCGATGGTGTGGCCTGTTACGTTGCCGTCATTGCTGCGGATGGTCAGATTGTCCACCCCGTCGATGACCAGCTGGGGGCCGTCAAATTCGTCCAGCCAGTAGTAATAATCGCCCTTGGAGGTGCCGTAGCCGGTGGCGGTGCTGAGGTCGTACAGCTCCGCGTCCAGTACAATGTCCACATTGGGGCCGATGGCGGCGATCAGCTCGTCCACCGTGGAAACGTGGATTTCCAGCTGTGCTTGGGTCGGTTCTGTCGCGCCTGTGGAGTACAGCTTGTTCATCTGCTCATCGGTAAGAGGATTGCCTGCGCCGTCCGTGATGGTGCCGCCGTCTCCAAACCAGCGGCGGACGCTGCAATTTTCAAACCGGTTGCCGTCCAGAACCATACCCGATTCGTCTGCCGGCGTCTGGGTATCTTCGTGGTACTCATACTGAAAGTTGAATGCTTCCAGCTGGCTGCGGTTGTTGGAGAACAGGTTGCCCTTCATCTGAACGGTGCTTCCGGAAACGATTGCCAGATACATAAGGCTGCTGTCGCTGATTTCGCAGTTTTCCACCGTCACATTCCGGCTGGAACTGATATCAAAATAGGTGTATCCGCCGTATTCCTCGGAGCCGATGCGGTAAATGCGGGTTCCGGAGATGGAGACGTCTTCACAGTTGATGATCTCGGCGGCGCTGCTGGAGCAGTCGTACACGTCGCTGTCCGCGAGAGAAATGTCCTTGGAATCCGCCGCCTGCAGGCCGATCATGCCGCAGCCGTAGATGCCGAGACGGTTCATGTCGGTGCCGGTGCAGTTTTGCAGGTAGATGACGCCGCTGCTGCACTGACCCAGCTCCAGAGTGTGACCGGCGGTGAAATCCTCCAGCGTGACATTTTCGCAATTCTTCAGATTGATGACGCTGGCAGACCGGGGGTCGCATTCCAGAGTCGTGTTCACCTTGCCGCTGCCGCGGATGGTCAGGTTCTTCACGTTTTGCAGCATCAGCTCAAAGCCGTCGTACTTTTCCGTCCAGGCGCAGTAGGGATTTCCCGAGGGCAGGCCGTAGCCGGTTGCGCCGGACAGATTGTAGGTTCCCGGCTCCAGCTGGATGACGGTGTCCGGCGCGATGGCGGCCAGCAGCTCGTCCACATTGCGGACGGTGACGGCATCAGAGGAAGCGGTGGGTTCGGTATCCCCGGCGGCTGCCGCATCTTTTTTCGCGGGGCTGGTCACGAGGCACACCGCCACGAAGACGATGGCGATCACGCCCACCAGACTGATCCAGAAGCTGGGCTTCTTATAGGAAAGCACCGACTTGATGCGCTCCTTGACGCTCACCTCGCCGAAGGCCACGGGACAGGCCGCGAAATGCGCCCGATTGGTGGAGCAGTTCAGCAGGGCGGCGGAGTAGGCTTTCCGCTCGTCCAGCTCCATGAACTGCACCACCCGCTCGTCGCAGGCGATCTCGATGTCCTTGCACAGCAGAATGTAGGCTGCCCACACCAGCGGATTGAACCAGTGCAGCGCCAGCGCCAGAAAGCCCACCATCTTGAACCAGTGGTCGCCCTTGTCCAGATGGGTGCGCTCGTGGGCGAGAATGTAGCGCTGCTCCTCGGGGGTCATGCCCATGGGGATGTAGATGTTCGGGCGGATGAAGCCCAGAATAAAAGCGGTTTCGATGCGGTCGCATTCCCAGCCGCCGGGGATCTTGACTGCCTCCCGAACCTTCAGCTTCAGGGTCAGGTAGGTGTACAGACTGTAAATGCCGAAGCAGCAGGCGATGCCGAACCAGAACCAGGGCAGAACCGACAGGAAATCAAAGCCTGTATCCGGTTCCGGCGCGGTTTCCGGGGCGGGGGAGGGCGTGCTGCTGATCACGGTGGTAACGGGAGTCTGAATGTCCGGAAGCGCTTCGGGCGTCTGCACCGGCGCCGGGACTTCCAGATCGGCCGGGGAGAAATCTTCCGGCGCGGCGGACGTCTGGGAATGGCTGAGCTGCTGCTGCACCTGTGCCACCGGGTCGGCGCTGGGCTGCAGGCTCAGGTCGCTTTGAATCTGGAAGGGCATCAGCAGCCGCAGTCCCGCCAGCAGCCAGAGCAGGCAGATATACTTCCGGGGCGTTTTTTTCAGCACCAGCCGCAGCAGCATAACGGCCAGAATGACGATGCTGCCGTGGAAGCTTGCCGTCAGGATATTCCGGAACAATGTGTTCATGTTCGATCCTCCTCGTAATTGTCAATGAGTACCTTCAGCTGTTCCACCTCGTCCCGGGTGAGCTTCTTGCTCCGGGAGAAGGCGGCGATGAAGGCGGGCATGGAGCCTTGAAAGGTTTCCTCCACCATTTCGTCCAGCCGGGACGCCTGCGCCTGTTCCTTGGAGACAAGGGCGGTGACCACGGCGTTCTCGTTCTTTACCACGCCCCGCTCCGACAAGCGGCGGATGACGGTGTAGGTGGTGGCCTTCGACCAGCCCAGCTGCTCCTTGCACAGCTCGACGAGATGGGTGGAATTGATCGGCTCATGCTCCCACAGAATCAGGCAGAACCGGTATTCGCTTTCAAAAATCTTGGGCGCTTCCAAATGAAATACCTCCTTACCAAGGATAGAAAGTTTAATGAATTAAACCTTACGATGGCAGTCTAACACATTAGACCTCTCCTGTCAAGACGGGAAATTACAATTTATAACAAAATTAAGAAATTTTGGAAATCTTTTGTAATGGCGGATTTTACGCAAACAGCGGAGAAAGCCACGCTTTCTCCGCTGTTTGCAGAATGATATTCAGGAATTTGCGGCGTTTCCTTCCCGCTGCTGGCAGGTGAACAGAATGACCTGACGGCTTTTCGCCATGTCTTCCAGAATGGCCAGCGCCGCCTGCATCCGGGTATCGTCGAAGCGCACCAGCGCGTCGTCCAGAATCAGGGGGGAATCCGGGGTCAGTTCTTCCGCCACGGCCAGACGAAGGGCGAGGTACAGCTGGTCGATGGTGCCGTCACTGCGCCACAGGGCGTCGTGGAGGGTTTCCTCGTCCCCGGCTCCGGCCTGGAGGGAGAAGTCCTCACCCATGGAAAGGCGCTGGTAGCGCCCGCCGGTCATGGCGGAAAGATAGGTCTGTGCCCGCTGGGAAATCCGGGGGGCAAACCGCCGCTGCAACTCCGACCGCGCCTGCGCCAGCGTCTCCTGGGCGATGGTCAGGGCGGTGTAGGTCTTTTCCAGCTGGGCAAGACGGGCGTTGACTGCGGCCAGCTGTTTTTCCAGCTGCGCCCGGTCGCCCAACGCTTCCATCCGACCCTTGTACTGGCTGATGCGGCTTTGCAGCCGCTGCTGCTCCTCAGTGCAGTCCGACAGCAACCGCGCCGTGTCCGCCGGGGAATGGATCAGGGTATCCACGCCAACGGGAGGCCGGACAGGCTTTGCCATGGCGCTGAGGGTATCCACCAGATTTTGCGCCCGCTGGGCTTCCCGCCGGGCGGTGTGGTAGGCTTCCCATTTGTTCGTGATCTGCTGCCAGAATTCCATGACAGCATCCGGCTCCTGTGCGCCGCACAGGGAATCCCGGCGCTTGCGCATAACCATCAGACGCACTTCCACGTCTCCCTGGGCGTCCTGATATTCCTTCTGGGCGGCGTTGTACGCCCGGAGGGCAGTTTCGTATTCCCGCAGGGAGTCCGTCCAATGGGCGGGGTCGGAGGTGCCGTATTTCTTTGCCAGCGCGTCGGTCTGCTTTTTCAGCCTTTGCATTCCAAAGAGGCTGAGCGCCTGAAGAAGCACGGAGGCCATGCCGAGGATGCCCGCCGGGAGGTAATTTCCCATCACCAGCAGCGCGATCGCCCCGGCCATAATGATGGCACCCAGAATCAACAGCAGAATGGGCATTTTGCTGCCCCGCAGACCGGTCATGGTCTGGCGGTCGGCGTTGACCATTTCCATGGCCGCCGTCACGTCCATGTCCGCGAAGGGGTCTTTCTTCGCCGGGGGCAGGGGGGCGCGGGGGAGCATTTGGTTTTCCATTTGCAGGGCGTTCCACTCGTCGCGGAAGGCGCGCAGCTCCTTGAGCTTTTTCTCCGCGTCCTCCTGGGACGGCAGCTTTTCGCAGGCGGCTTCCCGGATGGCGAGCATATCCTGCGCCTGTTCCAGTGCTTCCCGCGCCTGAGCGACCCGCCCGGCGTCTGCCTCTGCGGCGGCATAGTCTAGGGCGGCCTGATGGGTGTTCAGCTGCTGCAACCAGGTTTTGACGTCGTCCAGACGCATTTTCAGCTTCTTCACCTGGGCGTCCAGCGCATCCAGTTCTTCCATTTTATTCTGAAGGGCGTCCCGCTGGCTTTCCAGCTGGGGGAGAAGACCGCTTTTGTTGAAGCGGCAGCGGTTTTTCAGGTCCCGCAGATTTTTTGCCAGCTGGTCGCTGGTACCGCTTTCGTCGCCGGTGGTCACCAGGTCGTTCAGGCGGCGGCGGAGGGCTTCATCCTGGGTCACCGGCAAATCCGACTGGCGGATGAATCCCGCCCGGCGGAATACTGTCTGCTCTACGCCCAGCAGCTGCTGGCCGCAGTTTGCCGCCGTCAGCTCCGGGACGGTCAGCCCGGAATCGGTTTCATATGCCTTGAATTCGCCCAGGGGGACTCGACCCTTGGTGCGGCGCTCAATGGTAATGTCCCGGCCGTTCCAATTCAGGTCAATGCGCCCGGCCATGGGATTGCCCGACCAGGGAGCGTAGCGCTCCTTGTCGGCGAGGGCGGTTTTCGTGGTTTTGGCGCGGGTATCCAGACCGTAGAGCATGGCGACCAGAAAGGCGCACCAGGTGCTTTTGCCCCACTCGTTGGGGGCAGTGAGGATGTTCAGCCCCGGCTGGAGGGTCAGCTCCGCGTGCTCCAGCTTGCCGAAGGTGGCCGTCATTTTGTAGATTTTCACAGCGTGACCTCCCGTCCTTCCAGCAGCTTCCGGGAAATTTCCGCCGCAAGCTGAATTTCTTCCCGGCTGTCAGGGTCGGCCTCCATGGCCTCCCGGAGCAGCCGGAAATACACGCCCTCCAGGGTGTCCGCGTCGGTGTCCCCCCAGATGTCCAGCGGCGGGAGCGTCTCGTCCCGGAGCGTCAGATTGGGCACGGCGGAAAAGCGCTGTGTGAGCCTGGCAATGTCCGCTTCGCCGCTTCCCGTGAGGGTGACCCGGAAAAAGTCCCGGCTTCCCGCGGGGGGCAGAATGGTTTCCAGCGCCGCTTCCGCGCCGGAGGAAATGTCCGCTTTCAGCTCGTGGAAGCGAATGGTGTCCAGTGCCACCGCCCGAAGGGAGGCGCTGTCCTCCACGGTCACGATGCACACGCCCTTTTCGCCGGTTTCGTCCCAGCCCCGCCCCATGGGGCAGCCCGGCCATGCGCACAGCGTCCCACCGGCGTGAAACGCGCCCGCTTTATGGATATGTCCCAGCGCCAGATATTGCAGCCCCGAGTCCCGCACCTGCTGGGCGGTGATGGGGCAGTAGGGGGAGTCCTTGCGGGTTGGGTCGCCGTGAAGCACGGCAATGCAGTATTTTTCGCTGCCCTCCGCCCGGAAGTTTCGCAGCAGGGGGGCGCTGTCCATGCTCTGGTAGCCCGCGCCGTAGACCCGGCAGTTCAGCTCAGGAATCGTGACGGCTTCCAGCCCGCGGGTGAAGACATACACGTTTTCCGGCCAGCTTTCTTCCAGCCAGAGGGAGCCGGGGGCGCAGAAATCGTGATTGCCCGGCGTGATGAAGACCCTTGCGCAGCACTCAGATAAAGCTTTTTTGAGGGCTTCCACCGTCTCCCGGACGGGCTCACCGTCAAAAATATCTCCTGCCAGAAGCATGAGATCGCACTTTTCCCGGCGGCAAAGCTGGGAAATTTTGCCGGGGATACTCTGCTGCTCCTGCCGCAGAAGCGCCCGCTGGCTGTCGTCGAAGCCCGCGAAGGGGGAGCCTAAGTGCCAGTCGGCGCTGTGTAAAATTTTCAGTCCCATTTGTCAACCCTTTCTGCCTTGCGGCATTTTCCGGTTTCCGAATCGATGGTGAACAGCACGGCCTCGATCTTGGATGCGCCCTCCGCCCAGCGGTAGCGTTCCGGCAGATCGCCCCGGAATTTGGCGATGGACAGCTCCGGCCGGATGCCGAGAACGGAGTCCCGGGGGCCGGTCATGCCCAGGTCTGTGACGTAGCCCGTCCCCTTGGGCAGCACACGGGCGTCCGCCGTGGGAACGTGGGTGTGAGTCCCCCACACGACGCTGACCCGCCCGTCCAGCATGTAGCCCATTGCCAGCTTTTCCGAGGTGGCTTCCGCGTGAATTTCCACCAGAATGATCTTGGCGGTGAGCTGCTTGAGAATTTTGTCCACCATCAGGAAGGGATTTTCCGGGCCGTAGTCCATATTGCACCGGCCGATCAGGTCAATGACGGCCACGTCGCCGACGGATGTCTGCACGACCTGCCAGCCCCGCCCCGGAACCTGGGGGGCGTAGTTGGCCGGACGGATGATCCATGGGCAGTCGTCCATATAGGGGACGATCTCCCGCTTGCTCCAGGTGTGGTTGCCCATGGTGATGATGTCCGCACCGGCGTCCAGAATGCTGTCCGCCTGATTGGGCGTGATGCCTACCACGGCGGCGTTTTCCCCGTTGACTACCACGAAATCCGCGTGATACTGCCGCTTCATCTGCCGCAGATTCCGGCGGATCTGCTCCAAACCCGGATTGCCCACCACATCGCCAACCGCCAATACCCGAAAGTCCATAGCTGCCTCCATACTTAAAATGAGATGTATATTATAGTACAGAATTCCCACTTTCGCAAGCCTTAAGACGCAGAAAGGCAGAAGCGCGGCCAAACGCCGACGCTTCTGCCGGGAAATCAGTTTTTCTTACCCTTTACCAGGAAAATTGCGACCAGGGAGCTGACCAGCAGCAGGTACGGATAGAACAGATACCGCATGATGGAGAACGCCGACAAAGGGAACCCCATTTCCGCCGCCGCCGAAATGGCCACCAGCATCTGTGCGCCGTAGGGGATAATGCCCTGGAAAATGCAGGAGAAGGTGTCCAGCAGGCAGGCCGTGCGGGAGGGGGAGATGCCGTAATCCTCGCTCATTTCCTTGGCAATGGGGTTTGCCATGACGATGGCGACGGTGTTGTTGGCGGTGGCGATGTCCATCGCGCCCACCAGCAGACCCATGCCCAGCTGGCCGCCCTTTTTGCCCCGGAAGACCTTCCGGATGAAGCGCAATAGCGCGTCAAAGCCGCCGTAGACCCGAATCAGGGCGCACATCGCGGCCACGAGAATGGCCACCATACTGGTCTCAAACATGCCCGCCGCGCCGTTGCCCATGCTGGCAAGCAAACCGGTTGCCTCCACCTGGCCGGTCAGGAGCATGATGACGGCGCCGGAAACGATGCCCGTCAGCAGGACGATAAAGACGTTGATCCCCGCGACGCCTCCCGCCAGAACGAGAACGTAGGGGAGAATCTGAATGAGATCGTAGCTTTCGTCAATGGGCGCGGTGTCATGCCCCATGGTCAGAAGCAGAATCAGCGCCAGCGTGGCGATGGCCGCGGGCAGGGCGATCCAGAAATTGCCCTTGAATTTGTCCTTCATGGCGCAGCCCTGACCGTTGCAGGCGGCAATGGTGGTGTCGGAGATGAAGGACAGGTTGTCGCCGAACATGGCACCGCCCACGACGCTTCCGGTACACAGCGCCATGTCGAAGCCGGACGCCTGGGCGACCTCCAGAGCGATGGGCATAATGAGGGTGATGGTGCCGACGGAGGTTCCCATGGCGGTGGAGACGAAGCAGGCGACCACAAACAGCACCGCCACGGCAAACCGGGCGGGGATGATGTCGAGCATAAAGTAGGCGACACTCTGGGCGGAGCTGCGCCCCACTACGCCGACGAACGCCCCCGCTGCCAGGAAGATCAGCAGCATGGTGATGATGTTCTTATCTCCCACGCCCTGCCCCATGATGACAAGCTTTTCCTCAAAGGGAACCGCCCGGTTCTGAAGACAGGCCACTAAGATAGCCACGAGAAACGCGATGACGATGGGAATGTTGTAAAAGCCCATGGGGATGTGCAGACCGTATTCAAACAGCAGCCCTAGCCCAAGATACAGCACGAGGAAGACGCCGATGGGCAGCAGCGCAATGGGATTCCCTTTTTTCATTTTCCAAACCTCTCAACGAACAGATTTTGCATATTCTGTGGGGGTAATGCCAAACTTCTCCTTGAACTGCCGGGAGAAGTGATGCACCGTGGAATAGTGGAGCTGGGCGGCGATCTCCGTGAAGTTCAGGTTGTTTTCCCGGATCATCTGCTTGCTCTCCTGGAGCTTGATCCGGCGGATGTATTCGCCGGGGGAAATTTGCAGGTTCTTGTGGAACAGCGCCGTGAGGTAGCTGGGGCTGACGTCCACCTGCCGGGCGACCAGCGGCACCGACAGCTTTTCCCGGATGTGGGCGCTGATAAACTGCTGCGCCTGACGGATGATCTCGTTCTCACTGTGGACGGCGTTGGAGGTTTGCAGTTTCCCGGCCTTGGGGGCTGCGGCCTCCCGCTGAAGCTGAAGCAGCAGCAGATTCAGCTGGTAGAGGATGATGTCGTTGGAGTAGGCGTCCATAAATTCCTGCTCCCGGAGCATATTCTGCAAAAGCGCGGCTACGCTCTGGGGCGCGGTGAATTTCCGGTTCAGCAGGGGAGCCAGGTCAACGCCGCTGACGTCAAAGGAAATGGTCACGAACCGGGGGGCAACGCCAATGTCGGCATACTGCATGTGCCACTGATTCGGGCCGTAGAGGACGATGTCCCCCTGCTTGAGCAGAAGATCCTGCCCGTCCACCACGCTGTGGAGCGCCCCCTGATCCACGTAGGTCAGCTCGGTCATGGGGTGGGATTCCCCGGAAAACAGGAAGCCCTGCTCCTTTTCCTGATAGAAGAAGGTGTAAATGCCCTCCACCCGCAGCTGGTGATCCACCCGGGCGCTGCTGGGGGCGCGGCGTCCCAGCTCCTCCGGCGGCTCCTGTGCGGATACCATCACCGTGGCGTCCCCCTGAAACGGCTCCAGGAGGAAGTAGACGCCCTTGCGGAGAACGGCGGGCTTGTCCAGATAGAAGCGCTGGTAGGTCTCCCCGTCCGTGCTGGCGGACAGGACGCTCATGCCCATGCCGCAGCTGATCCGCGTTTCCGATGCGGCGCGGTAGATCACAGCCTCCGCCTGGGACAGCCGCACCGCAGCGGCATCGTCCCGGAACAGATTCCTGTCCGTCTGGGTGCGCTCGGACGGAACGCTGCCGAAGCAGCGGAACGTGACCTGATTCAGATTGCGGATCATGGAAATCAACCCCCGGAAAAAAGATGGCTCGCGCAAACCAGCCGTATAAGAATTATTATATCGAAAAAAGAAAGGAATGGCAAATGGTTTTCCGCGCGTTCCGAAAAACCGTCAAAACGCCCAAAGAACGGCGATTCCTGCCATGCACCGTACCGATGTTTCCGTCGGAAAACGCCCTGCCCAGAGCGGAAAAACCCGGTTGGTCATTTCGCCGGTTTTCTGGGAGGCATGACCCGCAGACAGCAACAGCCGGGGCAAGCTTACGGCTTGTCCCGGCTGTTGGCAATTATTTGAAGAACGATGCCTTACCGCTGATACTCAAACTCAAAGTCGTAAATATCCACGGTGTCCCCGTCGGCGATGCCCATTTCCTCCAGGCGGGCGAACAGACCCACCTTGCGGAGCTGCTGGTCAAAATAGTTCCGGGACTCGTAATCCTCGAAATTGATGTTCTGCACCAGCCGTTCCAGCCAGACGCCGGTGACCAGCCAGGTGCTGCCGTAATGCTCGATGTCGAAGGCGTTGGGGTCAGTAGGCTCGGCGATGACCTCCACGTACTCCGGCTCGTAAATGGTCACGGGGGGCAGGGTGCGCAGCCGCTCCGCCACTGCCCGCATGAGATTCCGGGTGCCCACGGTGGTGCCGGCGGAGATCTCATACAGCTCGCAGCCCGCTTCTTCGGCGGCGGCGCGGAGCCGCTCCAGATTGTCGCTGTCCGGGGGCAGCAGGTCGGTTTTGTTGGCAGCCACGATCATGGGGCGGTTGCTGAGATCAACGCTGTAGTTTTTCAGCTCGGCGCAGATGGCGTGAAAATCCTCCACGGGATCCCGGCCTTCGCTGCCGGACACGTCCACAACGTGGACAAGCAGACGGCACCGGTCGATGTGCCGGAGAAAATCATGCCCCAGACCCGCACCCTCGGCGGCGCCCTCAATGATGCCGGGGATGTCCGCCATGACGAAGGACACGCCCTCGTCTACATAAATCACGCCCAGATTGGGGTACAGAGTCGTAAAATGGTAATTGGCGATCTTCGGGTGGGCGTTGGAGGTGACGGAAAGCAGGGTGGATTTGCCCACGTTGGGGAAGCCCACCAGACCCACGTCCGCCAGAAGCTTTAATTCCAGAATCACGTCCCGCTCCTGACCCTTGAGACCGGCCTTGGCAAACCGGGGAACCTGACGGGTGGGGGTGGCGTAATGGGCATTGCCCCAGCCGCCCCGTCCGCCCTTGGCGAGAATGAAATCCTCGCCGGTGGACATGTCCACAATGATCTGATTCGTTTCGGCGTCCCGCACGACGGTGCCCCGGGGAACCTCGATGATCAGGTTTTCGCCCCGTTTGCCCGCCATTTTCCGACCCTGACCGCTGACACCGGCGGCGGCCTGGTACTTGCGCTTGTAGCGGAAATCCAAAAGGGTTGACAGGTTGTCGTTGACCCGGAGAATGACGCTGCCGCCATGTCCGCCGTCGCCGCCGTCCGGGCCGCCGGAGGCCACATATTTCTCCCGGTGGAACGCCACCGCTCCATCGCCGCCCCGTCCGCCGATGACGGTGATGCGCACTTTATCCACGAACATAGTTGTCCTCCTAAATCTATGGAAGCATAGATACTTCCTTTATTCAGCCGATTCTGCTGGCCAGTTCAAAAGCCAGCAGGGCAATTTTTTCCTTGTCAGATAACCGGGTGTGGCCGGACAGGCTTCTGGGGTCCCACTGGGGGTGATCCAGATTGTCCCCGGCATAGAAATACTGGAAAAATTCCACACCCCGGAAATTGCACATGGCCTGCATGGCCGCGCACTCCATCTCCACGCACACCGCACCCATGCGCCGCCGGGCAGCGACCTTTGCGGGGGTCTCCCGATAAAAGGCGTCCGTCGTCCAGGCAGCGCCCTGCACATAAGGATACCCAAATTCCCGGAGAACTTCGATAAATTCGGGAACATAGCGGGTGTTGACGTCGATCAGATCGCCCGCCGGGGCATAATGGTAGCTGGTGCCCTCGTCCCGGATGGCTTTTGTGGGAATGATGATGCCGCAGTCCTCGATTCTTTTGTCCAGAACGCCGCAGTTGCCCAGCAGGATGAACCGGCGTGCGCCCATGGCGATGATCTCCTCAAACTGCCCCACACAGGCTGGCGCGCCCACCCTTGCTTTGCAGAAGCCCAGTCGGCTTCCCCGGTAGGTGACCTCATAAATGGGCCAGTCTCCGTCCGCGTCGCGGGTCTGGGCGATGCGCTTACCCTCCAGAAATGCGGCCACAGAGGCAAAAAGCTGGTGGGAAAAGACGGCGACCACCGTTTCCGGAAAATTCTCCACCGGTTTTATGTAGTCCGGGTTGATGACGGCGCGGGGCGTGGGGTCAAATTCCGTTAAAAGCACGACGGATGCCTCCTTCCTGCGGCATGCGCACAATGGCGCGGTATTATTTCAGAGTTTCCTTATAAAAAGGCTGCCGCAATCAGTGATGCGGCAGCCTTCCTTGTCCAGATGATCTTACTGCTCGGCGTACACGGAGCACTGCCGGCGATCCTTGCCCAGACGCTCAAACTTGACGGTGCCGTCAACCTTGGCGAACAGGGTGTCGTCCTTACCGATGCCCACGTTGACACCGGGATGGATGTGGGTGCCTCTCTGGCGAACCAGAATGTTGCCGGCCAGAACGAACTGACCGTCGGCACGCTTCACGCCCAGACGCTTGGACTCGGAATCACGGCCGTTCTTGGTGGAACCGCCGCCCTTGTGGTGAGCGAAGAACTGAATACCAATCTTCAGCATGGTGTTACACCTCCAAAACTTCGATATTATCAGGATAGTCATCCCGCAGCCCGCACAGAGTCACCAGCATTCCGGCAAGCACTGCCTGCACGGTGTCCTCTTCATCGCAGGACGCGGGGAGGGTCAGGGTGATGCGGTTATTTTCCCCATCCTTGACCCGAACCTTGGCCTTGGCGCCGCACACATCGTTGATGGTGGCTTCGGCCATGGTAACGACAGCGGAGACGGCGGCGCAGACAATGTCCTTTCCCGGCTCGTCATAATCGCTGTGACCCGAGACGGAGAATCCGGTAATCCTCTCGCCCTCGGTGAAAAATTCGCATCTTGTCATAAATTACAGAGCGATCTTGGTGATCTCCACCTTGGTGTAAGGCTGGCGATGACCGATGTGCTTCTTCTCGTTCTTCTTGGACTTGTAGCGGATGATGTCGATCTTCTTGCCCTTGCCGTTCTTGACGACCTTGGCTTCGACACTGGCACCCTCCACAGTGGGAGCACCGATCTTGGTGTTCTCGCCGTCCAGGACAGCCAGAACCTGATCGAACTTGACGGTAGCCTCGGCTTCCGCACCCAGCTTCTCCACGAACACGACGTCGCCCTCGGCAACGGTGTACTGCTTACCACCGGTTACGATAACTGCTTTCATTTGTTTCACCTACTTTAATTGTGTAGTCTCGCTCTGGGGGCGCGGTGATTTTGGACGCACCGACTGAAAGCCCCTTCAATGCGGCTCGTCTATTCTAGCATTGCGTAAAGAAAAAGTCAAGAAATATTTAGGACATTTTCTTGCGTTTTTCCCTTTCTTTTGCTATACTGCCAATGGAATCACAAATCTTTCCCGGCGAGGTGACTGCCCTGTGAAAACGAAAACCTGGATAGCGCTTATTGCGGCCATTGCGGCGGTGTGCCTTGGGCTGAGCGTTTTCCTCCTGCTGCCCGGCGATGATGCCGGTTACGCCCAGATCAGCAGCGGGGGGAAGATCGTCAGAACCGTGAATCTGCGTATTGATCAGCAGTTTATCGTCACCGGGGAAACCGGCGGCAGCAACACCGTCACCGTCCGGGACGGACGTATTGCCGTCACGGAGGCGGACTGCCCCGACCACTACTGCATGGAGCGGGGCTTTTGCGGCGGCGGCACGCCGATCGTGTGTCTGCCCAACCGCCTGGTGATCCAATTTCTGGGGGAACAGAGCGTTGACGCGGCAGTCGGATAATTTCTGGAAAAAACCCTTGACAAATGGCGGCAGGTCGTGTATACTGATCAGGCATTCAGTTGAGTGCGCTGACGGACGATTAGCTCAGCTGGCTAGAGCATCCGCTTGACGTGCGGAAGGTCATAGGTTCGAGTCCTATATCG
This sequence comes from uncultured Oscillospiraceae bacterium, assembly GCA_934569225.1. Classification (GTDB taxonomy): domain Bacteria; phylum Bacillota; class Clostridia; order Oscillospirales; family Oscillospiraceae; genus Faecousia. The sequence goes on along the minus strand of CAKTKC010000016.1, from coordinate 2,252 downwards.
TCCACCATACATTAAAAATCCGAACTTCTTCCCTGTGGGGGATGGGTTCGGATTTTTTGTTTACATGAAGGATATTTCATTCTGAATACAGCACCGGCAGCCTTGTGTTTTACAGGACTGCCGGTGCTGTGTTCTTTGTGAAAAATCATCTTGGTGTATGTTCCTCTTTTGAAACTGCGGCATGGGGACAAAAGAGTCGCTGGCCAGATGCCGACGGGTTTTTAAGAGTTTTCTGAAATTCAACAGTTGCTATTGATTTTCGAATGCGGCGCAGTCTGGAACATTTTAAGCAGCTCCGTGCCGCTCTCCTGCATGCCTCGCTTCATCCATTCCACGACCCAGCCGTAGAGCATATAGGCGATGGAGGATTTGAGATAGGCTATGGCGTTTGGCATTTCCGGAGTGATTTCCGATTGCTCCAGCAGCGTTTGCAGCACAATCCCTGAGAGTCCGGCTTGGTACAGTGCCAGATAAAAGTCGGAGCGTTCCTTGTAAAAATCCAGCAGGGAAACAAGCAGTTCATTGGGGGCGGTATGCTCCACGGCGTCATAGCTCTGCTTCCATTGGGCGGTCAACCGGTCATTTTCCTGCCGCAGCACATCCTCTTTGTCTGTAAAATTGCGGTAGAAAGAAGCTCTGCCCACCTGCGCCGTGCTTACCAAGGCACTGACGGAAATATCGGCAAAGGGCTGCTCTCGCATCATTTTTAGTAGTGCCGCAAGAATCTGACTGCGGACATAGGTGTTCTTCTCCTGATTGTTCACGGGCTGATACATCTCCTTGCACTTTGTCTCATTTTCGCTGAGACGATTGACTCATTACTGATTAGATGATACACTTGTATCATCTGAAAGTCAAGGAGAAATAAGGATGACACGAACAACAAAACAAATTTTGATCCTTTTGGCAATCGTCCTGATCGGCTTTGTTCTGGGGCGATTGGCGGTAAGGGCACTGATGAACCTGCTGCTGGGTGGCACGATGTTTGGAGGGAATATCCTGTGAATAAGATAAAAAGCGGAAAGAAGGCGAGGGCTGTGTCCGTTGGAGTTGGGATTTTGGCGTTTCTGCTGGCCTTTGGCGCAGGCGTTGTCAGTAAATTTGCCATTCAGCCCGGTTGGGCAAAGGAATACAGCGTCAAATGGAGTGACGGGATCGGCACGCTGAAAGAGGATCTGCCTTACGGCAATGGGGATGCCAACAAGTTTGACCTGTATCTGCCGAAGGACAGCGGCAAATCCCATTATGGACTGGCTGTTTACCTCCACGCAGGCGGCTTTACCTCCGGGGATAAATCCGGCGACCGGGAGATGCTGGCATGGCTCTGCGCCAAGGGGTATGTGGCGGCAGGCATCAACTACACCCTTCGCACAGACACCAATACTGCCAGTGTCCAGAGTCAGTCTGAGGAAATCAAAGCAGCCATTCCCAAGGTGATAGATGCCGCCGCGAAGGAGGGCTATCCCATTGATAAAATGACCGTTGCCGGTGGCTCCGCGGGACATGCGCTTGCCATGATCTATGCCTACCGTGACGGGAAGGACGCGCCTGTGCCAGTGGTGTTCACCTTTGGCGCGGTCGGCCCCTCCAGCTTTGTAGCGGAGGACTGGGGTGTTTTCGGTATAGGCCTGGACACCGAGGAATCCAGAATCGCCGGAGCGGTACTGTTCAGCGTTATGAGCGGACAGAAGATCACGCCGGAGGAACTGGCAGACGGCTCCTATCTGTCAAAGGTTCACACCATCTCTGCTGTGGATTATGTGGCGGAGAATCCTGTACCAACCGTCGCAGCCTATGGAGCCTGGGACAAGGTGCAGCCTTTTCTTGCCTCCAAGCGGCTGGAAGCGGCCCTACGGGAGAGCGGCGCGGACTATCAGTATTTTGTGATGGAACACTCCGGCCACGGCTTGCAGAATGACAACAAGGTTTACGCCGCCTATATGAAAGCTGTGGAAGCATATTTAGAGAAGTATATGGGGGAATAACGCAAAAATCATGAGTCAAGCGGATAAGCTGCCGCCATCTTCTCAGGCTGCGTCAGCACAAAGCGGCCCGGCAGACATAAAATGAGAAATTACCGGCGGCAATTGCAGGCCAAGATTTTATGATATTCCCCCAATATCTTCTGATGGCAGAATGAACAAAATGCGCTACAATAAATGCGTAAAATTCTTGGCACATTACCAAAAGGAGGAGCCATCATGGGAAAAACAGAGCAGAAGGTCAGCCAGGAGGGCTGGAGGACAACAAAG
>CAKTKC010000015.1 GCA_934569225.1 uncultured Oscillospiraceae bacterium | reverse complement strand
TTGCAATTGTTGTAATGGGGTCTGCAATCATTACCTCTTTGGAAAAGGGCAAATAATTGCTTGGCAACATCCTGTTTGTCGGGTAGTGTCAAGAGTTATGCGCAAAATTGTTTACGGCTCCGGTAGAAATCTATTACAGGGGGCGGCTTAACCGCCCTTTGAAATACGCCAAATGGCATCCCATCCGGGATGCCATTTTTTATATTTTCACGTTGGGGAAATACTGCTCCGCGAAATCCACCTTTTCCACCTGAAAAGATTTGCCATTCAGATAGGCCAGCGCCCCGGCGTCCGTGGTGAAGGTGAAGGTCAGCTTGTAGGAATACAGCGCCTGATAGTTCCGGTCGAAGCGCTTGTCCAGCTTGCCGTACTTGCCGTCTCCCAGCAGGGGGTGTCCCGCGTGGGCGAACTGGGCGCGAATCTGATGCGTGCGGCCGGTGATCAGCTCGCACTCTACAAGTGAAAGTCCCGCCGCGGTTGCGAGGGTGTTGTAATTGGTCTGACAGGTTTTGCTGCCAGGCTGGGGCGTGTCCGTGACGTACACCCGGTTTTTCTGGGCGTCCTTGAAGAGATACCCTTTCAGGCTCCCCTCTTTGGGCTTGGGGCTCCCTTCCACGATAGCAAGGTACCGCTTGTCGATCTCCCGATCCTTGATCTTCTGATTCATCACCCGCAGGGCTTCCGCCGTCTTGGCGGCGATCACGATGCCCCCGGTGTTCCGGTCAATCCGGTTGCACAGCGCCGGGGTGAAGGCGTTTTCCTCCCGGGGACGCCACTCCCGCTTCTGGTACAGGTAAGATTGGATGTGGTCGATCAGGGTGCGGCCATATTCCGCGCCGTCGTGGGGATGCACCGCAAGGCCGGGGCGCTTGTCCACAAGCAGAATGTTTTCGTCCTCGTAGACGATGTTCAGCTTGGGATTCGCCACGGTGAGGTAGGCGTTGTCCTCCCGGGGGTTGTCGAAAAATTCGTCGTTGATATACAGTTGCAACACGTCGCCTTCCTGCAAGCGGGTGTCCCGGTCAATGCGCTTGCCGTTGCACTTGATGCGCTTGATGCGGATATATTTCTGCGCCAGGGACGCCGGAAGCAGCGGAACTGCCTTCGCAAGAAAGCGATCCAAACGCTGCCCCGCGTCGTTCTGGCCGATGGTAAACTCTTTCATGTGTTTCTTCCCATGTTTTCGTCGAAATGTTGGTTGACCTGCTCCGTGAACTCCAGCGCGGCGTTGTAGCCGAGCTTTTTCTGACGGTTGTTCATGGCCGCCACCTCCAGAATCATGGCAAGGTTCCGCCCCGGGGTGATGGGGATGGTATTCATGGGAACCTTGACCCCCAGCAGCTCCATGTACTGCTCCTCCAGACCCAGCCGGTCGTAGACCTCCTGGGTGTTCCAGGGGACGATGTTCACGATCAGATTGATCTCGTTTTCCGTGCGGACGGCGCCCATGCCGAACAGCTTCGCCACGTTGACGATGCCGATGCCCCGCAGCTCGATGTAATTGCGGATCAGCTCGGGGGCGGTGCCCACCAGCGAATTTGTGGAGACCTTGCGGATTTCCACGGCGTCGTCGGCGATCAGCCGGTGGCCGCGCTTGAGCAGCTCCACAGCGGCCTCACTTTTGCCGATGCCGCTGTCGCCGATCAGAAGAATCCCCTCGCCGTAGACCTCCACCAGCACGCCGTGACGGGTGATCCGGGGCGCCAGCGCGGCTTTCAGGTAGGTGATGATGGTGGAAACGATGGTGCTGGTGGCTTCCTTGGTGCGCAGGACGGTGACATTGTGCTTCTGCGCCATCTGGAGGCATTCGGCATGGGGCGGGATGTCCCGGGCGATGAGCAGCGCCGGGAATTTGTAGGAAAACAGCCGGTCGAAGATTGCTCCCCGCTCCTTGGGCTGCAATTTGTCCACGTAGCTCATTTCCACATTGCCCATGACCTGCAGACGCATAGGCTCGTAATGGTCAAAATAGCCCGCCAGCTGAAGGCCGGGTCTTGCCACGTCCTCAACGGTGATGCGGATGGCGTCAAAATCCGTGGACGCATAGGTGACTTCCAGATTAAATTCCTTTACCAGCGTTTTCAGCGGCACACTGTATGTATCCGTCATGGTTTTCACCCCGAAAGCAAGCTTTTCCCCACCATTATACCCGTACGGGGCGGGAATATCAATACATTTCAAAAAAACAAATTTTTTGAAAAAAACACTTGCATTTTACCTCAAAATCTGATATCATATCTTAGCGCCTGTGAATTGGCGTATTCATCGAGTCATTATCGGATGGGAGGTGCTAGAAAATGGCTAAGTGTGATTTTTGTGGTAAGGGCGTAACCTTCGGTATCAAGGTCTCTCACTCCCACAGACGTTCTAACCGTGCATGGAAGCCCAACGTGAAGCGCGTCAAGGCTGTCGTTAACGGAACCCCCTGCCATGTGTACGCTTGTACCAGATGCCTCCGCTCCAACAAGGTTGAGCGCGCCGTCTGATTAACCTGGCATATAAATCCGCCGCTGAAATTTTCAGCGGCGTTTTTATTTTGTCTTTCTTTATACGATTCGAGGCTTCCCCTCCGGGGGAAGCCTCGATTTTCCCCTATCAGATTTTACAGCAGCGCCATCACGGCATCGGCATACTGCGCGGCAGTGGCTGCGGTGCCGTCGCTCTTAACTTCTACCGTGCATTCCGCCATGGCCTTTTCCAGCCGCGCGGCGGCGTCAACCCGGCAGATGTGGCGAAGCAGCATGGCAGTGGCCTTGATGATGCTGGCCGGGTTGGCATAGTCCCCCATGCCCCGCTCGATCATCCGGGGGGCGGAGCCGTGGATCGCCTCGAACATGGCGTAGCGGTCGCCTACGTTGGCGCTGCCCGCCGTGCCCACGCCGCCCTGGATCTGGGCGGCCTCGTCGGTGATGATATCGCCGTAGAGGTTGGGCAGCAGCACCACCTGGAACTGCTCCCGCAGCGGCTCTTTCAGCAGATTCGCCGTCATGATGTCGATGTAGTAATCGTCCACGGTGATACCGGGATAATCGGCGGCGACCTCGTGGCAGATGGCGGTAAATTTACCGTCGGTCTTCTTCATGATGTTGGCCTTGGTGACCACCGCCACATGGGTCTTGCCGTTGTTTTTGGCGTAGTCAAAGGCGGCTCTGGCAATCCGGCGGGTACCGGGATCCGTAGTCACCTTGAAGTCCACCGCCATGCCGGGCAGCTCCACGCCCCGGCTGCCCAAAACGTACTCACCCTCGGTATTCTCCCGGAAGAACATCCAGTCAATGTTCTTTTCGGGGATGCACACGGGACGGCAGTTGGCGTACAGATCCAGCTCCCGGCGCATGGCCACGTTGGCGCTCTCCATCTTGCCGCCCATGGGGGTGGTAGTGGGGCCTTTCAGCAGCACGTCGCAGGTCTTGATCTCCGCCAGAACATCGTCGGGAATGGCCTTGCCGCAGACCATGCGGTTCTCAATGGTCAGCCCCTCGATCTGCTTGATGACGATGGACCCCGCCGCAATTTCTTCCGCCAGCAGCTTTTCCAGCACCCGAGTGGCCTGCGCCGTGATGACGGGGCCGATACCGTCGCCGTCAATAACGCCGATGACAACCTGCTTTTTGGTGGCAAAGTCCGTCTTTTCCCCGTTCATATTCCGGATTCTCTCCAGCTGCTCCTCCAGCAGCTTCTGGAACGCCTCACAGGCAAGTGTAATTTCCTTCATTATTGTCCGCCCTCCTTTGTGTAGTTCAGCAGTCCGCCTGCCAGCAGAATCGCTCTCTGACGCTCCGACAGGGTGCAGTTTACATAAAACTTGAAGCCATTATCGGCAGTGACCGCGAGTCTGCCCCGCTCCATGCCGCTGGCAATATCCGAAATGGTCAGAACCGCGTCCTGACTCAGCTTGTCGTAGTCCTCCGGATTTTCAAAGGTCACCGGCAAGATACCCGCGTTGATCAGGTTCGCCACATGGATTCTGGCGAAAGACTTGGCAATGACGCACCGGATGCCCAGGTACATGGGCACCAGCGCCGCGTGCTCCCGGGAGGAACCCTGCCCGTAGTTGCTGCCGCCCACGACGATGCCATCCCCCGCCGCCCTGGCTCTCTCGGCGAAGGTGGGGTCGCAGACCTCGAAGCAGAACTTGCTCAGGTAAGGGATGTTCGACCGATAGGGCAGAATCTTCGCACCGGCGGGCATGATGTGGTCGGTGGTGATGTTGTCGCCCACTTTCAGCACCAGCTTCGCCGTCAGGCTGTCGGCAAAGGGCTTGCTCTTGGGGAATTCCTTGATGTTGGGGCCGCGAAGCACTTCGGCGTCCGCCGCCTTGTCCGCGGGGAGAGGCGGCAGCACGGCGGAGTCGTTCACAAGGAATTTCTCCGGCATGGTCACGTTCAGGGGATGGTCGATGGTGGTCGGGTCGGTGATGTACCCCGTCAGGGCGGAAGCCACGGCGGTTTCGGGGGAAACCAGATACACCTGTCCGTCCCGTGTTCCGGAACGGCCGAGGAAGTTCCGGTTGAAGGTTCTTAAGGAAACGCCGCCGGAGTTTGGCGAGAAGCCCATGCCGATGCAGGGGCCGCAGGCGCATTCCAGCAGCCGTGCGCCGCTGGCGAGGATGTCCGACAGGGCACCGCAGTCGCTGAGCATGGTCAGCACCTGCCGGGAGCCGGGGGACACGGACAGGCTGACAGACGGGTGAATGGTCTTGCCCTTCAGCATGGCGGCGACTTTGAGCATATCGTACAGAGAGGAATTGGTGCAGGAGCCGATGCACACCTGATCGACCTTCACGTCTTTCAGCGTCTCCACGGCCACCACGTTGTCCGGGCTGTGGGGGCAGGCGATCATGGGCTTGAGGGTGCTGAGATCAATGTCGATGATCTTATCATATTCCGCGTCCGGGTCGCTGGACAGAGGAACGTAGTCCCCTTCCCTGCCCTGGGCGGCCAGAAATTTTCTCGTGACCTCGTCAGAGGGGAAAATGGAGGTGGTAGCGCCCAGCTCGGTACCCATGTTGGTGATGGTGCCCCGCTCCGGGACGGACAGGGTGGCAACGCCATCGCCGCCCCACTCGATGATCGCGCCCACGCCGCCCTTGACGGAGAGGATGCGAAGCAGCTCCAGGGATACGTCCTTGGCAGTGACGTAGGGTCTGAGTCTGCCCGTCAGGTTCACTTTGTACATTTTGGGCATGGTGATATAGTACGCGCCGCCGCCCATGGCCACTGCCACGTCCAGTCCGCCCGCGCCGAAGGCCAGCATTCCGATGCCGCCGCCGGTGGGGGTGTGGCTGTCAGAGCCGATGAGGGTCTTGCCGGGCTTGCCGAAGCGCTCCAGATGCACCTGATGGCAGATGCCGTTGCCGGGACGAGAAAAATACACGCCGTGCTTGGCGGTGACGGTCTGCAAATAGCGGTGGTCGTCGCTGTTCTCAAAGCCGCACTGGAGGGTATTGTGATCGACGTAGGCAATGCTCATTTCCGTCTTCACTCTGGGAATGCCCATGGTCTCGAATTCCAGATAGGCCATGGTGCCGGTGGCATCCTGGGTCAGGGTCTGGTCGATGCGCAGCGCCACCTCGCTGCCGGGGGTCATGTCCCCGGATACCAGATGGGACGCAATGATTTTCTGTGCAATTGTCTTACCCATGATTTTTGAATCCTCCCAACATGTGCTCTTTCGCGTTTTCAATATGCTTTGCCATCAGGCTTTCCGCCAAATCCGCGTCGCCGGAGGCCATGGCGTCGAAAATCGCCTTGTGTTCCTTCCGGGTGTTGACGGTGCGGGACCAGTCCTCCATGGAAATGCGGCGGTAGCGCCGGGTTTTCCGGTGCAGCGGAATCAGCGTGTCCATGATTACGGTGCGCTTGCTCAGGTAGCAGATCAGGTCGTGGAACTGTTCATCCACCTGCCGCAGCTGCTCCGCGTCCCCCTTGTCATAGTAAAAGTCCTGAAGGTCAACAATGTGGGTCAGCTCGGCAAGTCCCTCGGGGGTCATGTTCTTAGCGGCGTAGTAGGCGGCAAGCCCCTCGATGCGCTGGCGGATGTTCATAATATCCTCCAGGTCTTCCTCGGTGATGCCAACTACCCGGGAGCCTTTTCCCGTGTCCTCAATGAGCCGCTCCTGTTCCAGGCGGCGCAGCGCGTCCCGGATGGGGGTGCGGCTGACGCCCAGCTGATCCACCAGCTTCAGTTCCGTCAGAATTTCTCCCCGGGGATAGGTGCCCTGAATGATGTCGTTCTCCAGCTTCTCGAAAACCTGATCGGCCAGAGACGTGGTTTTGAATTGATTCATATTTTTCTCCTTACCCTCTTTCGGCAAAGTCCGGGGCAAGCTGCCGGATTTTCTCTTTCAGCTCCCGTTCCGTCATGACCGTCTGGCGGCCGTCCTCGTACTGCCGGTCTACCCATTCCTTCATGGCGACCACCAGCGGCGACTTTTTGTCCAGCTTTTCGCCGTCCTCCAGGCCGTAGGTCTGGTTGATCCAGTAGGCGACGCCCGCAAGGCCGGAGGTTTTGCTGATCTGCACTGTGGCGGGCTTGTTCAGGATTTTCTTGGTGTCGAAAATGGTGTAGATTTCCTCGTCCTTCATCAGGCCGTCGGCGTGGACGCCCGCCCGGGTGACGTTGAAGGCGCTGCCCACAAAGGGCGTCATGGGCGGGATGTTGTAGCCGATCTCATTTTTGAAGTAATCGGCGATTTCCGTGATGACCGTGGTGTCCATGCCGTCCAGCGACCCCCGCAGCGACGCATACTCGAATACCATCGCTTCCAGCGGCACATTGCCCGTCCGCTCGCCGATGCCGAGCAGGGAACAGTTGACCGCGCAGGCGCCGTAGAGCCACGCCGTGGAGGCGTTGGCCACGCCCTTATAGAAATCGTTGTGGCCGTGCCATTCCAGATGCTCGCTGGGAACGTCGGAATAATGCTGCAAGCCGTAGATAATGCCCGCCACGCTTCGGGGAAGCGCCGCCTCGGTGAAGGGGACGCCGTAGCCCATGGTATCGCAGGCGCGAATCTTCACCGGCACCCCCGCCTCCCGGCTCAGCCGCTGCAATTCGTTGACGAAGGGCACCACAAAGCCGTAGAAATCCGCCCGGGTGATGTCCTCCAGATGACAGCGGGGAATCACGCCGGCGTTGAAGGCTTCCTTCACCGTGGCAAGGTAGTAGTCCATGGCCTGTTTTCTCGTCATCTTCATTTTCTTGAAGATGTGGTAGTCCGAGCAGGAGACCAGAATGCCGGTTTCCTTGATGCCAAGGTCATGCACCAGCCGGAAGTCTTCCTTCGTCGCCCGGATCCAGCTGGTGATCTCCGGAAATTTGAGACCCAGCGCCATGCACTTTTCAATGGCCTCCCGGTCTTTTTTGCTGTAGATGAAGAATTCCGTCTGGCGGATGATGCCGTAGGGGCCGCCCAGCTTGCTCAGCAGCTTGTAGATGTTCACGATCTGGTCAACGGAATACGGCTCCACGGACTGCTGACCGTCCCGCAGGGAGGTGTCCGTGATCCAGATCTCCTCCGGCATGGACATAGGCACCCGGCGGTGGTTGAACGCCACCTTGGGAATGGTGCCGTAGGAATACACATCCCGCTGCAAATTCGGTTCCGCCACATCCTGAAGGGAGTATTTGTAGGATTTCTGCTCCAACAGGTTGGTCTTACTGGAAATCTCTAGCATAGAGTAAGCCCCTTTCCACTTTTCTTTTTCAATGTATACAATTATACAAACATACAATGATTTGTCAATGCACGAATACAACAAAAAACGGTCTGCCGCAGCAGACCGTTTGGTAATCTTTTTTCCTAGCCAAGCATCACGTCCAGGAGCATCATCACCGCAAAGCCCAGAATGATGCCCATGGTGGCGCAGTAGGGCTGCTCTTTCTGATTCTGCTGACACTCCGGTATCAGCTCATGTACCGCAACCAGAATCATCGCCCCGGCGGCAAAGGCAAGGGCATAGGGCAGAATCGCCTCCACCTTCACCACCAGCAGCGCGCCGATCACCCCGGACACCGGCTCCACCAGGCCGGACGCCTGCCCCAGCAGGAAGCTCCTGCGCCGGGAGTAGCCCTCGCGGCGCAGGGGCACGGACACCGCCGCCCCCTCCGGAAAATTCTGCAAGCCGATGCCCACGGCAATGGACACCGCCCCCATCAGCCCATCCGGGCTTGCGCCGGTTCCCAGCGCCCCGAAGGCCACGCCCACGGCAAGCCCCTCGGGAATATTGTGCAGGGTGATGGAGAGCACCAGCATGATAATGCGGTTCAAGCGTTCCCCGGGCATTCCCATGCCCGCTCTCTTTCTGGCAAAGCATACGGCCTTATCCGACCCCCACAGAAACAGCGCCCCCAGCAGGAACCCGGATACCGCCACAAGCCAGGCAGGGGTATTTCCCGCGGCTTCCGCCCGCTGGATAGCGGGCTGCAACAGCGACCAGAAGCTGGCCGCGATCATCACGCCGGAGGAAAAGCCCAACATAAGATTCAGCGCTTTGGCACTGGGGGATTTGAAAAAGACCACCGTGGCAGCGCCAAGTGCCGTCACAAACCAGGTCCCCAGTGTCGCCACCAGCGCCAACCAGACATAATGTTCCACATCGCACCTCCCGTAACCATTATAGTATCCGGGTGACGATTCGGTGCATGTGTTTGTCGAAAACGCCGTTTGGAAACTACCTTTCCAGCCTGGAAATCAGCGCCGTGCCGTTTTCCCGCAGCCATTTCCGCCGGATTTCATAATCCGGTAAGACATGCTCGACCTCTGCCCAGAAGCGGGCGGAGTGGTTCATTTCCTTCCGGTGGCACAGCTCGTGGACGACCACATAGTCCAGCACCTCCGGCGGCGTGAGCATCAGCAGGCAGTTAAAGTTGAGATTGCCCTTGCCGCTGCAGCTCCCCCACAGGGTATGCTGACTGCGGATGGTGATTCTGCCGTAGGTCACGCCCACCAGCGGGACAAAATAGGCCACTCGTTCCGGTATCGTTTGCCGCGCCTGCCGGGCAAGCGCCTGTATCTGCTCGGCCGTAAAGGCGTGAAGCTGCGCCGCCGCAGTTTGCCTTTCCAGATGCTTTTCAATCCAACCGGATTTGCTTTCCACAAATCGACGAATATCCCCATTGGACATCCGCTTTGGGCATCGCACCAGCACCTCACCCCCCGGGATGATCTGCAGGGAAACGGTTCTGCGGCTGCTGCGGATGATACGGTATGGGATATTGACTTTTTCCACTTTATCGTTCATAATTCATTCAAAAAATCCGTTTTTACTCAATTTCCATAATTTACAGCTTGAAAAATGGTTACGAATCGGTTACAATCCTTTTGTCTTCGCGAGGCAAATACTGAAACAGGAGGTTGGCAAGATGTTCTTTTTCAATTGCAACACCAACAATTCTGATTGCAGCTCCATTTGGCAGCTGCTGAGCCGTCTGTGCGGTTTCGGCTGCTAAGGAAATTTTGTAGCCTTTGGCGATCCCGTGTTCCGCGGGGTCGCTTTTTTCAAATCCAAAACGCAGTACCGAAGATTTCCGGTACTGCGTCTTTTTGTAATGTTATACGCCTCCGCGGATCTCCAGGAGCTTGCCCTTTAGGTCGTTCTCCATCTTCGCCATTTCCGCTTCGGCGGCAAGGCGCTTTTCACGACCCTCGGACTGAATCTTCATCACGTCGTCCAGCGTCTGGATCAGCTCGGCGTTGGTCTTTTTCAGCGTCTCCACGTCCACGATGCCCCGCTCGGCTTCCTTCGCGGTCTCCACGGAGGCCATGTGCAGCTTCTCGGCGTTCTGCTTCAGCAGAGCGTTGGTGATGTCGTTGACCTGCCGCTGCGCCTGGGCTGCTTCGTTGGAATGGGCGATGCCCAGCGCCAGAACCATCTGGTTCTTCCACAGGGGAATGGTGTTCATCAGCGTGGTCTGGATTTTCTCCACCATCACATTGTCGTTGTTCTGGATCATCCGGATCTGGGGCGCGGTCTGGATGGAAATGGTGCGGGTCAGCTCCAGGTCATAGATCTTCTTCTCAAACCGGTTGCACTTGTCCGCTAAGTCTCTTGCCGCCTGGGCGTCCTCCGCAAGGCCGGTGGCCTGCGCCGTCGCTTCCAGGTCTTTCAGCTTGCCTTCCCGTACCTCCTGGAGCTTCTTCTTGCCCGCCAGAATGTACATGCTCAGCTCCTTGAAGTAGGCAAGGTTCTGCTCGTACATCTTATCCAGCATCGCGGAATCCTTCAGCAGCCGCACCTGATGCTGCTGGAGGGCGTCGCCGATCTTCTCTACGTTGACCTCCGCCTTGGCGTAGCGGCTCTTCATGACCTCCAGCTTGTTCGCCTGCTTGCGGAAGAAGCCGAAGAAGCCCTTTTCCTCCTCGGCGTCAAAGCCCTTCAGCTCGCCCACCACGTTGACGATCAGGTCGCCCACCTCGCCCAAATCCTGGGTGCGCACATTGGCAAGGGCAGCGTCGGAGAAATCGGCCATTTTCTTCTGGGTGCCCGCGCCGTACTGCAAGATCTGGGCGGTATTCTCCACGTCGATCTTCTGGGCAAAATCATCCACCATCTGCTGCTCCTGAGGCGTCAGCACAGGCTCGGCAGCCTTTGTCTGCTGCAACTGTGTCTCCTCCGCCACGACCAGCTTGGGCGTATCTTCCAGCTCCGGCTCCAGCGTCAAGCTGGGGATGGGGGCGGATTCGTTCATATCCTTGTATTCAGCGTCCATAATTGATCTCCTCTTCCTAGTTTTTTATAATGTCTGCTGTTTCTTCACTTGGGATAAGCCGTCCTCCGTCAGCCCCTCCTGGGCAAGCAGGGTGTTGAGAACGGAAATGTCGCTGGAAACGTCCATGGCGGAGTCCCGGAACAGGTCGTCCAGCAGCTTCTCGAAGGCCAGATTCAGCGTGTCCAGTGTGGCCTCGATTTCCTTCTTGGATGCCTGAATGGTCTCACCCTGCACGGGCTGGGCGTCCATGTCCGCGTAGGCGTTCAGGAGCTTCACCGTCATGGGCAGGTAGTAATCCATCAGCTTCTTGAGGTCGGGAACCACCTCCGGGTGCGCCTCCGCCCGCTCAAAGATACGGCGGACGATCAGCTCCATCCGGGAGATTTTCTCAGAAATTTTCTCCCCGGGAATGGCGTCGTTGCAGGCGCGTATCTGGGCGATGAAGGCGTTGCCCCGATCCAGAACCTCCTGCACCTGAGGGTCATGGGGCATGGACACCTTCGGGGCGCTGGCGGCGGCTTCCTGCCGCTGACGTTCTTCCAGAGCCAGACGGCTCTGCTCATAATGCCGGTAGGTTTCGTCGCTGGTGATGAGACAGGTTTCCTCCTTGTCCATATGCCCTTCCAGGAACAGCCCCTTGCCGATCATCTTTCGCAATTCCTTGCGGACGAATTTCACGTTCTTTCCGACGCTCCGCGCCAGCCGCTCCAGACTGCAATGGGTGCTCTCTCCCAAGGTTCTTCTGTACATCTTGAACCGGCTGACCCATCCCAGCTTGCGGATGCCGCTGATAATCAGCCACATTCCGGCAATGACGCCGCCGGCCGTGATCGCGGTGGACACGACCCCCAGACCAATTCCCATAATCAGCCTGACCAGCAGAGAAATAAAGGACGCAAACCCAACGAGCAGCGCCAGACCGCCGCCTACGATCTTCACCAGTCCTACGGCGGTCTCGCCGCCGGTTCCGGCATAAAGCACGGGAAGGTCTTTCTTTTCCTCCACGACCGTGGCCTCGACCTCCCGGTAAACGGGTCTGGCAGGCGGGGTCGTGGGGCGGGCAGCGGCTTCCATCGCCTTGCGGACGGCTTCACTTCCCATATCCACAGCCTTGCCCACGGCCTGACTGACCGTCTGGTTCAGCTTCTGAAAGTCACGGGAATTGACGGCCTTATCCACAATGTCCTGAATGCTTCTTCCAAGATCGTCCCAGTCCTGATTTTTATTTGCCATACGATCCTCTCCAAAAAATATTCCCTATCATTATAGCGTGATTCCCCGAAAAAAACAAGCGATATGAAAAAAATAAGCGATCCTTTCCCCGCCGCCGGGAAAAGAGGCAAAAGGCTTGACTTTTTGCCCCGCTCCGTGTAAAATGGCACCGTTTTGTCGGACTTTGGGGAAGAAAGAGAGGGGCTGCCATGGACCCACGAAGCAGGAACACCCGGAAGCTGCTGGGCAAGGTCGTAACGGTGCAGGTCGACCGGCCTGTCGGATATCTTCACGGCGATATTCTGTACCCCATCAATTACGGATTTGTCCCGGGGCTGATGGGCGGCGATGGTGAGGAACAGGACGCGTACATTTTGGGCGTGGATACGCCCCTGTCTGACTTTACAGGGCGGGTCATTGCCGTCATCCGGCGGCACAACGACTGCGAGGACAAGCTGGTGGTCGCGCCGGAGGGGCTTTCGCTCCATCAGGGGCAGATCGCCGAGGCCGTCCATTTCCAGGAGCAATATTTTATCAGCACCATTGATTCCATCTTTCAGAAATCCTGCGGGGTCGTCCCCTTCCGGCGGGTGGACGGAAAGCCTGAAGTTCTGCTTCTGTTCCAGCGGGGTTCCGGGACATGGAGCTTTCCCAAGGGGCACATGGAGGCCGGGGAAACGGAGGAACGAACCGCCCTCCGGGAGCTTTTCGAGGAGACCGGGTTCCGGACGCGGCTGGTTCCCGGTGCCAGAGCCGCCACGGAATACCGCATCAGCTCCGTCGCCAGAAAGCAGGTCGTTTTCTTTCTGGGCGAGGTTCACGGTGAGCCGAAGCTCC
The DNA here is from genome assembly GCA_934569225.1 of uncultured Oscillospiraceae bacterium. GTDB lineage: Bacteria > Bacillota > Clostridia > Oscillospirales > Oscillospiraceae > Faecousia. The sequence goes on along the minus strand of CAKTKC010000015.1, from coordinate 60,540 downwards.
AGGCCAAAGAAATCAAATCCTGCCGCTGGGTGAAGCCCGGCGAGCTGGAACAATACCTTCTGCCCCAGGTCGCGGACGCCGCAAAGGGTCTGCTTGCCCGGATATAGAATGCCTTTCTACCGTTCAGCGGTCAAAAATGACCGTTGAACGGATTTTTCAACATTTTTGCTTTCTTTTGTGCTATAGTGTAAACGCAAGGAGGTGCCCCATGAAATTCAAGCTGGTTATCGATAAAACCCAGGAGGAAACGGTGGTCGCCACCGTCCATGAGCGCAGCCGTCTTACCGACGAAATGGAGCAGCTCGTCCTGCAATACGACGGCTCCGACCGGGTCGCGGCCTACACCGAGGACGGTATGCGGATGCTCCCCTTCTCCGACATCGAGTGCGTCACCGTTCTGGACGGGAAGACCTATGCCGTTGCTTGCAGCGGTGAGCGCCTCCGGTTAAAGCTGCGGCTGTACGAGCTGGAAGCCATACTTCCGGCGTCCTTCATCCGCATCAACAAGTCGGCGCTTGCCAACGAAGCCCATTTAGAGCGCTTCACCGCTTCCTTCAACGGCGCGGTGGACGCCGTCTTCCGAAGCGGCTACCGGGAATATGTTTCCAGGCGGTGCTTTGCAGAAATCAAAAGGAGGTACGATCACGTATGAAACAATATTGTCTGACATTTCTGAAACGGGGTCTGCTGGCCGCTTCCGGCGGGCCGCTGATCCTCGCCATGATCTATGGCATTCTGGGTGCCAACGGGCAGGTCACTTCCCTCGCCCCCGGGGAGGTCTGCATGGGAATCGTGACGGTGACGCTGCTGGCCTTCATCGCGGCGGGCATCGGCGTCGTCTATCAGATCGAGCGTCTGCCCCTGCTCTCCGCTACGGCAATTCACGCTGGAGCGCTGTATCTGGACTATCTGCTGATTTACCTGCTGAACAACTGGATACCCCGGAATTGGGCGTTTATCGGCACGTTTACCCTGTGTTTTGCGGGGGGCTACGCCTTGATCTGGGGAATTATCCTGCTGTCCATCAGGCACAGAACCAACCGTATCAACCGCCATCTGCGGGGAGGCAAATCATGAGGAAACCGTTTCTTGACAATCTGCGCTACGGCATCGTGCTGTCCGTCGCGGTGTATCATGTGTTCTATCAGTTCAACAGCGTTGGGGGCATCACCAATGTGGTCATCCCCGGCATTCCGGCACTGGACGCGCCGCTGTACGTGCTGTACCCCTGGTTCATGGCGGCGCTTTTCATGATCTCCGGCATCTGCGCCCGGTACAGTCTGGAAAAGCAGACTGGCAAGCAATACCTGAAAGGTAAAGTCCGCCGCCAGCTGATTCCCTCCATCGCCATCATCTTCCTCATCGGGTGGAGCACCGGCTGGGTCACCGATCAGTACGCGAACATTTTCGGCGGCAGCGGCGGTCAGGTTCCGGGGTTTGCCAAATATCTTGTGTGGTGCATGTCCGGCATCGGGGTGCTGTGGTTCCTCCACGAGCTGCTGCTGTGCGAGGTGGTACTGGTGCTGATTCGCAGGCTGGACAAAAAAGACCGGCTGTGGCAGCTGGGCGGCAAGGCGAGTTTCCCCGTCATCTGCCTTCTGGTGCTCGGCCTCTGGGGCAGTGCCCAGATTCTGAACACCCCGGTGATCGAGGTTTACCGCCACGGTTTTTACCTGTTCTGCTTCCTTGTGGGCTACATTCTGTTCTCCCACGAACATATCCAGTCTATGCTCGCCAAATGGGCGCCCTGTATGCTTGCCGTGAGCGGCGTGCTGGCCGTCGTCTACACGGTACACTTCTGGGGGCAGAATTACGCCGCCCTCAACAATCTGAAGGCCCCGCTTACCAACCTCTACGCCTGGTTTGCCTGCCTTGCGGTGCTGGGCGCGGGGAAACGTCGGCTGGACAAGGAAACCGCCTTCACCCGCTACATGGCAAGCCGCAGCTTTGGCATTTACGTTCTGCACAATCCCCTGCTGGTGCTGCTGGCATGGGGGATGGATAAGCTGCTCCATTTCCCCGTGTGGAGCATGTATCTGCTTCTGCCAGTGCTGCTGGCGCTGCTCCTGCCGCCGCTGATTGCGCTTATCAAACGCACTCCCGTTCTGCGCACGCTGATTCTTGGTGAAAAGTAAAAAACCGCGCCACGGTTTGCAGAAACCGTGGCGCGGCGTTTTTTGGTTACTCGATGCAGATCCGATTGTTTTCGGGCAGCTTCTTCTGTCCGGCCTTCGGCACATCCAGCGTCAGGATACCGTCCTCAAACTTGGCGGACACCTCTTCGGGCTTCACATCACCCACGTAGAAGCTCCGGCTCATGGAACCGGCGTAACGCTCCCGACGGATGTAGCGGCCCTTCTTGTCCTCCTCATCCTTATCAAGGCCCTTCGCGGCCTCGATGGTCAGGTAGCCGTCGCTGAGGTCGATGCTGATCTCGTCCTTCTTAAAGCCGGGCAGATCAACTGCCAGCTCATAGCCGTCTTCCTTTTCCTTGATATCGGTCTTCATCAGGTTCTTGGCGTGCTTGCCATACAGGGGATTGCGACCCTCCGATACATTCATCATGCCAAAGGGATCGTTAAAGAAATCATCGAACAAATTCTCTCCAAAAATGCTGGGCAACATAAGTCATTCCTCCATTCAAATCTTCTATGTTCCCTGCGGAGGGGCTTCTTTTTTTCGCCCCTCTTTTTGATACGCCTACACTATACCACAATTTTTAGCACTGTCAAGGTCTGAGTGCTAAAGTTCATAAAAAGATAAAAATGCGTTCACAGAATGCGGGCACCCCTTGCCTCTCCCTATGGGAGAGGTGGCTGAGCGAAGCGAAGACGGAGAGGGGAAAACAGGCTGCAATGCCCTCTCAGTCACCTGCGGTGACAGCTCTCCCAAAGGGGGAGCCAAGGCAGAGCGTGTTGGCACAAAAAATGGAGCGTATCTGTACCGATACGCTCCATTTGCTGTTTTACGATCACCTGTCGAAAAAGCTTTCGCTTTCCGTCTCTTTCTTTTAGACCAACGGCGCAAACAGCCGCAGAATGCACTGCCATATCCGCAGAATCGCTCTGCTGCCGGTGCTGTAGCGCTGGGTGACCTCGGTACACTGGGAGAACAACACGTCAAAATCCCGCGCCATGTCGTCGATCGCGCCACAGCCATAGAGCAGAACATCGTTCTCAAAGTGGTGATACAGGCTCCGGTAGTCAAAGTTCGAGCTGCCTATGGAGGCAATTTCCCCGTCGCACAGGCACTGCTTGGCATGGCAGAAGCCCGGCGTATACTCGTAAATCCGCACGCCCTGCCGGGCAAGGCCGGAATAATAGGAGCGGGTGATGGCAAAAACCACTTTTTTGTCCGGAATTCCCGGCGTAATGATCCGCACGTCCACCCCCCGCTTGGCCGCAAGGCGCAGTGCCCGGCTCATTTCGTCGGTGATGATCAGGTACGGCGTGGTGATATACAGCGTCTTCTCCGCCTGAGCAATCAGATTCAGATAGACATTTTCCGCCGTGCGCTCCTCCGACAAGGGGTTATCGTTGAAGGGCTGCACAAATCCCTCTGACTTCACCTTATGGCAGATGTTGAGATACCGCGCAAAATCCTCGTCTTCCTTGGTCGTCACGTTCCACAGCTCGAAAAACGACGCCGTCAGGCTCCGGACTGCCTCGCCCTCCAGCCGGACACCGGTATCCTTCCACACCCCGTAGGGCCGGGCACGGCCAAAGTATTCGTCCGAAAGGTTATAGCCGCCGACATAGCCCACCTTGCCGTCGATGACCGTGGTCTTCCGGTGATCCCGGTGGTTCAGGAACAGGTTAACCACCGGCACGGCGGGATTGAACACCCGGCAGCGGATGCCGTCCTCGCTCAGCCCTCTGGCAAAGCGCAGATTCACAAAGCCGAGGCTGCCGATGTCATCATACATCAGCCGCACCTCGACCCCCTGACGCGCCTTGCGCACCAGAATTTCCCGGATTTCCTGAAAAGCCGAATTGTCCGCCACGATGAAATATTCCATGAAAATGAACTTTTCAGCCTTTTCCAGATCCGCTTTCATGGCTTCCAGCGTCTCCGCCCCGTCGCCCAGGTAGCGGACACTGGTATTTTCGTACACAGGCCAGTTTTCATGGACGGAAAGATAGTGAAACTGGTTGCCGGCAGCGCGGTTTTCCGATTCCAGCCGCGCCAGAACCGCCCCGTCCTGGGGAAGGCAGCCCTTTATTTTCTCCCGGAAACGGCGGATACGCTTCCCCGCCCTGCCCGGGTCTCCCAGAATGTCGAACAGCAGAAACAGGCTCAGCCCCATCACCGGAGCCGCCAGAATCAGCATGATCCAGGGCATTTTCATGGCTGTGGAGGTGTGCCTGCCATACAGGCGCAGCACCACCACGATGCTCAACAGGTTGACGCACGCGGATATCCAAGCGGAGTGGGCGTTCAGCTTCACCGCCATGACAATCAGCCATGCGATCTGAATGATAATGGCCAGTCCCACGAACGCGATTCTTGGGATGCTGTTGCGTTTACGACCTCTGCTCATTCCGCACTTCCTTTTTCCTTCTCTTCGTTCTCCTCGTCCAGTTCCCGCCAGAGCTCGTCCGCCCGCCGTTGGTTCTCCATCGCCACGTCAATGCCCTCGGTGCTGTCCTTGCTGAAAATGATCCGCAGCGTCAGAATAATCAGCCGGATGTCCAGCAGCGGCGAATAATTCTCAATGTACATCATGTCCAGACGCAGCTTGTCGTAGGCGCTGGTGTTGTATTTTCCGTAAATCTGGGCGTAGCCCGTCAGGCCGCCCCGCACCTTCAGACGGTAGCAGAATTCCGGAATTTCCTTAGAAATTTCGTCCGCCAGGCACTTTCTCTCCGGCCGGGGTCCGACGATGCTCATGTCCCCCTTCAGGATGTTGATCAGCTGGGGCAGCTCGTCCAGGCGGGCGGCGCGGATGACCTTGCCCACCTTCGTGATTCTGGGGTCGTCCTCCGAGGCCAGCACCGCCCCGGCGTACTTCTCCGCGTCCACGATCATGCTGCGGAACTTGAGAATCTCAAATTCCCGGCCGCCCCGGGTTAGGCGCTTCTGCTTGTAGAACACCGGGCCGCCGTCCTCGATCTTGATGGCCGCCGCAATGACCAGCATGACCGGCGCGGCGGGGATCATGGCAATGCCGCAGAGCACCAAATCCATGGCGCGCTTGATGATGCGCTGCATGGGGGTCAGGCCGGTGCCTTTGACCATGAGCAGCGGCGTGTCGAACAGGGTATTGTTCTTCGCCCCCCGGAGCATGATGTCCGTCAGCTTGGGGGCGACGTAGGTGCGGATGCGGTAGCGGTAGCAGTATTTCAGAATATCGTTGCGGGTCTGGGCGGGAATGTCCGTGAGGATGACCGCGTCGTGCTTGCGGGTCTCCTGGCACACCGCCTCCAGCCCCTCGTCAATGCTCATCAGCTTGCTGATGTTGTACTTGTCCCGGCGGGAGTCCATCTTGATCTTCAGCCCGATGCCCCGCTTGTTGCCGTACACCAGCAGCATGTCGTGGGGGGCGTACAGCTTATAATACAGCTCCGTGTACACGTAGATCAGCACCACCGCCACGACGATCTCCGCCAGGAGCAGCAGAAGCATCGGCCCCACGGCGATCATGGTATTGGCGATCAGGCACAGCTGGAAGTATGTGAGAAAGTTCACCACGAACAGGGAGATCACCTGTCCGATGATCAGATCCAGCCGATGGAGCTGCCCGAACAGGGTGCAGTCAGAGTTCAGGAACATGACGTACAGCAGCGCCCCATAGACGCCCATCAGCACATATTTTCCCTTGTATACAAAATGTTCGATTTCGTATCCCATACGGAACGCAGCGTAATACAGCAGGGTTATGACCACTACCTCCAGCAGCGTTTCCGCCGCCCGGACAAGTCCCTTGGTGTCCTCATATGCGCCGCGGCTCAGCTTTCTCATTGATATACACGTCCTCTATGCAAAATATGACACATTTCCCGGAAATTATACTTTATGTTATCATACCACACCCGCCAGAAGAAAGCAACCCCGGAAACGAAACCGGTCGTTTCCGGGCAGTCCGCCGTAAAATTTTTTATTTTTCTCTTTACAAATCCTGCATTTTCTGATACAATCATTCCTGTTCTGTGGCCCGGTGGTGCAGTCGGTTAGCACGCCAGCCTGTCACGCTGGAGGTCGACGGTTCGAGTCCGTTCCGGGTCGCCACAAAAAGCACGCTTTTCAGCGTGCTTTTTGTTTTACGGCTGTGCCGTCATCGGGCTATCGGAAAACTGGCAGAACGGCTCGGCTGCGGCTGTTTGCCCCTGGTAAGTCATTTCTCCCGGGAATGCCGGACGGATCTTAAAAGGGGGATCTGGAAGGCAAAAGCACCGCCTGTGCGTTCTGACAGCTTTCGATAGACCTCAAGGGGGATATCTGTCGGCTGCCTTATCGCGGTACAGTTTTGAAGGATGTGTGTGCAATACAGATTGAGGAAATCGGATTAGGAGGTATTTTGCGATCTGGCATCCGTTTGTACAGTGAGGTTATATCAGGCCAGCGCTTCGCCCAGACTGCGGCAGGCGCTCAGCGCTTCGTCGTCGGGGGTCTCCTGACAGATCACGCTGTCACAGACCAGGTTCGCACCCTTGTCCCGGCAGTTCTCTTCCCAGGTGCGCATCCATTCGCCGTCGCCCCAGCCGTAGGAGCCGAACAGGGCGATCTTCTTGCCGGAGAGCTTGCTCTCGCAGGTCTCGAACATGGGGGCAAATTCGCCGTCCTCCAGCTCCTCCGCGCCCATGGCGGGGCAGCCGAAAGCGACCGCGTCAAATTCGTCCATCTTTTCTCCGTCGAACTCGGCGGCGGTAAACAGCTCCGCTTCCGCACCGGCGTGCTTTGCGCCTTCCAGAACGGCCTGCGCCATGGCTTCGGTATTTCCGGTGCTGCTCCAATAAACAACTGCAACTTTCATTTTCAAAAAATCCTTTCTTATTTCATCCGGCTACGGTGAGCCGTTCGATGTCGATTCCGCTGGCAAGCTGGCGGCAGTAGGCCTTCGTGCAGGCTTTGTACTTGGCAAAGGTCTTTTTGGCTGCTTCCTCGTTTTCATAAACCTTCCAGCAGCCCACGCATTTGCAGGGTCTGTGTTCTAAGAAGCCCTTTACGTCCTCCGGCGGATAGCTCAGAAACAGGCCGATCTCGTGGGGAAAATCCTCCTGCTGCTTCAGTCTCCGGGCGAGCTTTGTCAGGCAGCGGCTGCCGCCCCGGCAATTATAGCCGAACTCGCTGAGAAGCGCTTCACAGGACGCACAGGAGAGGTCTTTTTCCAGCCGCGCCGGCCGGTAGAGGTAAATCAGCGCCCTGTCCTGACGGATCCGCAGAGGGACTGCCCGGACACCCTTTTTCCCCAGCCGCCGGTTCAGGCTCCGCAGAAAATCCAGCAGGTCTTCCCGGTTTTCGTAGGGACAGGCGAACAGGTTTCCGGTTTTCAGCCCCGCCAGAGTGGGGGCGCAGTTGCGCACCACCTGTTCCTCAGACACGGCCGTCCTCCTTGCCGCGGGCGATTCGACGCAGGCTTTTCCGGATGGAAATGACGCCCACGGACGTTACGGTGACAGCCGCAACGGCACCGGCGCCGGACAGAATCGTGGCAATTTCCATAGCTCGAACCTCCCGTATTCATAGTGATAAGATCATCTTTTTTGTTCGCTTTTTTGGTTAGCCTCTGCTAACTGGCTATATCATACACGATGTTGCTCCGTTTGTCAAGTCTTTTTCCTACTATTTTTATAGGCAGGTTTTGGGAGTGAAAAAAGCGCCCCGGCGGGGCGCTTCAGCGTGTCAAAAAAGCCTCGCAGAGTTTGCCGCCCGCAGGCGGCAAATAAAGTCAGATCATTTTCTGCCGGGGCGTGTACCTGGCAGAAAATACCTTACAGGCTGCAAGTGTGCGAATTGTCCGCCAAAGGCGGACAAGAAGTGCGCGCGGCAGACTGCAATCCTCTTGTCAAAAAAGGCCAACGGCCTTTTTTGACAGACTGAAGCGCCCCGGCGGGGCGCTTTAGGCTGTTTTATTCCTGCGGCAGTGTGACGATTCGGGGGTCATGATGGACGGCAGACAGAATCTTCTCCATCAGGTCAGCCGTCTGAAGGCGCAGACTGGAGGTGTTGATGCAGGGATGGCAGCCAATGAACTCCCCTTTCAGCACGTCCTCGTCCATGAGAAGCTGCACATGGTTCTCCCGGTCGTTCATCAGCCCCAGAACGCTGACGGAGCCGGGGGTGATGTCCAGAAACTTCTCCATATACTCCGGCGCGGCAAAGCTCAGGCGGGAGGAACCGATCTCCTTGGAGAGAACGCTGGTTTTGAAATGCTTCTCCCCGGGCAGCATCAGCAGATAAAACTCCGTACACTGCCGGTTGCACAGCAGCAGATTTTTGCAGATCACCGCGTCCAGCACCCGGTCGATCTCCTCGCAGGCTTCCATGGTCATGGCCGCCTCGTGGTCGATGCGCTGGTAGTCGATTCCCAGGCTGTCCAGCAGATCGTAGCAGCGAATTTCCTTCTCAAGCCGTCCGGCGCAGTCCGCGGGACGTCCGTTTACCAGTTCCATAGTCATTTCTCCTTCCTCAGCTGCCAGAAAGCCACGGCGCTGGCAGCCGCTACGTTCAGAGAATCCACGCCGTGGTACATGGGGATTTTTACGGTGTAGTCGCACCGGGCAATGGTCGTCTCCGTCAGGCCGTCGCCCTCGCTGCCCAGAATCACCGCCAGCTTTTCCTCTGCCATGAGACGGCGGTCGTCAATGGAGACGGAATCGTCGCTCAGCGCCATGGCTGCGGTTCGGAAGCCCAGACGGCTCAGCTGCTCCATTCCCTCCCCCGGCCAGTCTCCCGTAAACGTCCAGGGAATCTGAAACACCGTCCCCATGCTGACCCGGGCGCTGCGGCGGTACAGCGGGTCACTGCATCCGGGGGTCAGCAGCACGGCGTCCATCCCCAGCGCGGCGGCGGAACGGAAGATTGCCCCCACGTTGGTGGGATTCTGGACGTTTTCCAGGACAACAATCCGCGCCGCCCCGGCGCAGATATCCTCCACGGTGGGAAGCCCCGGGCGGCGCATGGCGCACAGCACGCCTCGGGTCAGGTGGTAACCAGTGAGATTGCACAGCAGCTCCTCGTCCGCGGTGTACACGGGAACCTCGGGACAGCAGGCGATGATCTCCCGCGCCGCCCCCGTGATGTCCTTGCGCTCCATGAGCAGCGACACCGGCTCGTATCCGCCGTCCAAAGCCCGGTGGATGACCTTGGGGCTTTCCGCAATGAACATCCCCTTGGCCGGTTCAAACCGGTTGAGCAACTGCGCCTCCGTCAGCCGGGCATACACGTCCAGCTCCGGCGCGGAGAAATCCGTTATTTCAATGACGTTGGCCATAGCGTTTCTTTCCTTATCCTCCACCCCATGACAATCTGCCAAAAAACGGGGCGCTTTTTTCCTTCCTATACTACCAAATTCCGTTCAAAATGTCAAAGATTTCTCCGCCGATTGACTTCCTTTTTCTGCGATGATAGAATAAATCTATTGTAAAGAGAGGGGCGGATCGCCATGGCAGACAAACATCCGGGGTATATGACCACCTTCAAGGAGCGTCTGAGCTACTGGACATACTTCATCGGACAGAACATTTACTACAACATCACGGCGGCTTTTATTTCCACTTACCTTGCCATGCAGGGCGTGAACCTTGCCAAAGTCGCCATTGTGCTGCTGATCGTCAAAATCTGGGACGCCGTGAATGACCCCATTTTCGGCTTCATCTTCGACAAGGTCAAATTCAAGAACGGGCAGAAAAGTCTGCCCTGGCTGCGGATCTCCACCGCGCTGATCCCCATTGTGACCATCATTCTGTTCTCCATTCCCTCGGCGCTGGGGGAGACTGGGAAACTTATCTGGTTCGGCGTGGCCTACGTGCTGTGGGACACCGTGTACACCTTGACCGACATCCCCGCCTACGCCATGCTGAACACCATGACCGACAATCTGCCGGAGCGGAACACCCTGCTCTCCGTCAATCGTGTGTTCTCCGGGGCGGGCGTGCTGATCTACGGCGTGGTGCTGCCCATCCTCATCAGCGAAAACGTGGGCATGAGCGCCAGTCTGGCCATTGCGACGCTGTCCATTTTCAGCGCCCTGACCATGGTGCCGTTGTCTCTCAACTGCAAGGAGCGCAACTATAAGCCCGAAGAGGAGGACGAAAACTTTTCCCCCAAGCAGATGTTCTCCTATCTGGGGAAGAACAAGTACCTGCTGACCTACTACGGCGGCTACTGCGCCACCGACGCGCTGAAAACCTCCGCCGCCGTGACGCTGTTCGTCTCCTTCTATCTGTTCGGCAACTCCCTTTACTCCATCGTGCTGAACCTGCTGAACATGGTGCCGGGTGTTTTTGCTGCCATGCTCATGCCCACCATTCTGAAAAAGCTGGATAAATTTAAAACGCTTTTTTGGTGCAACATCGTCAACATCATTTTGGGTCTGGCAATTTTCTTCGTAGGCTACGAAAACCGGGCGCTGTTCCTGACGCTGACCTGCATCCGCACCGTTCCCATGAGCATCGTGGGCATTCTTGCCTTCATGTTCACCCCGGACTGCGCCGAGTACGGCCAGTACAAATCCGGCATCAGCGCCAAGGGCATTACCTTCGCCATCCAGACCTTCTCCGTAAAGATCACCGCCGCGGTCTCGTCCTCTCTGGCTTTGGCGCTGCTGGGCTGCTTCCACTGGATTTCCGTGGAGGCGGATAGCTTCGAAACGCTGAAGGCGCTGAACATCCAGCAGAGCGCAGGGGCGCTGGAGGGACTGTGGATCGTGTACGCCCTGGTGCCTGTCATTGGCATGATCATTTCCACGTTCTTCTACTTAGGCTACAAGCTCAACGACAAGGATGTGCAGATTATGGCGCGGTGCAACGCCGGGGAGATCACCCGGGAGGAAGCCGAGTCCATGCTGTCCCGGAAATATTGAGTCTTTTCCTGAAATTTTTTACAAAATAAACGGCGCCGGATGGCGCCGTTTATTTTGCGGATTTTTCAAATTCTGCCTGCGTCTCTGGACGTTCTTTCCACCCGGCGGGGCGTCAGGTTCCACTTCATCAGGCCGTGATGGTTGCAGTAAAGATAGAGGACTCCCCTCCCCCGGGGCCGAATCCTTGCCTGTGCGTTGCCCTCCGGGTAGAGCTTGATAAGCTGAAACTGGTCGGCGGTGGCGTAGGCGAGGAAGGAAATATAGTGGGATTTCGTCATGGGATGGTCAACGGTGACAAACAGCTCGTCCTCCACCTGCTGAATATCAGGGCGGTGGTCTTCGTCCGCTTCCTCGGCCTCCAGCGGCGGCAGCATGACGCCGCAGCAGCTGATGACGGCGCTGCCCGTGCCCCAGAGGATATTGCCGCAGACGGGGCAGACGCAGATTTTCGTCCGCAGCATATTGGCGCTGACATTCTGGTTGCGGATTTTCTCCCCGTTCATCAGCTCCATGACGGAGACGCCCAGGGCTTCCGCCAGCGGCTCAATCAGGGACACGTCCGGCAGTCCCCGGGCATTTTCCCATTTGGAGACGGCCTTGCTGCCAACGCCGATCTTCTCCCCCAGCTCCGCTTGCGTCAGTCCTCTCGCCTCCCGCAGGCGCTTGATTGCCGGGCCTGTGATATAGGTTTCCATGAGGAATCAACTCCTTTTCTGACGCCAGCATACCACGGAATTTCCAAACGCGCAACCTACGCACCGTAGACGAGAAATGGCCTCCCGCCGTAAAGCGGGAGGCCGTAAGATGATATATTACTGTGCCAGAGTGCTGGTCTTGTACTTTGCGCTCTTCTTCAGGAACAGCGCCAGGAAGCCGACCGCGGCGATAATACCGGCGACAACGGCGATGGGATAGTACACGCTCTCGGCAATTCCCATAGGCTTCCACAGCAGGCCGAGGCACTCGCCGGCCGCGAAGAAGTAGGTGATGGAAACACCGGTCATGAAGGTGGCGGGAACCGCGCAGATCCAATAGTTGCGCTTGTTCTGCGCCAGATACATGGCAGCCGCCCACAGAGCGATCATGGCCAGAGTCTGGTTGGACCAGGAGAAGTAACGCCATACCACGGAGTAGTCAATCTGGCAGATGATGGCGCCGACGCCCAGCAGGGGGACGGTCAGAAGCAGACGCTTCTTCCAATCCTTCTGGTCGATCTTGAACCAGTCGGCCAGAGTCAGACGGGCGCTGCGGTAAGCGGTATCACCGGAGGTGATGGGGCAGGCGATAACGCCCAGCATAGCCAGGACGCCGCCGATCTTGCCCATGGTGGTGGTGCAGATCTCGTAAACAACAGCGTTCACACCGGCACCGGCTTCCAGCAGAGCCTGGGTGTTCTCGTAGAAGGAAACACCGGCAGCCGCCCAGACCATGGCGATGATGCCCTCGGCGACCATCGCGCCGTAGAACACCTTGTGACCCTGCTTCTCAGAGGTGCAGCAGCGAGCCATCATGGGAGACTGGGTGGCGTGGAAGCCAGAGATGGCGCCGCAGGCCACGGTGACGAACATGAACGGCCAGATGTGGATGTTCTGAGGATGCTGGTTGTTGAAGTTGTTCCACAGCTCAGGCATCTGATACTCATGGGCGAACAGCAGAACACCCGCAACACCGACGGCCATGATGATCAGGCAGATGCCGAAGATGGGGTAGATCTTGCCGATGACCTTGTCGATGGGAACAAAGGTGGCGATGAAGTAGTAAATGATGATGACCCACAGCCAGAAGGTAGCGTCCAGCTTTTCAGGGGTCAGCAGAGCCAGCAGACCGGCGGGACCCTTGGAGAACACGACGCCGACCATGACCAGCAGGATGACGGAGAACACGCGCATGACCTGCAGCATGACCTTGCCCAGATAAGTACCGGTAATCTCGGAGATGCTGGCGCCCTTGTGCCGCATGGACAGCATACCGCACATATAGTCGTGGACGCCGCCGGCGAAGATGGTACCGAAGACGATCCACAGATAGACGACAGGTCCAAACAGAGCACCGTTCAGAGCGCCGAAGATGGGGCCGAGACCGGCGATGTTCAGCAGCTGAACCAGGAAGATTTTCCAACCCTTCATCGGGACGAAGTCAACGCCGTCGTTAAGCGTGATAGCAGGCGTCTCTCGATCGTCGGAGCCAAAGATCTTGTCTACGCGCTTGCCGTAGAAGATGTAGCCGATGACCAGAGCCGCAATGCAGAGAATGAAAGTAACCATAGATTTCCTCCTTAGTTAAGTTACCCTGCGGTGGCGTATCACCGCCTGGCGAGTATCATTATATGTCTAAACCGTGAACAAATCAACCCTTAGTATGGCGAAAAAAGATTTTCGTTGCATTAAACAAATTTATGGCGGTTTTTCCTCTCCGGGGAGTGGCGTGACCCTGATTTTTTTCGTCAAATTGCATAAAACAACACGCAGAAGAACTGGAGCAGCGCCCCCAAAACGACGAAAATGTGAAATACGGAGTGCATCCACTTTTTGCGCTTGCCCAATCCATACAGAACGGAGCCGACCGTATAGGCAATGCCGCCCAGCAGCAGAAGCAGAAAGCCCGGGAAGGTCAGCGCCTGCATTGCCTGCTTTGCAAAGAAAATGATCGCCCAGCCCATGCCGATATAGCAGATCATGGAAAAGACCCGGTATTTCTTCAGGTCAATGGCCGTCAGGGTCGTAGCCAGCGCCACCATGCCCCACTCAAAGCCGAACAGCACCCACGCAAGGACGGGATTCTCCGGACGGATGGCCGACAGCAAAATCACGGTGTAGGTTCCCGCGATGAGGAAATAAATGGTGCAGTGGTCGATCACCTGCATCACCTTCTTGCCCAGGGTGGGCTTCAGGCCGTGGTAGACGCTGGAAATGGTGAACATGGTGACCATGGCGCTGCCGTAAATGGCGGAGGTGACAACGCCCCAGGGATTTCCGTGGAGGGCGGCGAAAATGACGCACAGCGTCAGCGCCACGACGCCCACGGCGCCGCCGACGATGTGGGTGACCATGTTCATGATCTCCTCGCCCCGGCTGTAATCCGGGAGCTGGCGGTCGGACAATTTCGTTCGTTTCATAGTGAACCCTTCCTTTGTGAAGATGGGGGGAGTATAGCACATTTTTCACAAAAAAGAAACCGCCATTTTGTTGAGTTCTCTCCCCGGCGGAGAAATTCGGTTTCTACCGGGGCGAGAGGTAGATACGGGGTTGACAAATGTCCTCCTATACAATACAATTCTCCTAGTCACGGCGTAAAGTACGCCGTTTTTTGCATAGAATAGAGAGGGTTCAAGCTATGAAAAAGATACCGTTTTTGACTCTGGAAAAAGCAAAGGAGATTCGCGAGCAGATACCCACCCCCTTTTACGTTTACGACGAGGCCGGCATCCGCGCCAACGCCCGGTTACTGAAGGCGGCGTTCTCCTGGAATCCCGGATTCCGGGAGTATTTTGCCGTCAAGGCCACCCCCAACCCCTTCCTGCTGAAAATCCTCTACGAGGAGGGCTGTGGCTGCGACTGCGCCACCTATACGGAGCTGCTGCTGTCCGAGGCCGTGGGCATCACGGGACATGACGTGATCTTTTCCTCCAACGATACGCCGGCGCTGGATATGCGCAAGGCGCGGGAGATGGGCGTGTACATCAATCTGGACGATGCCACCTATGTGGATTTTCTGGCGTCCATGGGGCCGGTTCCCGAGACGGTATGCCTGCGCTACAATCCGGGCGGCTCCTTCTCTCTGGGCAACACCATCATGGACATGCCCCGGGATGCCAAATACGGCATGACCGAAGACCAGATGGCAGGGGCCATCACCCGGCTGATGAAGCTGGGCACGAAGCACTTCGGCGTTCATGCCTTCCTTGCCTCCAACACAACCACCAATGAATATTATCCCGCCCTGGCCGGGCAGCTGTTCCGTCTGGCGGTGCGGCTGCGCAACGCCACCGGCGCCCACATTTCCTTCATCGACCTGTCCGGCGGCATCGGCGTGGACTACCGCCCCGAGCAGCCCAGATGCGACATCGGCGTCATCGGTGAGGGCGTGCGGGTGAAATATGAGGAGATCCTGACCCCCAACGACATGGGCGACGTCGCCATTTTCACCGAGCTTGGCCGGTTCATGCTTGCTCCCTACGGCCACCTGATCTCCACCGTCATCCACGAAAAGCACATCTACCGGGAATACGTGGGTCTGGACGCCTGCGCCGCCAATCTGATGCGCCCGGCCATGTATGGCGCTTACCACCACATCACGGTGCTGGGCAAGGAGGACGCGCTCCTGGATCACGTCTACGACGTCACCGGCGGTCTGTGCGAGAACAACGACAAATTCGCCATCGAGCGGAGCCTGCCGGAAATCCAGATCGGCGACATTGTAGCCATCCACGACACCGGCGCTCACGGCTTCTCCATGGGCTACAATTATAACGGCAAGCTCCGTTCCGCGGAGGTTCTGCTGAAGAAGGACGGAAGCTTCCAGCTCATCCGCCGCGCCGAGACGCCGGAGGACTATTTCGCGACCTTCGATTTCTCGGATTTCCACTTTGGAAAATAGAACCGTCATTCCGCACAAAAACCGTCGTGATTTTTTGGATGGCCGGTTGCAAATTAACAAGAAAATTTCATACTTTTCCGTTTCGTTTATGCTATAATGTATAAGGCGGCAGTAAGGCATCCTCCCAATCAGCCGCGCCGAAAAGGAGAACCCCATGAATAATATTCTTTTTTTTCTGACACCAAAGGCGATGTGTGCATATTTGTACGATGACTATACCATCCGGCAGGCACTGGAAAAGATGGAATCCGCAGGCTACGCCGCGATTCCCATTCTCAACCACCGGGGCGAATACCGTGGAACCCTGACAGAGGGCGACCTACTGTGGGCCATGAAGAACATGTGCTACATGGATATGCGTCAGGCCGAAGCCCGCCGGGTCATGGAGATCGCCCGCCGGAAGGATAACGTTCCCGTCCGGGTCACCACCTCCATGCACGAGCTGGTGGAGCGGGCGTCCAACCAGAACTTTGTTCCCGTGGTGGACGACAAGGACGCGTTCATCGGCCTGATCACCCGAAAGGCCATCATCCGCTACTGCCGGGAAAAGCTGTTCCCCGAGGACTGACCCCTTTACCGTCAGAATTACATAGCAGCAAATTGAAAAAGCGCTGTCACCTGGAACCAACGGTTCCGGATGACAGCGCTTTTGTTATTTTCCCGTATACGCCATGGGTTGGTTCAGGTACTGTTCCCAGGGGAAGTTTTCCGCGGATTTTTTCAGGCCAAAGGCCTCCCGTATCCCCTGACACAGCATTTTCAGCTTGTATTGCAGGGGCGAAGCCGCAAACAGCGACTCGTTCCCCGCCGTCATGGCATACTCAAAGATCCGCGCCCGGTCTTCCTTGGGGTAGCTCATGGAGTAGGTGTCCACGAAGCTGCGGGTGTCCGGCTGCAAAAACTCGCTGCCGTCCCGCTGGGCGTTGGCGAGGTAGTCGTAGTCGTACTCGAAGCCCACAGGATTCAGCTTTGCCCACTGGTCGAGGGCGATACTGTTGCCCAGGATGTGGGTCTCCATCACGTGGTACAGCTCGTGGTACAGCGCCTTTTCCGAGGTATCCCCCGCCGCCAGAACGATGTAGGCGTCCGTTCCGTTCATGAACTGAATGCCGTTCGCACTGCTCAGGCTGCCGGATTCGGCGCTGCCAGTGATCTCCCGCACCAGGCAGATTTTCAGGGAGGAAAAATGGGAGACTGCTGCTTCCAGCATCCCCTCCGGGAAATTGGCAAGGCGCTCGTTCAGCCAGTCCAGCTCCCGCTTGAAGACGGGCACCAGATATTCGACTTCAAAATTGTAGTCCCAGGGCTGCACCAGGTCGGCGTCCTCCCACAGCAGCACCTCAACCCCGTAGGTATCGCCGATGGTTCTCGCGTAATATTCGCACCACACCAGCCCGTGATAGTCCGGCTCCTGGCTGGAATAGTAAGGGCCAGTATAGATTTCGGTGTCGGAAACGACGAATTCCGGCGAAGTCGTGTCCCAGCGGTAAATGACCGGCCGGCCGTCGTTATTGTAAAGGAGGAAATAAACCCAGCCGTCGGCGGTCTCCTCCACCGTCAAGGGCAGGCCGAAGAACGGGAGGGTCGCAGAGCAGCGGCGGCGTCCGGTCTCCAGATCGTAATAGTCCAGCTTGATTTCCGTATCCGACGCAACGCTTGCCGTCACCGCGTCGGCGAAGGTCTCCAGGAAGAAGTCCTCCCCGCTCAGCTCCGCCGGAGTCAGCGCCAGAGGGGCTTCCTCCCCTGCCTGTCCGAACAGCAGCGCACGGGTGCAGCCTGTGGGGAAGGAGATAAAATAGCTGTCGCCCCGGGACTGCATCGTCAGTTCCTGCGCCCCTTCATACAGTATCCGCCCGTTTTCCGTGGAGAGCAGCAGCGTACTGGCATTGCCCTCGCTGTCCGCCGCCCGGCATTGCAGAACGGTGTCGTTCAGGTGCAGCCCCGTCACGCTCTGCTGAGCGAACCTTGCCTCCTTGATGACCCGGCGGATGCCCGTTTCCAGATTCCAGGCACGGACGCCCGCTTTGGTGCAGTAGTACAATGTCTCCCGGTCGCAGGACAGCAGGGGCGTTCCCTCTAAGTCCTCCGGCGCGGGAATGTGGGTGATCTCCCGCAAAGAAGCGTCCAGCACCACCGTCTGCCGGTTCACCGGGTCAAAATAGCTCAGGCCGCTTTCCGTGACCTGTAGGGACGGGTCGTCCGGGGATAGGCCAAAATCCAGCTGGACGGTGGCCGCTATGTACAGTTCCTCCCCGGAAAGCCGGGTGATAACGGTGCTGACCTGGGTGTCGGAGAAAACCAGCAGGTCGCTGCCCATGGCTTTCAGCCCGGCCACATCCGGAATGCTCAGGGGATACGCCCGCAGCGCGTCGCCGTAGCGCACTTCCAGGGGGTCGTCCGGGTCATGCAGCCCGGCGGGGGGCGCCGCTTCCACGGGAACGGCCTCCGTCTGGGTGGGGAACGTCGTCTCCTCCCCCTTCCCGGAGCAGCCCGCCAGCAGCAGGCACAGCAGGATCAGCGCGGGATACCATCGTTTCATCTATTGTCTCCTTGCAAGGGTGTAATCGTCGCCCTGCCGGTAAAAGGGGCAGTGCCGGGAGGGGGAATTGGCGATGCGGTAAACCTCGTCCTCGTCCAAATCCATCATGCAGTAGTATTCGTCGTACTCCTCATCATAATCATAATACCAGCAGGTTTCGCATTCTGTCGAATCCACGGTCATTCCTCCAAAATCCGAAAAGAAAATTCTCCGCTTTCATAAATCAGACAGCTGTGGCTCCCGTCCTTGGGGATGGAGACACTGCCGGGGTTCAGGCAGCGGATGCCGCCGCGCATTTCGTCCATCTTCACATGGGTGTGTCCGAAGAGGAACACACTGCCCTCCGGCAGGGGCGGAAGATCATCCGGGTTGTGGTGATGTCCATGGGTCAGATAGAAGGTTTTCCCGTCCAGAAGCAGCTGGGAAAACTCCGCCATGCAGGGAAAGGGCAGAACCATCTGGTCAACCTCCGCCTCGCAGTTGCCCCGCACCGCAATGATACTGTTCCGGTAATCGCTCAGCATGGGAATCACCTGCTTCGGCGCGTAATCCCGGGGCAGGTCGTTCCGGGGGCCGTGGTACAGCAAATCCCCCAGCAGAATCAGCCTGTCCGGTTTCTCCGTCTCTATCAGGTCACAAAGGCGGCGGCACCAGAAGGCGCTGCCGTGAATGTCGGACGCAATCAGCAATTTCATAAGAAATCCTCCTGTTTCAAACACTGCAAGGGTCGGTGAAGCCACCGACCCTTAATTTTTCTATAGCTGTTCCAGATACGCTTTCACGTCGAAAGGCCGGAGCTTCTCATCCTTCCGCAGATACAGCGGATGATGGGGATGTCCCTTCCGGGAAATGACCCCGGCGCAGCACCATTCCGCCCCATACTCCTCCCCTGCCAGCAGCATGTCCCGCAGGCAGTCGGGCAGATATTTCCGCTTTTCAATGATCGCGCCCCATGCCGCCCACACCACCGGATGCTCCGAAAGGGACAGCACATACCGGAACGCTTTCAGATTTTCCCTGTGGAGCAGCGGATTGCAGACCTTTTCCATATCGTCGGGAGAGGTCGCCCGCTGGGCATAGACGTTGAACATGATGAAACTGTCAAACCCGTTCCCCAGGGCAATGCGCTCCACGGATTTTAGGGTATTGTCCAGGGCGTCGGGTCTGGCCGTGGAGGGGTTGATGCCGATGCAGATCAGCGGCTTTTTCCCCCGCGTACCCAATATGTAACGGTATTCCGAGTAAAAATTGGGGGCGTAAATCCACTTCTGAGTATCGTATTCGTCACTGGGGGTGTCGGCGGCTTCCAGCGCCTGCCGGAAGGTGATCAGCTCCAGCTCCCGGGTCGTTCCGCTGGGAATGTGCGCCATCAGCTTTCCTCCACCGGCGGGAACCACAGGCTCTTGCTGGGGTCGTGGAAATCGCAGCTCTCAGGGTCGCGCCCTGTCTGGAGGCACCACCCGGCAAAGGCCGTGTCCAGGAAGGGATACACGCCGTCCATGGTGGATTGCAGGCTGACGGTGGAGCCGTCCTTCAGGTACAGCTCCGCCACGATGCTGCCGCCCTGCACCACATACAGCTTCTGCCCCACGATCTCCTCATAGCGGTGCTCGGCGTCCTTCTTCCCGAACCGGGACATGAGGAAGCTTTCCCCGTCGTAAAAAATGCCGAAGCTCAGGTAGTACACCGCCAGAAATACGCCCATGGCAAACACGATCAGGCCGCCCACGATCAGCACCGGCCCGTCGCCGATGCCAATGCAGAACGCCATGACGCCCAGCACCGTCAGCACCACGCCGAACACGCCGAAGCGCTTGTTTGCCCGGACGGCCATGCCGGAACGGTGCTGCGCCTTGCCCCGGAATGCCTTGGAAAAGCCCTTATCCACCAGATAGCACACGCCGAACACGGCGGCTGCGATCAGCAAAACAATGACAAACTGCATATCTTTCTCTCCTTGTAATTTACGCCCAGAGCACCGTGTCCACGGGAATGTCATGCGCCTCGGTGTCCAGATGGGGCAGCATCTGGAAATCGTAGCACAGCGCCAGCGTGGGATGGTTCGGCTCCCGGGACAGGAACTTGTCGTAAAAACCGCCGCCGTAGCCGATGCGGTGTCCCTGGGGGTCGAAGGCCAGCCCGGGCATCAGCACCAGCGCCGTCTCGTCATGGGCGACCGGCTCGTCCGCGATGGGTTCCGGAATCCCGGCGTAGCCCTTCGCCACTTTGGTCAGGTCGTCCAAGTAAATAAACTTCATTTCGTCGCCGTAACACTTGGGCACGGCCACCTTTTTCCCGTCCCGAAGCGCCTGATCCAGCATGGGGACGGTGCGCACCTCCTGATTGTAGGGCATGTACCCGTAAATGGTTCTGGCGTTGCGGTAGGCTTCCGTCGCGGCGAACTTGCGGCCCAGCTCCCGACTCCGCGCTTCGATCTCTTCTGCCGTCATCGCCCGTTTTTTCTCCCGAATCTGTCGGCGCAGTTCCAGCTTATCCATTCTCCGTATCCTCACTTTTCTCATTTACCGGGCGGAACATCCGGAACCACAGGAAAATAGCAATCTGCCCCGGAATGCCCAGAAGATAGATTTTCCAGAAATTGTACCGGAAAATCAGCAGTCCGGAAACATGGATCGCCACCAGAAATCCCCACACGATGGCGGAGATCAGCAGCCGGTTTTTCCGGAAATCGTGCCACGCCGAAAGCAAACTCAGCATCACAATGGCGTTGACCGGCACGGCGTAGAAAAATGCCAGCCAGCTGTAGCGCTCCACGGCCTTGAACGAGGACATGATGACAAATACCAGCAGCGCAATGAACCACACCAGCGTGGACGACAGCGCCAGGATCACATTCTTGTTGGCCTTGCGCTTCAGCGCCTTTTCGGACACCTGGGTCATGGCTTTTTCCAGGGTGCCGGGATTTCCCGGCAGGGCGTTGGGGTCGGCCAGCAGCTCCCCCACCGGTATCCGGAACAGCTCTGCCAGCTGCACCAGCGTCATCACATCCGGCACGGATTCTCCCCGCTCCCATTTGGAGACGGCCTTGTCGGAATAATTCAGTTTTTCCGCCAGACCCGCCTGGGTCAGTCCCGCCTGCTTGCGGTACGCGGCAATATTGGAGCCGATCTGATTTCTCAAAGTCGCGTCGTCCATGGTTCCCCTCCAGCATATAGTTATAGCTATCTTATCACAAATGGGAACCCTTTGCAACAGGGAAACCGGCAGATGCTTCCAAAATAAATCCGTTTATCCCCTTGCATTTTCTTCCAATCCATGTTATGATTGGTTTGTACACCACGAAACCTTCCCACTGTAAGGAGGCAACGCTATGAACATCCGAAAACTTTTGACCCGGCTCGTCTCTCTGGCACTGATCGCCGTCTTTCTGCCCACCGTTGCGATGGCGGATACCTGGTACTTGGAGGACGGCAGCATCACCGTCTCCGCCACCGATAGCGGCCAGAACGTCAGCCAGGGCGGCGTGACCAAGGAGGATTCCGCCCCCGTCATCCGGAACCGGGATTCTTCCGCTTCCACCGCCAACAATGTCACCATCAAGGCGGACGCGGGGGCGACGGCCAATGTGACCCTTGAGGACACCAACATCGACACCACCGGCGGCGCAGGGTCGAAGGGCGCAGGCGACGCGGCGGTGAGAACCGAGGGCGGCGGCAATGTCAACCTGAACGTTGAACTGGACAACACCCTGCAAAGCGGAACCACACGCGCCGGTGTGGAAAAGGGCAACGGCGGCAGCCTGACCATCGGCTCCGAATCCGGCTCCGGCCAGCTGGTAGCCACCGGCGGCAACGGCGGTACCGGTATCGGTAGCGGCGACGGCCACACAACCGGGATTCACAATGTCGGCAATATCACTGTCACCGGCGGCGATATTTTCGCCATCGGCAACGGCGGCGGCGCGGGGATCGGCGGCGGCTGGGCCTGCAGCGCCACTGACATTACCATCACCGGCGGAAACGTCACAGCCGAAGCAAGGCAGAGAGGGCCCCAATATGTGGGCGGCGCAGGCATTGGCGGCGGCGGATATCAGAATAAGTATTACGGCAACGGCACCAATATCAAAATCACGGGCGGACATGTCACGGCCATTGGCGGTAATTGCTCTGCGGGTATCGGCGGAAGCATGTACTCCGACGGCGAGAACATCTCCATTTCCGACGCTGAAGTGATCGCCGTAGGCGGCACGGGCAGCGCCGGCATCGGCGGCGGCAATGGCGGCGGAGAAGGAAAGAACATCTCCATTTCCGGCAGTGCAAACGTAAAGGCCGCCGGCGGCGAAAGCGAAAATCAAATCGGCAAAGGCGCCGCCATCGGTTCGGGCGGTACGAACTCGTATCAGGGCGGTCCAGTTATCGACGCTGCAGAAGGAGAGGCAGATACCTCCGGCCTGTCCCCCGACGGCAAGGTTGAGCGCTTCACCCCCGGAACGACCTTTGGCATCCCTCAGCCCAAGCCCCGCAGCAGCTTCCCGAAGCCCGCGCCCGACCCCGTTGCTGTTGAAGAAGAACCCCAGCCGGTGAAAGCGGCGCTCTATCGCGTCATCGACGACGCGGGCAAGGCGCTCCCCGTGGAGACGAAGCAGGAGGACGGCGTTCTGCTGCTCACCGCCCAGGCCGACATCGCCATTCTGGAAGGTGCCATTTCCGGACTGGAAACCCTGCAAAGCCGGGGCATCGATACCATCACCTTCACCAACGGCACCATCTCCGTCAGCTTCTCCCTGGCCGAGGTCATCGCCAAGGGCGTATCTTCGGACGTCTACCGCCTGACCCTCTCCGGCGGCGAAGCCAGCTTCACCCTGGCTGACGCGGATATCACCGCCCTTCTGGGCAAGTAATTTCCATAAACAATACGCCCCGGACATCCAAAGATGTCCGGGGCATTTGCTGCTTCGTTCAGTTGTCAGCCGCCGAAGAAACGGCGGAAGTATTCGTACCAGTCGCTGTAGTTCCCCTCGCTGGGCATGGACGAATCCTCCTGGGGGGTGGTCTCGACGGTGGTATCGTGGGGCTTTTCATCAAAGGTGATGGTCAGCGTCAGCTCCCGGCCGCTGCGAACGACGGTGATCTGCGCCGTCTCCCCTGCCTTGTAGTTCCGCAGCGCGCGGGTCAGGTCGGTTCTGGTGGTAATCTTGTGATCGTCCACTGCGGTAATCAGGTCTTTGGACTGGATACCGGCTTTGTCCGCGCTGCTGCCCGGCGTCACGTCCACGACGTAAGCGCCATCCGTGGGCAGACCAAACTGGGCGGCGGCTTCCTTGTCGTTGTCCTTCACGGTGATGCCCATGTAAGCGCCGGTGACGTAGCCGTAGTCGATGAGGTCGGAGATAATGCCCATCACGTCGTCAATGGGGATGGCGAAGCCGATGCCCTCGATGGACGCGCCGGAGTTGGTGGTGCCGGAATATTTGGCCGTGGTGATGCCGATGACCTCGCCGTACATGTTGAACAGCGGGCCGCCGGAGTTGCCCGGATTGATGGCCGCGTCGGTCTGAAGCATACTGATGACGGTATTGTCGGTGGTGACCTCCCGGTTGATGCCGCTGACGTAGCCCACGGTCTCCGTGGCTGCCAGACGGCCAAGGGGATTGCCGATGGCAACCACCATGTCACCAATGACGAGATTGCCGCTGCTGCCAATGGTCGCGGCGGACAGCCCCTCGGCCTCCACCTTCAGAACGGCCACGTCGTTGGTGGCGTCGTAGCCCTTCACCGTGGCGGCGTACTCGTCGCCGCTGTGGGTGGTGACGGTAATGCTGCTTGCGTTCTGCACCACATGGTAATTGGTCACCACGTAGCCGTCCTCCGTCAGGATGAAGCCAGAGCCGGAAGACGTCCCCTCCACGCTCTGGCCGTAGGCGGTGGTCTGCATGGTGCAGGAAATGGCCACCACGCTATCAACGTTGCTCTGATACAGCTGCGCCGGGGTCATGGCCGAGCCGTCTGCCGCCGGGAGCGCACCGGATGTGCCGCCGGAGGAAGGAACGCTGTCGATCTGCTTTTGCAGGTCATCGATTTGTCTTCCCAGCTGCTGGGTGATCTGGTTGGTTTTCTGCTCCCATCTGCTGTTGACGGTGGAAGCCGTGATCAGGCAGCCGGTCGCCACCAGCGCCAAGACGAGGACGGCGGCAATTACGGTCTTCCAGGGAGACTTGCCGGACTTACGTTCCTTCTTCTGGGGCGGCTGGGTCTGGGGCTGGTACTGGTACTGATATGCCCGGGGCTGACCCGTCATGTATGGGGAATTGGCGTAGGGAGATTCCTTACGTCCCGTACCGGCTGCGTGATAGGCGCCGGACTGAGGTTCGCTCTGGGGCGCTGTGTTCTGAGGAAATGCTTCCTTCTGCGGCTCCTGGGGGGCGTCGGAATGCGCTTCGGGAGCCGGGTTATTTTCTTCCGGAAATTCGCTATTTGTAAAGGTGTCCATGGTGGTTACCTCCTTCTCTTTTCTTACCTTACTCTACCCGTCACATGTGAAGAAATATGTATCGACATATGAAGGATATTTGAATTTTACAATTTTTCCGGCTTTTCGTCAAGGGCAGCACATAAGAAATATCGCGGCAGTGAAAGCTGCCGCGAAACAAGTTACTTCTTGCGGAAGGACATGCAGTCGGTACACTGATCCACGGTGGGGCAAGCCTCGTGAGTACCCACCAGAATGCGATCCAGAGAGCAGTAGTTCTCGCCCTCGCAGTGGTTGGCGCACTGCTGGACAGTACACTCGATGCTCTTGTTGGCATGACAGTTCATAGTAGCAGCCTCCTTTTCTTTGGATTCGGGAATAGTATGCGCCGCTGTCGGCAAAGCATACAGGAACATTTTTCCAATATTGCTTTCCTGAAAAATTTGTGGTATCTTAGACGAAAAGGATTTTTGCTGGAGGTCTTTCTATGCCTGTCATTGCTCCGTCTATTCTGTCCGCCGATTTTGCCAATCTGGAACGGGATATTCACGACATCGAGCGCAGCGGCGCCGATTGGGTGCATGTGGATGTGATGGACGGAATTTTCGTCCCCAACATCTCCATCGGCATTCCGGTGGTGAAGGCGCTGCGACCCGTCACTTCCCTGCCCCTGGACGTGCATCTGATGATCGACCGTCCCATCCGCTACGCTGAGGAATTCATCAAAGCCGGTGCGGACTGGCTGACCATTCATTTGGAATCCGACCAGCCCCAGAACACACTGGCCTGTCTCGACAAAATCCGGGTGCTGGGCTGTAAAGCCGCCATTTCCCTGAAGCCGAAAACCCCGGCGGAGGCGGCAATCCCCTATCTTGCCAAATGCGACATGGTTCTCGTAATGACCGTGGAGCCGGGCTTCGGGGCGCAGAAATTCATGGCCGACATGATGCCCAAGGTGAAAAAGCTTCGGGAAATGCTGGACGAGGTAAACCCCGCCTGCATCATCGAAGTGGACGGCGGCGTAGACGCCGTGACGTACAAAACCTGCCGGGAAAACGGCGCGGAAGCACTGGTCACAGGCTCGGCCTATTTCAAGGCCGCCGACCGGGCGGCGTTCGTCAAGACCCTTCGCGCATAACTGCTTTCACGAAAGAAACGAACCCGGCTCCCATCTGGGAACCGGGTTCGGATTGTGTGTGCTCAGCAGTAGAAGTCCCGAATCTTCTTGGCGCGGCTGGGATGGCGCAGCTTGCGGATGGCCTTGTTCTCGATCTGGCGGATACGCTCCCGGGTAACGCCGAAAATCTGTCCCACCTCTTCCAGAGTGTGGGTGCGTCCGTCGTACATGCCGAACCGCATCCGCAGGACGTCCGCTTCCCGCTCCGTCAGGGTGTCCAGAATTTCCTTCAGCGCCTCGGCAAGCAGGGCGTTGGAGGTGGCATCAGCAGGGCCGGGGGTGCGCTCGTCCTCCACGAAGGAGCCGATGGAGGTATCCTCCTCGTCGCCCACAGGGGTGTCCAGGGACAGCGTGTCGGCGGCGGTGCGGTTGGCCTCGATGATCTTCTCCACAGGCAGGTTCAGCTCTGCGGCGATCTCCTCCACGGTAGGCTCGCGGCCAAGCTCCTGCACCAGCTTCCGGTTGCAGCGGGTAGCCTTGTTGATGACCTCGACCATATGCACCGGGACGCGGATCGTCCGGGCCTGATCCGCGATGGCGCGGGTGATGGCCTGCCGGATCCACCAGGTGGCATATGTAGAGAATTTGTTTCCCTTTGTCCAGTCGAATTTATCGACCGCGCGGATCAGGCCGGTGTTGCCCTCCTGAATCAGATCCAGAATGTGCAGGCCGCGGCCGGAATATTTCTTTGCGATGGAGACCACCAGACGCAGGTTCGCCTCGGTGAGCTTGTTCTTCGCTTCCTGATCTCCCTCGGAGACGCGCTTTGCCAGCTCCACCTCTTCCTCGGCGGAAAGGAGCTTGATCTGGCCGATCTCCTTGAGGTACATCCGCACCGGGTCGTCCAGGCTGTACTCGGCGGCCAGGTCAACGGGGTCGACCAGCTCCTCCTCGTCAAGGCCTGCCAGATTGATATCGTCGTCCGGCCCCAGGTCGAGATCGTCGTCCCCCAGATCCAGTTCCAGATCGGCGGTGACCACCTGAATATTCATGGCGTCCAGACGGTCGTAAATGTCCTCGATCTTTTCCGGCGTCAGCTGCATCTTCTCCAGTTGGGCGTTCAGGTCGGAGGCACGGATCATGCCATCCTTCTTTCCCTGAGCGATCAGCGCCTGCAATGCGGCGTGAACATCATCCATGTTGGCTTTCGGTGCCTTCTTCGGCGTACTACTCATAGAGAATCTCCTTTTTTCTATGTAAAAATCCATAAAACTCTTGTGCCGTTAAACTATACCCCGTTTTTTTCGGTATGACAAGGGCATTTCTCAAAAATTTTTCTTTCATCGAGGACAGTTTTCCCCTGATTTCGGGAAAACATACGGTTTACTTTTTGGGAAAAATTCGTTATAATTGTGAGAATAAGGCAGTATGCCCTTTCGATCCCATATTCATGAGGTAATCCATATGACCGAACTATCCAACATCCGCAACTTTTCCATCATCGCCCATATCGACCATGGCAAGTCCACCCTCGCCGATCGGCTGCTGGAGCAGTGCCACGCCATCGACCAGCGCATCCGCGCCGAGCAGATGCTGGACTCCATGGACCTGGAGCGGGAGCGGGGCATCACCATCAAATCCAGCGCCGTCACCCTGCATTACACCGCCGCCGACGGCGAACAGTATGTCCTGAATCTGATCGACACCCCGGGTCACGTGGACTTCAACTACGAGGTCTCCCGGAGCCTTGCCGCCTGCGAGGGCGCGATTCTGGTGGTGGACGCCTCTCAGGGCGTGGAAGCCCAGACCCTGGCCAACACCTATCTCGCCATCGACGCCGGGCTGGAAGTCCTGCCCGTCATCAATAAAATCGACCTGCCCTCCGCCCGTCCGGCTGAGGTGAAGTCGGAGATTGAGGACATCATCGGCATTCCCGCCGAGGACGCCCCCGAAATTTCCGCCAAAAATGGCATCAACATTCCAGCCGTCTTGGAAATGATCGTCCGGGATGTTCCCGCTCCCACCGGGGAACGGGACGCGCCATTGCAGGCGCTGATCTTCGACAGTCAGTACGATTCCTACCGGGGCGTCATCGTCTACACCCGCATCAAGCAGGGAACGGTGAAGCCCGGCATGGACATCAAAATGATGGCCACCGGCGCAGTCTACAAGGTGGTAGAGGTGGGCACCATGATCCCCGGCGGACTGAACCCCTCGGATGCCCTGGGCGCCGGGGAAGTGGGCTACATCACCGCTTCCATCAAAACCGTGGCAGATACCCGGGTCGGCGACACCATCACCGGTGTGGAGAATCCCGCCGCCCAGCCCCTGCCCGGCTACCGTCCCGCCCAGCCCATGGTGTTCTCCGGCATCTACCCCGCCGACGGCGCAAAATATCAGGACCTGCGGGACGCCCTGGAAAAGCTGAAGCTCAACGATGCCTCCATGAGCTACGAGCCGGAAAGCTCCATTGCCCTGGGCTTCGGCTTCCGCTGCGGCTTTTTAGGGCTGCTGCACATGGAGATCATCCAGGAGCGTCTGGAACGGGAATACAATCTCGACCTCATCACCACCGCCCCCAACGTCGTCTACCGGGTGACGAAAACCAACGGCGAATCCATGTATGTCTACACGCCTCTGGACTACCCCGACCCGGCGGACATCCAGCTGGCCGAGGAGCCTTACGCCAAGGTCAGCCTGATCTCCCCCCAGGAATACGTGGGCAACATCATGGAGCTGTGCCAGAACCGCCGGGGCGAGTTCAAGGACATGGTGTATCTGGACGCCAGCCGGGTGGAGCTGCACTACGAAATGCCCCTGAATGAGATCATCTACGACTTTTTTGATGCGCTGAAATCCCGCACCCGGGGCTACGGCAGTCTGGACTACGAGCTCATCGGCTACCGTCCCAGCCGTCTGGTGAAGCTGGACATCCTGCTCAACGGCGACGTTGTGGACGCCCTGAGCTTCATTCTCTTCGCGGACAACGCCTATCCCCGCGCCCGGAAGATCTGCGAAAAGCTGAAAGAGAACATCCCCCGCGCCCAGTTTGAGATCCCCGTTCAGGCCGCCATCGGCGGCAAGGTCATCGCCCGGGAAACCATTAAGGCGCTGCGCAAGGACGTTCTCGCCAAATGCTACGGCGGCGACATTACCCGAAAGAAGAAGCTGCTGGAAAAGCAGAAGGAAGGCAAAAAGCGGATGCGCACCTTTGGTACCGTCGCGGTTCCTTCCGAAGCCTTCATGGCCGTCCTGAAACTGGACGAAGACTGACAAAACTCTTAACACCCGGAGGTATCCCATGCCTATTCTCAATAAACGTGCGAATAAAACGCCCCTCGGACTTTACGTCCATGTCCCCTTCTGCCGCAGCAAATGCCAGTACTGCGACTTCTACTCCATGGCCACCAAGGATGACAAGCTGATGGACGGCTATCTGGACGCGGTGTGCGACCATATCAAGGAAGCCGGCGAGCTGGCTCCCGGCTACAAGGTGGACTCCGTCTACTTCGGCGGCGGCACCCCCTCCTTCTTCGGCGCCGACGGTCTGGCCGTGATCCTCACCACCATCCGCCGGAACTTCGACGTGGTGCCGGACGCCGAGATCTCCGTGGAGTGCAACCCGGATTCCGTTTCCGACCGGCTGCTCCACCGGCTTTACGCCGAGGGCTTCAACCGGGTCAGTCTGGGCGTTCAGTCCGACGACGACGACATTCTGAAAAAGCTCGGCCGCCCCCACACCTACGCCCAGGCCGCCACCGCCTACCAGCGCATCCGCAAGGCGGGTTTTCGCAACGTGTCCGTCGATCTGATGTACGGCCTGCCCGGGCAGGACTTGCAGGACTGGCAGGAGACGCTGGACAACGTTCTGCGCCTGAACCCGGAGCATGTCAGCTGCTACGCCCTGAAAATCGAGGAAGGCACCCCCTTCTATGACTATAAGGAAATGCTGAACCTGCCCGACGACGAGACCCAGGCAGATATGTACCTCGCCGCCGTGGAAGCTCTCCGCAGCCGCGGCTTCCGGCAGTACGAAATTTCCAACTTTGCCCGGAAGGGTCTGTACTCCCGGCACAATATGAAATACTGGACGGGCGGCGAATATCTGGGCTTCGGCCCCAGCGCCAGCTCGGACTTTGCCGGAAAGCGCTTCACCCTGAAACGGGATTTGCAGGAATACATCGCCGGTATCCGGGACGGCGGCGACATTATGGAGGATCTGCAGGAGATTCCCATGCGGGAGCGGGCGGGCGAGTATCTGATGCTTCGTCTGCGCACCAGTCAGGGCATCAGCGCCGCGGAATACGAAAAGCTGTTCCTGCTGCCCTTCGCCCCGCTGGAGGAGGTGCTGGAAAAGCGCCGCCGCTACTATCAGGCGACCCAGAACGACTCCGGCCGCTGGGTGCTGACCCCCCAGGGGTATCTGGTCAGCAACGACATCATCACGGACCTCTTGATCGCCCAGGACAGCTCCCACCCGCTCAAGCGGATATAACGTCGTATCCGTCCGAAATTTACAACGATTTTGCCGCCGGGGAATTGACATTTTTCCCGGCGGCATGTATAATATACAGGCAAAACTCCGGTTGTCCGGAAAAGTAAACCCAAAGACGGAAACGTCTTTTGAAAGAAAGGAAAATTGCCATGATTTACAGTGCAGAAGTACAGAATATGTGCTCCGTGGCTAAGGGTGCCTACCACGGCCCCGCTCCCATCCCCGAAGAGGGCAAGTGGGTTCAGGCCAAGGAGATCAAGGACATCAGCGGCTTTACCCATGGTATCGGCTGGTGCGCTCCCCAGCAGGGTGCCTGCAAGCTGACCCTGAACATCAAGGAGGGCGTCATTGAGGAAGCTCTGGTGGAGACCATCGGCTGCTCCGGCATGACCCATTCCGCCGCCATGGCCGCCGAAATTCTCATCGGCAAGACCATCCTCGAGGCGCTGAACACCGACCTGGTGTGCGACGCCATCAACACCGCCATGCGGGAGCTGTTCCTGCAGATCGTCTACGGCCGCAGCCAGTCTGCGTTCTCCGAGGGCGGCCTGGTCGTGGGCGCTTCTCTGGAAGACCTGGGCAAGGGTCTGCGCAGCCAGGTGGGCACCATGTTCGCCACCAAGTCCAAGGGCCCCCGTTATCTGGAGATGGCCGAAGGCTATGTCACCCGCGTTGCTCTGGACGACGATAACCTGATCATCGGCTATGAGTTTGTAAACCTGGGCAAGATGATGGACTTCATGAAGAAGGGCGACGACGCCAACACCGCCTACGCCAAGGCGAAGGGTCACTACGGCCGTTTTGACAACGCGCCCAAGTACATCGACCCCCGTCAGGAATAAGAGGAGGACGAAACAATGGCTTTGTTTGAAAGTTACGAAAGAAGAATTGACAAGATCAACGGCGTCCTCGCTCAGTACGGCATCTCCTCCGTGGAAGAGTGCCGCGAGATCTGCCAGGCAAAGGGCTTCGACCCCTACGAGATCGTCAAGGGCATTCAGCCCATCTGCTTTGAGAACGCCTGCTGGGCTTACACCGTGGGCGCTGCCATCGCGCTGAAGAAGGGTGTCAAGACCGCCGCTGAGGCCGCCGAGGCCATCGGCATCGGCCTGCAGGCCTTCTGCATCGACGGCTCCGTCGCCGAGGACCGCAAGGTCGGTCTGGGTCACGGCAATCTGGGCGCCATGCTGCTGCGGGACGAGACCAAGTGCTTCGCTTTCCTTGCCGGTCACGAGTCCTTCGCCGCCGCCGAAGGCGCCATCGGCATTGCCCGCTCCGCCAACAAGGCGCGTAAGGAACCCCTGCGGGTCATCCTGAACGGCCTGGGCAAGGACGCCGCCCAGATCATCTCCCGGATCAACGGCTTTACCTATGTGCAGACCCAGTTCGACTACTACACCGGCGAGCTGAAGATCGTCAAGGAGTACAAGTACTCCGACGGCGAGCGCGCGGCTGTCCGCTGCTTCGGCGCTGACGACGTCCGCGAGGGCGTGGCCATCATGCACCACGAGGGCGTGGACGTTTCCATCACCGGCAACTCCACCAACCCCACCCGTTTCCAGCATCCCGTTGCCGGCACCTACAAGAAAGAGTGCATCGAGCAGGGCAAGAAGTACTTCTCCGTGGCCTCCGGCGGCGGCACGGGCCGTACCCTGCATCCCGACAACATGGCAGCCGGCCCCGCTTCCTACGGCATGACCGACACCATGGGCCGTATGCACTCCGACGCCCAGTTTGCCGGTTCCTCCTCCGTGCCTGCCCATGTT
Organism: uncultured Oscillospiraceae bacterium; assembly: GCA_934569225.1. Taxonomy (GTDB): domain Bacteria; phylum Bacillota; class Clostridia; order Oscillospirales; family Oscillospiraceae; genus Faecousia. Next base: position 28,575 of record CAKTKC010000015.1, on the reverse strand, counting down.
GAAATGATGGGCTTCCTGGGCATGGGCAACAACCCCATGGTCGGCGCTACCGTTTCCGTGGCTGTTGCTGTTGAGGAAGCGCTGAAGAAGTAAGGGCAAACCCCTGCTTTTGAACCCCAAAAGTTCAAACCCCACTTTTCGCAAAAATGAAGCAAGGAAGCACGTCCTACCGGAGAAATCCGGCAAGATGTGCTTCCTGTTTTTGCTGTTTTAGGGGTGTTTTTGATGAAGAAAATGAGGATGTGCTTCCCAAAAGAAAAGACGTTCAGCGACGGGTTCCAAGAATATATTCTGGACTGCAAGGCAAGGAATTTACGGGACGGAACCATCCACCATTATCAGGAATCCGTCAAACAGATTTACAAGAGAATCCCACCCAATACGCCGATTTCCTCTTTGAATCAGCAGACCATGCAGAAGTTCTACATTGCTTTGCGTGATGACCCGAATTTGAATGAGGTTTCCATGGGGACGTATGCCAGAGACCTGAAAACCCTGATGCGCTTTTTTATGAAATGCGGGTATGTCCCACACTTTGAGATTCCCCTTCCAAAAGCAGACAAAGTGCCCATTCAGACCTACACAGACGAAGAACTGCGAAAGCTCCTGAAAAAGCCCGACGTCCGCAAGTGCATCTTCTCCACCTATCGAAGCTGGGTGATTGTAAATTTCCTGCTTTCTACTGGCGTTCGGCAGAACAGCTTGGTCAACATCAAAATCAGAGACGTGGATTTTGACAACGGTGTGGTCTATGTCAATACGACAAAGAACCGAAAGCCTCTGATTATCCCTCTGAATGAGGATATTGTGAAGATTTTACAGGAATATTTGCAGTATCGTGGCGGCGTGGCTGACGATTGGCTTTTCTGCTCGGTGTACGGAAAACAGCTCACAAGAAGCAGCTGCTACCATGCCATCTGGGACTATTGCCACGAAAGAGGGCTGGAACAGACTGGCGTTCACCGTTTTCGGCATACCTTCGCAAAGAAATGGGCAACCATGGGCGGCTCCGTGGTGACACTCCAAAAGATACTAGGTCATAGCAGCTTGGCAATCACGGAAAACTATCTGAATATTCTGACCAGCGACTTGAAAGAGGACGTGGACAAGGTGAACATTATCCGAAGTCTGAAGCAGGAGCGGGTTCGCATGAAAGCCTAGCGTTTTCTATCATCTTTTAACATCTATAAGCAAATGGAGAGGTGTTTTCACGCCTCTCCATCATTTTGATACATATCCAAGGATTTTTGCAGAAATTCCCGCATTTTTGCAACGACAGGCTCAGGGGACAGTATCTTCACCCTCCTTCCAAACGTCGCAACCCATGCAAAGAAGGTGGGGCTGATCTCCACGGGGACAGTGATGGTGAAATGGTCGGCATCACTGGGAATCATCATCACGTCCTTGCCAAACTGGTCCACCACGGCATCTGCCAGTTCATTGCGGAAGCGCATTCGCACCTTGTATGCCTGCCCGCCGTACATATCGAAAACCTTTGCCTTCTGGACGGTAACGTCTTTTTCCCGATAAAGGGCTTTTCCGTCTCTTGGAATCGCAAGAGGCTGGCTGATGCGCTCCATGCGGTCCACACGGTAATAGCGGAACTTCTTCCCGTCGTAGGCGTAGAGGTAATAGTTGCCGTTGTTCCAAAGGAGGTCGTAGGGGCTGACAATCAGCTGCTGTCCGTCCTTGGAATAGGTCTTTTCCTTTCCTGTGGCGGGAGTGTAGTGGAAGTAACGGAAGCCGATTTTTAGGTCCTTGCGGATAGCCTCGTGGATGCGGTCGGCATCCTTCACCACGCTTTCGTTCATGCTCCGAATACGGTTGGCAACGTGGTTTTCACGGCTCAGGCTATCCACGGTGTCCTTGCCCGCAAATCGCTTGACCTTGGCGGTGATTTCCTTTGCTTTCTCTTGGGTGATGAACTTGGAGGACTGCACGCTGTCCACCAGAAGCCGCAGCTCGTAAGGCTCAAAGGGCGGATTTAGAAGCCGATATCCCTTCTTGTGAACGTCGTATTCCAGCTGTAAGCCGCAGATGTCCCCCAGAGCGGCGAAATCCGCATAGAGGGTTTTCTTCTCGACGGTAATACCGTGTTCCTTCAAAAGCCCTTCCAGCTCTCCACGGGTGACAATTCTGTTCTTGCCCGCATTGGCTTCCAGATACTGCTTCAGAATCAGAAGCCGCTCGGCAATGTAGTATTTCCCGTAATTTGCCATACCCGCACCCCGCAGAAGTTTTTCTCTATTGTATCACACCAAAAGCAAAGAAAAAAGAGTGCGTTTCAAATCTTAGCCGTTGATATTTACGGACGGATGTGGTATGATAACCGTGCCAAACAAAGCTGAATACAAAGAACTCACACAATCACCAAGGGGGAGGTCTACCCTTTTACCTTTTCCGTCCGATTTGCGTTCGGTAAAAACGCACTCCACTCGGACGGCGATGGTGACGTGTAGTTCCTTTGTCTATGGGCTTTGTTTGGCGACAATCGGAGTTGCGTTTTTCAGTGCGGTAACTTCGGTTGCCGCACTTTTTTATTTTTGGAGGGAAACACATCATGGAAGAAAAAAACATCATCAGCGGAACGTATTCTCATTCATCACAGTGGCTATCGGTGCTGCTTGCCGTCGTTGGCATTTTCCTTATCCCGCTTGGCTATGACGGCGGAGACTTCGGAAATGGCGGCCTTGAGTATTTTTGTATGTTCTTTGGCGGCCTGATTTTGGTTGCGTCAGCAGTGGTCCTGCTCTTGTACATTGGGAAATGTCAAATCGTTGTTACCAATGTTCGTGTGTATGGCAAGGCAGCATTTGGGAAGAGAGTCGATCTCCCTATCGACAGTATTTCTGCCGTCAGCTCGATGGCACTCTTTAGTGGCATCGCCGTATCCACTTCGTCCGGAAAAATCAGCTTTCTCGGATTGAAAAATGCCGACGAAATTCATAGAGCAATCAGCGGTTTGCTGATCGAACGCCAATCGAAGTCGGCTCCCGCTCATGTCATTCAGCAGGAAATTCCCCAGAGCAATGCCGATGAACTGAAAAAGTATAAAGATTTGCTTGACAGTGGCGTTATCTCCCAGGAAGAATTTGACGCAAAGAAAAAGCAATTGCTGGGATTGTAAAGTATGATTCAGGACAGCACGGAATTTCTGCATTCATTTTTCTTTGGCAATCAAATATATTCCGCAGATGCAATTGATAGGAAAGTGGCTGCTGGCGTTGTTGATTTTTGCCTAGAAAACAGGATGATTGAAGTTTCTTGGAACAATGGAAAACGGTTCTATCGTATTTTGCCAGAAGGTGAAAAAGTGATTGGCCGAAGATAGCGGAAAAGGGTGCCCCAATCGGCACCCTTTTCCGTTACCCCTCCAAAAGCGAAAGGTATTTATAAACCGTTGTCCTGCTCAAATCACAAACCCTTGCCAATTCTGAAACATTTAACTGCCCGTTTTTATAGGCGGGATAATGCCGAAGAAAGATTGCGGGAATGCTTTCGGCGGTGCGTTGGGGTCTGCCGATCTGCTTTCCCTTTGCTTTGGCGTTCGCCATTCCAGAGCGCACACGGCTTCTAATCATTGCCAACTCCAATTGACTGAACACGCCCGCCATCTGCAAAAACGCCTCACTCATCGGGTCTGAACGGCCCTCACGGCAATCCAGGGTCATAGACCCCACAATCACAAGCCGCAGACGCTTCTCCCGCACAAGGTCGATGATTTCACAAAGCTGCTGTGTGCTTCTGGCAAGCCGGGAAACCTCCAAAACAATGATGGTGTCGCCCGCCTGGGTTGCCGCAAACATCTGGGCCTGTTGGCTCTTTACCTTTGCGTCCCCGTGTTCGTATTCCATGAAGATTTCCTGCGCTCCTACCGCCCGCAGTTCCCGCACTTGGCGGTTTATATCCTGCTTGCCCTCGTTGGTGGAACATCTGGAATAGCCGTAATCCATAACAATCTCTCCTTCTGGTGGCGGGGCTTTTGGCCCCGCCTTTTCTATTACACGCTGATGGTGAAGCGGCGGCTGGAAACCTGCTTGGTGTAAGCCTTGTAGATTTCCGGCATTACCTTCTTGAAAGCCGTGGTGTCAAACCGATTGGAAAGAACGGCGGTATAGCGGATGATATACTGTCCCGCAATCATTTCCTCCAACTCTCTGGCTTCCATCTCTGCCTTGATGGTGTTGCGGATGGTGTCGGCCTCGGCTTTGAGTTCCTCCATCATGGCTTCGTATTTGTTCAGCAGTTCAATCTTGGCAAGCAGTTCGATTTTAGACATTTTCGGTTTCTCCTTTGTGTTTGTTTTGCCGTCTCTCCGTGCTGTCGCTGCTCCTTTGTGGGTTGTTCAGGGGGCTTACAACAGGCAGTGTTGAAATTGGCTGCCCCTCAATTACAAGAATATTATAGCACTAATTGCTGGTGCTGTCTATTGACATATTGCACTAATATTTGGTGCTTTATTTGTTCAAAATTAGCACTTGATTTTAGTGCATATCTGTGATAGAATAAGGACAATGGAAAAGGAGGCGCATTTTATGGCAATCCGTTACAAGGTAGACGTGTTGGCAGAGCTGAAAAAGAAAGGCTACACCTCTACCAAAATCCGTGAAGAAAAACTGATTGGTCAGTCCTACCTCCAACAGCTGAGGCATAGGGAACTGGTGTCGTGGAAAACGTTGGACACAATCTGCGCTCTGCTGGACTGCCAGCCTGCCGATCTGATCGAGTATGTAAAAGAGGACGATGTCAGCGAAAGGGGCTGACGTGTTTCCTGAACAAAAAGTCAGCGTTTTGGGACGCTTTCAGGGGCGTTTTTGGGGAACCAAAAGTGTAGTCGAAACCAAATGGTTGATTGAACAGGGGGCTGTATTACAGGAAAGCCAGATGATTTCCCACCGAACGAAAAAAGGCGTGGCTTGCGCTCCTACCAAGAGAGGATTTGATTTCAGCAAACGGCTTTCAGGTCTGTTTGCGGACAGCCCTTTTTTCACGCCACACGGCGCAGACGGCAGAAAACGAAAAAAACGGCAAGCCAACCAAGGTTCTTCCTTGTGTCGGCTTGCCGTTTCTCTTATAGTTTGATTTTGATTTCCTTGTCCCAGTCCTTTAATAAATCGTCCACTGCCGCATCCAGCGCAGTTTTCATGGACTTTTCCATAATGCTGAAAATCTCCTTCTCAAGGACGGACTGCTTCTTTTTCTTCTTGTCCTCTTTCTTCTCGCTCATCGTTTGATTTTCACCTCGCTCTTAATCTTGATGGAATCCACGGAATCCGCAATCTCTTCCTGTTCTGCCTGCTGTCTGTTCATTTTCTTGTGGAGGGCGTATCTGATCTGCTCAGGGGTATAACCGTCCATGCACATGGAATCGTAGTATTCAGGCACGTCCTTAAAAAAATCATCAATTAGGCTCATTGGTTTGCCTCCTTCTTTTTTCTTCTACTCTTTATGGAAAATGGAATAGATGGATTGTCCTGTTTTGCTTTTTTAATTCACACTATTAACACTGGATATAGTTCTATTTATATTTCCAATGTTAACAGTGTGGTTCAAAGTTATCCGTAAGCCCGTTCATAACTTTCATTGGTAAGAGCAATCAGTGTCTGAATTGCCTCCTGTTCCATGGCATTGGCTTCGGGGACGGCCTGCTTTCTCGGAAAACCGTCGTATTTTTCAAGAATCATCGGACAGACGATTTTCAGCTCTCCGCCGAATTTCTCTTTCCAGCCCCAGTAGTCGTGCCATGCCTCCAAGTATTCCTGCTTGTCGGCTTCTCGGTAAAGTCCGCCGTGGGCAAAGTAGTAGACAAATTCCTGACTGCTCTTGGACCAGAGGCCCAAATCATAGAGCTTTTGCAGATAGACGGCGATGCTCTGCCGTGAGACGTGGTGGCCGCATTCCTCCAAGGCCGCAGATTTCCGTTCATCGGGATAGGTAAAAAATTCCTCGTCATTGAAGCAGTAATAGAACAGGTTGCGGACCTTTTCAAAGTCGGAATTGGGGGCAAACTGCAATTCTCGGATGCAATAGGTTGGGAAACGGTCTGGAATGGATTGAATCGTGATTTTCAGCTTTGCGCCTCGGCCCTCTGCGGCGTAGGCAATCCCTCGCCGTTGCAGCTTTTTCAGAACGCTTTGACGGTCTGCTGCCCCTCCCAGCTCTTGGGCAAGCTGAGGGAGGGTGTAGGTCTTTTCTTCTAACATGGCTCCTCCTTCTGGAACATTCAAGTGGGCTGTTAACATTGGAAAATATGGTATTTTCCAATGTTAATAGTGTGATTCAAAATCAGGACGCTTTCTTTTCGGCTTTGGTTTCCTCGTCCAGAAAGGTCATTCCATTGACCACCTCGGGAGAATGGGTGAGATAAAACAGAGGGTTCGTCCGAAACTCGGGGAACTGCGCCGTGAACCATTTCCGCACCAGAGAATAACCGTTGTGCTGGACGGCAGAAGCGAAGTCCTTCACGAAGGTGTATTCCCGCAGATAGCTTTCACGCTTGGGGAGGGCAGAAAGGAACTTCTCCATACGCTCATAGGTCAGATTTTTGAACTGGTTGCAGTGGAACTTCTCTCCGCTCTTGGTCGTGTAATGGGTGGCGGATTTGTGGGTTTTTCTGACAATCACCAGCGCAGGAAAATCAGCTCTGAATTTCTGCACCAGCGTGTATTCATCGCTGTCGGGGGTATTCATGGCCTCTGCAAACTTGGCAGTAATGGTCAGGGTCTGGGTAACAACATCAAACTTGAACTTTTCCATGGTAAATACCTTTCCTTTCTATGTGGGGGTGGATTAAGCTGCTTCGTTGGTCTGTTCTGCGTTGTCAGAAGGAGCATTGGTCGAGGACTTCTTGATTGCCTTCTCAATACGGAAGTCGGCAATAGCCTTTTTTGCGGCATCCATATCGAAACCGCTTTCCTTATCGCTGAACTTGCCCAGGAACCACTTCTTGGTCAGAGGGTAAGCCTTGGTCCCGCATTTTTTCGCCATCTGCTTGACGGATTCATATTCATGCGCCAAAGCGGCATCCTCAAAGGTCGCAATGTAATCCTCCATGAACTTGAAGTCCATGCCCTCATAGGTTTTCTTGGCGCTGGTCGCCTTGTGCTTCTGCTCCTTGACCGTCAGCGTAAAGGTGGGATGAGCCGCCATTTTCGCAGTCAGTTCCTCATACTCAGGGCCGACGCCCTTTCCGGCCTTGGCAAAGCTGGCCTTGGTGCCTGTAATGGTCTGCTTGAAGAAGTCGATGGTGAAACGGACGGTGGAATTGGTGGAAGTAGTGGTGTTCATGGTGATTTCCTTTCTCGGCTCTTGGCCGTGGCGATAGGTCGCAACCCTTATTTCTTTCGGAGAGGTTTTTGTTTTTATCTCTCTCAATCTTTACACCCAGATTATACAAAAGAACCTATCCGCTATAATAGGATAGGTTATGAAAAGAAATCACTTATTTTTGATTGGCTTTCCCTTCTCTTGGCAGCAGGATGATACAGAGATGATAAAAGATGATAGAGAAGAAAAGAAGATGGAAAAAGGTGTTTAATTAAGTCAGAAAGGCTTGTTTCGTGGACAGAAGATGTGATAAAATGCAGCCAGTTAAGAAAGCACATTCTATTGGAATGTGGGACGTGTTTCCCGATTTGTGAAAAGTTGGGTTTTCAGCACGAAAAAGCCTTGCGCCGCAGGCACAAAGCCGCCGACAGGCGGATTTGACGTGGAAATGATGGGCTTCCTGGGCATGGGCAACAACCCCATGGTCGGTGCTACCGTTTCCGTGGCTGTTGCAGTTGAGGAAGCGCTGAAAAAGTAAGATTAAACCCCTGCTTTTGAACCTCAAAAGTTCAAACCCCACTTTTCGCAAAAATGAAGCAAGGAAGCACGTCCTGCCGAAGAAATCCGGCAAGATGTGCTTCCTGTTTTTGCTGTTTTAGGGGTGTTTTTGATGAAGAAAATGAGGATGTGCTTCCCAAAAGAAAAAGAGCAGATTTCTCTGCTCTAATCATCCGGAATATACTTCATGATGTCCCCGACTTCGCAGGACAGAATTCTGCAAAACATCTCAATGGTATGGGTACTGACGCTCTCGTTCCGTTTTAACCGCGTAATCTGTCCGGGGCTGATATTATACCGTTTGATGAGCATGTATTGTGTGATGCCCTTCTCTTTCATGACATTCCACAGATTATCGTAAGAAATCACGGGACGCAGCCCCCTTTCTTACTTGACATGATAACCGAATATGGTGTATAATCATATTAACCAATATCGGTTATTGGTATACTCTAAGAAAGAAGGATCGCAAATGAAAAAGACAATTTCTCTGCTCTTGGCACTTATAATGTGCCTGTCCCTGTGCGCCTGCGGAGACGTCAAAGAATCTACGCAAGCGCAAAAGATCGAGCCGACAGAGGCGGAGCCTATACTGGAAACAACAGAAGCCGAGGAAACTGAGCCTACAATGAATTATGCTGAGCTTGTACCGGATGCTCTGCAGGGCGTCTGGGTCGACACAAGTATGGATGGAACTCTCGCCCTGTATTCATACCAGGATAATCAGATTACATACACCCTAATCAACTGTGGAGTTGGTGCAGCAACTGCGCTGTCCGGTACTTACACCGTAGAGGAAGAAAAGATCAGCTACAACTTCAGCAATTCAACTGGCTATTCCAATTTTACATACGAAAACGGTACTCTCACGCTGTCGACCGCTACTGGTTGCGAAATTAAAAGGCTGTCTGCGACAGATCTGATGGGATACCTGGAACAGGAAGAAAGCACTGCGAACAATGACGGTGTGATTTGCCTTGCCGATCTGATTGTGAATTACTACCCGGGTAGCCCCGAGAGTAGTGTCGCGGCAGAGAAGAAAGATGCTGTTAATGCCGCAAAGCGGGCAGCAGGTGAGGCAGCACTGAAGAACCTGAAAACGACCTACGATAAGGTTCAGAAGTTGACCTGGTATCAGCATAAGAATGAGCCGCAGTATACGGATATATGCTGCTACATCTATCCCTACATTGGGCGCATGGACAGTGGCTATACCTGGCTGAGAGTTTCCTTGAATTATACGGATGCACAAACAGACGCAGGCTGGATTTTCTTCAACACGGTAATTTTCAGTGTGGATGGGGAAAATACAACCAAATTATTCAGCCGCAGCGATATTACCCGGGATAATGATACCGAGGTATGGGAAACAGCGGACTTCGAACCGGACGCTTCGGAAATTCAACTACTGCGGAACATTGCTGCTTCCGATGAAACGATTATTAGGTTCCAAGGCAATGAGTATTACGAGGATCACATTGTTACCAAAAACGAAAAAGATGCAATCGTAGATGTACTCGCCGCTTATGAGTACCTGAAAAATAATTCCTAATAATTATACTGAATACGGCATCTCAGTGGCCTTTTACTCGCCATTCTCACAAGGTAGCCATGAGCTTCTCTGATGCCGCATGTCAGTCAGTTCGCTTTTTCCCATTTCTACATAATAAACCGCAGGTTCAAGCCATCGCCTGAACCTGCGGTTCTTTCCGTTCTTCCTCAATCCTCGTCCCAGTTGTGCCAGACGTTTTGGACGTCGTCGTCGTCGTCCATGATGTCCAGCAGCTTCTCCATCAGGGAGATCTGCTCCGGGTCGGTGAGCTTCTGGTAGTTCTGGGGTACCATTTCGATCTGGGCGGATACGAAGCTGTAGCCCTTCTGCGTCATGGCGTCGGCTACGGCGTTGAAATCGTCGGGGTCTGTGTACACGGTGAACACGTCGTCCTCGGCCTCGAAATCATCCGCGCCGCAGTCCATGGCGTCCATCATGACCTGGTCTTCCTCATAGTCGCCGTCCTCGTTGTCGATCACCAGCACGCCCTTCTTGTCGAAGGACCAGCTGACGCAGCCCGTCGCGCCCAGATTGCCGCCGAATTTGTCGAAGTGGTGGCGCATGGCACCGGCGGTACGGTTGCGGTTGTCGGTCATGGTCTCCACGATCACCGCCACGCCGCCGGGGCCGTAGCCTTCGTAGGTGATGGTCTCGTAGTTGTCGCCGCCTGCGCCCGCCGCCTTTTCCAGGCAGCGCTTGATGTTGTCGTTGGGCATGTTGGCGGCCTTGGCCTTGGTGATGACGGTGGCCAGGCGGGAGTTATAGGCGGGGTCTGCACTGCCGCCCTCCTTCACCGCGACGATCAGCTCTTTGGCGATCTTGGTGAAGGCTGCCGCGCGCTTGGCGTCCTGCGCGCCCTTGGTTTTCTGGATGTTATGCCATTTGGAATGTCCGGACATAGGTATATCTTCCCTTCAGCGAGTATATTCAAAAATCTTATCTATTTTATCAGAATCCGTGACAAAAATCAACACTTTCTCAATAGAATTTCATGCAGTCCCGGTGGGTTTCGGAAATTTTCACCTGAATGCCCGGGAACGCGGCGGCGATTTTCTCCGCCAGCACGGCCACAACGGGGTTCTCCGTGGCAAAATGCCCCGCGTCGATCAGATTCATCCCCAGCGCCTGCGCGTCCCAGAACTCATTGTACTTGATGTCCGCGGTGACGAAGGTGTCGCACCCGGCCTCGAAGGCGCTCATCAGCTCGTCGGAGCAATGCCCGCCGCCCACCGCCACCACGCGAACCGGCTTGCCGCCGTCCACGTAGCGCAGTCCCTCGGCGTTCAGGCTGCTCTTAACGATTTCCAGAAATTGGGAAAGGGGCTGCTCCTCTACCCTGCCCCGGCGCAGAAGTCCCCACTGCCGTCCCTGATCGTCCCGGAAAAAGGGTGGAATAGTCTCTACGTCGTTCAGTCCCAGGGTGGCCGCCAGCACGTCGTTGACGCCCCCCGGGGCGCAGTCCAGATTGGTGTGGGCATTGACGGCGCTGACGCCGTGACGGCAAAGGGTCATGATGCTCCGGCCAACGGTCGTTTCCTCCGTCACGGACTTGAGCGGGTCGAAAATGATCGGGTGGTGGGTGACGATCAGCTCCGCGCCCCACTCCACTGCCTCCCGGCACACCCCCTCGAAGGGGTCAAGTGCCACCAGAACCTTGGTAACGGGGGTCTCCCGGCTGCCGCAGAGCAGCCCCACATTGTCCCAGTCCATTTTCATGTAGGGCGGGGCAAGGGTTTCTACGTACTTGAGAATGTCAGCTACAGTCGTCATGGGTCAGTTCCTCCAGAATTGCTTTGTAGTGCCTGTATTTTTCCTCGTCCCCGCCGGACAGCCCCGCAACGGTCTTGCGAAGGCCGGAAAGGACGCTCTCCCGGAAGGCCGGGAGCAGCTCGCTGCCGCTGCGGCGCAGTGCCGGGGTGATGTAATATTCGCCCTCGGTCAGCGCCTCCCCGGGGGCATAGACCACCTCCATGACGGGGTAGATGAATTTTCCGTCCTTCGCCAGCGTCTCCCGGCGGATGGCGTAGCCCTGACAGTACAGATACCGGCGCAGCTCCGGCCGCTTGCTCTGGCATTGGAGAATCAGGCGGTAGCGTTCGCTTTTCAGCCAGGGCGCGGCGTCCAGAATGGACATCATGGTGTCCGCCCCCATCCCCGCGCAGACCATGCAGTCAAATTCCCGGGGGACATCGCGGATGCCGTCGGACAGGTAAAAGGACATGCGCTCCCTCACGCCGAATTTTTCCGCGTTGCGGATGGCGCTTTGCAGGGGCATTTCCCGGACGTCGGAGGCAATGACCGCGCCCGCAATGCCGTTTTTCAGAAGGTAAATGCCGAGATAACCGTGGTCACAGCCCACGTCCGCCACCCGGTCGCCGGGCTTGACATAGCCGCAGCAGGCCAGCAGCCGGTTGGAAAGGGGAATTTTCACGGGCGTCCCTCCTTCTAAGTACCTTTTTCACTTTCATCAGACATGATAAAAGCTTCCAAATAGCAGAAAAGTCAACGTATCAAAAAAGCCTCGCAGAGTTTGCCGCCCGCAGGCGGCAAATAGAATTAAATTATTTTCTGCCGGGGCGTGTACCTGGCAGAAAATACCTTACAGACTGCGAAGTGTGCGAGTTGGCCGCCTGCGGCGGCCAAGGAGTGCGCGCAGCAGGCTGCAAGCCCCTTGTCCAAAAAGGCCGTGGCCTTTTTGGACAGTTAAAAAAGCCATCCCGGCATTTGTCCGGGATGGCGCTGCCGGTATTTTATCCGTTCTGCTTCGCGGCTTCGTTGGCCTCGTAGGCTTCCAGGAAATTGTTCAGCTGGGCGAGGAACGGCTCGCAGTCCACACCGTGAACCATGCAGGCTTCCTCAACGGTCTCGCCCCGGGAAGAGGGGCAGCCCAGGCAGTGCATACCAATGGCGAAGAACAGGGGTGCGGACTGGGGCGCGATATCCAGAACGTCCCCGATGATGGTATCCTTTTCAATTTTTACAGCCATGAAAGTGACCTCCTTGTTTTTATCTTGGATTATTATAACCGCACATGCCGAAAAAAACAAGAGGGAAGTCGCAAAAGATACGCAGCCGCCCCGCAGATTTTTTGTGGCGGGGTGGTCGATGATCAGAGCATCCGTCCTCGCCCATCCAGACAACACCCGCAAAATCTGCTTCTTTCCCCATAGAATTGGCCGGGCAGCGCTGCATCCCCTTTGCCACGCCGTTTTCCTGTTCAGCCCCGACGTACCATGTGGTAAAACGCACCTTCTCCAATGGGTGTTGTCTGTTGAATCGGCTCGCCGACAATGCAGAATCCCGCCTTTTCATAGCACCGGATCGCCCGCTGATTCCATGTTCTGACTTCCAGGTACATAGGTTTCCCGGGAAACAGTGTCTGCGAAATTTCCCACGCTGTCCGGGTCATCTGCTGCCCGTACCCCTTGCCGCAGCAATCGGGATTCGCCCCGATTCCGAAGAACACCTCCGGGTCTTCCCCATTCAGATTGATAAAGCCGACAAGTTCCTTCCCATCATAGAAGGAATACAGGTGGTTCTCGGGGTTTGCAAACCCAAACCCCCGCTTTTTCTGTTCCTCATAAGAAAGGCTGTTGTAAATCGCGTATTCCCCGGGATATTTCCACCGGGCGATGCAGTATTTTTCTTCTTCGGTCATTTCGTGATATTGAAGCATTTTCTTCCTCCTGAAAATGATTGGGCACTCGGCTCACCCACTACATTATAGCAAGTGAGCCGAAAAAATCAATCCGTCCGTATTGACCTGCGTCCTTCCGCCTCCACCCAAACATTTCCAAAACCACTTCGCCCTCCGGCACTGGAAGTCCCAGGCCGGAGGGCGTCGGTTCTGTTTCCCTTACTTTGCCTCTGAGGTGCCGTAGTAGGCGTTGAGGTACATCTGCTTGATCTCGCTCATGAGGGGATACCGGGGGTTCGCGCCGGTGCACTGGTCGTCGAAAGCCTGCTCCACCATGCTGTCCAGACGGTTCAGGAAGTCGGTTTCGTCAATGCCGTAGTCCCGGATGGTCTTCCTGATGCCGATTTTGGCCTTCAGCTCGTCGACGGCCGCGATCAGGTTTTCCAGCTTCTCCTCGTCCGTGGCGCCGCCCAGCTTCAGGTAGTCGGCGACCTCGGCATACCGCGCCAGGGTGTGGGGATGGTCGTACTGGGAGAAGGTGCCCATCTTCGCGGGAATCTCGGCGGCGTTGAACCGCAGGACTTCGTCGATCATCAGGGCGTTGGCAACACCGTGGGGCAGATGGTGGAACGCGCCCAGCTTATGCGCCATGGAGTGGCACACGCCCAGGAAGGCGTTGGCGAAGGCCATACCGGCCATGCAGGCGGCGTTCGCCATGTTCTCGCGAGCCTTGGGATCCTTCGCGCCGTTTTCGTAGGCGGAGGGCAGGTTCTCGAAAATCAGCTTCAGGCTCCGCAGCGCCAGGCCGTCGGTGTAGTCCGTGGCCATCATGGAGGCGTAGGCTTCCAGAGCGTGGGTCACGGCGTCGATGCCGGAGGCAGCGGTCAGACCCTTGGGGGCGTTCATCATCATGTCGGCGTCCACGATGGCCATTTTCGGCAGCAGCTCATAGTCCGCCAGCGGATACTTGACGCCGGTGGTTTCATCGGTGATGACGGCGAAGGGGGTCACCTCGGAGCCGGTACCGGCGGTGGTGGGGATGGCGACGAAATACGCCTTTTCGCCCATCTTGGGGAAGGTGTAGACACGCTTGCGGATATCCACAAAGCGCATGGCCATGTCCTGGAAGTCCGCCTCGGGATGCTCATACAGCACCCACATGATCTTGCCCGCGTCCATGGCGGAACCGCCGCCGATGGCGAGAATCAGATCGGGCTTGAAGGCCGCCATCTGCGCCGCGCCCTCTCTGGCACAGGCGAGGGTGGGATCGGGAGCCACGTTGTAGAAGGTGGTGTGGGTGATTCCCATGGCGTCCAGCTTCTCCTCCACGGGCTTGGTGTAGCCGTTCTGGTACAGGAAGGCGTCGGTGACGATGAATGCCTTCTTATAATTTTTCAGCTCGGCCAGAGCCACCGGCAGGCAGCCCTTTTTGAAATAAACCTTTTCAGGCGCACGGAACCAGAGCATATTCTCCCTCCTAATTGCCACAGTCTTGATGTTCAGCAGGTGCTTGATGCCCACGTTCTCGGAAACGGAGTTGCCGCCCCAGGAGCCGCAGCCCAGCGTCAGGGAGGGAGCCAGCTTGAAATTGTACAGGTCGCCGATGCCGCCGTGGGAGGACGGGGTGTTCACCAGAATGCGGCAGGCTTTCATTCTCTCCGCAAAGGCGTCCAGCTTCTCCTTCCCGCTTACCGTATCCAGATAGACGGAAGCGGTGTGGCCGTAGCCGCCGTCCTTGACGAGGGTGTCCGCCTTGTTCATGGCGTCGGCAAAGTCGGCTGCCCGGTACATGGCAAGCACGGGGGACAGCTTCTCGTGGGCAAAGGCTTCGGAGAGGTCTGTGGAGGTCACTTCGCCGATGAGGATTTTGGTGCTTTCGGGGACGTCAACGCCCGCCAGTGCCGCGATGGTATGGGCGGACTGACCCACGATCTTGGCGTTCAATGCGCCGTTAATCAGGATGGTCGCACGAACCTTGTCGATTTCCTCCCCGTTCAGGACGTAGCAGCCGCGCTTGATGAACTCCGCCTTGACCCGGTCATAGATGCTGTCCAGCACCACCACGCTCTGCTCGGAAGCGCAGATCATGCCGTTGTCGAAGGTCTTGGAATGGATGACGGAAGAAACCGCCAGCAGAATGTCGGCGCTGTCGTCGATCACGGCGGGGGTATTGCCGGGGCCGACGCCCAGAGCGGGCTTGCCGGAGGAGTAAGCCGCCTTCACCATGCCGGGGCCGCCGGTGGCGAGAATCAGGTCGGCTTCCGCCATCACCTGATTGGTCAGCTCCAGAGAGGGCTTGTCGATCCACGCGATGATGCCTTCCGGCGCACCGGCAGCAACCGCCGCTTCCAAAACCACCCGGGCGGCGGCGATGGTGCAGCCCTTCGCTCTCGGGTGGGGGCTGATGATGATGCCGTTGCGGGTCTTCAGGGAGATCAGGGTCTTGAAAATGGCGGTGGAGGTGGGGTTCGTGGTGGGAATGACCGCCGCGATGACGCCGATAGGCTCGGCAATGCGCTGAATGCCATAGGCCGTGTCTTCCTCGATGACGCCGCAGGTCTTGGAATCCTTGTAGGCGTTGTAAATATATTCGGCGGCATAATGGTTCTTGATGACCTTATCCTCCACCACGCCCATGCCGGTTTCGGCTACGGCCTGCTTGGCCAGAGGAATCCGCATCTGGTTGGCAGCGGTAGCGGCGGCCAGGAAGATCTTATCCACCTGCTCCTGGGTATAGGCGGCAAATTTCTCCTGAGCAGCGCGGCACTTTGCCAATGCTTCGGTCAGTTCCTGGGCGGTGGTTACGGGTGCATATGTTTTCTCCATAAAAATCGACCTTTCCTGGGGAATCCCTGATGAAACCGTCCTCGGCTGAAATTTTTGCCGTCAGCCTCCGCCGGGTTCACCGGTGCTTCCCGAACAAATTTATCGGTATTTTCATACCGATATATTACTATCGATATAATAGCACATATCTCGGAAATGTCAATCCCTATAATGTAAATTTTTTGCGCAGACAGAAACAGCCGGGCTTCCGGGAGCGTACCGCTCCGAAAGCCCGGTTGTGCCGTTTCCTGATTACGTGCCAAGATAAGCCGCCTTTACCGCCTCGTTGGCCAGCAGCTCCTCGCCGCTGCCGTGGAGGGTGATACGGCCGGTCTCCATAACATAGCCGAGATTCGCGGTTTTCAGCGCCATGTTAGCATTCTGTTCGATGAGCAGCACCGTCACGCCCTGCTTGTTGATCTCCTTGATGATCTCGAAGATACCCTTGACGATGATGGGCGCCAGTCCCAGAGACGGCTCGTCCATCATGATGACCTTGGGGCGGCTCATCAGCGCACGTCCCACTGCCAGCATCTGCTGCTCGCCGCCGGACAGCGTGCCGCCCGCCTGCCAGGAACGCTCCTTCAGCCGGGGGAACAGGTCAAAGACCCAGTTTAAGTCCTCGGTCAGATCGTCCTTGCGCAGATACGCGCCGATTTTCAGGTTTTCCAGCACCGTCATGTCCGGGAAAATCCGCCGTCCTTCCGGCACCAGGGTGATGCCCTTGGACACGATCAGGCTGGAATCCACGCCGGTGATGTCCTCGTCCAGGAAGGTGATTTTTCCCGCAGAGGGCTTCACCAGCCCCGCAATGGCACGGAGGGTGGAGCTTTTGCCAGCGCCGTTGGCGCCGATCAGGGTCACAATCTTCCCTTCCGGCACGTCCAGGCTGATGCCCCTCACCGCTTCAATTCCGCCGTAATGCACCTGCAAATCCCGAATTTCCAGGATGTTACGCATCTTCCGTCACCCCCAAATACGCCTCGATCACGCGCTTGTTCTGCTGCACTTCCTTCGGCACGCCCCGGGCGATCTCACTGCCGAAGTCAATGACATAAATGTAATCCGAAATTTTCATGACCAGATCCATGTGATGCTCAATGAGGAAGACCGTCAGATGGTGTCTGTCCCGGATCTCTTTGATGTACTCCGCCAGCTCCTGGGTCTCCTGGGGGTTCATGCCCGCCGCCGGTTCGTCCAGCAGCAACAGCTTGGGATCCGTCGCCAGAGCGCGGGCGATTTCCAGACGGCGCTGCAGGCCGTAGGGCAGGCTGGTGGCGATCTCGTCCTTGTACTGCTCCAGTCCCTGCTCCTTCAGCAGCTCCATGGTTTCTTCCCGCATTCTCGCTTCTTCTTTGGCGTTCGCCCGGAAGATGGCGGAAAATACGTTCTGCTTGGCACGCATATGCTTGGCTACCAGCACGTTTTCAAACACCGTCATACTCTTCCACAGGCGGATGTTCTGGAAGGTACGGGCAATGCCCAGAGACACCACATGATCCGGAGTCGGGTCAATGTTGCGCTCATTGGCATACTTTTCCCCGTTGGTTCCCAGATAATTCTTTTTCATTTTGCCGGTGGGGTGGTTGCGGATCATGGTCTTGCCCATGAATTCCACCCGGCCGTTGGTCGGCTGATACACGCCGGTGATGCAGTTGAAGGCCGTGGTTTTGCCCGCGCCGTTGGGGCCGATGAGGGCGACGATCTGCCCCTCCGGCACGTCCAGAGACAGGTCGTTCACAGCCACGACGCCGCCAAACTGCATGGTGATGTTTTCCATACGAAGAACGTTCGTTTCGCTCATGCCGCTTCAGTCCTCCTTTTCCGCCGCCGGGGCAGCCTTTTTCCGCTTTTTCAGCAGTCCGCCGATGCCCTTCCAGCTCAGCTCCTTCTCCCCCATGATGCCCTTGGAGAAGAACAGAACGATGATCATGATGACCACGGAGAATACGACCATCCGGAAGCCGCTGCGCAGCAGGGGCACCTTGAACGAGCCGATGTAGGTCTCCCGATCCAGGAACCGCAGCCACCACTCAGAACAGGCCACGTACAGGAACGTGCCGATGACAGAACCGGAAACGGAGCCGATGCCGCCGATAACCACGATCAGCAGAATTTCATAGGTCATGGTGGAGGTGAACACCTTCGCCTGGGCGTTGGCAACATACATGGCGAACAGCGCGCCGCCCACGCCGGAGAAGAAGCTGGAGATCACAAAGGAGAGCATCTTGTGCTTGAACAGGCTGATGCCCATGGCCTCCGCCGCCACCTCATCGTCCCGGATAGCCTTGAAGGCGCGGCCGTAGGAGGAGTTGATCAGCAGAACGATCAGGGTGATGCTGACGATCGCCACAAGGAAGGGAACGAATGTGCTCAGCCGCAGCACCACCTGCCCCGCGCCGTTTTTGATATTGAAATCGGAGAAGGTGGGGAAGCCCTTGATCATGTTCGCACCGTTGGTGATGGGGCCGAGGGTCTGCCACTGGAAAATCGCCCGTAGGATTTCGGCGAAACCCAGCGTAGCAATGGCGAGGTAGTCGCTTTTCAGCCGCAGAACCGGCAGACCGATGAGCGCCGCGAACAGTGCGGCAACCAGTCCCGCCAGAATCAGCCCCACGAGAACGGCCAGCACCAGCGCCAGCCCGCCGCCGAACCCGGCGCTTCCCAGAAAGCTCTGGAAGCAATCCACCAGGGAGAATTTCACAGCCGAGCCGCCGTAAAGGTAGTAGACCTGATCCTTGGCGGCCATGGGAACAGTGAGGATGGCGTAGGTATACGCACCCAGCAGCATGAAGCCCGCCTGTCCCAGAGAGAACAGGCCGGTAAAGCCGTTGAGCAGGTTCATGGAAACGGCCACCAGGGAATACACCGCGCCCTTTTTCAGCACGGTAAACAACTGGCTGGTGGGAAGGAAGACTGCGGGCAGTCCGGGGATGTAGTCGCTGAGGTTCTCCAGCAGGATGACCAGCAAAAGCAGCACCGAAATGGAGATCAGCGCGGCGAAGCTGCCGTTTTTGTTTGTTTTCTGTTTCAGCATATCCGGCACCTCCTTAAACCTTATCCGTGGCCTTTTCGCCAAAGAGTCCGGTAGGCTTGCAGGTCAGGATGATGATGAGCAGCGCGAAGGTGAAGGCGTCGGAGAACACGGAAACATTCCATGCCGAGGGCAGGCCCTTGATAACGGTCTCGCAGATGCCGATCAGGAACGCGCCGATCACCGCGCCGGGGATGGAGCCGATGCCGCCGAACACCGCCGCCACGAAGGCTTTCAGTCCCGGCATGGCGCCCGCCGTGGGGGTGATGGCGGGATAGGTGGTGAAATACAGAATGGAGCCCACCACCGCCAGAGCGGAACCGATGACAAAGGTCATGGAAATGACGTTGTTGATCTTGATGCCCATCAGCCGCGCCGTCTCAAAGTCCTTGGACACCGCCCGCATAGCCATGCCGATCTTGGTATGGTTGATCAGCTGGGTCAGCAGCAGGATCAGCACCAGAACCAGAACAGGGGTGATGATGACCACCAGCTTTGTGGAGGTGCCGACAATGTCGATGGTTTTGTTCAGGATTCCGATGGTGGGGTAAGTCATGGGCTGGCCGCCGGTGACGTAGGTCGCAGTATTTTCCAGCAGATAGCTGACGCCGATGGCGGAGATCATGACGGACATTCTCGGGGCATTGCGCAGGGGCTTATAGGCCGCCCGCTCGATGAAAAAGCCCAGCGCCACCGTCAGGATAATGACAACAGGAATCGCCGCGTAGATCGGCAGCGCGGCGGAAATATAGATACCCAGCAGACCCGCGACCATGAACACGTCGCCGTGGGCAAAGTTAATCAGGCGCAGAATGCCGTAGACCATGGTGTAGCCAATGGCGATCAGCGCCAGCTGCCCGCCCAGGGAAATGCCGCTGAGCAGAATGGATACCATGTATTCCAGAGAAAACAGTTGTTCCACAGGGGTTCCTCCCTTTCTTTACGGAATCCCCGAAGAAGCCGTCAGCAGCCGCGCTCCGGACGGTTTTTTCAGAGATTCCCTGTCTTAAAAATACGACTGTTGGCGGGGGTTTGCGTCCCCCGCCAAGCAATTCGATTAACGCTTAAAATCAGCTGCCGGAGCCGGTCTGGACGGTTTCCAGAACCCAGGCGCCGCTGGCAGTGTCTGCCGCCTTGATATAAGCAGTGTCACGGATGGCGTCGCCCTGGGCGTCGAAGGCGATGGCGCCGGAAACACCGGTGTAGGTGACGGAGGGCAGCGCGGCCATGATGGCGGCCTTGTCGCCGCTGTCGGCCTTCTTCATGGCCTCCAGAGCCACGAAGTAAACGTCATAGCCCATGGCAGTAACGGCGGAGATGGTGTCGTTGCCGCCGTTGGCAGCCAGTGCCTCGGAGCTGCCGTTGATGTACTCCTTGATGCCCGCGTCGAACTCAGGAGAACCGCCCTCCTGGTAGAAGGTGGAAACATACAGCTGCAGGTCGGTGCCCTTGATGGCTTCCAGAACCATGTTGTCGTCCAGCGTGTCGGAGCCGAGGAACGGAGCCTCAATGCCCAGAGACGCGGCCTGGGTGATGATCTGCACGGCGTAGGCGATGGAGACCGGGGTGAAGATAACGTCCGCGCCCTCGCTCTTGGCCTTGTTCAGGTAGGAGCCGAAATCGGAGTTGCCGGTGGGGAAGGAGTCGGTGATGACCTTGCCGCCCGCAGCCTCAAAGACCTTGGTGAAGAAGGCGATCAGGCCCTGGTCATACTCGTTGCCGCTCTCGCCCAGGCAGTAGGCGGTCTTGGCGCTGAACTTGCTCACGGCGAAGTTGGCCAGAACGTCGGCCTGGAAGTTATCCAGGAAGCAAATACGGAAGTAGTAGCTATTGCCCGCGGTGACGTTGGGGTTGGTGCAGGTCACGCCGATGGCGGGGATGCCGGCCTCTTCAAACTTGGGGCCGCCTGCCATGGAAACGCCGGAACCGTAGGAGCCCAGAACCACGGACACGCCCGCGCTGACCAGAGAGGAAGCGGCGGAGGGAGCCTTGTCGGTGGAGGAGCCGTTGTCGCCGTAGACCAGCTCGACCTTGTAGGTCTCGCCGCCCAGAGTGACCGTGGGCTCCTGACTGTTGGCATACTGCATACCTAAGATTTCCTTCTTGCCGCCGGACGCAGAGTCGCCGGAAGAAGGCTCAAACACGCCGATCTTGATGACCTTCTCGCCGGAAGCGGAGCCGCTGCCGGAAGAGGAACAGGCGCACAGGGACAGAGCCATGCACAGTACTAAGATAACAGCAATTACTCTTTTCATTTTCTTTACCTCCATTCAAAAGCAGCATCCATAGTCGGTGGACATCTGTTTTTGTGATATGGAAAATTATATATGAATTTTTGCAAAATTGCAATTGTAAATTACGATAGAAATTGGTGGGCTATCATTCATTTTTTGTTCAAATTTTACAAGCCTGTTTTGCGTTCGCTGACGGGTTGCTTCCCGCCCGCCGGAATTCCTGACAATGTTTGCGAATTTCGTTTTTTCCGCTGCTGCGAATGGTTTCCGCGTTTTATAAATTCGGCGTTCCCCTCCCCGGCACCTGCTCTGTTCCCCGGGAACGGCCTGACCGATTTGTGAATATTCCACCAATGTGCCGGCACCCGTGATGCAATGTCGCCTTCAAGAACTTGCAATACTCCGTCAAAAACCAGTCTGGAAGAGGACGCTGCCGGTGGAAAATCGGTGCGAAACAGCCCTTTGCAGCGGCTCAGGCCGTGTCATGGCGGAAATTTTCCGCTGTTTTTTCAGCGCAGTTCCCACATTTTCCTCTGTACTTTTGGGGGCTTCCGTGTTATACTAACGTTGTAATAATCGAAATTATGTTTGTAATCCAAGGAAGCTCTGATTAAATCGGCAAGAACTGGCAGCGAGAGATTTTTCACCAGATGAAGGTTTCAAAAGTGGAGGAATACTTTGTGTATTTCCCACTTTTGAAACCGCACAGCTGGGGAAAAAGATCCGCTGTCCAGCCGCGGACGATTTAATCAGAGGTTCCTTGAGGGAGGCCGCGCCGGAATGAAAGCACGAAGCTATATCGCCATCGACTTAAAATCCTTCTACGCCTCCGTGGAGTGCATCCAGCGGGGGTTGGATCCCATGACCACCAATCTGGTGGTCGCCGACCCCAGCCGCACCGGCAAAACCATCTGCCTTGCGGTCTCCCCTTCCCTGAAATCCTTCGGCATTCCCGGCCGGCCGCGGCTGTTTGAGGTCGTGCAGAAGATCGGGCAGGTCAACGCACTGCGCAGGAACTCCGCCCCCGGCCGCGCCTTTACCGGCAAATCCCACGATTACACCGAACTGCGCGGACATCCGGAGCTGGAAGTGGACTACATCGTGGCGCCCCCGCAGATGGCGTTTTATATGGAGACCAGCGCGGCCATCTACAATATATACCTCAAATATGTCGCCCCGGAGGACATTCACCCCTACTCCATCGACGAGGTGTTCATCGACGCCACCAATTACCTGAAGCTCTACCGCCTGACCCCGGAAGAGCTTGCCATGAAGATCATTCTGGACATTCTGGAAAACACCGGCATCACGGCCACCGCCGGGATCGGGACGAACCTGTATCTTGCCAAAGTGGCCATGGACATTGTGGCGAAGCACATTCCTGCGGATAAAAACGGCGTGCGCATCGCCCAGCTGGACGAGCTGCGCTACCGGCAGGAGCTGTGGTCTCACCGTCCCCTGACGGATTTCTGGCGGGTCGGCCCCGGCTATGCGAAGAAGCTGGAAAAAGCGGGACTGCGCACCATGGGCGACGTCGCCCGGTGTTCCGTGGGCAAGCCCACGGAGTTTTACAACGAAGACCTGCTGTACAAGTTGTTCGGCGTCAACGCCCAGCTGCTGATCGACCACGCCTGGGGGTGGGAGCCGTGTACCATCGCGGACATCAAAGCCTACAAGCCGGAATCCAGCAGCATCAGCCCCGGCCAGGTGCTGCAATGTCCCTACACCGCAGAAAAAGCCCGGCTGGTCGTCCGGGAAATGGCGGACGATCTTTCCCTGGATCTGGTGGACAAGGGGCTTGTCACCGACCAGATCGTTCTTACGGTGGGCTATGACATCGAAAATCTCACCGACCCGGAACGAAGCCGCGCCTATCATGGCGATGTCACCGTTGACCGCTACGGCCGCAGAATTCCCAAGCACGCCCACGGCACCGCAAATCTGGGCGGGCATACCGCTTCCTCCAAAGCCATCGTCAGCGCCGTCGCCGCGCTCTACGACCGCATCGTGGATTCCAATCTTCTGGTCAGGCGGCTGTATCTGTCCGCCAATCACGTCGTCCCGGAGAACTCCCTGCCCCGCCACGAAAGCACTGAGCAGCTGGACTTTTTCTCCGATTACACTTCTCAGGAGAAGCGCCGCGCTGAGGAAGCAGCTGCGCGGGAACGGGAAAAGCGCCGCCAGCAGGCAGTGCTTGCCATCAAAAAGAAGTACGGAAAAAACGCCATTCTGAAAGGCATGGACTTGGAGGAGGGCGCAACCGCCAGAGACCGGAACGGTCAGATAGGAGGACACAAAGCATAATGGGCGAATATGACGATCTGCTTTACCTGCCCCACCCCGTTTCCCGGAAGCATCCCCCCATATCCGCCATGGACAGAGCCGCACAGTTTTCCCCCTTTTCCGCCCTCACCGGCTACGAGGCCGTTCTCCAGGAGGCAGGCCGTCTGACGGACAGCCGGGCGGAATTGTCGGAGTACAGCCGGGACATTCTGGATCAGAAGCAGCAAATCCTCCTGGACGCCGCCCCGGCGCACCCGGAGATCACCGTGACCTATTTCATCCCAGACTGCCGGAAGCAGGGCGGCGCATACGGGACGCTCAAGGGGAATCTGAAAAGAATCGACCTAAGCCGCCGTACAATGGTCATGCTGGACGGAACGGAGATTGCGCTGAATGATGTTGTGGATATCCGGTGCGAGCTGTTTGCCTGTCTTGCCTGTGACAAACCGGATGAATCGTGATACTAGTTTTCAATAAAACGGTTAAAAACCGTTTTATTCGGCTGCTGTTTCAGCAGCCAGCGGCGTAGCCGCAAAAAACGTAAGTCCATACATTTCTCGCCGCTACCGGCGGCCTGCGAAGAATTCGCAGGATAAAATGGTGTTAACCATTTTATCGAGAAATAGTATGAACGGTTGGAAACGGTCATCCCTTCAAAAAAGCAAAAGCCCGGAACAGGAATTCTCCCGTTCCAGGCTTCTGTTTTTTATTACGCTTTACAGCACATGCACACCGTCCGGCTCGAAGGTCAGGGCGCAGGTCTCGCCTACCTGATAGATCCGATGGTTCTTGGGGTTGTAATCCGTCAGCTTCACCAGGGTATCGCCCACCATCACGTGGTAGTTCTGATACGCGCCCATGAAGCAGCTGAGAACCACGCGGCATTTCAGGTCGCCTTCCGGAACAAGCCCGGCGGACTCCGGCCGCAGAACGATGGTGTAATCTTCCCCAACCGTCATGTTCTCGGTGGCGGCTACCCGAACCTGAGTGTCCGCCAGCTGCAGCACGCCGCAGCCATCCTCCAGCGCCACGCACTTGCCCTTCAGGAAGTTGGCTTCGCCGATGAAATCAGCCACAAACTCACTGTTGGGATGATAGTAGATTTCCTGGGGGCTGCCGATCTGGGCGACCACGCCCTTGTTCATGATGATGATGGAATCCGACAGCGCCATGGCCTCGCTCTGGTCGTGGGTGACGTAGATGGCGGTAATGCCCGTGGCCTGCTGGATGCGGCGGATTTCCGTGCGCATGCTCACCCGGAGCTTTGCGTCCAGATTGGACAGGGGTTCGTCAAACAGCAGCACGCCCGGCTCCAATACCAGCGCCCGCGCCAGGGCGACACGCTGCTGCTGGCCGCCGGAAAGCTGGTTCGTCATCCGCGCTTCCATGCCGGACAGTTCCACCAGCTCCAGAATGCGGGTGACCCGCTCCTTGATCTCGTCCTTGGGAACCTTGCGCAGCTTCAGGCCGTAGGCCACGTTGTCAAATACATTGTAGTGGGGCAGCAGAGCGTAGCTCTGGAACACCATTGCCGTGTCCCGCTTGTTGGGGGGCAAGGCGTTGATGGCCTCGTTGCCCAGGTAAATTTCGCCCTCGTCGGGGCTTTCAAAGCCGGCAATCATCCGCAGGGTCGTCGTCTTGCCGCAGCCGGAGGGACCCAGCAGGGTTACGAAGGAACCGGGCCGGATCTCCAGGCAGGTGTCCTTCACCGCGTAAAAGTCCTTGCCGGTCTTGGGGTCCTTATAGATCTTGGAAATATGATCCAGGCGAACGCCTTTTTTCTCTTTTTCCATAACTCAAGCCTCCTTGATTTTTTTGCTGGTGCCGAAGAACTTCATGGCCAGATTCATCAGCAGCACCGAGCCGTAGGTGATCAGAATCAGGATCGTGGCAAAGGCACAGGCAATGCTGTAGGAGCCTTTTTCGGCAAATTCGTTGATCTGTACGGTGATGAGCAGGAACTGGGGCGTGACCAGCAGAATAATGGCGGAAATTGCCGTGATGCTGCGGACAAACGCGGTGACAAGGCCGCTGAGGAAGGAATCCTTGATCAGCGGCAGCGTCACGGTCATGAAGACCCGGAAGCTGTTGGCGCCCATGTCGTAGGCGGATTCCTCGATGGATTTGTCAATCTGGCGCAGGGCGGAAATGCCGCTGCGGGTGCCGGTGGGCAGGCTGCGCACCACGAAGACAATGATAAGGATCGCCGCGCTTCCGTAAAGGCCGCTGAGCAGTCCCGTGTGGAACAGGCCGCCGGAGAAGCCCCGGATGTAGCCGACGCCCAGAACCGTACCGGGGACCGCCATGGCCAGCATGGAGACCGCCTCGATAAAGCCCTTGGCCTTGAATTTCTTCTTGACCACCAGATAGGAGATGATCATGGACAGCAGCGCCGTGATGGGCGCGGAGATCAGCGACAGGACGAAGGAGTCCTTGAACGCCTTGAGTCCCTTATACTTGGTGAAGACCTGGGTGAACCACTTGAAGGTCAGCGGGCTGAACTTGTAGCCCCAGGTGGGGAACAGCGCGCCGATGGGGACGCACAGGTACATCATGACCACGAAGATCGCCGCCAGGGAGCAAAGCACCGTCAGCGGAACGGTCACCGACTTGTCGGCGATGAGCATTCTCGCCCGGGACGCCTTGCCCGTCAGGGTCGCGGCGGTTTTGGCTTCCAGATAGTACTTCTGGACGGCAAACATCAGCAGCGTAATGCTCAGCAGCACCACGGCCATGGCCGCGGCGCCCTCTTTGTCATACGCGCCGGTAATCTGTAAGTAAATGGTCGTCGCCAGGGTATCATAGGAGCCGCCGATGATCATGGGGTTGGCAAAGTCAGCGATGGACTCAATGAAGGTCACGAGAAACGCATTGCCCAGTCCCGGAAGCATCAGCGGGAACGTGACGGTTGCGAACACCTTCCACCGGGAAGCGCCCATATCCCGGGCGGCTTCTTCCAGAGAGGGGTCGATGTTCTTCAGCAGTCCCTTGAGCATCATGTAGCACACCGGGAAGAAGGTCAGCGTCTGTACAATCGCGATGCCCCAGAAGCCGTATACGTTGTTATCGTAAATTTTCAGCAGGAACCGGGTGATCAGTCCCGCCTTGCCGAACAGCATGATCATGGACAATGACAGCACAAAGGGCGGCGAAACCACAGGCAGCATGGACACCACCTTGAACAGCCCGCCGGAGAATTTGCCCAGCTTCACGTAAACTTCCACGTAGGCAAACAGCAGACCCAGCAGCGTGGAAAGAATACCCACCAGGAAGCCGACCTTCAGGGTATTGACGATGGATGTACGGAAATTCGCCATGGCCAGAACCCGCTTGAAGATGTCCAGTGTCAGGCCGTTTTTGCTGTAAAAACTATCCACCAGCAGAATTGCCAGAGGGTAGAGGATAAACAAAGTCAGAAAAGCGATCAGAACCACAATGGTCGTGACCATAATCGGATCAGCCAGCAGCTTTCTGCGATCCAGGGACGCGCTTTGTCTTTTTGTCTTAACTTCTGTCATAAGCAGTTCTCCTTTCAGGGAAATGGGAACGTAGCGCCGGGGAGAAATCTGGGAGCCGGCAAAAGGCCGCTGCTTTGGCACTTTGACAGTCCTCAGATACGATTAAGGAGGATGGCGGATCGCGCCATCCTCCCTGGGAATTCCTGATTTTTCCTGATTACTCGGTCTTGAAACGGTCGTCGCCGCCGCCCAGAGCATTCATGACCTCTTCGACGTAGGTCTTGATGTTGTTCTTGGCGTCCTCGAAGTCGTAATCCATCACGTTCTCGGGATCCAGACCGAACTCGGAAGCCTGTTCAGGCTGCTGGGCGTTGTCGATCACCAGGAACTGATAGGAGCCGTTCTTGGCAGCCAGCTCAACGCACTCGGGGGACAGAGCGTACTCGACCCACAGCTTGGCAGCGTTGGGATGCTTTGCGCCCTTGAAGATGGCGGTAGCGCCGATCTCGAAGGAGGTGCCGCTGGAGGGGATGATCAGCTGGACGTTCTCATAGCCATTGTCCACGATCTGAGTGATGCCGTCATGCAGGAAGCCGATGCCGATGACGCACTCACCGGTGCCGACGTTCTTGGACGGGCCGGAGCCGGACTTGGTGTAAACCTGAATGTTCTTGTCCAGGTCGACCAGGTACTGGATGCCTTCGTCATGACCGTACTTCTGGATCATGGTGTTGATGACCAGCTTGGCGGTACCGGCGGTGTTGTAGTTGGACAGCCAGATCAGGTCCTTATATTCGGGCTTCAGCAGATCCTGCCAGTCGGCGGGAGCTTCCAGGTTCATACGAGCCAGCTCATCCTTGTTGACCATAAAGCCCAGGATGCCCTTGTAGATGCCGTACCAGTAGCCGTCGGGATCCCGGTACTGGCTGCCCAGCAGGTGGGAAGCGTTCTCGGCCTCGTAGGCTTCCAGCAGGCCCTCAGCAGCGACAACGTTGTAGGGGTCGGTGGTGCCGCCGAACCAGACGTCAGCGGAAGGATTGCCGTTTTCTTCCTCGATCTTGGCCTGAACCTCACCGGTGGACAGGCGCTGATACTGCACCTTGATGCCGTACAGCTCCTCAAAGTGCGCGCAGGCGGCTGCCAGGTAGTCTTCCTCGCAGGAGCCGTAGACGACCAGCTCGCCCTCGGCCTTGGCTGCGTCGATCAGGGACTGCTCGGGAGCAGTGGTCTCCGCTGCCGGAGCCGTGGTATTGGCGGCCGCGGGAGCCGGAGCAGGCTCGGTAGCAGGGGCAGATGCATTGCCGCCGCAGGCTGCCAGAGAAGCAACCATCAGAACGGCCATCAGAACTGCAAGAATCTTCTTCATCGTTTATGTTTCCTCCATTTGTTGATTTTGCCTGAGAAAGCCTGTCTTTTTGTGACAAGCTTCGTTCAAGATGCTGACCATTATACAACGCCGGTCTTGTCTTGTCAATAGGCATGTAAACTTATTTTTCACGGCATTTTGCGGTCTGCCGGTTTGCACGTAGGCTGCGTTGGAAGTGGTCAGAAATATCCGCAGAGGTGTCTATGTCAGTTACGAACCAGCGCAAAATGGGTAATAAAATAACGAGTGTTCTCAAAGGATCAGATCCTATAAGAACACCCGTCATGGTTGCGGAGGCAGGACTCGAACCTACGACCTCCGGGTTATGAGGGCTAATTTTCGAACTTTTTCGTGCATAAAA
>CAKTKC010000014.1 GCA_934569225.1 uncultured Oscillospiraceae bacterium | reverse complement strand
GCGCCTTCCTCGGGCTGCGCCCAGACGCAGTCGGAGACGATGCACACCTCGGCCAGATTCACGCCCTCGCAGGCGGAACGGATGGCGGCGTCCTCTGTCGCCAGAGTGACGTGGGCTTCCAGCGCTTTGCCGATACGCTTGTCGGCGCGTGCCTTTTCCAGAATGCCGTTGACGTCCTGACGCAGCTTCATGACCACGTCCCACTTTTCCATGGCGGCATCTTCCAGCGCATACTGGGCAAAGCCTTCGGGCATCTGGTTCAGCAGAACGTTCCGGGCGTCATCGCTGGTGCGATGAGGCATGGACTGCCAGATCTCGTCGCAGGTGAAGGCCAGAATGGGGGCGAACAGCTTTGCCATGGCGTCCAGAATCAGGAACAAAGCGCTTTGGGCGGAGCGGCGGCGCAGGCCGTCCTTTTCCTCACAGTAGAGCCGGTCTTTGATGATATCCAGATAGAAGGAGGACAGCTCCACGACGCAGAAATCGTTGATGGCGTGGGACACCACATGGAATTCGTAATTGTCGTAAGCCTTCCGGCAGACCTGCACCAGCGCGTCCAGACGGGTCAGCGCCCAGCGATCCAGCTCCTCCATGTCCTTGGGGGCAACCAGATTGTCGGGGTCGAACTCGTTTAGATTGCCCAGGCAGTACCGGGCGGTGTTGCGGAATTTCAGGTAGCTCTGGGACAGCTGCTTGAAGATCTCCTTGGAGCAGCGGACGTCGGCGTGGTAGTCGGCGGAGCCAGCCCACAGACGCACGATGTCGGCGCCGTATTCCTTGATCAGGTCGGCGGGGTCAATGCCGTTGCCCAGGGACTTGTGCATGGCGCGTCCCTGGCCGTCCACCGTCCAGCCGTGGGTCAGAACCTGCTTGAAGGGTGCGCCGTGTCCCAGCGCGCCAACGGAGGTCAGAAGGCTGGACTGGAACCAGCCGCGGTACTGGTCGGCGCCTTCCAGATAGACGTCGGCAGGCCACAGCTCGGGGGTGTCCCGCATGAGGGAGGCATAGTGGGTGGAGCCGGAGTCGAACCAGCCGTCCAGGGTGTCGGTCTCCTTATCGAAGGACTTGCCGCCGCAGTGGGGGCAGCTCAACCCTTCGGGGATCAGCTCCATGGCGTCCTTCTCAAACCAGACGTTGGAGCCGTACTCGTCAAACAGCTCGGAAATGTGGGCGATGGTCTCGTCGGTGCAGACGGGTTTACCGCAGTCCCGGCAGTAGAACACGGGGATAGGCAAACCCCAGCGGCGCTGACGGGAAATGCACCAGTCGGCACGCTCCCGGATCATGCTGATCATCCGCTCGCCGCCCCAGGCGGGCAGCCACTTCACATCCTTGCAGGCGGCGATGGCCTCGTCCTTGAAGGATTCCACAGAGCAGAACCACTGAGGGGTCGCCCGGAAGATGATGGGCTTCTTGCAGCGGTCGTGATGGGGGTAGGAGTGGACGATCTCCTCGGAGGCGAACAGAGCGCCGCTTTCCTTCATGTCTGCGAGAATGACGGGGTTGCTTTCTTCGGTCTTCATACCGGCGTACTTGCCGGCGTAGTCGGTGTGGCGGCCGTAGTCATCCACGGGGACGACCAGATCCATGCCGTAGCGCATGCAGGTCTGGTAGTCGTCGGCACCGAAGCCGGGGGCGGTGTGGACACAGCCTGTACCGGAATCCATGGTGACGTACTCGGCATTCACCAGACGGGAGGTCTTGTCCAGGAAGGGGTGCTGTGCCAGCATATTCTCAAAGAACTGGCCGGGGTAGGAGGCGATGACCTCGTAATGCTCGAAGCCGCCGATGCGCATGACCTTGTCCATCAGGGCTTCCGCCATGATATAGGTCTCGCCGCTCTCGGCCTTGACCAGAACGTAGGTCTCTCTGGGGTGCAGGCAGATGGCCAGGTTGCCGGGCAGCGTCCAGATGGTGGTCGTCCAGATGACGAAGTAGGTGCGGCTCAGGTCGAAGCCTGCCAGCTTGCCCAGATCGTCCTTCATGGGGAACTTGACGTAGACGGAGGTGCAGGGGTCGTCGTGGTACTCGATCTCGGCCTCAGCTACGGCGGTGGCGCACACGGGGCACCAGTATACGGGCTTCAAGCCCTTGTAGATATAGCCCTTGTCGAACATCCGGCCAAAGACCTTGACCTCCTGGGCTTCAAAGTGCTTGTCCATGGTGCGGTAGGGATGCTTCCAGTTGCCCACAACGCCCAGACGCTTGAAGCCCGCCATCTGGCGCTGGATATAGGTCTCGGCGAATTCCTCACAGGCGGCGCGGAACTGGGGAACGGGCATGGCCTTGTGGTTGAGCTTGCTCTTTTTGATGATGGCGGTCTCAATGGGCAGACCGTGGTTGTCCCAGCCGGGGACGTAGGGGGTGTAATAGCCCATCATGGCGTGGCTGCGGACGATGAAGTCCTTCAGGGTCTTGTTCAGGGCGTGACCCATGTGGATGTCGCCGTTGCTGAAGGGAGGGCCGTCATGCAGCACGAAGGGGGGGAAGTCTTTGTTCTTTTCCAGCATGGCCTCATAGAGGTTCTGCTTCTCCCAGCGGCTGAGCATGCCCGGCTCACGGGCGGGCAGACCCGCTTTCATGGGGAAATCGGTTTTCGGTGTAATGATCGTGTTCTTATAATCCATCGGAATACTTACCTCCAAAAATGAATTCAGGATAATATGTGCAAAAGGAAAGCGCCCTTGTCTCGTCAAAAGAGACAAAGGCGCGTTGACCTCTGCGGTACCACTCTCGTTCCGGCAAAACCGGCACTCATGGGGAATCTCTGAATCAGAGCTTCCCTTACGCTGTATCGGGCGTGTCCCGGCGCGGTCTACTGCCTTTCGGGTTCGGCGCGCTGCTCGGAGGTGATACAGACCGTCTCCTGCTTACTGCCTTGCACCAAAGCGGCAGCTCTCTGAAAGCGGCGGAACGGTTTGCGTGTCCTCGTCAAAGCTCAGACATTATAGGTTTTCCCTTATCTGTGGGAGGTGGGGTCGTAGTTGCGGCCGAATTGCAGGTTCAGGCTGGCAAAGCGGCTGGTGGTGGAATCATTGGCGGTGGGGTGCTTGGGCGCGGCCTTGGGGGCGGTGTCCGTGGTGCTGCCGATGATCGCCTCAATGTTCTGGGAAATCTCGTCGGCCACGTCGTCGCTGCTGGCCTTGGGGGCGGGAGCAACCGGGGCAACGGGCGCCACAGGCGCCACACGGGTGGTGGGAGCCGCCGGGGTGACCGGCGCGTTGGCGGTCTTGATCCGATCCAGAGCCTGGATGCAGGAGCGCATCTGATCCTGAATCTCATTGATCCGGGCGGACGCGGTTCTGCGTGCCTCCTCCAGCCGGGCGTTCTCCGCAGCGATCAGGGCGCTGTTGTTGGGAACGGGCTGAACGGGCTGGACAGGCTGTACTGCCTGAGCTGCGGCAGCGGCGTTGGCGTTGCTGAGCATCTTGGCGCACTTGGCCTCGGCCTCCATGACCATCTTGTCACAGGTGCGCTGGGCGTTGGCAACCTTTTCCTTCATGGCCGCTTCATTCTTGCGGTACTCTTCCAGCTTGCCGACCAGGACGCGCATCTTGCTTTTCAGCAGGGCATTCTCCTTGTACAGCGTTACGTAATCCTCCGTCAGAGGCTCCAGAAACTCGTCTACCTGCTGCATATTGTAGCCGCCGAAGGTGGATTTGCTGAAAGAAATCTGATCGATCTGTTGCGGTGTAAACATGGTGATTTACCTTCCTATCTTTTAGATATAGCTTTCAACCTCGGCCTGCAACGTTTCCAGGTCGCCCACAATGTCCATATTGTGGGGGCAGAACAGGTAAGCAGACTGGGCGATCTTCTTCACATCGCCGTCCAGGGCGTATACACAACCGGACAGGAAATCCACCACCCGGCGGGCCATGGCCTTGTCCACATTCTCCATGTTGACGATGACGGCTTTCCGGTTGCGCAGGTCATCGGCGGCCTTGGAGGTGTCGTTGAAGCTGCCGGGACGGAACAGAACCACTTCCTGCTTGTTGCCGGTGTTCATGTTCAGAACCTGGCCGGAGAA
This sequence comes from uncultured Oscillospiraceae bacterium, assembly GCA_934569225.1. Lineage (GTDB taxonomy): Bacteria > Bacillota > Clostridia > Oscillospirales > Oscillospiraceae > Faecousia. The sequence goes on along the minus strand of CAKTKC010000014.1, from coordinate 73,342 downwards.
ACCGCCGGCGGGAGCGGCGGATGCGGTGCTGCTCATGGGGCCGAAACCGTAATCGTCGGCTTCCTCATCTTCTTCCTCCTCTTCGGGAGCGGGAGAGGGTGCCGGTGCGCGGCGGGGTTTGCGGCGGGCGGAAGCAGGCTTCTCGGGTTCTTCATAATCATCGAGGTAATCGTCATCCTCGCCGTAATCATCGTAATCGTCGTCTGCATAGGGCTGGGCAAATTTCTTTACATTATCCCACAAGCTCATTCTATATGTCCTCCTAATGTATGCTCACATCATTTTGATGAATCCCTGGTATCGTCTTTACCATAGTTCCTGGCGCCAAAAATAGCGGTGCCCACACGAACCATCGTGCTGCCGGAAGCGATCGCGTCGGCGAAGTCTCCGGACATGCCCATGGATAAACAGTCCACCTTGACATTATCGTATTTTTTTCGCCTTATGTCAACAGATAAGTGGAACATTTTTTGAAAAAATTTTTGATTTTCTCCCGAAATATGGCTGATTGGGGGAATTGCCATGAGACCTTTGACACATATGTTTGAAAATTCGCCAATTTTTTCCATCAGAGAGAGGATATTCTCAGCGGCAAAACCGGACTTGCTGGCCTCTTCGCCGATGTTGACCTCCAGCAGAATGTCCTGCACGATGCCCTGCCGGGCGGCTTCCCGGTCGATGGCGGCAAGCAGACGCTCCGAGTCCACGCTCTGAATGAGGGATACCTTGCCCACTACCTGGCGAACCTTGTTGGTCTGCAAATGGCCGATGAAATGCACCGGCACGCCATCGTAAGCGTTCTGAGAGAGCTTGGCGGTCAGCTCCTGCACCCGGTTCTCGCCGCAGCAGTCCACACCGGCGGCAATGGCCTGACGCACGGCGTCGGCGTCGTTCATCTTTGTGGCGGCGCAGAGCAGAATGTCCTTTGGGTCGCGCCCCGCGGCGAGGGCGGCGGACGCCATCTGACGGCGGATCTCGGCGACGTTTTCGGCGATAGACATAAGAATTCTTCTTTCTATTTGAGATTGGGAATCAGAGTTTCCCCTGAAAAAAGGGCAACGGAAGGCTTATGCTCCGTTGCCCTTTTTGCGTCACGCAGTTGCGGCTGCGGCCTTCAGCGGTTTCATGGGGGCGAGGGTGGAGATGGCGTGCTTGTAGATCATCTGCTGTTTGCCATCGGATACCAGCACCACTACGAAGCTGTCATAGCCCGTAATGACCCCCCGGAGCTGGAAGCCGTTCATCAGAAACAGGGTCACGGGAACCTTGTCCCGGCGAACCTCCTTCAAAATAGCTTCCTGTAAGTTGATCGCGTCAGACATATGGATACCTTCTTTCTCATATTCGGCAGACAAATACTCCCCAATAACTGCCGTATTCTTAGGGTATCCACATCCTAACACGTTTCAGTTGTCAGAATCGCTCACAATCCGTCGGGCGTTTTCCAGAATTTCCCGCCCGGTGTCTCCGGTCTCACGGATGAGCCAGTGAATGGCCTTGTTCCGGCGGAACCAGGTCAGCTGACGCTTGGCGTAGCGGCGGGAGGATTGGCGCACCTGATCGGCTGCTTCCTCTATTGTACACCGGCCGTCAAGGGCGTCCACGAATTCCTTGTAGCCGATGGCCTGCATGGCGGTGGTCTTTTCGGGAATGCCGGCGGCAAGAAGTCCCCGGATTTCCTCCACAAGTCCCTGCTCAAGCATGAGACTGACCCGCAGATCGATGCGGCGGTACAGCTCGCTCCTCTGGGCAAAGTCCAGCCCCAGCCAGAGAGGGGAATACCGGGGCGGAACGGCCTGGGTCTTCCGGTTGTGTTCCGTGATGGTCTCGCCGGTCTCCAGATAGACCTCCAGCGCCCGGAGAATGCGTTTCCGGTCGGAGAGGTGCAGACGCCCGGCGGCGTCGGGGTCTACGGCGCGCAGATGGGAAAGCATGGCCTCCATGCCCTCGGCGTCTGCCTGGGCTTCCAGCCGCTCCCGGACGCCGGTGGCGGGGAAGGGTGCGAAGGCGTTGCCGCGGATGAGGGAATCCATGTAAAGCCCGGTTCCCCCCGCGATCACGGCGGTTTTTCCCCGGGAAATAATGTCGTCCACAATGGGGGCGGCCATCTCGCAGTAGCGGCTGACGGAAAAATCCTCCCAGGGTTCGGCCACGTCGATCATGTGATGGGGAATTCCCTGCATTTCTTCCGGAGTGGGCTTCGCGGTGCCGATGTCCATGCGCCTGTACACCTGCATGGAGTCGCAGGACACCACTTCGCCATTCAGTTCCTTCGCCAGTGTTGCGGCCAGTGCGGTTTTCCCCGAGGCCGTCGGCCCGGCGATGCAGATGATGTTGTTCATAAAAGTCTCCAGACAGGGCGTTACGTCCGCTTGAACTGCTTTTCCAGCTGCTTTTTGCTTAAAGAAACGCAGATGGGACGGCCATGGGGGCAGTATTTCAGGTCTTCCCGGCTCATGACCTCCTTGGCCACGGCGAGAAGCTCCTGCTCGTCATTGACCCACCCGGCCTTGATGGCGGCCTTGCAGGCCACCGTGTGGAGCAGCTCGTCCCGGACGGTGTCCTTGCTTTCCCGGCGGCCGGACAGAAGGTCGGCGGACAGGCTTTCCACAGCTTCGGCGGCGTCATCCGGGCTTAAATCCATGGGTATCTGCCGCAGAAGCACGGTGTTTTCGCCGAATTCCTCCACCGCAAAGCCCAGCTCGTCCAGCAAACCTGCGTTGGCGAGAAGCTCCCCGGCCGCGGCGGGACTTAAGCGCACGGGGATGGGGGACAGCAGACTCTGGGCGCTGATTTTCTCGGGGTGGGCTTTCAGCTTTTCAAAGAGAATGCGCTCGTGGGCGGCGTGCTTGTCAATGAGAAAAGCGTCGTCTCCCTGTTCCACAATGATATAGGTATTGTAAAGCTCGCCTACCATCCGCCACTGGATTTCGGCGGGCATGGGCATCTGGGTCTGCTCCATTTCTTCCGGCTTCGGTTCTTCTTTCTTGGGGGGAGCGGAGGGGACAAGCGCGGGCTTTTCCGCTTTGGGTGGGGTTTGACTCGCCTGAACCTGAGGAAGCATCACGAACTCCCGCAGGGGCATGTTGGCGGGACGCTCAATTTTCGTTGCCGTCGCGGCGGCTGCCGCCTGCTTCGGCTGGGGCGCGTCCTTTAACGCGGTGGAGAAGGTCTTATACTCCTGAGGTGTCATGGTGCGGAAAAAGCTGCTTTTGGGAGCGGGATTTTCCGAACGGGGCGGCATCTGGGGCGGGGTGGACGTCTTGGCAGGCGCTTCGTGCGTGACCGGCGCGGCGGTCTCCCCGGCGGGCGTCCGGAACCGGATTTCGGGGCGGTCAGTCTGGGTGTTCAGCGCTCCCAATACGCCGTAGTGAACGCAGTCAAATACCGCCTTTTCCGACAGGAATTTCACCTCCGTCTTCGCCGGGTGGACGTTCACGTCCACGGCGTTGGGCGGCAGGGTCAGATGCAGCACGCAGGCGGGGAATTTCCCAACCATGATCTGGTTGCGGTAGGCTTCCTCCAGAGCGGAAATCAGCAGCTTGGATTTCACGGGTCGGTCGTTGACGAAAAAGGTTTGCAGACCCCGGCTGGGGCGGGCGTCGGTGGGCTTGGAGACGTAGCCGGTCAGGGTGTAGGATTCCCAACGGCTGTCCACCTTCACCATCCGGGCAAAGTCCCGGCCATAGACGCAGTAGACCGCCGCCTGCAAGCCGCCGTTTCCCGGGGTGGAAAGCACCTGCTTGCCGTCCCGGAGGAACTGGATGGCCACCTCCGGGTGGGCCAGTGCCTGCATCTGCACGGCGGCGGTCACCCGGCTGCCCTCCACGGTGTCGGATTTCATGAATTTCATCCGGGCGGGGGTGTTGAAAAAGAGGTCGCGGACAATGATGGTCGTCCCTTCGGGACAGCCGATCTCGGTTTCCTCCAGAATTTTTCCGGCTTCCAGCTTTAAGGACGTGCCGGACATACTGCCCGCCGTCTTGGTCAGAAGATCGATGCGGCTGACGGAGGCGATGGCGGCCAATGCCTCGCCCCGGAAGCCCATGGTGCCGATGGCGGCCAGGTCTTCGGCGCAGCGGAGCTTGGAAGTGGCGTGGCGGAGGAAGGCCGTCCGGGCGTCCTCGGGGGACATGCCGCAGCCGTTGTCCGTGACCCGGAGAAAGGTCATGCCGCCGTCCCGGATTTCCACGGTGACTTTGGACGCGCCCGCGTCTACCGCGTTTTCCAGCAGCTCCTTGACCACGGACGCGGGGCGCTCCACCACCTCACCGGCGGCGATCAGATTGGCGATATGGGGGGATAACTGAATGATTTTCGGCATAATAGATTCACCTCAGGCCGCCGATGGCGACCAGATTGATACAGGCGTGGATAATGATCGGCGCGAAAATGGTGTCGCCCTTGGTGTACGCCCAGGCGAGGGAAAGTCCCGCCGGGAGGTATTGCAGCACCGCCATGACCAGCTCCAGCGGGGAATATTTCCCAATGTAGCCCAGGACATGGATGGCGGCAAAGGCGAGAATGGACACGGCGTAAGCAACCCACCGGGATTTTCCGTAGAGGTTGCGGAAAATCAGCCCCCGGAAGACGCATTCCTCGGCAGGCGGAACCAGAATCACGGTGCTGACGACCATGAGATAGCGTCCGCTCCGACTCATAGCGGAGATGACGGCGTCATTGTAATTGGTAAAGCCGGGAACCAGCAGCCTTATCAGCCGGAGGGTCAGGAAATTGCAGGCGTAGTAGGCGGCAAGTCCCAGGATGACGGCCTGACAGAAGTACGCAACGTGCTGGGTCGCCTGCCGGGCGCTGCGCCCTAAGAATTCGTGGTAGATCAGAATTGTCGCCAGAAAATTGATGAGATAGTAGGTAAAATTCAGCTCCGTCTGGGTCAGCGGCTGGGAAAGCTGGGCGTTGACCCACCGCAGAATGGAGGGAAGCAGCACCAGCTGGAAAATAAAGTAGACACCGCCCGCGACGGACTCCTGCGCGGTGGGACAGGCGGAGAGACTGCGGTTTCGTTTCATAGTTTAATCCAACATTTTCTTCAGTTTGTACAGCTCGTTCATGGCTTCGATGGGGGTCAGGGTCTCCACGGAAATGGCGCTGAGGGCAGCGACCACCTGCTGAGAGGTCAAGTCCATCATGCTGACCTGATCCTCCGGCTCTTTCGCCGCCGCAGGGGCGGCCACGACGCCCTGGCTTTCCAGCTCGGCGAGAATTTCCCGTGCGCGGGTGATCACCGGGGCGGGGATGCCTGCCAGCTTGGCGACCTCGATGCCGTAGCTGTCGTCCGTTGCGCCGGGGACGATTTTCCGGAGGAAAATCATCTGCTCGCCCCGCTTTTTTACCGCAATGTTGTAATTTTTCACATTGGGCAGCTTGTCTTCCAGGGTGGAAAGCTCGTGGTAGTGGGTGGCAAAGAGCGTCTTTGCCCCCAGACGCTTGGGGTTGGCGGCGTATTCCAGGACGGCGCGGGCGATGGCCATGCCGTCATAGGTGGAGGTGCCGCGACCGATTTCGTCCAGAATCAGCAGACTGCGGGAGGTGGCGTATTTCAGAATGGTGGCGACCTCCGCCATCTCCACCATGAAGGTGGACTGCCCGGAAGCCAGGTCGTCGCTGGCGCCGATGCGGGTAAACACCCGATCCACCAGACCGATTTTCGCGCTGCGGGCGGGGACGAAGGAGCCCATCTGCGCCATCAGCACGATCAGCGCCACCTGACGCATATAGGTGGATTTACCCGCCATGTTGGGGCCGGTGATGATGGACACCTGGTTGTCCTCAGCGCCCAGGTGGGTGTCGTTGGGGACGAACAGGGAGTCCTTCAGCATGGCCTCCACCACGGGGTGGCGGCCGTTTTCAATGGTAATTTCCCGCCCCAGGGTAATTTCCGGGCGGCAGTAGCCCCGCTGCACCGCCACGGCGGCAAGGCTGCACAGCGTGTCCGCGGCGGCCACGGCGGCGGCGGTCTGCTGTACCCGTGCGGCCTGCTTGGCAAGGTATTCCCGAAGCTGGGTGAAGATCTGGTATTCCAGCGCGGTGAGCCGGTCTTTGGCGGTGAGCACCTGATTTTCCAGCTCTTTCAGCTCCTGGGTGATGTAGCGCTCGCAGTTGGCGAGGGTCTGCTTGCGGATGTAATTCGCGGGCACCTGATCGATAAAGGATTTGGATACCTCAATATAATAGCCGAATACCCGGTTGAAGCCCACCTTCAGGGTGCGGATGCCGGTTTTTTCCCGTTCCGACGCTTCAATGGCGGCGATGGTGCCGCTGCCGCCCTCCATGATGTCCCGCAGACGGTCGGCTTCCTCGCTGGCACCCTTGCGGATGATGCCGCCCTCCCGGATGGTCAGGGGGGGATCGTCCACCAGCGTGTTTTCAATGCGGTCGGCGCAATCCGTCAGGGGGTCGATGGCCGCTTCCAGCTTCTTGAGCAGGGGAGAGTCGCATTTTTGCAGCTGCGCTTTCACGTCGGGCAGCGCCCGGAAACCACGGGCAAGTCCCAGCAAATCCCGGCAGTTGACGGTGCCGGTGACGATGCGGGTCTGTACCCGCTCCAGATCGGTAACGTCCCGCAGAGCCTGCTCCAGCTCGCCCCGGACGATGACGTTGTCCGTCAGCTCATCAACCGCGCCGTGACGGCGGGTGATCTCCACCGGGTCAAGCAGGGGCTTTTCCAGCCATGAGCGGAGCATCCGCCCGCCCATGGCGGTGTGGGTCTTGTCCAGCACCCACAGAAGCGTTCCCCGCTTTTCTTTGGAACGCATGGTCTCCGTCAGTTCCAGATTCCGCCGGGCGTCCAAATCCAGCTCCATGAACCGGCCTGTGGTGTAGTATTGCAGCTCCCGGATATGGGCAAGGTCATTTCTTTGCAGAGTCAGCAGGGTTTGCAGCAGCGCGCCGCTGGCAATGACGGCGGCGGGCATTCCCGCGATGCCCATCTGGGAAAGGGTGGCGTGGAAGTGGTCTTCCAGCAGCGCTTCCGCGCTTTCCAGAGCAAACAGCTCCTGTTTTCCCTCGCTGACGCAGCAGCTTAAGCGGCGGAAAACGGCGTCCTCGATGACCTCGCAGTCCACATTGGAGCCGTAGCGGAGAATTTCGCTGGGGGCGAAGCGACCTAGCTCAGAGGCCACATTCTGGGCGTCGGAGCAGACCGTGGTGAAAAACGCGCCGGTGGAAACGTCGCAGAAGGCAAGGCCGAATTTCCCGCTCTCGCCGTAAATGCAGCCGATGTAGTTGTTTTTGTTCTCGTCCAGCATACAGCTTTCGGTGACGGTGCCGGGGGTGATGATGCGGGTGATATCCCGCTGCACCAGCCCCTTGGCGGTGGCTGGGTCTTCCATCTGCTCGCAGATGGCGACCTTGTAGCCCTTCTGCACCAGCCGGGCGATGTAGGAGTCCACGCTGTGATAGGGGACGCCGCACATGGGCGTCTGCTCCTCCTTGGGCTTGCCCCGGTCACGGGTGGTCAGGGTGAGATCCAGTTCCCGGGCCGTCAGTTTGGCGTCGTCGTCAAACATTTCATAGAAGTCGCCCAGGCGGAACATCAGGATGCAGTCCTTGTGCTGCTCCTTGATCTGTTGATATTGCCGCCGCATGGGGGTCAGTTCATTTGTTGCCTGTGCCATATGTTGATTCCGTCCTGTTCTATGTTTTTCAGCAGATATCCGCCGCTTTTCCGCTCAGGCTCCAGGTGGTGGCGGCGGTGATGGTGATGTTCTGATAGGTGCCGATCATGTCGTCCCGGCCGGGGAAGCGCACCAGACGTCCGCCCTCGGTGCGGGCGGTGAGAAGGTCTTTGTCTTTGCCGTCAACGAGACAGCGGAGCGTTTTTCCGATGTAGGCATTGTGGATTTCCTCGGAAATGGCGTTCTGCACTGCGCAAAGCCGGTCGAACCGGCGGTTTTTCTCTTCCTTCGGGGTGGGATCGTCCATTTTCGCGGCGGGGGTGCCGGGGCGGGGGGAGAAGATGAAGGTGAACAGACTGTCGTAATGCACGGACTGAATCAGGCTGATGGTCTCTTCAAATTCTTCCTCGGTCTCTCCGGGGAAGCCCACGATCACGTCGCTGGTCAGCACCAGATCGGGCATGACCTTTTTGGCGTAGTTCACCTTTTGCAGATAGGTCTCCCGGTCATAGTGGCGGTTCATGGCCTTCAGCACACGGGAGGAGCCGGACTGGAAGGGAAGATGCAGCTGCTTTGCGATTTTGGGATAACGCGCCATGGTGTCGAACAGCTTCTCGCTGGCGTCCCGGGGGTGGCTGGTCATGAAGCGGATGAGAAAATCCCCCGGAATCCGGGCAATGGCGCCCAGCAGGTCGGCAAAATCCATGCCGCAGCTCAAATCCTTGCCATAGGAGTTGACATTCTGTCCCAGAAGGGTGATCTCCTTCGTGCCGCCCTCAATCAGCGCCCGGCACTCGGCGAGGATGTCCTCCGGCTGGCGGCTGCGTTCCCGCCCACGGACGTAGGGGACGATGCAGTAGGTGCAGAAATTGTTGCAGCCGTACATGATGGAAACCCATGCTTTCAGCTTGGAATCCCGCACCTGGGGAATGCCCTCGGCGATGGAGCCGGGTTCGTCTTCAATAAAGAACTGCCGCTTTTTCCCGCTGAGGACGTTCCACAGGATTTGCGGGAACTGCCACAGATGGTGGGTGGAAAACACGCCGTCCACGTGGGGGTAGCTGTGCTTCACCCGGTCGGAGACCTTGGTTTCCCCTGCCATGCAGCCGCACAGGAAAATTTTCTGCTCCGGGTGGCGGCGCTTGGTGTGGGTCAGAGCGCCCAGATTGCCGAAAACCCGCTGCTCGGCGTGTTCCCGGATGGCGCAGGTGTTCATGATGACCACGTCCGCGCCCTCGGCGCTGCCGACGATGGCATAGCCGCACTGGGCGAGAAAGCCCCGCAGCTTTTCGGAATCGGCCTCGTTCTGCTGGCAGCCGTAGGTCTCCACGTAGGCGGTGGGGGTGCGACCCTTTGTCTGCCAGTAGGCGGCGATTTTATCGCAGCAGGCGAACTGGGCGTCCAGCTCGGCCTGAGAAATGACGGTGGTTTTGGTGTTCATGTGGGAAATCCTCCAATGGATACTATCTCAATAATAAATAATATCATTTTTCCCGGCCTTTTGCAAGAGCCAGTCGCGGAGAAATGCGATTTGCCGCATTCTGTCCATGGGGATTTGTAAATATTTTGTGTTCCGCTTGCATTCCGGGCATGTGCGTGGTAAACTAAGCGGGTATGATTGCCCGTTTTGAACGGAGAAAGAGGACATTTCATGGAAAAATGTAAGTTTTGCCAGGAAGAACTGGCAGAAGGAAGCACTGTCTGCCCCCACTGCGGGAAGGACAATGCCCCGGAAACCGAAGAGATAACGCCCGCAGAGGAAGTCACCGAAGAAACCGCTGCCCCGGAAGAAGCCCCCGCCGAAAATACCGGGACGGAAGCTCCCGTCGAAGAAGAAACCACCGAAACGGCGGAGCAGCCCGCATCGGTGGAAGCGACTGCCGAGACTCCGGAAGCACCGAAAACCGCGCCCTGGAAGATTGTCGCCGCCGTTGCTGCCGTGGTTGTCCTGATCGCCGCGCTGGCGGCGCTGGTCATCGGCGGTGTGAAGGGCGGAAAGACCCCCGCCGAAACTACCGAACCGACTGTCGCCGCCGAAACCGCCGCGACGGAGACGCAGGCACCCGCTACGGTTCCTGCCGACGGTAACCCCGACGACGTGACCTGCAAGGGAACCTACACCGTCACCGACGAGGAAGCCATCGCCGCGAAGGATGCCGTTGTGGCAACCATGGGCGATGAGCAGCTGACCAACGGCCAGCTTCAGGTGTATTATTGGAGCGTAGTCAACAGCATCCTCAGCTCCAACTATGGCTACAGCCTGATGTATCAGGGCTTGCTGGACTATTCCCAGCCGCTGGACACCCAGCTGTGCAGCGAGGACAGCAGCCTGACCTGGCAGCAGTTCTTCCTGAGCGAAGCGCTGAACTATTGGCAGATGTACCAGTCCCTCGCGCTGGAAGCGAAGAACGCCGGTATGGAAATGCCCGCAGAGGATCGGGAATATCTGGACGGTCTGGAGGCTTCCTTGGAAGCGACCGCTGCAAGCTACGGCCTTTCCGGCATTGAGGAGCTGCTTCTGAAAAACGTCGGCCCCGGCGCGGGGCTGGAGGAATTCGCCGGTTTCCAGGAGCTTTACTATCAGGGAAAGCCCTACTACACCGCCGAGACGGAGAAGCTGGTGCCCACCCAGGAGGATCTGGACGCCTACTTCACCGAGAATGAAAGCTATTTCACCGGCAACGGCGTCACCCGTGACGGAACCTACGTGAACGTCCGCCACATTCTGGTCATGCCGGAGGGCGGCACCACCGGAGACGACGGCACTACCACCTATTCCGACGAGGAATGGGCGGCCTGCGAAAAGAAGGCGCAGGAGATTCTGGACGAGTGGCTGGCGGGCGACGCTACCGAGGATTCTTTCGCGGCTCTGGCGGAGGAAAAGTCTGAGGATCCCGGCTCCAGCACCAACGGCGGCCTGTATGAGAATGTCGCGAAGGGTCAGATGGTGGAACCCTTTGAAGATTGGTGCTTTGACGAAACCCGCGCCGCCGGCGACTACGGTCTGGTGAAGACCAAATATGGCTACCATGTGATGTACTTCGTCAGCAGCACCCCCATCTGGGAGACCTACGCAAAATCCGGCTGGGTCAATGAAAAGACGAATGCGTTCATCAAGAAGCTGGCGGAGGATCACCCCATGGAGGTCGATTACAGCGCTATCAAGCTGGGCTACCTGAATCTGGGAGCCTGATAAAAGGAAAATAGGGACGGCGTGGCCTTGGCCACGCCGTTTTCCGTGTTAAATTTTGTCCACCGGCATTTCTTTCCGTATTATTTAACTGTAAGGCCCTTACAGACAAAGGAGTGGATCACTTGGAAGATACACAGATCGTTGCGCTGTTCTTTGCCCGGTCTGAGGAAGCGATTTCGGAAACATCGCAAAAATACGGAAGATACCTGAAAACCATTGCCGGTAATGTTCTTCCCAGCTCTGAGGATGTGGAAGAAGTCCTCAACGATGTATACTTGGCCGCCTGGAATTCGATTCCCCCGAACCGCCCGCCGGTGCTCAAATACTACCTGTCCCGAATCGTCCGGAATCTGAGCTTCAAGAGAATAGAGTATCTGACCGCCGAAAAGCGGGGCGGAAACGCCGATATCCTATTACAGGAGCTGGAAGACTGCATTCCGGATACCCGCAGGAATATGGAGGAGGTGCTGGAGGCAAAGGAACTGGGACAGCTGGTGAATCGTTTTCTCGGTACATTACATCCGGATGACCGCAGGCTGTTTCTTGCCCGGTATTATTACGCCATGACGGCGCCTCAGCTGGCGAAAAAATACGGCGGCTCTCCCCGTCAGGTGAAATACCGGCTGGAGAAAATGCGAAAAGAATTGAAATACATGCTTCAGAAGGAAGGAGTATGCATATGAAAGCAACGGATCTGAACAGGGCGCTGAACTATGTGGACGACGCGTATCTCTTGGAAGCCGACACTCCGGATAAGGAGATCAAGACGATGAAAACCAAAAAACGAACCCTTCGGATTCTCATTGTGGCGGCGCTGATCGGCCTGCTTTCCATCACGGCTTATGCCGCGGAGCTGCTGCCCATCCGCTCGCTGGAATCCGGCGAATGTAAATATTACGAGAACTATTCCGACATGAATCGGGCAATCGCCGAAACGGGAATCCGGCTGGATATTCCGGAAGCGTTTCAAAATGGATTCCACTTTCAGAGCGTGGAGATCAGCGAAACGAAGGCGAAGGACGAAAACGGAGATCTGGTTCTGTCCTTCCAGAAGCTGGGCGTTTACTATGAAAATGAACTGGGGCAAATTCTGGTTCTCAGCGCAAGCCCGAAGCTGGAAGAACTCCCGAAGACCAAAAGCATCCCCACCACCCAGAAAACGGTTGGAGAAATCGGGCTGAACTACTATCTGGATCACTATAAGATCGTGCCGGATGACTACAAGCTCTCCGAAGCCGAGGAAGAATGGGCAAAGCAGCCCAACAACTATGTTACCTACGGCTCCGATACGGTGCAGGAAAGGGACGTAGCGTTCCTGTGCTGGACGGAAAATGACATTTACTACTTTTTCTATGACCGGAACGGGATGAATCCGGAGGATTTGTTCGCGATGGCGGAAGAAATGATTCAGCACTGAAAGAAGCGGCTGCGCTCAAAAGAGTGCAGCCGCTTTTGCCATATATTCGCGTTACCAGTCCGCCCGAAGCTCTTTTGCCAGGGGAAGCGTGCGGAATATTTCCGCTGTGATGGATTTGTAGACATTCACATCCGTGGTTTTCCGCAGCTGTTTGCCCAGCTTTTCACTGCCCTCGAAACGGCGCAGGAGGTAAAACCAGTTCTCCTTCAGGCGAAACATGGCGTTCCGGGCGCCGCCGAATTCCCGGGTGTAGACTTCCAGCAGCTCCCCGACAAAGCTTTCCAGCGCCGCCGCAGTGGTGCCGCCGGGGGTGAGCATTCCGGGGTCGCCGATCAGTCCCCGGCCAATCATCACGGAACCAATTTGAGGGTATTTCTTCTCAAAATCCCGGATTTGGGCGGGGGTACACAGATTTCCGTTGTAGCAGAGTGGATTTCGGCTGTTTTCCACGGCGTAGTCGAACCAGTCAGAATGAATGGGGCTGCTGTAGAATTCCTGCCGCACCCTTGGGTGGACGGTCAGCTCCCGGATGGGATAGCGGTTGAAAATGTCCAGCAGCACCGGAAATTCCTCCGGTGACTGCATCCCCAGCCGGGTCTTTACGGAAACGGCAATAGGACACTTGGTAAACACGGCGTCCAGAAACCGGTCGAGGGCTTCCGGGTCCGTCAGCATCCCCGCACCCTTGCCTTTGGCGGTGACCGTTCCGGAGGGACAGCCTAAGTTGAGGTTGACCTCGTCATAGCCCCGGTCGCGGATGACCTCCGCCGCCCAGAGAAAATCCTCCGGCACCTTGGTCAGCACCTGGGGGACGGCGGCAAAGCCCACGCTGTCCGCCTCCGGCAGTTCCCGGCTTTCCCGCTGGGTAAGCTGGCGGTGGACGGTGGGGGAGAAGAAGGGCATATAATACCGGTCAACGCCGGGGAAATACTTGTGGTGAAGACGGCGGTAAACGCTGTCCGTCAGCCCCTCCATGGGGGCAAAATAGTAGCGCATAGGCGTTCTCCTGAATGTATGCAAACGCAGAATGAAGCCGTCATGGGGTGATAAAATCGCCCCGGAAGCACTTCATTCTGCATTTGCTTCTTTTATCAGATTTCCATGATCACGGGCAGGATCATGGGATTGCGCTTGGTGGTCTTATAGAGGTAGCCGCTCAGGTCGTTCTTGATGGCGGACTTGATGGCCGACCAGTCCCGCACCCGCTTGCGCTGGCAACGGTCAATGGCCTCCATGGCGACCTCCTTCAACTCGTCCATCAGGTCTTCGGACTCCTTGACGTAGATGAAGCCACGGGTGATGATGTCCGGGCCGGTGATGATGCTGCCGTCCTCGCTGCTCAGGTTCACGCACACCACGATCATACCGTCCTCGGCAAGGTGCTTGCGGTCACGCAGCACCACGCTGCCCACATCGCCTACGCCGCTTCCGTCCACGAACACACGCCCGGCGGGGACGGTGCCGTTGGCCTTGCAGGTCTTGCCGGTGAACTCGAAGACGGTGCCGATCTCGCCGATGTGAATATTCCGGGGGTTCATGCCCATGGACTGCGCCAGCTTGGCGTGGAGCTGCAAATGCCGCTGCTCGCCGTGGGCGGGGATGAAGAACTTGGGCTTTACCAGTCCGTGGACGATTTTCAGCTCCTCCTGGCAGGCGTGGCCGGAGACGTGAAGTCCCTCGCTCTTTTCATACACCACGTCCGCACCCTTGCGGTACAGCTCGTTGATGATGTTGCTGATGGACTTTTCGTTGCCGGGAATGGCGGAGGCGGAAATGATGATCCGGTCGCCGGCGGTGATGTCCACCTGCTTGTGGGTGCTGAACGCCATCCGGTACAGGGCGGACATATTTTCACCCTGGGAGCCGGTGGAGACGATGACGATCTTATTCTTGGGAAGGCTCTTGATGGAAGCCAGGTCAACAATGGTTCCCGGCTTCACCTTCAGATAGCCCAGCTCCTGTGCGACCTTCAGCATGTTCTCCATGCTCCGGCCGGAGACGGCCACCTTACGGCCGTAGCGCTGGGCGGTGGAGAGGATGGATTGAATGCGGTGCATGTTGGAGGCGAAGGTGGTGACGATGATCCGCTGATCGCAGTTGCGGAACTGCCGGTCAAGGCTGTCGGCGACCACGTTTTCGCTGGGGGTGTAGCCCTGCCGTTCCACGTTGGTGGAGTCCGCCAGCATTGCCAGCACGCCCTGATTTCCCAGCTCGCCCAGCCGCGCCAGATCCATCATGCCGTCGTGGGAGGTGGGGTCGATCTTGAAGTCGCCGGTGAATACCACCGTACCCACGGGGGTGCGGATGGCGAAGGCCACCGCGTCGGGGATGGAGTGGTTCACGTGAATGAATTCCACGGTGAAGCATCCGGCCTTTACCACGTCGCCGGGCTTGTGGGTGACGAGCTTGACCTTGTCCGCCAGCCGATGCTCCTCCAGCTTCAGCTTAATAAGACCGCAGGTCATGGCGGTGCCGTGGATGGGACAGTTGATGTCCCGCATAGCGTAGGGGATGGAACCGATGTGGTCTTCGTGGCCGTGGGTGATGAACATGCCCCGCAGCTTTTTCTGGTTGGCCACAAGATAGGTAAAATCGGGGATGACCAGATCGACACCGTACATGTCTTCCTCGGGGAAGCCCACGCCGCAGTCGATCACGATCATGTCTTTTCCGTACTCCAGGACGGTACAGTTCTTGCCGATCTCGTCAAGGCCGCCCAGAGGGATAATTTTCAGTTTTTCTGCCAAATGAATCAATAACTCCTTTCAGAATGTACATGAAAATGCCGTAAAGGCACAACAAGCAGGCAGCCGCTTCCCTCAGAATCCGGCCCCGAATCGCCTTCTCCCAAGAAAACGCCTGCAATGTTTTTTCTCTTGTCTTTGTGGGAAGCGCGTTCGCGTCTCCCAAATGCCCGGGTAAAGCCCGTCCCCGGCGCTGGCACATATAGTATAACACAATTCCGGGAAAAAGTATACAATTTTTTTGCGGTCTTTTTTACGGATTTGACGGAAAAAGAGTTGCACCTTTTGGCTGGATTTGCTATAATATCGGGTATAGTATGGATTAGTGTGGCTGATTGCAGCCGGAAGGAGGACGTTTGGCAGTGAATCGAAAGCTGGGAAGACTGCTCAGACCCGGGATGGGTGCATACTTTTTCGTGATGGCTGCTTTCTGCGCCGCGGCGCTGCTGGTGGGGCATTACTGGCTGGCCGCCGGGGAAATGGCGGTGACGGTGGTCACGTTCCTACTGTACGTTCTGGACAGGACACGCCGGGAGCGGAAAATTCAGCAGTATATCCAGTCCGCCTCCAATACCCTGGAGGCCTCCAGCGGCGGGGAAGCGCCCCTGCCTGCGGTGATGGTCCGCCTGGGGGATGGGGACATCGTCTGGGGCAACCACCGTTTCAGCGAGTTGACGGGGTACGCCGACACCATGACCCAGCTTCGGCTGGAGGAGGTGCTGCCGGACTTCACCCTGGACTGGCTCACCGCCGGAAAAACGGAAAGCCCCCACGACGCGATCCTGGGCAACCGCCGTTACCGGGTATACGGCACCACCATCCGGGCGGAGGACAACCGGGGCACCATGCTGGGCGTGCTGTATTTTTCTGACCTGACGGAGCTGTATCAGGTGCGGGACGAGTATATCCGCTCCCGGCCTGTGGTGGCCATCATTCTCATCGACAACTATGAAGAATTGACCAAAAACCTGACGGAAAGCGCCATTTCCACCCTGAACGCCAAGCTCAACGAAACCATCACCCGGTGGACGGAGGGCTACAGCGGCCTGCTTCGCCGGTTGGAGCGCAACCGCTTCCTGTTCATCTTCGAGAAGCGGGATCTGGAACGGGCGAAGGAAAATAAGTTCTCTCTGCTGGAAGACATTCACGAGATCGTCAATTCCTCCGGCCTGCCCGCCTCCATTTCCATCGGTCTGGGCGTGGACGGCGAGAGCTTCGAGGAAAGCTATGACTTTGCCGCGCTGGGCATCGAGATGGCGCTGAGCCGGGGCGGCGACCAGGCGGTCATCAAAGACCGGGTCAATTTCAATTTCTACGGCGGACGGAACCGGGAAGCGGATTACCGCAGCAAGGTGCGTTCCCGTGTGACGGCCAATTCCCTGATGGAGCTGATCGGCCAGAGCGGCCGGGTGTTCATCATGGGACACAAAAATGCTGACCTGGACGCCGTGGGCGCGGCCATGGGCATCAGCTGCCTGTGCCGCAAGCGGGGCAAGAAGGCCAATATCGTCATCGATCTGGAAAACAACGCTGCCGGAAAGCTGATCGAGGAAATCCAGGCAGTCCCCGAATACCGGGACGTGTTCGTGTCCGGCCAGGACGCCCTGCTGATGGCGGACAACCGGAGCATTCTCGTGGTGGTGGACACCAACCGGCCGGATCAGGTGGAGTGCAGACCGCTGCTTGAAGCCATTTCCAAGGTCTGCGTGGTAGACCATCACCGCCGGGCAGCGGATTATATCAACCCCGTGGTGGTCAACCTGCACGAGCCGTATGCGTCCTCGGCGGCAGAGCTGGTGACGGAGGTGCTCATGTACGCCGTGGAAAAGAAGGACGTTCTGCCCATTGAAGCGGAAAGCCTGATGGCGGGCATCTGCCTGGATACCAAGTTCTTCAACGTCCGTACCGGCGAGCGTACCTTTGAGGCTGCGGCTGTCCTGCGCCGTCTGGGCGCGGATACCACGGAGGTCAAGAAGCTGATGCAGAACGACTTCCAGGACACCATGGCGAAGTATCAGATCATCAAGTCCTCCCGCCTGTACCGGCAGGAGATCGCCATTGCGGCGCTGAACACCCCCACGACCCGGGTGCTGGCGGCGCAGGCGGCGGACGAGCTGCTGAATATTTCCGGCATTACCGCATCCTTCGTCCTCTATCCGGACGGGGATCAGGTGATCATTTCCGCCCGAAGCATCGGCAGCGCCAACGTCCAGATGATTCTGGAGCCCCTGGGCGGCGGCGGCAACACCGCTACAGCCGGTGCGCAGATGAAGGACATCACCGTCAAGGATGCCCTGGACGAGCTGGTGGCGTCTATTGACAAGTTCTACGAGGAATAATCTATAATAAGCCAAAACCGTTTTGACGGCGGTTTGGCGTACATATCATATCGATTAAGGAGACTATCACAATGAAAGTAATTCTGCTTCAGGATGTAAAAGGAAAGGGCAAAAAGGGACAGATGATCGAGGTTTCCGACGGCTACGCCCGGAACTACATGCTGCCCCGGAAGCTGGCCACGGAGGCGACCCCTGACGCCGTGAACACCATGCGCATGAACGACAAGGCCAATCAGGAGCGCATTGCCCGGGAAAAGGCCGAGGCCATGGAGACAGCCGGAAAACTGCGGGAGATGACCGTCACCGTGGCCGCCAAGGGCGGCGGCGCGGGACGTCTGTTCGGCTCCGTGACCAATCAGGAGATTGCCGATGCCCTGGCGAAGACCGGCATCAAGCTGGACAAGCGGAAGATCACCATTGCGGAACCCATCAAGAACGTGGGTACGTACACCGTCACCTGCAAGCTGGGCTATGAGATTTCCGCGCCGCTGACGGTGAAGATCGTCGAAGCATAAGATTTTGCAGCACCATATTCTATAGAGAAAGGAGAACTTGCCATGGATGAAGAACTTCTGTCCCGGCAGCAGCCCCAGTCGCTGGAGGCGGAGCAGGCGGTTCTGGGTTCCATTCTCATCGACAGCCGGTGCATTACGGATGTGGTGGGCATTGTGAAGCCGGAGGACTTTTACCTGCAGCAGAACCGGGAAATTTATGAAGCCATCTATACCATGTTCAACTTCTCCCAGACCATTGACCCGGTCACGGTGCTGGACAAGCTGAAGGAGCTGGGCTACTACCACGACAATTCCCGGGATTACATCCTCCAGCTGATGGAGATCACCCCCACCGCCGCCAATGTGGCGCGCTATGCGGCCATTGTGCAGGAAAAGTCCATGCTTCGGGGACTGAATCAGGCCGCGACGGACATTCAGCAGATGGTGTCGGAAGAGGTGGGTACGCCTGCCGAGATGCTGGAATCTGCGGAAAAGAAAATTTACGCCCTGCGCAAGGGCGAGCGGGGCGACTCTCTGGAGCACATCGGCACGACGCTGCACAAGGTGTTTGACCGCCTGACCGAGCTGAGCCAGTCAGATTCCCTGATTCCCGGCTTGTCCACCGGCCTGCGGGACTTAGACACCCGGATCAACGGCCTGAACAAGTCCGACCTTCTGCTCATTGCTGCCCGGCCTGCCATGGGCAAGTCCGCCTTTGCGCTGAACATCGGCGTCAACGTGGCAAAAAAATACAAGAAAACCGTGGCCATTTTCAATCTGGAAATGTCCCGGGAGCAGCTGGCTATGCGTCTGCTTGCCAGCGAGGGCTTCGTGGAGCTGCAAAAGCTTGCCACGGGCAAGCTCAGCGAGGACGAGTGGAGCAAGCTGTGCATGGCCTCCGCCGCCCTGAGCCAGACGGACATCCGTATTGACGACAACCCCTCTGTCACCGTGGCGGACATCAATGCCAAGTGCCGCCGCTTAGACAATCTGGGACTGGTCATCATCGACTACTTACAGCTGATGCAGGGTTCCGGCTACGGCAAGAACAGCGACAACCGTGTCACCGTTGTGGGCGAAATTTCCCGTTCCCTGAAAATCATGGCGAAGGAACTGGATGTGCCGGTGATCTGCCTGAGCCAGCTGTCCCGTGCGGTGGAAAGCCGCACCGACAAGCGGCCGATTCTGTCCGACCTCCGGGAATCCGGCGCCATCGAGCAGGACGCCGACTCGGTGATGTTCCTGTACCGGGACGAATATTATCACGAAAACACCGAGGACAAGGGCGTGGCGGAGTGCATCGTCGCCAAGAACCGCCACGGCGAAACCGGCGCGGTGAAGATGCAGTGGATCGGCCAGTACCAGACCTTTGCCGACCGGGAGTGGAAACATGCGGAATAAGCTCTTGCGGATGATCCGGCAGTATGATATGATCATGCCGGGGGATACGGTTGTCTGCGCCGTCTCCGGCGGGGCGGATTCCGTGGCGCTCCTGTTTGCCATGTATCTGCTGAAGGACAAGCTGGACATCCGTCTGGAAGCCGCCCATTTTAACCACCATCTCCGTGGGGAAGAATCCGACGGAGACGAAGCCTTTGTCCGGGAATTCTGCGGACGCTACGATATCCCCTTACATGTTGGCTCGGCGGAAGTTCGACCCGGAAAAAAGGGGCTGGAAGCCGCCGCCCGGGACGCCAGATATGCCTTTCTTCGGAGCTTAAACGGGAAAATCGCCACCGCCCACACCGCCGACGACAATGCCGAGACGGTCATCATGCGGATGATCCGGGGCACCGGCCTGAAAGGGCTGGGCGCCATTGCCCCGGTCAGCGGGAATGTTATCCGCCCCATGCTGCTGATAAACCGGCAGGAGGTGGAGGAATTTCTGCTCGCCTGGGGGCTTCCCCACCGGGAGGACAGCTCTAACGCTTCTGACGCCTTTTTGCGAAACCGTATCCGCCATACCGTGATGCCTCTGCTGAAATCGGAGAATCCCCGCTTGGCGGAGAATCTTTCCCTGATGGCGCTTCGGCTGCGGGAGGACGAGGATTTTCTGTCTGCGCAGTCGGATTTTGCGACCCTGCCCGGGGTGCAGACGTTAAAATCCATACCGAAGGCTCAGCGCAGCCGCTGTATCGAGAGATTTTTGAAGGACAGCGGCGTGAGGGAGCCGGAGGATTCCCATATTTCCGCAGTGGAAGGGCTGCTGTTTTCCGATAAACCTTCCGCGCGGGTCAATTTACCCGGCGGCGTGACGGTGAGCAGGGAATATGACCGCCTGGAAGCCCGGACGCACAGGCCCCGCCCGGAGCCGGTGGTGCTGACCTGCCCCGGAGAAACGGTTTACGGAGACTACCGCGTGACCTGTACCCCGGCGGAAATGATCATCAATGCGCCGGACACCTTTACCGTTCGTCCCGTCGGGACGCTGATTCTTCGCCCCCGGGAAAGCGGGGACGTCATTCGCCTGAGCGGCGGAACCAAGAGCCTGAAGAAGCTGTTCATCGACAGGAAAATCCCCGCGGCCATGCGGAAGCGGATTCCCGTATTGTGCGATGAACAGGGCGTTTTGGGCGTATATTCCATTGGCGTTCACGCCGATCGCGCCGCCGGGGAGCTACCCGCCGTGACTGTCCATTTTGACAGAGATATGTAGAAAGCAGCGCCGACCAGGCGTGCAAATAGAATGAAAAACACAGCATAAGGGAGAAAAAGCTATGGAAAAGGACATTCAGGAGATTCTGCTGACCGAGGAACAGATCAAGACCCGCATCGCGGAGCTGGGTAAAGAGCTGACGGCGGACTACGCGGGGAAAGACCCCATTATCGTTGGCGTCCTCAAGGGCGTTGTGGTGTTTTACGCGGACATGATCCGGGAGATCAGGACCCACTGCGAGATGGACTTTATGTGGATATCCTCCTATGCCGGAACCACCTCCACCGGAAAGATGGAGGTCAAGCGGGATATCGCCTCGGATATCAAGGGTCGCCATGTGCTGATTCTGGAGGACATTTACGACACCGGCAATTCTCTCGACTTTACCTATCGCCATCTGATGGCGCGGGAGCCTGCGTCCCTGAAAATCTGCACGCTGCTGGATAAGCCTGAGCGCCGCCGTCCCGGCATCACTCTGAAGCCTGACTATGTTGGCTTTACCATTCCCAACGCCTTTGTGGTGGGCTATGGCCTTGACTATAACGAGCACTACCGGAACCTGCCCTATGTCGGCGTGCTGAAGCCGGAGGCTTACGGAATCTCTGAGTAATCCGGCTTTCCGGAGCTTTCTCATGAAAAATAAGGAGTAACCCCAAATTGAAAAGAACGAGATGGATCCCACTCATTGTATATGCGGCGCTGCTGGTGGCGTTTTTAGGCTGGATCAGCAACCTGTTCACCACCACGCAGGACACCCTGCCCTATTCCAAGGTCGTTGAGCTGTTCAACAAGGAGCAGGTGCGCCAGTTCGTGGTGGAGGATCAGACCATTACGATGGAGCTGAACAAACCCTATAACGGTCAGACCACCATCACCGCGCCCCTGGCCGACCCGGAGAGCTTCCGGCAGGAGATGCATGATACTTTCGCGGAACAGACGGCCTCGGGTGTGCTGGAAAGCTATAATTTTGTCCCGGACAGGGGGTTTTCGCCTTATACCCTGATCCTCCCGCTGCTGGTGGTCGGCCTGGTAATTTTGTTTGTCTGGGCGCTGCTGATGGGACGTATGAGCAGCGCTGGGAATCCCATGGGCGGGTTCAGCAAAGCCCGGACGGTTCTGGGGCTTCCCGGAGACAAAAAAGTGACCTTTGACGACGTTGCGGGCGCGGACGAAGAAAAGGAAGAGCTTCAGGAAATTGTGGATTTTCTGAAAAATCCCGAGAAGTTTACCGAGATCGGCGCACGGATCCCCCACGGTCTTCTGCTGGTGGGGCCTCCCGGCACGGGTAAGACATTGCTTGCCCGGGCTGTCGCGGGAGAGGCGGGGGTGCAGTTTCTGTCCATTTCCGGCTCGGACTTCGTGGAAATGTACGTGGGCGTCGGCGCCGGACGTGTCCGGGATTTGTTTGAACAGGCAAGAAAAATCGCCCCCGCCATCGTGTTTATCGACGAGATCGACGCCGTTGGCCGCAAACGCGGCTCCGGTCTAGGCGGCGGTCATGATGAAAAGGAGCAGACGCTGAACCAGCTGCTGGTGGAAATGGACGGCTTCACCCATTCGGAGGGCGTCATCGTTCTGGCGGCAACCAACCGGCCGGACATCCTCGACCCGGCGCTGCTGCGACCCGGCCGCTTTGACCGGCAGATTCACGTGGGGCGTCCGGACGTGAAGGGGCGGGAGGAAATCCTGAAAGTCCACGCCAAGGACAAGAAGCTGGACGCCTCGGTGAATCTGAAAACCGTCGCTCGCTCCACTGCCGGATTTACCGGCGCTGATCTGAGCAATCTTCTCAATGAAGCGGCAATTCTGGCTGCCAGAGCGAACCGCCCGGTGCTGACCATGGAGGACATGAACGAGGCGCTGATGAAGATCACCGCGGGCCCCGCGAAAAAGAGCCGCGTTCAGACCCGGAAGGACTTGAAGGAGACGGCCGTCCACGAAGCCGGTCATGCCGTCGCCATGTACAACCTGCCCACCCATGACCCGGTGCGTCAGATCACCATTGTTCCCCGCGGCCAGTCTCTGGGCGCGACATGGTATCTGCCCAAGGACGATTCGGCCAATCTGACCCGCAACGAAATGTACGAGCAGATCGTGTCGCTGCTGGGCGGACGTGTGGCGGAAGCGCTGTTCCTGGGGGATATCTCCGTGGGCGCGTCCAACGACATTGACCGGGCAACCAAGCTGGCGAAGGACATGGTCGCCCGCTACGGCATGTGTGAAAAGCTGGGCACGGTGTCCTATCTTGACGGCGGAGAGGTGTTCATCGGCCGGGACTACCAGACCACAAAGAGCTACTCCGAGAAGGTCGCCGGAACCATCGACGACGAGGTCAAGGCGCTGATCGACAAGGCGTATGACCACTGCAAGCAGATTCTGACGGACAACAGCGACAAGCTGCACAAGGTCGTGGACTTCCTCCTGGAAAAGGAGACCATGACCGGCGAGCAGTTTGAAGCGGTCATGCAGGGCAGGGAAGTGGGAGACGCTTCCTCCACCTCCATGTTCGACGGCTTCGAGGACGGGACGGAAGACCCGAAGACCACCGAAGAATAACGGCCACGGGCGAGCTATACAAAACAAATCACCCCGGTATCCAACAGATACCGGGGTGATTTTGAGCCTATATAGCCATTATATAAATCTGGCAGGGATTCCATTCGTCCCACAGTGTCGGGAACACTTCCAGTTCTCTGAATCCCAGAGAGAGATAGAAGCGGTTGGTGTCGTCGTAAATAGCATACCTGCCCATCTGGACGGTTTTGACTTGGATAAAGGAATATCCCAGTCGTTTCGCTTCGGTTTTCGCCTGCTCAAACAGCGCTCTGCCGATGCCTTGCCGATGATATTCCTGCCGCACGCCCATGACGGCCAGCTCCACGGTATGCCGTCCGGTTTCTTTCAGATAGAGAAAGCCGACGGGGACATCCTCCGCAAAGGCGCAGAAGAATGGGCGGCCTTTGCTGTCCGCGATATACGCCTCCGTGGCTTCCGGAATGCCGAACCAATCCGGAAGCGCTTCCAGGATGGCTCTTGCAATGCGCTTTTTCTCAATATCGCTGCCAATTTTCTGTATTACCATTGGTGTTGCTCACTTTCATTCGCCGCGGCAATTCTTTATCGGGAGCGGCGTGTGTCTGCGTCGCTGCGACCTGCATCCTGAAACGACCCCGGTATCCGTTAGGATACCGGGGTGATCGCTTATAAGTTGGAGGCAACGCTCTTTCTGACCAGTGCGCGGCGAAGCTTGGCTTCGGCCAGACGCAGGTCGGTGTCGGAAGCGTTCTGATCGTGGAGAATCTTCTCCGCCTTTTCCCGGGCAGCCTCCGCACGGGCAACGTCGATCTGGTCTGCCCACTCAAAGGTGGTGGGAACCAATGTCACCTCACCCTTGGACACGCTGACCATGCCGCCGATGCATGCCGCCGTCCGGCGCTGTCCGTCGGATACGATGGTAGCCTGCCCCATACCCAGGGGGGCGACATAGTTCATGTGACGGGCGAGAATGCCGATGTCGCCGTTGGTGGTGCGAACCAGCAGCTCCTCCGCCTGACCGTCGTAAATCAGGCCGTCGGGAGTGACGATTTTCAAGTGGAAGGGTGTCATGCCTTCTCACCGCCCCGGTACTTGGCAACCACGTCGTCGATGGAGCCGGCGAACAGGAAGTAGGATTCGGGAATGTCGTCATATTTACCCGCAATGATTTCCTGGAAGGAGCGGATGGTTTCCTTCAGGGGGACGTATTTGCCCTGGTAGCCGGTGAACTGCTCGGCAACATGGAAGGGCTGGCTGAGGAAACGCTGCACCTTACGGGCACGGTTGACCGTCAGCTTGTCCTCCTCGGAAAGCTCGTCCATACCCATGATGGCGATGATGTCCTGCAGCTCCTTGTAGCGCTGGAGGATGCTCTGCACGGCGCGGGCAGTCTCGTAATGCTCCTGACCGACGATCTCGGGGGTCAGGATACGGGAGGTGGAGTCCAGCGGGTCAACGGCGGGGTAAATGCCCAGGGAGGAAATGCCGCGGTCAAGAACCGTTGTGGCGTCCAGGTGGGCGAAGGTGGTAGCGGGGGCGGGGTCGGTCAGGTCGTCGGCGGGAACGTAGACGGCCTGAACGGAGGTAATGGAGCCTTCCTTTGTGGAGGTGATACGCTCCTGCAGGGCGCCCATTTCCGTTGCCAGAGTGGGCTGATAGCCGACGGCGGAGGGCATACGTCCGAGCAGTGCGGAAACCTCGGAACCGGCCTGGGTGAAACGGAAGATGTTGTCGATAAACAGCAGAACGTCCTGATGCTTCACATCACGGAAGTACTCTGCCATGGTCAGGCCGGACAGACCCACACGCATACGGGCTCCTGGCGGCTCGTTCATCTGACCGAAGACCATGGCGGTCTTGGAAATAACGCCGGACTCGGTCATTTCGTTGTACAGGTCGTTGCCCTCACGGGTACGCTCGCCAACGCCGGTGAAAACGGAATAGCCGTTGTGGGCGGTAGCGATGTTGTAGATCAGCTCCTGAATCAGAACGGTCTTGCCAACGCCTGCGCCGCCGAACAGACCGATCTTACCGCCCTTGGCGTAGGGGCAGATCAGGTCGATGACCTTGATGCCGGTTTCCAGAATCTCGGTAGCGGGCTGCTGCTCCTCGTAGGAGGGAGCGGGACGGTGAATGGGCCAGTGCTCAGCGCCCTGCACAGGGGGCTTGTTGTCAATGGGCTGACCCAGCAGGTTAAATACACGACCCAGGCACTCTTCGCCAACGGGGACGGAGATGGGCGCGCCGGTGTCGGTGGCTTCGGCGCCGCGCTGCAGGCCGTCCGTGGAGGACATGGCGATGCAGCGAACCACGTTGTCGCCGATGTGCTGGGCGACCTCCGCCACGATGGTATGCTCGCCGTTGGGAATCTCGATGGCGCTGAGCAGACCGGGCAGCTGATCGTCAGCGAAACGGATGTCAAGAACAGGACCCATGACCTGGATCACAGTTCCTTTGTTTTTGGCCATTGGGAATTCAACTCCTTCTGCTGAAATATCTGCGGAACTAAATGCGGAAAATACCCACTTTCACCCAAAATTCCGGGTTAAACCGACATCAGATACCGCAAATTCGTAACTTCTGGGGAATTGGGCGATCAGAATGCCGCCCCTTGAAAACTTAAGAACCAGCGACGATCTCCGTGATCTCCTGGGTGATCGCGGCCTGACGGGCGCGGTTGAACTTCAGGCTCAGGTCGTCGATCATATCGTCGGCGTTTTGAGTTGCGGAATCCATAGCAGCCCGGCGGGCAGCCTGCTCGGAGGCGCGGCTTTCGCACAGTGCACCGTAAATGACGCCGCCCAGATATTCGGGGATGATCGCGGCGAAGACCTCTTCGCTGTCGCCCTCGTACAGAATATCGCCTTGGCTGGTGCCCTCCTGCTTTTCCGGCTTTTTCAGAGGCAGCAGCTGCATGGCCGCGGGCGTCTGAGAAAGAACAGACACAAAATTGGTATACGCAACGGTAATCTGGTCAAATTCACCTGCCAGGAAAGCCTTGCTTACCTGCTTGGAGACGGAGAAGCAGTCGCCCACGGTCAACTCGGCCGCTTCGGCGTATTGCTCCGTAAAGGTCGGAACCTGCTTGCCCTTGAAGTAGTCCAGTGCCTTCTTGCCGATGGGCAGAACTTCGACGTCCTTGCCCGCAATCTCCGACTGAACCAGTTTGAGAATGTTGCTGTTGTAGCCGCCGGCAAGACCGCGGTCACCGGCAATGACGATATACAGCGCCTTTTTCACAGGACGCTCCTGTAAATAGGGGGAGGAGAAATCCCGGTTGGAGGACGCGATGTCCGCTATGGTGGAGTAGAGAATTTCAAAATAGGGGCGGGAGGAAAGCACCTGCGCCTGCGCCCGGCGGAGCTTGGAGGCAGCGACCATTTCCATGGCCTTTGTGATCTGCCTGGTGGACTCCATGCTTCGGATGCGGTTTTTGATTTCCTTGGTGGAAACGCCAGCCATGGCTTATCCCTCCTTATGCCTGGAATTCAGCCACCAGCTCGTCCAGGGCAGCTTTCAGGGCGTTCTCCGTCTCGGTCTCCAGCTTGCCGGTGGAGCGAATTGCCTCGAGAACGTCGGCGTGGTGATTGTTCATATGCTCTTCCAGCCGCTTTTCAAACTCGGGGATCTGCGCCACGGGAATGGAAGCCAGATATCCGTGGGTCACGGCGTAGATAATGCACACCTGCTGCGCCACTTCCTTGGGAGAAGCGTTCTTCTGCTTCAGCACGGCCACGATCCGTTCGCCCAGAGCCAGACGGGACTTGGTATCCGCGTCCAGATCGGAGCCGAATTGGGCGAAGCTTTGCAGCTCGCGGTACTGGGAGTACAGCAGCTTCAGAGAACCGGCCACCTTCTTCATGGCCTTGATCTGAGCGTCACCGCCGACACGGGAGACGGAAATACCGGGGTTCACGGCGGGCATGATGCCGGAGTTGAACAGCTCGGTTTCCAGGAAGATCTGGCCGTCGGTGATGGAAATGACGTTGGTGGGAATGTAGGCGGACACGTCGCCGGCCTGGGTCTCGATGATGGGCAGAGCGGTCAGACTGCCGCCGCCAAGCTCCGGGGACAGCTGGGCTGCCCGCTCCAGAAGACGGGAGTGGAGGTAGAAGACGTCGCCGGGGTAAGCTTCCCGTCCGGGGGGACGGCGGATCAGCAGGGAAATGGCACGGTAGGCCACCGCGTGCTTACTTAAGTCGTCATAAATGACCAACACGTCCTTGCCCTGGTACATGAAGTGCTCGCCCATGGTGCAGCCTGCATAGGGGGCGATATACTGCATGGGCGCCAGCTCGGAAGCGGTGGCGGAGACCACGATGGTATAGTCCATAGCGCCGCCGGCGGTAAGGCTGTCCACGACCTGCGCCACGGTGGAACGCTTCTGACCGATGGCGACGTAAATGCAGATGCAGTTCTTGCCCTTCTGGTTCAGAATGGTGTCGGTGGCAATGGTGGTTTTACCGGTCTGGCGGTCGCCGATGATCAGCTCACGCTGACCGCGGCCGATGGGGATCATGGAGTCGATGGCCTTGATACCGGTCTGCAGGGGGCGGGAGACGTGCTGCCGCTCAATGATACCGGGGGCGGGCATTTCGATGGCGCGGTAAGCCTCTGCCTCAATGCTGCCCTTGCCGTCGATGGGTTCGCCGAGGGCGTTGACAACGCGCCCGATGAGCTTCTCGCCCACGGGAACGGACACGACCTTGCCGGTGCGCTTGACGGTATCGCCTTCCTTGATGCCCTGGTCGGAGCCGAGGATGACGATGGAGACGGTGTCCTCTTCCAGGTTCTGGGCCATGCCGTAGGAGCCGTCTGGGAATTCCACCAGCTCACCGGCCATGCATTTTTCCAGGCCGGAGGCCTTGGCAATGCCGTCGCCTACCAGAATGACGACGCCGGTTTCACTGACTTCGATCTTGTTTTCGTAGTTTTTGATCTGGCTGCGAATGATTTTCGTTATTTCTTCGGGTTTCAGTTCCATACAGTCCCTGCTTTCTCGTCAGAGTACGGTTTTGTTCAGCAGTTCCCGGATGGCGTCCAAACGGTGGGACACGGTGTCATCCAGGCGCTGACCGTCATAGTCCAGGCGGACACCGCCCAAGACTGCGGGATCAATGCGATTGTGGAGCGCGATCGTCTTTCCGGTGATCTGGCTCAGCTTTCCTGTAAGCTTTTCCACCTGCGCCGGGGTGAGGGCTACGGCGGTGACGGCCGTCACCTTCAGAATGCCGTTATCCCGGTTGTACAGATGGGAAAAAGCGTCACAGCAGTCGGAAAAGTGGCGGATATAGCCTTTCTCCGTCAGGATTTTCATAAAATTCAGAACATAGGGATGCACCGAGCCGCGGAAGCTGGTGTCAAGAATCCGGCACCGCTCCGGTTTGGAAAGGCTGGGGTTGGAGAGCAGGCGGATAAAATCCGGCTCCTCACCGAAGCTTTTCTGCAGGACGGTCAGCTGCTCCCCGATTTCCCGGGAGATACCTTCGTCCTTTGCGAGCTCGTACAGGGATTGACCGTAGACGTTACCAACCTCTGTCATTTCTGATCACCCAATTCTTCAATGAAGCGGTCGATCATGCCGTCCTGATCGGCGTCGTTCAGCTCACGACCCACGACCTTTCCGGCGATGGCCATGGCCAGCCCGGAAATTTCATTTTTGGCATCGTTGATGGCTTTTTTCTTCTCCATCTCGATGTCGGACGCGGCCTTTGTCTTGATCTGGGCGGCCTGTTTCTGCGCCTGGGAAATGATCTCCTCGCTGCGCTGGGCGGCGGTCTTCTGGGCGGAGAGGATCATGCCGTCGGCCTTGGTCTTTGCCTGACGCATGTTTTCCTCATAGGTCTGCTTGATGGCTGCCGCTTCGGATTTCGCGGCCTCGGCGTCGGCGATCTGCTTGTCGGCGGTCTCGCGGCGCTTGTCCAGCACGGCCTTGATTTTATCCAGGAAGAAGATCTTGACGATAAGCAGCTGGATAAACAGGTTGCAAATCTGTGCAATCAGA
Organism: uncultured Oscillospiraceae bacterium; assembly: GCA_934569225.1. Taxonomy (GTDB): domain Bacteria; phylum Bacillota; class Clostridia; order Oscillospirales; family Oscillospiraceae; genus Faecousia. The sequence goes on along the minus strand of CAKTKC010000014.1, from coordinate 44,323 downwards.
GTTACGGGGTTTACCGTCACCAATGACTGGTAAAGGTCCATTGCGTTGCCTCCTTCCGGCGTACAATTTAATGATCGGATTTCTCGCCGGAAATCAGGACAGGTGGTTCATGAACATGCCGGGAGCAACGAAGATCAGCAGCAGGCCGGTAACGAAGCCGTAAATACCGGTGGTCTCGGACAGAGCGATACCCAAAATCATGGTGCTGGTAACGTCGCTCTTGCACTCGGGATTGCGGCCGATGATTTCACAGGCACGGGCGGCGCAGTTGCCTTCGCCGATGCCAGGGCCGATACCGGCGATCAGAGCCAGACCGGCGCCGATGCCACAACCTGCCAGAGCAATGCCTTTAGCCAAAATTTCCATAAATATTTTCCTCCTAATAATGATTACGTATTTATTCAAATGGCCGCTGCGTTATCAGCCCGCAGCCTGTTTGATGAAGAGAGTGGTCAGGGTGCAGAAAATGAACGCCTGGATGCAGCCGCTGAACCAGTCAAAATACAGGCTGGGAATGGCGGGGATGCCGATGGTCAGCCAGGGGTAATGCACACCCAGACAGGTGAGAATGGCGAGAACGCCCAGCACCGTGACGATGATGCCAAGAATTTTCAGCTTCTTTTTCTTCTTGGTAAAGCCGATGACCAGGGGAATCAGACCGACTATGGTGACGATCAGCGCGACATACATGCTGGACGCCAGCAGGTGGAACAGCGCGTTGTTGGCGGCGGTGAGAGCGGCGTAGATCAGAGCGCTGATGACCGTGCCGGAGAGAATGTTGCCGAAGTGACGGCAGGACATGGAGATGGGGGTAAACAGCTCACTCATGATGTTGATGGGCAGAAGGATAAAGAGGGGATCCAGGAAGCCCTTCAGATATGCCACAATGCCGGAGGCCTTGATCTTATGGTAAGTGATCAGTACGAACACCACCAGCGCCCAGGCAAGCTCTGTCATCAGATCGGCGGTGGGGCTCCAGATGCCTACAAGGCTGATCAGGTTGGAGAAAATGCTGGTGACGAAAATCGTGCCCACCAGCGGGATGTACCGGTCAAACTCCGGCCCCATGTTGCCCCGGACGAAGTTCACCAGAGAGGTGTAGATTGTCTCGGCGACGGCCTGCTTCCGGGAAATGCCAGTAACCTTCAGACCGGAACCCAGCCAGATGCACAGGGCGGAAATGATGATCAGGATCAGCCAGCTGACGATCAGCGTCTGGGTGATCTGAACCGTTCCGAACAGCGGGACGTTTTCATATGTGGCTATAATTTTCGCACCATTGATTTCAACGTTCATACACTCACCTCATAAAATCGATGAATCTTGTACTTTTATACTTCAAAGGGGCCGGGATGATCTTCCGGCTCGTCCTGCTCCTGCGCCTTTCTTTCAGCTTCACCGGCGGCGGGCTTTTCGTCGTTGGGAACGAGCTTGCCCCGGCTTTGGAGGAAAAAGATAACCACGTTGGGGAACAGAACAGGCAATGCGCCAGCCACGAAATTCACCTGAGGAATCAGGAACGCGGCAACGACCCAGGCTGCCTGGACAATCAGGCGAAGGTTGTAACTCATCCAGAATCTCTGACGCTGTTTTTTCTTGCTGTTCAGCACCACGGCGCTTTGCACCGTCAGGCAAAGAATTGTGAAATTCAGGATGCCCACCGCGGAGCCGCAGACGGTGCCAAGCAGAATACGAAGAGGTTCAAATTTTCCGACGCCCACCAGGCTCAGAAGAAACAGTGCTGCAATCATTATAACGTCGCATACCGCAGTGCCGACGGCGATGCGGGAAATCTCTTTTTTGGATGCTGCCTGTAATTTCATAGTGGGAATTCCTCTTACTTGTGGTCATTGAAGGAGACGGGCGGGTCTTTGCGGTCGCTGCTTTCATCGGCGGCTTTGCGCAGGGCTTTCAGGCACGAGCGGGCAGTGCTGACGGAGGTAAGCAATCCCACAATGCCCAGCACGATCACGATCCAGAGACCAAGGTCAAACTTATCCTGAAGCCAGGCACCCAGAATCAAAAAGAAAACCGTGGGAAACAGAATGGAAAACCCAAACTGCACCACCCACATAAGCAAATTCAGCAGCTTCATAGCGCCTCCGCAGGGGAAAAATGTATGACCCGCAAAATCATTCCAAGTTATTATACCCGATTTTTTGTCGAGATTCAAGACCAATTTTGAAGAATCCGGCAAAAGTTTCTTTACTGGATTTTAAGAGGACAGAAAGTGGAGAAAGAAAGCAAAAAGGGCTTTCCATTTTCAAAGAAATATAGTAAAATGAAAAGGAATAAATGCTGCTCTGCCAGAATGACCGGCACCGAAATCCTGTGTCCCTCATACAATATCCGGAGGTGGTTTTGGTGGTGGGTTACATTGTGCTGGGAACGCTGGCGGCCTTTGGGCTGGTAAGCGCCCTGTGGGTGCTGTACGGATTTCTGCTGCCCATAAATCGGTGCTGCGGGCTTTACGCCCCGGCAAGGCCGGGGGTGACGGAGGATTCCTTCGCCCGACGGTATCTTTGGCTACGGGAGCTGGGGCTGCTGCGGGAAGAGCTTACCATGGTGGATTTTGGCATCAGCGATGCCGAACGGGACTGGCTGACGGAGCGGGGCGTGACGGTCTGCACGCCGGAAAAGCTGGCGGAAAGAATGGGAGAGAGAACGACTTGACGGAAGATCTGGAGATTTTGCAGGGCGCCATCAGCGCTGTGGTATATCAGAATTACGAAAACGGCTACGCCGTCCTTCGGCTGAACGTGGGCGGCGGTCAGAATGTGACGGTGGTCGGCACCATCCCCCTGCCCGCGGTGGGCGAGCGGCTGATGGTGACGGGCAAATGGAGCACCCACTCCAGCTATGGGCGGCAGTTCGAGGCGGAATTTCTGGAGCGGCTGATGCCCCAGACCAGTCTGGAAATCCTGAATTATCTCAGCAGCCGCATCATCAAGGGCATTGGCCCCAAGACGGCGGCGCGGATCGTGGAGCATTTTGGTGAGCAGACCCTGCTGGTCATGGAACGGGAACCGGAGCGGCTGGCCGAGGTTCCCGGCATTTCCCGGGAAAAAGCAAAAGCCATGGGCGAGGAATTCCGGTTACAGGTGGGAATGCGGCAGCTGATGGAATTTTTTGCCGTGCATCACCTCCCGGCAGAGCTGGCGGTGCGGGCGTATAAGCTGTACGGCGACAGCACCGTGGAGCTTCTGTACGACGACCCGTACTTACTCATGGACGAGGGGCTGGACGCGCCCTTCGGGGCGGTGGATCGCTTCGCCATTGAGCTGGGCGTGGCGGGGGACGACCCCCGGCGGGTGGAAGCCGGAATCCTGTTTGAACTGAACTACAATCTCACGGCGGGGCACAGCTTTTTGCCGGAGGACAAGCTACAGCTGGCGGTCAGCCAGCTGCTGAGCGTGGACGCTGATGCGGTGAAACAGGGCATCGGGCGGCTGCTGGAAGCTGACCGTTTGGTGCGCAGCACGCTGGCGGGCATTACCGTTGACTATCTTCCAAGGCTGTACGAAGCGGAAGTGAATTGCAGTCAGCGGCTGCTGGAATTTGCGAAGGGCAGCTTCCCGCCGCCCAGAGACTTGGAGCGCATGATCCGCAATGTGGCGGAGGAAAGCGGCATTGAATATTCCGAGGAACAGACCCGCGCCATCCGGGAAGCGGCGACCTCCGGGCTGCTGCTGATCACCGGCGGCCCCGGCACCGGTAAGACGACTATATTAAATGGTATCTTGTCCCTGCTGGGGCAGATGCAGCTGGCGTGTTTGCTGGCCGCACCCACAGGCCGGGCGGCGAAGCGGCTGACGGAGGTGACGGGGGAGAACGCCTCCACCATCCACCGGCTGCTGGAAGCGGGAATCGACCCCGGCACGGGGGACATGGTGTTCGTCCGGGACGAGGACAACCCCCTTAAATGCGACGCGGTGATCGTGGACGAAATGTCCATGGTGGACGTGGAGCTGCTGCACCATCTGTTGCAGGCCATCCCCAGAGGGAAGCGGCTGATTCTGGTAGGCGACCCCGACCAGCTGCCCCCCGTGGGGCCGGGATTCCCGTTCAACGATATGCTGCGCAGCGGCTGCCTTCCCACGGTGCGGCTGACGGAGATTTTCCGGCAGGCACAGCAGAGCCTGATCGTCATGAACGCCCACCGGGTGAATCAGGGGCAGATGCCGGAGCTGAAAAACGTCAAAAGCGACTTTTTCTTTCTGCGCAGGCAGAGCGAGGATGCGGTCAGCACCCTGATCCGGGAATTATGCACCACCCGGCTGCCGAAAAATATGGGCATTCCGCCGGAGCAGATTCAGGTGTTGTCTCCCACCCGTAAGGGGGGTGTAGGCACCGCCGCTCTGAACAAAATGCTGCAAGCCGCCCTGAACCCCGCCGCTCCCGACAAAAAGGAACGCGCCTTCGGAGATGTTATTTTCCGGGAGGGGGACAGGGTGATGCAGATCCGCAACAATTATGATATATTATGGAAGAAGACCGACGGAAGCGCCGTAGGTACCGGTATTTTCAACGGCGACGTGGGTACGATCACCGAAATCGACACCGGCGCGGAGACCCTGACGGTGACCTTCGACGACCGGGCGGCGGACTACGACTTTACCCAGCTGAACGAGCTGGAACCCGCCTACGCCATGACCGTCCACAAGAGCCAGGGCAGCGAGTACCGGGCGGTGATCCTGACGGCGTGGAATGGCTCGCCGTATCTGCTCAGCCGCAGTATCCTCTACACCGCCATCACCCGGGCAAGGGAGCTGCTGATCATTGTTGGGCGCGAGGAAACCGTGGCGGCGATGGTGGAAAACGCGAAGAAAAACCGCCGTTACACGGGATTGAAGCTTCGCTTACAGGGGAAAACGGAATGAGACTGGTTCACTGGCTGCTGGGCGTGCTGTTTCCGCCCAAGTGCGTTCTGTGCGGAAAGATTCTGGGAAAAGAGGAGCTTGACCTGTGCCGCACCTGCCGGGAAGAGGCTCCCGAATATCTTAATGGAAAAACAAGGGGTCAATTTCTTGACAGTTTCGCCGCGGTCTGGTACTATGAAGGGAACGTAAGAAGGAGCCTTCTGCGTTTCAAGTTTGGCGGCGCGAGAAATTACGCCGTTGCTTATGGCAGGCTGTTAGCCATGCGTATCCAGAATCAGTACCCCGACGGGTTCGACGTGCTGACATGGATCCCCGTCAGCCGTCTGCGGAAGCTGCGCCGGGGTTACGATCAGGTGGAGCTGCTGGCGAAGGCCGTGGGGCGGGAGCTGGGGATGACCCCGACGCCCCTTCTGCGGAAGGTCCGTCACAACCGTCCCCAGTCCGGCATTCACGGCGAGGCGGAACGCCGGGCAAATGTGCTGGGCGTCTACCGGCTGACCAAGAGCGCGGAGGTTGCCGGAAAGCGGATACTGCTGCTGGACGACATTCTGACCACCGGTGCCACGGCGGGAGAAGCCGCCCGCGTTCTGAAAACCGCCGGGGCGAAGGAAGTACATTGCGCTGCCGTTGCGTCAGCAGGAAAGGGATAATACGATTTCTTATTATAAGTAGGTGTCATTATGTTTTTATTTTCCAATGACCTGGGCGTTGACCTGGGTACATCCAACGTTTTGATTTACGCCGACGGCAAGGGGCTGGTCGTCCGGGAACCCTCTGTTGTGGCCATGGACAAGAACACCGGCAAGATTTTGCAGGTGGGCGCGGCCGCCCGGAACATGCTGGGTCGTACCCCCGGCAACGTGGTTGCCATGCACCCGCTGAAGGACGGCACCGTATCCGACCATGAGATGACCGTCCGGATGCTTCAGGAAATGTTCAAAACCGCCACAAAGGCGTCCTTCTTCACCCCCAAGCCCCGTGTGGTCATCTCCGTACCCTCCGGCGTGTCCGAGGTGGAGGAGCGCAGCGTCATCAACGCCGCCATCGAGGCCGGCGCGCGCAGAGTGTTCCTGATCGAGGAACCCCTTGCGGCGGGGCTGGGCGCGGGACTGGACATTCGCGGCCCCAGCGGCCATCTGGTGGTGGACATCGGCGGCGGCACCACGGATATCGCGGTGCTGAGCATGAACGGCGTGGCGGTTTCTTCCTCTTTGAAAGTGGCGGGCAACTACTTTGACGAGATGATCGCCCGGTATGTCCGCCGTCAGCACGGCGTGGTGATCGGTCAGGTCACTGCCGAGAATGTGAAAATCCAGATCGGTCAGGTCTACCCCCGGGACGAGGAGCGGAGCATGAACGTCAAGGGGCGTGACTTCAAGACCGGTATGCCCAAGGTCATTACGCTGACTTCCACGGAGATTTTTGAGGTGCTGCGCCGTCCCGCCCGGATGATCACCGACGAGGTGCTGGCGGTTCTGGAGCAGACAAGCCCCGAGCTGGTGTCGGATATTTCCGAAAACGGCATCACCCTCACCGGCGGATGCAGCCAGATCTGGGGTATGGATCTGCTGATTGCCGAGCGCACGGGCATCGGCTGCGTCCTGGCGGACGACCCCGACGCCTGCACGGCCTACGGCGCGGGCAAGAGCCTCGCCTGGATCAACCACATGCAGGAGGGCCCCATCAATATTGCCAGAAAACGGGCGATGCGCGGCTGATATGGAGAAAAAAGCGAGGATCGGGCGAAGCGCCCTGCTGATCATCGGCATCATTTATGCCGCTCTGGGCGGAGCATTTGTGATACTGGGCACTGCGCTGGCGGCGCTTCTGCGGGACAGCGACGCCTTTATGGTCGGTCTCATTTTCGGCGGGATCGGTGCTATATTCCTGATTTTGGGAATCGTCTTTCTCATTGTCGAACTCTGCAAGAAAAAACGGTCGGATGCCCTGCTTGCCTCGGGACACTACGTCTTGGGCGAGGTGGTGGATATTGCCGCGAATATCAATGTCAACGTCAACGGCCGGTATCCCTACTATATAATAGTACAGTATGTTGACCCCCATGGCGTGCGGCACATTTTCAGAAGCCCCAGCCTGCGCATTTTCCGCGACCCGGAGCTGATCGGCAAAAAAGTGAAGGTCTACGTGGAAAATGACAGTTTTAAGCATTATTATGTAGACGTGGACGAGATTCTGCCGAAGTATGTGGAACATTAGATAACAGAATTTGCCCCCAAAGGCCATTGGCCTTTGGGGGCAGTCTTTTAATCCTGATCGCAGGGAGCTTCTTTCTTCCGGTCGCAGCCGGTGGGGGTGAACTGGCGGGCGGGGAAGGGAATGCGGCTGAACATTTCGCAGGGGTCTTCGGTGCAGCAGCCCTCGCTGTCGCAGCATTCCTTTTCGGGGATGGCGTATTCCACCATCGGCACCACCAGCTGCACATCCCGTTCCAGCCGGACGATGGAGAACTGTCCCAGGGTGACGTACAGGCGGCGATGGTCGCCGGAGGTGACCAGGTCTTCGTCGAACAGCGCCCGGATGGCCTCGGGAATCTGGACGGTGACGGACTCCGCCGTCCCACTTTCGGCGTCCTTCACCTTGGAGCTGAGCACCATGGGATCAAGCACCTCCACCACGGCGGTGGGACGGTTGGAGGAAGAGAGGGCGCAGCCGTCGGCTTCTGCGATGCGGGTGTCGCTGGTGAAAATGTGGGCGCGGCTGTCCTCGCCGCAGAGCACCGCTCGCTTGGAGAATACCGCAAGGCCGCTTAGCGCTGCGGGACGGCAGGTGCCCACCACCGCGTCCGCCAGAATGCGGTAGTAGAAGGTGATGTCGATACAGTAGTGATTCCGGTCAAAGGCGACCGGCTCCACATCGATGTAGGTGTGCAGAAGCTGGGCACTGCGTACCCGCACGTTGGCGGCACTGTCCATCGTCTCCTGGGAGCTGACGGTGAGATAGACCCGCAGGTCTTCCACGCAGTCCTTATCCCGGCAGGCGTCGGTTATCTTCCGTGTGTGAATGGACATGGCCTGGCGCAGATCCTGAGGATCGCAGCGCAGGATGTCCGGACATTGCTCAGACATGGAAACCCCTCCTGATGGCGTGATTTAAGCGAAAATTGCTTATAGGACAGTTTATGCGCCGCCTGTCAGGAAGTGCATAAATTGGAAGCATCAGGGGAGGGGACAAAAGGGGACTGGGGAACCTCTGAACAAATCGGCTGCGGCTGAGCCGGAATTTCCTGCCGCCAGCTCTTGCCGATTTCATCAGAGCTTCCCTAAAACCACCCAAAGCAAATTGCACAGTTCAAAGGCTGCATTTTCGTCATTGTGCCAAAACACAAGTGCAAATATTTCGCAGATTCGTGCAGATACCATCAAATTATGACAAAGTGTGAAACGGAATTCCACATCGGCAAGCGGCTGTTGACAAAGTCATTTCGTGATGCTAAACTGATGCCATCCGAAAAGGAAACAAAAATCCAAATGAAAACAGGAGGAAACTATGAAGAAGATTCTTGCATTGCTGCTGGTTGTCATCATGGCTGTTTCCATGTGCGCCTGCGGCTCCAACGGAACCGACGCCCCCGCTGCTGCGGACAACAAGACCGCCGACGCTGCAAAGCCCCAGGGCGAGCAGACCGGCACCGTGAAGGACACCGCCATTCTGGCAACGTCCGATGAGCCCTACCGGTTCTTCGCTCAGTCCAAGCAGAGCTGCTCCGGTGCGGACAACCTGGTTCTTTCCAACGTGTATGACTGCCTGCTGCGTCTGGAAGCCGACGGCTCCCTGACCCCCGCTCTGGCGGAAAGCTATGAAGTCTCCGACGACGGCCTGGAGTACACCTTCCACCTGCGCAAGGGCGTGAAGTTCCACAACGGCCAGGAGATGACCGCCGAGGACGTCAAGTTCTCCTATGACTACGGCTTTGAAGGCCCCATCGGCACCGCTCTGTTTGTCAACTACAAGCAGTGCGACATCATCGACGACTACACCGTCAAGATGACCCTGTCCAGCCCCTACGCGGCGTTCCCCTACGGCGTGGCTTCCCGTCTGGGCGGCATCGCCTGCAAGGCTTACTTTGACGAAGTCGGTGACGACGAGTACGTCAAGAACCCCATCGGCACCGGCCCCTACAAGTTCGTCGAGTGGATCAGCGGCGACCACACCACCCTGACCGCCAACGAGGACTACTGGGGAACCAAGCCCACTATCAAGAACATCGTTATCCAGGTCGTTGCCGACACCAACACCCAGATTCTGGGTCTGCAGAACGGCGACTACGATGTTGTCCGTAGCCCCTCCATCGACGTCTGCACCCGTCTGGACGGCAACGCCGACGTGGCATGGGACAGCACCCTGTCCACCGGCCGTATCTCCCTGTACCTGAACGACTGGACCGGCGCCTGCAAGGACATCAACTTCCGGAAGGCTGTTCAGGCCGGTATCGACAAGCAGATGATCAACGACGGCGTCTACGCCGGCCGCAGCGAAATTCTGAACGTGGACATGTGCTCCAACTACCTGAGCTTTGTTACCGAGGCTGACGGCGTTGAGGTTGTTCCCTACGATCAGGAAGCCGCCAAGGAATATCTGGCCAAGTCCAACTACAACGGCGAAGAGTTCGCGGTGTCCGTTCCCAGCGGCTCCTCTCTGGAGAACGTTGGCAAGATCATCCAGGCTCAGCTGATGGAGATCGGCATCAACTGCACCGTCAAGGCTACCGACTACCCCACCTACTCCGGCGAGTTTGCAAACCGTACCTACGAAGCCTACATTATAAACAATCTCTGCTCCCTGGTTGACGCGGACGGCATGTACACCGCCCACCGCCTGGACAGAAAGCCTTGGGAGAACCGCGTGTTCCAGCGCGACGGCGAGATCTCCGAGATCCTGCTGAAGGCCCGTGCGGCTCAGGGCGACGAGCGGAAGGCGATGTATGTCGAGGCCTGCAACATCGTGGCGGAAGAAGCCTATGACGTACCTCTGGTCAATGACCTGGCGACCATCGCGTACCGTTCCAACATGAGTGGCGTGAAGGCGCACTGCCTGGGTAACATGTACTTCGGCGACTGGAGCTTCAACTGATCCATCCCAGCATTCCCAAGAACTGACTGAGTAAAAGAGGGAAGCGGAACGGTGACACGCCGCGCCGCTTCCCTTTCTTTTCTTTCATGGCCCCGCTTTTTCAAGGAGGAAATCAATGAGCTGGTTAAAATACGCCGGAAAACGGCTGCTGATGCTGATTCCGGTTATCATTTGCGTGACATTTGTTCTGTTCCTGATCCTGTCCGCCGCCCCCGGCGACCTGGCACGTTCGCTGCTGGGCGACGACGCAACGCCGGAGCAGATCGCGGAGAAGAAGGCGGAAATGGGTCTGGATAAGCCCCTTCTGGTTCGCTACATCCGCTATATGGGCGGCGTTCTGCGGCTGGACTTCGGCGAGTCCTGGATCAACGGCGAAGCGGTGCTTGCCCGTTTTGCCCGCCGCCTGCCCAATACGCTCCTGCTGTCTACCCTTGCCATGCTGTTTGCTGTGGCGGTGGGTATGCCTTTGGGCATCGGCTCCGCCATCAAACAATATAGTCTATTGGACTACGGCAGCTCCTTTGTAGCGATGCTGCTGTTCTCTCTGCCTGCCTTCTGGCTGGGTACCATGTGTCAGGTGCTGTTCTGCCTGACGCTGCACTGGCTGCCCACCTCCGGCTTTGACTCTCCCAAGTCCCTGATTCTGCCTACGCTGATTCTGGGTGCCAACACCATGGCTACCATGATCCGCATGAGCCGCACCAGCATGCTGGACGTTATCCGGCAGGACTACATCCGTACCGCCAAGGCCAAGGGCGCACCCAACAAGACGGTCATCCGTCATCATGCCCTTCGCAACGGCATGATCCCCGTCGTGACCCAGATCGGCGTGAGCTTTGCCGGCACCATCGGCGGCGCTGTGGTTACGGAAAACATTTTCACCATTCCCGGCGTTGGTACGATGCTTCTGAGCGCCGTGAAATCCCGGGACGTTCCCGTGGTGCTGGGTACGATCATCTTCGTGACGGTGATCGTTGGCGTGATCAATCTTCTGGTAGACCTGCTGTGCGCAGTGATCGACCCCAGAATTGACCTGGCATCCTGATGGAGGGCAAAGCATATGTTGAAACGTCGTAAAAAATCTCTTTCTGAATACAGCACCGGCGAGCTGGTCATGTTCCGCTTCCGAAAGAACAAGCTGGCCATGTTCGGTGTGTTCCTGCTGGCTTTCGTATTCCTGGCGGTGCTGGCCGCCCCGATTCTGAGCAGCTATGAAAACGTGACCAAGCTGCACATTTCCGACCGGTTTACCAGCCCCAATCCGCTGTACATCTTCGGTACGGACGAATTTGGCCGTGACCTGTTTGCCCGTGTTCTGTACGGCGGCAGAATTTCTCTGCTGTGCTCCTTCGCCATCATCGGCATCGCCTTTGTGATCGGTGCGCTGATCGGCGGCGCCGCCGGTTTCTTCGGCGGAAAGGTGGATAGCTTCCTTATGCGGATCGTGGACATCCTGATGGCTGTTCCTTCCTCTCTGCTGGCCATGGCCATCATCACCGCCATGGGCAACGGCGTCTGGAAGCTGGTGGTCGCGCTGGCCATTTCTCAGGTGGCGCGGTTTGCCAGAATCGTCCGTTCCTCCGTGCTGACCCTACGGAATGTGGAATTCGTGGAGGCGGCCAAGTGCTACGGATGCAGCTCCCTGCGGATCATCCTCAAGCACATCCTGCCTAACGGCATCGGCCCCATCATTGTTTCCGCCACTCTGTGCCTCGGCCAGACCATCCTGAGTATCTCTTCCATGGGCTACCTGGGTCTGGGCGTCGCCTCCCCCACGCCGGAATGGGGCACCATCATCTCCGAGAACAAGATCAACATTCAGGCTTACCCCTACCTCGGCCTGATTCCCGGCATCTGCATCTGCCTGACCGTTATGGCGGTCAACTTCATCGGCGACGGCCTGCGGGATGCCTTCGACCCCAGAACCAAGAAATAAGGAGGACGTACAGATGGAAAAGAAACAAGATAACCTGATGGAGATTTCCGATCTGACCGTCCGGTACAATACAGACGACGCGGTCGTCCACGCAGTCAACAATTTCAACCTGAAGCTGGTTCGCGGCGAAGCCCGCGGCCTGGTCGGCGAGACCGGCGCGGGAAAGACCACCCTGGCGCTGTCCATCCTGCGGCTGCTGCCGGAGCGGGTGGGCGAGGTGGCCGGCGGTTCCATCGTCTATGACGGGCAGGAGCTGCTGAAGCTGCCGGAGGCGGAAATGCTGCCTCTTCGCGGCAAGCGCATCTCCATGATCTTCCAGGACCCCATGACCAGCCTGAACCCCACCCAGACCGTTGGCGACCAGATCCTTGAAGTGCTGAACCTGCACTTCCCGGAAATGACCCGGGACGAAAAGAACAAGCGGGTGGACGAAATGATGACCCTGGTGGGCATTCCGCCCCAGCGGAAGAAGAGCTTCCCCCACGAGTTCTCCGGCGGCATGAAGCAGAGAGTCGTCATTGCCATGGCTCTGGTTGCGGAGCCGGAGCTGCTGCTGGCCGACGAGCCGACCACGGCTCTGGACGTGACCATTCAGGCGCAGATCCTGGAGCTGATGAAGCAGCTGCGGGAGAAGTTCAATACCTCCGTCATGCTCATCACCCATGACCTGGGCGTGGTGGCGCAGTTCTGCGACTCTGTTTCCGTGGTCTACGCGGGGCGCGTGGTGGAGTATGGCCCGGTTGAGGTCGTGTTCCAGCGGAAGGAGAACCACCCCTATACCGCAGGCCTGTTCAACTGCATCCCCAATCTCCACGACGATCAGCCCCGGCTGCATCCCATCGCCGGACACATGGCCGACCCCAGAGTGGAGTACAAGGGCTGCTGCTTCGCCGACCGCTGCGAGTACGCCACAGAGCGCTGCCGGACGGAAGCGCCGTCCATGCACGTGTGCGGCGAGCATGGCATCATGTGCCACCGTTATGCCGAGAAGGAGGAGTTCTGATATGGCAATGCCTCTTGTTGAGACGAAGAATCTGAGAAAATATTTCAAAACAGGCGCGGGAACCCTCCATGCCGTTGAGGACGTCAACCTGAAGATCATGCCCGGCAAGACCCTGGGCGTCGTTGGCGAAAGCGGCTGCGGAAAGTCCACCCTGGGCAGAACCATTCTGCGGCTCCAGCCTGCCACCGGCGGCGAGGTGCTGTATAACGGGGAAAACATTCTGAAATACCGGGGCAAGGATATGCAGAAAATCCATCTGAATATGCAGATGGTCTTCCAGGATCCCTACAGCTCTCTTGACCCCCGTATGTCCGTACACAATCTGATCGCCGAGCCGGTGCAGGTGTGCGGCCTGCTGAAAACCAAGGCGGAGATCAACGAGCATGTCCGGGAGATCATGGACATGTGCGGTCTGCCCGCAGATCAGGCAAACCTGTACCCCCACGAGCTGGACGGCGGCCTGCGTCAGCGGGTCGGCCTGGCAAGAGCCATGGCGGTAAGCCCCAAGTTCATCGTCTGTGACGAGCCGGTCTCGGCTCTGGACGTGTCCATTCAGGCGCAGATTCTGAACCTGCTGATGGATTTGCAGGAGCAGCGGGAACTTTCCTATATGTTCATCACCCATGACCTGTGCGTGGTGAAGCATATCAGCGACGAGATCATGGTCATGTACATGGGACAGGTGGTGGAGCACGCGAAGACCGCAGAGCTGTTCGCCAATCCCGTACATCCTTATACCAAGGCGCTGCTTCACGCGGTGCCCACCATCGATCTGTCCCGGCGGAACAGAGAGGGCTTCATGCTTCGCGGCGAAGTCACCAGCCCCATCAACCCCGCGCCCGGGTGCCGGTTTGCGCCCCGCTGCCCTTACGCAACGGACAAGTGCAGGGAGAATGTCTGCCTGAAGGAAGTCAGCCCGGATCATTTTGTTGCCTGTTCTCTTTGCGATTGAATCACGAAATAACGAAGGCGCGGCACCGGCGCGGGCGGGGGAAACCGCCGGCCCGGGGCTGAGCGCAATTGGAGGAACGATATGGATCTCAATTCTATCAAGACAGAACAGCGTAACAGCCGGACTGCGCAGATCGACACCATGAGTACGCTGAGCATGGTGAAGCTGATCAACGAAGAAGATAAGAAGGTCGCCGAGGCGGTGGGAGCCGAGGCCGAACACATCGCCCAGGCGGTGGATGTGATCGCCGCCCAGCTGAAGCAGGGCGGACGGCTGGTCTACAGCGGCTGCGGCACCTCCGGACGTCTGGGCGTTCTGGACGCCGTGGAATGCCCGCCGACCTACTCTACCGATCCCGGCGAGATCATCGGCCTGATTGCCGGCGGAAACGAAGCGATTTTCCGGGCAAAAGAAGGCGCGGAGGATGACGAAGCCATGGGCGCAGATGACCTGAAGAAAATCAATTTTGGCAGCAAGGACGTGCTGGTGGGCATTGCCGCCTCCGGCAGAACCCCCTATGTCCTCGGCGCCATGAATTACGCCAAGGAGAAGGGTGCTCACGTCATCGGCATTTCCTGCAACCCCGGCTCTCAGGTGGAGAAGACGGCGGAGATCGCCATCACCCCCGCCCCCGGCCCGGAGGTTGTCACCGGCTCTACCCGGATGAAGAGCGGCACTGCCCAGAAGATGGTGCTGAATATGCTCTCCACCGGCGCGATGATCAAGCTGGGCAAGGTCTACGGCAACCTGATGGTGGACGTGAAGGCCACCAACGAGAAGCTGGTGGAGCGGTGCAAGCGTATCGTCTGCGAGGCCACCGGCGTGGATTACGATACGGCTACCAAGGCTCTGGAGCAGTGCGGCTACCGGGCGAAGGTCGCCATCGTCATGCTGAAAACCGGCGGCGACGTCCATGACGCCGAACAGCGTCTGGAAGCCCATGAGGGACGGGTCGCTCAGGCTGTGGGGGAGAACTGACTATGGCACATCTGCGTTGTGATTTCCGGTCGGACGCCATGGGGATGAATACCTCCATGACCGTCGTTCTGCCGGAGAAAACCGATTTGTCCCAGGTGCCGGTGGTGTATCTGCTCCACGGGCTGGAGGACAACTGCACCGGCTGGGCGCGGTATACCAGCGTGGAGCGCTACGCCCGGGAAAAGGGCGCGGCGCTGGTGATCCCGGAGGTTCAGAGAAGCTTTTACGCGGACATGGATCGAGGACTGCCCTATTTCAACTTTATTCACGATGAATTGTCGGAAATCTGCCGGGGCTTTTTCGGGTTCTCCGCCCAGCGGGAGAAGAACTACATCATGGGTCTTTCCATGGGCGGCTATGGCACGCTGAAATGCGTGCTGCAAACCCCGGAGCGTTATGCCGGTGCGGCGGCCTTCTCCGCCGTGGCGGATATCGAGGAATTTGCCGCCGGACAGACACCGGCGGAGAAAAAGGAACTTCAGGCCGTATTCGGCCAGTCCCTGGAGATTCCGGCGGACTGCAATCTGCTGACGCTGGCGGAAAAGGCGGATGCAGCCCGGCTGCCGAAGCTGTATATGGCCTGCGGCGAGCAGGACGCGCTGTATGCTGCCAACGTGCGGCTGTCGGACAAGCTGACGGCGATGGGGGCGGACATCCGGTTTGAGCACTGGACGGGCATCCACAACTGGGAGTTCTGGGACGCGGCAGTCCGGAAGGCACTGGATCATCTGCTGTAAGACGAAGAGGAGAAACCAATGGACTTTATTGCAGGAGTAGACGGCGGCGGCACCAAGACCAAGGTAGTCTGCGCCTCGCCGGAGGGGAAGGTGCTGGATACCGCGGTGTTCGGCCCCTTCAATATGAACAGCATCGGCGCGGAGCGGTTCTCCGCGCTGCTGCAGGAGCTGTGCGCCTATCTGAACGGACTGGGTCACTGCCGGGCGCTTTGCATCGGCTCCGCCGGTATCAGCAACAAGGAAATGACCCGCATCGTGGAGACGGAAATGACCCGGGGCGGCATCGGAAACTGGAATCTGGTGGGCGATCAGGTGATTGCCCTGAATGGCGCGTTGTCCGGAGAAGCGGGCATCGCCCTGATTGCAGGCACCGGCTCTATCTGCTTCGGAAAGAACGGGGAGGGGGAGTATGCCCGTTCCGGCGGCTGGGGACACCTGATCGGCGACGAAGGCAGCGGCTACGCTCTGGGCAGAGACGCCCTGGCGGCCATCGCCCGCGCCTGGGACGGCTGGGGCGAGAAAACGCTGCTGTCTCAGCTGCTGGCCGAGCAGAAGGAGCTGGATGATCAGAAGAAGATCATTTCTTACACCTACGGCGGCGACAAGAGCCGGATCGCGGCGCTGGCGCCCCTGGTGGAGCAGGCGGCGGGACAGGGCGACGCAGTCGCTCTGGAGATCATCCGGGACAATGCCGTCAAGATGACCGGGCTGGTGGGCGCGGTGGCACGCCAGCTGGGCATCAAGGCCGGAAAGGTCGCCATGCTGGGCGGACTGCTGGAGCATGACACCAAGCTTCGGGAGACCTTTGTGGCGGAAATGGGCGCCCGGTATCCCACGCTTATCTGCACGGAGCCGGAGCAGGACGCGGCGGCCGGCGCGCTGATGCTGGCAAAAGAAATGCTGTGAGGTGACAATATGCATCCGATCGTAGAATGTATGGAAAAAGACAGGCGTCTCGTGGTGGGACTGATGTCCGGCACCTCGGCCGACGGCGTGGATGCGGCGCTGTGCCGGATCACCGGGCATGGAACGGCTTCCAAAATTGAACAGCTGGGCTTCGTGTTTCAGCCCTTTACCGGGGAAATCCGCCGGGAAATTCTGCGGCTGGCCAGCGGTAACAGCGCCTGCGCGGCGGATTTCTGCAAGATGAACTTCCTCCTGGGCGAGCTGTACGTCCAGGCGGTGGAGGCGCTCTGCGCCCAGACGGGCATCCGTCCGGAGCAGATCGACCTCATCGGCAGCCACGGCCAGACCTTCTGGCACATTCCGCTGCCGGAAACCTATCTGGGACACAGCTTCCGCAGCACCTTCCAGCTGGGAGAAGGCTCCGTGCTGGCGCAGCGGTTCGGCTGCCCGGTGGTGAGCGATTTCCGGGTTCGGGACGTGGCGGCGGACGGCCTGGGCGCGCCCCTGGTGCCCTACAGTGAATTTTTGATTTACCGCAGCGAGACCGAGTGTGTGGCCTTGCAGAACATCGGCGGCATCGGCAATATCACCTGCCTGCTCCCGGCCTGCCGGCTGGAGGATGTGTTCGCCTTTGATACCGGCCCGGGCAATATGGTCATGGACGCGGTCTACACCGAGCTGACCGGCGGAGAGAAGACCTTCGACGAGGGCGGCGCTTACGCTGCCGGAGGAAAGGTGCATGAAAAGCTGCTGGAAATGCTGATGCAGGACGCTTACCTGAGCCAGAAGCCCCCGAAGACCACCGGACGGGAATATTACGGCCCCGACTTCGTGAAGAAAATCATGGATTACGCCCGCCGGGAGAACATCTCTGGCCAGGACTTGATGGCCACGGTGACGGACTACACGGCGCAGACCATCCGTTACAGCGTGGAGCATTATTTCCCCCGGAAGCCGGATAAGCTGATCATCGGCGGCGGCGGAAGTATGAATAAGACTTTGGTGCGTGCGGTTGCCAAGGCGCTGCCGGAGTGCCGGGTTCTGACCAACGAGGATCTGGGTTACGACAGCAACGCCAAGGAGGCTGTGGCCTTCGCGGTGATGGCCAATGAGACGATCTTTGCCGGATGCAACAACGTTCCCACGGTCACGGGGGCGAAGAATCCGGTGGTTATGGGGAAAATCAGCCTGTAAAATGGAAAACAGATTGCAACCTGAAAACCGGAAAAAACCGAATTTTGAGGTTTTCGGAAAAATTTTTGAACCGGTCATTCCCGGCATTGTCACGGCGGGAATCTGCTCCGGCTTTGCGGCACTGATCGCCCAGTTCGTACCGGGCTATACGGCCAGTCCGGTCAGCGCCGCGGCCTATTTCCTGCTGTCGCTGGTGAGTACCGCCTTCATGAACTTCATGCCCGCCTGGGTCGGGTATTCCGCGTGCAGGCAGTTCGGCGGTACGGCCATTCTGGGAGGAATGCTGGGTATGATCACGGGGCTGAGCGGGGTCAATGACCTGGCGCATACCCTGGGACTTTACAATGCCGCTGACCCCGCCGCGTCCATTCTGTGCAGCGGCCGGGGCGGCGTGCTGGCGGCCATATTGGGCGGCTGGCTTCTGGCACGGCTGGAAAACTGGCTGCGCAAACGGATGTCTAAGAGCGTGGACATGGTGCTGACGCCCTTCTGCACATTGCTTCTGGTGCTGGTGCCGTACCTTCTTCTGGTCATGCCGCTGACCGGCCTGATCTCCACGGTGCTGTGCGGCGGCGTGCGGTATGTCTGTATGAGCGAGCACTCGGTGGTGCGGATTCTGGCAGGCTACGGCTGCACGGCGGTGTTCCTGGTGGCGGTGATGATGGGGATGCAGTATGCCTTTGTGGCACTGTACTCCATGGAACTGGACAGCTACGGCTATGTGACCCTGTTTCCCACCCTGGCGATGGCCGGTGCGGGGCAGGTGGGCGCGGGACTGGCGCTGCTGGTGAAAGCCCGGAAGACCGGGAACGCCCGGTTTGCCAACGTAATCGGGGCGACCATTGTCCCCGGCATGATGGGTGTGGGTACGCCGCTGCTCTACGGCGTGACGCTGCCCCTGGGCAGACCCTTTGTGACGGCCTGTCTCGGCGGCGGCTTTGGCGGCGCGTTTATTATGGCCAGCGGCGTGGCGTCCTCCGGCTGGGGCGCTTCCGGCTTGCTGGGTATCCCCATGATGGGCGCGGGGCCGGTGGGAACCAAGGGTATGCTTTTGTACTGCGTGGGTCTTGCCATTAGCTGCGTTATGGGCTTTGTGCTGACCTTTTTCGCCGTTCCCGCGGAACGGGTAAAAAATGTGTAAAAGACTGCCCCTGCGTACCGGTCATGCCGGACGCGGGGGCGGATTCTTGCTTTTTCGCAACAAATGTGCTAAACTATCACAGATGAAACTCGGGTAGGAGATGATTTGCTTGAAAAGTGTTTTGATTCGCGCGAAGCAGTATCTGCCCGCGGCCAGCGGCGCGGAGCAGGGGGCGCTTCGGTATCTTCTGGAGCATTCCGAGGAAATTCCCCAGCTCAGCGTAAAGGAGCTGTCCCAGCGTTCCTTCAGCTCTGCGGCTACCATTGTGCGGCTGTGCAGGAAGCTGGGATTTGAGGGCTACCGGGATCTGCAGAAGCAGCTGCTGTTTGAGATCGCCGTGCGCACCCAGGAGGAATCCAAAGGAAATGCCCGGGTCACCGCCGGAAGCACCTCGGATATTGTCTACAAGATCACCTACCGGAACATCGCGTCTCTGGAAGAAACGGTGAAGCTTGTGGAACCCCAGGTGCTGGAACAGGCGGTGGACATGATCTGCCGGGCGGATTCCGTGCTTCTGTTCGGACTGGGTGCTTCCCAGCTGGTGGCGAAGGACGCTTACCTGAAATTCCTCCGGATCGACAAGCCCTGCTCCTGCTGCGAGGACATTCACTCCCAGTACGTCATCGCCCAGAATTCCAAGCCCAATGACGTGGCCATCGTCATCAGCTATTCCGGCAGGACGGAGGAAATCGTCCGCTGCGCGGAATATCTGAAAGCCCAGGGGACGCCCATCATCGCCATCACCCGTTTCGAGCTGTCGCCCATCTCCCGGATGGCGGCCTGCTGCCTGAACGTGATGGCTTCGGAGGAGCTGTACCGCAGCGGCGCCATGTCCTCCCGAATCGCCCAGCTGAATATGATCGACATTCTCTACACGGCCTGTATCAACCGGAACATCAGCCAGAATGTGCGGATGTTCTCCCACAACCGGCTGGATACGGACAGAGCCTGATATTTAAAACGAAAACGGAGGCACTCTTTTCGGGGAGTACCTCCGTTTTTGCAATGCTGATACTATTTCCTGTAAGCTTATAGGACAGGAAGCGCCGGAGAGGGGAAGGGGGCTTAACCTTCCCAGGAGAAGCGGTATACCGTCTCGCTGCGGTAGGTTTCTCCCGCGCGTGTGACGGGCTGGGGCCAGTCGGGGTGGTGGAGGCTGTCGGGATAGAACTGGGTCTCCAGCGCCACGCCGGAACGCTTGCCGTAGTGTACGCCGCCCTTGCCGGTCTCGTCCAGGAAGTTGCCCGCGTAAAACTGAATGCCCGGGCAGTCGGTGCAGACGCTCATGCTCCTGCCGGAGACCGGGTCAGACAGAGTGGCGCAGGGGTTGCAGAAGACCTCCCAGTTGTGGTCGTAGCCGCCCTGAAGCTTCAGCGGCTCATAGTCCGCGCCGATGTCCCGGCCGATGGGCTTGGGGGCGCGGAAATCCATGGGGGTTCCGGCCACCGGCCGCAGCTCGCCGGTGGGGATGTTTTCGGCGTCGTCGGGGTTGAAGAAGCGCCCGGGAATGGTGAGCAGCTGCTCCATGGCCTTGCCGGTCCGGTCGTGTCCCGCCAGATTGAAATAGCTGTGATTGGTGAAATTGAACACGGTGTCCTGATC
This sequence comes from uncultured Oscillospiraceae bacterium, assembly GCA_934569225.1. Classification (GTDB taxonomy): domain Bacteria; phylum Bacillota; class Clostridia; order Oscillospirales; family Oscillospiraceae; genus Faecousia. The sequence goes on along the minus strand of CAKTKC010000014.1, from coordinate 23,903 downwards.
GCAGACGGCCTTATAAGCAATGTGCAGCGCGCTGTCTGCTTCCAGCGCATAGGTCACCTGAATGACGGCGTTTCCGGGGAAGCCCTGGTCGCCGTTGGGGCTGGAAAGCTCCAGGGTGACGGCATTTTCCGTGTGAGAGACCAGCGTCCACAGCCGGTGGAAGAAAAAGTCCGGGCCGGAGTGGAGGTTGTTGCTGCCCTCGTTCTGGGGGATATGGTAGGTTCTGCCGTTCAGATCGAAGGACGCGCCCTTGAGCCGGTTGGCGTTCCGACCCACGGTGGCACCGAGACAGGCGCCGTTTCCCGTGCGGTAGCCGTTGCAGTCGTCATAGCCCAGCACCACGTCGGCGGTGACGCCGTCCCGGCCGGGAACCAGCAGCGAAACCAGCGCTGCGCCGTAATCTGTGACGGCGGCGGACAGCTTGCCGCAGGATATTGTGTAGAGAAAGGTCTCTTCACCGGAGGGCAAAGTGCCGAAAGATTTTTTCATGAAAAAGTCTCCTTTCATTTTTGGTCGGGAAAAAGGGGGGATTATGTAAAGACCGCTTCTCAGGATTATACTATATTCCGCGGCATATTTCAAACCCTTCTTTTGCGGTTTGCCGGAAAAACGGAACTTTCCCTCCGACGCAGGCCGGCAGCGGCGGAGGGAAGAATGGGGAACTTTTTGATGTAGAAAACGCAAATACTATATTTTGTGATTTACTCTTGACAAAACCACAATATATTGTATAATAGGCCGTGCACGGATTGATTGTGAATCAGAATACAAAGGAGGAAAAGCTATGAAGATTATTAAACGTAACGGTGCGGAAGTCGTTTTCGACATTGATAAGATCATCATGGCCGTGACCAAGGCCAATGATGCGGTGGACGAGAAGGTACGTATGACCCCGCTGCAGATCGAGAGAATTTCCCAGAGCGTCCAGATCGCCTGCGAGGAGATGGGGCGCAGCCCGTCCGTGGAGGAGATCCAGGACCTGGTGGAAAAGGCCATCATGGCCCACGGCGCGTTTGAGGTGGCCAAGGAATATATCACCTACCGCTATACCCGCAGCCTTCTGCGTCAGTCCAACACCACGGACGACCGCATCCTCAGCCTGATCGAGTGCAACAACGAGGAGGTCAAGCAGGAGAATGCCAACAAGAACCCCACCATCAACGCCGTCCAGCGGGACTACATGGCGGGCGAGGTCAGCAAGGACATTACCAGCCGGATCCTGCTTCCCAAGGAAGTGGTGGATGCCCACGAGGCCGGTATCATCCACTTCCACGACGCGGACTACTATGCCCAGCATATGCACAACTGCGATCTGGTGAATCTGGAGGACATGCTGCAAAACGGCACCGTTATCTCCGGCACCCTGATCGAGAAGCCCCACTCCTTCTCCACCGCCTGCAACATTGCCACCCAGATCATTGCCCAGGTGGCGTCCAACCAGTACGGCGGGCAGTCCATTTCTCTGACCCACCTTGCCCCCTTCGTCCAGGTCAGCCGGGAGAAAATCCGCAAGACCGTGGAACGGGAAATGGCCGCCTTTGGCGTTTCTCCCGCGGAGGAAACCATTTCCAAAGTCGTGGAAGACCGGCTGCGGGAAGAGGTTCGCCGGGGCGTTCAGACCATCCAGTACCAGGTGGTCACCCTGATGACCACCAACGGACAGGCGCCCTTCATCACCGTATTTATGTACCTGAACGAGGCCAAGAACGAGCAGGAGAAGAAGGATCTCGCCATGATCATTGAGGAGACCCTGCGCCAGCGCTACGAGGGCGTAAAGAACGAGAAGGGCGTGTGGATCACCCCCGCCTTCCCCAAGCTCATTTACGTTCTGGAGGAGGACAACGTCCGGGAAGGGACGCCCTACTGGTACCTGACCCGGCTTGCTGCCCAGTGTACCGCCAAGCGGATGGTTCCCGACTATATCAGCGAGAAGAAGATGCGGGAGTACAAGCTCTCCAAGGGGGAGACCCCGGGTCACGGAGATGTTTACACCTGCATGGGCTGCCGCAGCTTCCTGACCCCCGACCGTTCCGGCAACGGCTGGGACAATGTGGCGAGAGCCGGAAACTACGAGCCGGGCAAGCCCAAGTATTACGGCCGGTTCAATCAGGGCGTCGTCACCATCAACCTGGTGGACGTGGCGCTGTCCTCCGGCCGGGATATGACCAAATTCTGGGAGGTCTTTGAGGATCGTCTGGAGCTGTGCCACCGGGCGCTGCGGTGCCGTCATGAGCGGCTCAAGGGCACGCTGTCCGACGCCGCGCCCATCCTGTGGCAGTACGGCGCGCTGGCGCGTCTGCCCAAGGGCGAGCCCATCGACAAGCTGCTCTACGGCGGATATTCCACCATCTCCCTGGGCTATGCCGGACTTTATGAGTGCGTCAAGTACATGACCGGCAAATCCCACACCGACGACGAGGCCAAGCCCTTCGCCCTGTCCGTGATGCAGAAGATGAACGACAAGTGCCTTCAGTGGAAGACGGCGGAGAATATCGACTATTCCCTGTACGGAACACCTCTGGAATCCACCACCTACAAGTTCGCCAAGTGCCTGCAAAAGCGCTTCGGCTTGGTTCCCGGTATTACGGACAAGAGCTACATCACCAACTCCTACCACGTCCATGTGACCGAGCCCATCGACGCGTTCACCAAGTTGCGCTTCGAGGCTGAGTTCCAGCAGCTGTCTCCCGGCGGCGCTATCAGCTACGTGGAAGTGCCCAACATGCAGAATAACATCGACGCGGTTCTGGAAGTGATGCAGTTCATCTACGACAACATCATGTACGCCGAGCTGAATACCAAGTCCGACTACTGCCAGGTCTGCGGCTATGACGGCGAGATCGAGATCAAGGAGGACGACGGCAAGCTGGTGTGGGTCTGCCCCCAGTGCGGCAACACCGACCAGAACAAGATGAACGTGGCCAGACGAACCTGCGGCTACATCGGCACCCAGTTCTGGAACCAGGGACGCACCCAGGAAATCAAGGATCGGGTTCTGCACCTGTAGGAAAACCAAAACGAGACTGCTCAAAAGGGCAGTCTCGTTTTTTCATGGAGGGGGTTTGACGCGGTGTAAAAAGCCCCTTCCCATCACGGGGGAGATGTGCTATAATTTGCTTACATTTATGAAAGCAAAGGAGACATATTTATGACGGAATTTCGCTATGATACCCAGCTGCTCATTGAGGGGCATGATCTGGATGAAGACGCCATCAACGACTACTTTGTGGAGCATTTTAAGGGCGACTGTCTGCTGGCAGTGGGCGATGAGGATTTGATCAAAATCCATTTCCATACGAACGAACCCTGGAAGGTGCTGGAATACTGCGCGTCTCTGGGAGAAATCTACGACATCGTGGTAGAGGACATGGATCGCCAGTCCCGGGGACTGAAGGGGTAAAAGGTAAAAGGACGGCTCATTTTGAGCCGTCCTTTTTCTGCATCAGACCGATGAGCTGCCCCGACAGAATGACCGTCAGCAGGGAATAGCCGATGCGCCGCACGGGAATGTAGGTCAGGGAAAGCCCCAGCACAATCAGGTCGCTGGTCAGGTAAATCCACTGAATGGGGATTTTCGTCAGATGGGAAAGGCTCATGGCAAGGGCGTCGTCACCGGTGGTGGCGCCGCCCGCCCGGACGCAAAGCCCCGCGCCGACGCCGATGAACAGCGCACCCGCCACGGAAGCCAGAAGGGGAAGGCTTGCGATTTCCGGCCACAGGGGCGGGAACAGCTCGCAGATGGCATAGCTGGCGGAATAGCCGCAGGCGGCGATGGCGGAATAGGCGATGAAGGACCTGCCCAGGGTTTTCCACCCCAGCGCATAGCAGGCGATGTTCAGCACGAAGCTGCTGACGGCGGGGGAAAGCCCGAACCAGTGGTCAAACAGCAGCGTGGCGCCCAGCACGCCGCCCTCGGTCACCCCGGACAGGGCGTGGATATTGTACATGCCAAAGGCTTGCAGCGCGGAGCTGAGGAAAGCGACGATACAGTTGGTTGTTTTCAGTTTTGGAAATTTTAACGACATTTTTGCGGATTTTTCTCCTTTTGGGTATTTTCCGGATACAATATCATGAAAAACGGGGAATGTCAACACGAACCGAGGCGTTAGTCCGACGCAAATACAATTCTCCGGCGCTGCTCTGCGCCGGGGGCTTCCGGCTGCCCCAGAGCGAACAGTCCGTACAGGTCGCCCCAGCGCTGCTCCAGCGACTGATAGGGGTGGGGGACGGTTTCTCCGGCGTTTCGGAAAAAACCACTTTTTTTGACCGCGCTTAAAATGGCGCGGCCTTTTTCGTTGAAGGCCAGCACCCGGATATAGGGGGCGGGGGCGGCGAGTATTTCCGCCGTAATGCCAAGGTACGCGCACATCATCATCCGGTCGAGACGGGTACGGGTGTAGCGTTTGGATTTGACGCTGATGAGGATGTCCTCCAATGTGGCTTCCCGGCGGCTGGCGTGCATGAATTTGCGCCACAGCCCCTCCCCGCCGAAGGGCAGGGATTCAAATTCTCCGTCGGTCATGGTGCGCAGCCGGGCGAGAACCGCCCGTTCTCCGGCGGCAAGGCTGTGCAGGGGGGCGTTTTCAAAAATCCTCCGTGCAGGCTCCGGGACAAAAGAATCCCACGGTTCTCCCGTCAGCATGAGACGTCGTACCGCCGTGGCGGAGGGATTTTCCCGGTCGGGCGTCCGGTCGTGATAGTCCCCCTCCCGCCGGATAGGAAAGGGAACCATGGGGGAGCGCTGGGCGAGAATGGCCTTGCAGTATTCCACGGCCAGGATGTCGTTGGGACGGCGGAGAATTTCTCCGGACAGCCCCATCTGCGCGAGAGCGTCGGCACGGGCGGCGGGGAAGGATTTGCCGCTGTCCAGTTCCCGGCGGAGCAGGGGAGAGAAGTCCTCCGAAAGCAGCGCCCGGGCGGTCTCCATCAGAAGCTCTGCTTCGCCGGTTTCCGCGCCGAAGCAAAGGGTATCGCATAGTTTGGACAGAATGCCGACGCCTCCCGCGGCGAACCCCTCGGCGGAGGACAGGCTCACGGTGGTGGGCAGCTCCACCACAAGGTCGGCGCCGCAGGCGACGGCGGCCTTTGCCCGGAGGGTTTTATCCATGACGGCGGGCGCGCCCCGCTGGACGTAATTGCCGCTCATGGCGCATACGATGGCGGTTTCCTCCCCGAACTCCGCCCTGACGCGGTCAAACTGCTTGCGGTGGCCTGTGTGAAAAGGGTTATATTCGGCAACGATACCAACGGTTTTCAAAAATATCCCTCCTTTTTTTGAAAAAATTCCCTTGAGGGCTTGAGAAATTGACGCAAATGCTCTATAATGTGTTCAGTTATGGCTATCATATCACAAACTGACCAAAAAGAAAATATTTATTTAGGAGGCTTTCCCCAATGAATGTACTGATTATCAATGCCGGCTCCTCCAGCCTGAAGTATCAGCTGATGGATCCCGAGACCGGCGCCGTGTCTGCCAAGGGTCTGTGTGAGCGTATCTACATCGACGGCCGTCTGACCCACAACGCCAACGGCAAGAAGATCGTGAAGGATATCTCCATGCCCACTCACTCCGAGGCCATTGCGGCAGTTCTGGCCATTCTGGTCGATCCCGTGGACGGCGTGATCAAGTCCACCGACGAGATCGATGCCGTCGGTCACCGTGTCCTGCACGGCGGCATGGAGTTCTTTGATTCCTGCATCATCAACGACGAGGTCATCGCCGCCATTGAAAAGTGCATTCCCCTTGGCCCCCTGCACAACCCCGCCAACCTGATGGGCATTCGCGCCTGCCAGGCGGTCATGCCCAAGACCCCCCAGGTGGCCGTGTTCGACACCGCTTTCCACATGACCATGCCCCCCAAGGCTTACCGCTACGCCATTCCCACCGAGTATTATGAGAATGACTCCATCCGCCGCTACGGCTTCCACGGCACCTCCCACAAATATGTCACCAAGCGCGCCATTGAGCTGATGGGTCGCAAGGACATCAGGCTGGTGAACTGCCATTTGGGCAACGGCTCCTCTCTGTCCGCCGTGAAGGACGGCAAGTGCCAGGATACCTCCATGGGTCTGACCCCATTGGCCGGTGTTCCCATGGGTACCCGTTCCGGCGACATCGACCCCGCTGTCGTGCAGTTCGTTATGAACAAGTACGGTATGAGCGCGGACGAGTGCCTGAACATGCTGAACAAGAAGTCCGGCGTGCTGGCGCTGTCCGGCGTGTCCTCTGACTTCCGCGACATCGAGAACGGCGCTGAGGAAGGCAACGAGAACTGCGCTCTGGCGCTGGACAAGTTTGCCTACGAAGTCCGGAAGTATATCGGCTCCTACGCCGCCGCTCTGGGCGGACTGGACTGCCTGGTGTTCACCGCCGGCGTGGGCGAGAACTCCGCTTCCATGCGTGCGCGCATCTGCGAGGGCCTGGAATTCCTGGGCGTCAAGCTGGATCCCGAGAAGAACAACACCCGGGGCAAGGAAGCCATCATTTCCGCCGATGACTCCAAGGTTACCGTCTGGGTCATCCCCACCAACGAAGAGCTGATGATCGCGCAGGACACCGCCGCGCTGGTCAACGCCGCCAAGTAAGTCCTCAGCGAGTAAGATTTTCAGCAAACAGGAGCCGCCGCCACAGTAGGCGGCGGCTCTTTTCCTTTGGGCATACTATTTTTACCTTGATTGGAAGGAGAACCACATGGAATCTGTTGTAGAGCGCTTTTTGCGCTATGTGACCTTTGACACCCAGTCGGACGAGGAATCCGACACCTGCCCCTCCACGGAAAAACAGAAGGCGCTGGCCGCCGCGCTGGTGGAGGAAATGCACGCCATGGGCATTGCGGACGCCAGGATGGACGAAAACGGCTATGTCTACGGCACCGTCCCCGGCGACCCTGACCTGCCAACCATCGGCCTGATCGCCCACATGGACACCGCGCCCGACGCTCCCGGCGCGAATGTCAAGGCGAAGATCGTGGCTTATGACGGCGGGGATGTCTGCCTGAACGAGGAAAAGGGCATTTTCCTGCGGGAAGCGGACTACCCGTATCTGAAAAACCATCAGGGCAAGCACCTGATTGTCACCGACGGCACGACGCTGCTGGGCGCGGACGACAAGGCGGGCGTGGCGGAGATCATGACGGCGGCGCAGCAGCTGCTCGCCATGGACGGTAGGCACGCCACATTGAAGATCGGCTTTACCCCCGACGAAGAGATCGGCCGGGGTGCCGACCTGTTTGACGTGAAGGGCTTCGGTGCGGACTTTGCCTACACCGCCGACGGCGGCCCCGTGGGGGAGATCGAATATGAGAACTTTAACGCCGCCGGTGCGAAGGTGATCGTCCATGGACTGAACATCCACCCCGGCTCTGCCAAGGGGAAGATGGTGAATTCCCAGCTGATCGCCATGGAATTCCAGAGCCTGCTCCCCGTGGGACAGCGCCCGGAGCTGACGGAGGGCTATGAGGGCTTCTTCCATCTGCTGGGCATGAAGGGCGAGGTGGAGCGTTCCGAGCTGCACTATATCATCCGCGACCACGACATGGAGAAGTTCGAGGAAAAGAAGGCGGTCATGACCGCTGCTGCGGACTTCATCAACCGCAAGTACGGCGCAGGAACCCTGGAGCTGACCCTCAAGGACAGCTATTACAATATGAAGAAGTGCATTGAGCCGTGCATGTACGTGGTGGAGCGGGCGAAAAAGGCCATGGCTGCAGCAGGCATGAACCCGGTGGAAGTGCCCATTCGCGGCGGCACCGACGGTGCGCGGCTGTCCTACGAGGGGCTGCCCTGCCCCAACCTGTGTACCGGCGGCGAAAACTATCACGGGCGCTTTGAGTTCATCCCCACCGAGGACATGGAAAAGTGCGTCCGGATGCTGGTAGAGATTCTGACGGCGTGATGTGAAAAGTCCCCAATCGTTGGGGAAAAGGACTAACAACATGAAAGAAAAACGATTTTTCCCGGAAAAGGGACTGCTGATGCTCTCCGGCGTCGCCTTTCTGCTGCTGATCGTCCCGGCGTGGGTGCCGGGATTCGTGTGGTGCGGCGTGGCGGCGGTACTGCTGTGCGTCGCGGTGTGGCGGCTGCCAATTTCCCGGCAGAGGGTGCGGGCACTGCTGTTCAACCCTGTCCACATGGCGCTGAGTCTGGGCTTCAACGGCGCGCTGGCGGTGAATTTCTACCACAACTGGGTCGATTCCCAGAAAATGCAGCGCGTGGCGAGGGTGCTCGGCATGGAGAGCGGGCTGTTCGTCCCCCTTTGCGCCGCGTTCTTCGCCATGGCGGCGGCTCCGGCGGCGGGATGCGTGATCTCCTATTATATCTCTGCCGGCAAGGAGGACTACCGCAGGACGAAAGCGGAAACCCTCCGTTCCGGGGAAACCGGCATTCCCATGGGAAAGGCGCTGCTGATTCTGTTTGTTGTTTCCGCGGTGGGCATCAGCGCCATTCTCCAGGCGAATTTCTACTATATGGACGATTCCCCCCGTGCGGCGCTGGGATACAAGCAGTGGGACTATTTCAGCCGGTATCTCTCGACGGCGCTGGCGACGCTGGTGCATGGGGGCGATTATCTGACGGATGCCGCGCCGTTGCCCCAGATTCTTGCCATGCTCATTATGGCGGTGTCCGGGATACTCATGGGGTACATTGTCTACGGACGGACAACATTTTCCGGCTGGGAGCTGGCGGTGCTGTCGATTCTGGGACTGAATCCCTATTTCCTCGGCTGTGTCAGCTTCCGGTTTGACGCGCCGTACATGGCTCTTTCCGTGCTGGCGGCGGTGGTGCCGCTGCTGTACCGGAACCGGAACACCGCGGCGTATGTGCTTGCGTCCGGACTGGGGATTCTGGCGGTATGCACCAGCTACCAGGCGGCAGCGGGAATTTTTCCCATGCTGGTGGTCGCGCTGGCACTGCGGATGTGGAATCAGGGGGAATCCATCCGGGAGGCCGGGCTATTCTGCCTGAAATCCGCGGCGGGATATGCCCTGGGGCTGGTTTTCTTCAAGTTGGTGATCATGATTCCTGCCGATACCAGCTATGTGGGCAACGCCCTGCCCTCGGCGGGGGAGCTGATTCCCCATTTTTTGAAAAATCTAAGAAGCTACTACGCTCTGGTCTTGTCGGATTTCAAGCCCTTCTGGCGGATCGCGGCGGCGCTGGTTGCGATCGCTTTCTGCGTCCGCGTGATTCTGGACTCCCGGCGGAAGAAGCTTCCGGCCATCGCCATGACCGCCGCCGCGCTGATCCTGATGGGACTGATGTGCTTTGGGCTTTACCCCGCGCTGGCGTCCACGGTGTTTGCGCCCCGGGCAATGTACGGTTTCGGCGTGCTGCTTACCGTTTTCGGCATGACGGCGGCGGAAGGGAAGAGGCGCTTCTCCCTTAAGATACCGGCGGTGGTTCTCAGCTGGGTGTTCTTTGTGTTCTCGTTTACATACGGAAACGCCCTGAGCGTTCAGAAGGATTATACGGATTTCCGCACCCAGCTGGTGATTTCGGACTTGCAGGAAATGGATGCGTTCCGGTCGGATATGCCGGTGACGGTGCAGCTGTCCGGCTCCATCGGCCAGGCACCGGTTCTGCGGAACATGCCCCAGAATTATCAGATGCTGAACCGCCTTGTTCCCGGCACCTTCGGCGGGGGAGACGATCTGACCCAGTACGGATTCTACTGCTACTACGATCTGCGGAACGTTGTGTGGAATCCGGATGTGGATTTGCGGGAAATGGATTTGCCCGTTGTGGAGGACAATATGTACCACACGATCCGAGGCAAGGGAAGCTGCATTCTGATTGAGCTGAAATAATGATAAAAAATCCCGGAAAGCGACAGCTTTCCGGGATTTTTGCGTGTAAAATGGAATTACTCGGCGAAGTCGGACTCCTCGGCCACAGGCTCGTTGGCGTTCACGGTGACTTCTGCGGCAGGCTCTTCGGTGGGCGCTTCCTCAGCAGGAGCCTCAGCGGGAACTTCCTCAGCGGGCTCTTCGGCAGGGGCTTCCTCGGCGGCGGTTTCCTCCGCGGCCTTCGGCTCTTCCTTGCAGCAGGGGCACTTGGGCATGGAAGCAAAAATCTTCTTTGCCCAGGCGACGATCTGATCGCCATAGGTAGCGACAACGTAGACGGCGCCGGCGACGGCAGCCAGAGCGGTCAACAGCTTTACAATTGCATTGAATGCTTTCATGAAAACGACCTCCAGAATTTTTTTGGACAGCGGCGCATTCGCGGCGGCGCTGCGGCTTTTACATGCCCAGTATAACCATTATCGTCAAAAAAAGCAATACGTAAATTGGGAATAAATTGAAAACAATGGCAGTGTTTTGTCAGATGTACCCGTACATTCCCCGGATACTGACCTCCCCGGCGTTGACGGCTTCCACGTGGGAATCGGAGAACCGCACCACCAGCGCGCCTTCGTCGTCAACGTCCAGCGCCCGCCCGTGGCGGACTTCCCCTGCGCCCACCACGGAAATGTCTTTTCCGATGGTGACGCAGTTTTTCCGGTAAAACCGGAGCATGTCTTCTTTGCCGGTGAACAGGGAGGCGTCCATTTCCCAAAGCGATTCCATCATGGCGGCGGCGACCCGGCAGCGGTCGATCTCATGACCCGCCGCCATGGCAAGAGAGCAGGCTCTGTCCCGGATATCCGGGGGGAAATCCTCTGCCCTCTGGCAGCAGTTGACGCCGATGCCTACGATTGCCCAATCCACGCCTCCGGCGGAATTCAGTCCCATTTCCGTGAGGATTCCGGCGAATTTCTGCTTCCCCCAGACCAAATCGTTCGTCCACTTGATGCCGGGGCGAAGATGAACGGCGCGTTCCACCCCACGGCACATGGCGGCCGCGACGGCGCAGGTCAGGTGCATCAGCTCCCGGGGTGCGCACTTCGGACGCAGAAGGATGCTCATATAAATTCCAACACCCGGCGGGGAGAGGAACGACCGCCCCATCCGTCCCCGGCCGCCGGTCTGGCGGTCGGCGATCAGGACGGTACCGTGGGAAGCGCCCTGGGAAGCCAGGACTTTCAGACGGTTATTGGTGGAATCCAGCTCGGGAAATACGAAAAGCCGGTCTTTCCAGGGATATTCCGGGGAAAGAAAGGAGAGAATCTGCTCTTTCATGTCAGTCAATGTCGCTCAGCACTTCCTCGGGCGGATTGTCCAGAATTTCGGGGTGGGCGAGAATGCGGCGGTAATGCTTGAAGAAGGCGGCGTAGTAGAAGCCGTCCACAATCCGCTCGTCCATGGTGAACTTGACGTCCACATACTTCTTTTCCACCACGGAGCCGTCCTCCTGCACCTCCACTGCCCGGCGCTTCATGCCGAAGGCGCCGAACACCGGCAGGTTGCCGAAGTCATACAGATGGTGGTAAATAGGCGGGATGCCCAGACTTCCCATGGAGGTGAAGAACAGACTTCCGTGGAAGGGGCTGACTTCCAGCAGGAATTTGGGCAGCATCCCGAAATAGTCCAGGGTTTTCAGCAGCCACACCGTGAATTTCAGGAACACGCCGGGAATCAGCGTGAGCGCTCCCGCCGTATTGTCAAAGTTGGAATCCAAAGGCGTGTTTTTGACATTTTCCACGGCGGATTGCAGCTTGCGGTAGACATCGTCGGCGGTGTCATGGGGATTCAAGTGTACCTTGACGATGGTGTCCGGGGAGTCGGCGGTCATTTCCTTCTTGATGGTCATGCAGTACTGGATATCCTCGTCGTGGGAATAGACCTTCTGTCCCGCGATAAACCGGTTCAGACCGGGATAGCGGCACACGCCCCGGCAATAGGCCGCCAGCAGGACGTGGGTGATGCCGAAGCTGGTCAGACCTTCCCGGCGCTTGCGGCGGATGTAGCGGTCAATGTGGCTGATCTCCAGAGATTCTTCAAAGAGGTTGGAGGAGGTGTTCCGTGTGACCATGATATAGGGAGAGACCTGCGCCATGGGGGGCAGGGTGCGCAGGCGGCGTCCGTCGGTGCGGTCGCCCCAGGTGGGATGATACTCGTCCACCGGATGCACCCGAATGCCGAAAAGAAGGATCAGCATCCCCATGACCATGAGAAAGTCCGGCAGGCACTTGCCGCCCGCGTTGAGATCGTGCTGAAGCAGGAACGCCCGGTAGCAGTACAGCAGGAACAGCAGCGGGCAGCACAGGATGGGGAACAAAAGCAGCACGGCGTGCTTGCGGCGTCCGGCGGTGATGTCCGTGTAGAGGAAGGCAAAGAAGATCACCGCGACCCAGAACAGAAACGCCATCAATCGACTGGAAACGCCGGCGGAGAAGGTCATACCTGCGTACCAGGCCATGAGCCAGACGGGAATGGCGGTCTTATAGAACTGTTCTTTTCCGGACAGGAGGGCGATGAGCGCGTACAGCAAGGCTGCCGCGATTGGCAGAACGATTTGGCTCCACACGAAATGCGCGTCTCCGGACCCTTTCAAACCGGAGAGCGCAATGCGGGCCACTGCCGAGCAGACCATGCACAGCGCCATCAGCCAGGTCAGCGCGTTTTTGCGGCTGACATAGAGATGAATTCTGTTTTTCATAACAATGTAATTATAACAAACCTCACCGGGCTTGGCAATAAGAAAAGCGGGCGAAACGCCCGCTTTTTGGAAAAACTTAAGGATTTCCGGCGAAGGGAAACGAAAACGGAGTACCGAATTTACAGCGACTTCGTAAGAGCCGCAATGAACGCCGGGGTGGTGCCGCAGCAGCCGCCCAGCAACGTAGCGCCATTATCCCGGCACTGAAGCATGATTCCGGCAAATTCCTCCGGTCGCTGGGCGTATTCCGCGACGCCCTGGTCGTTGATGGTGGGGATGCCCGCATTGGGCTTGCAGATCAGGGGAATTTTCACACTGCGGCGCAGCTTTGACACCAGATGGGGCGTCATCATGTCCGCCGCCACGCAGTTGAAGCCCACGGCGGCTGCGCCTGCCGCTTCCAGATCGCGCAGCACCTTTCCGCCGTCCGCGCCGGACAGCAGCGCCCCGTCCGACTGCATGGTGAAGGTGTACATGGCGGCTCCCGCGCCCTCCAGCTCGGCGGCGGTGAGAATGGCCTCCGCCTCCTGGGCGTAGAGCAGCGTCTCGCCGATGAGCAGGTCGGCTCCGCCGTCGATCAGACCCCGGATCTGGCGGCGGTAATTCTCCACCAGCAGGTCAAAGCAGTCCGGATTCCAGCTCTCGCAGTAAACGGCCAGGGTGGTCAGGTCGCCTGCAATGAGGCATCCGGGGGCGGCGGAGCGGGACAGCGCTACCAGTGCTTCGTTGATCTTCTCCGTCTGGGCGTCCATGCCCACGGTTTTCAGGGCGATGGGCTGCGCCTGGAAGGTGGGGGCGTAAATGATCTGGCTGCCTGCGGCGGCGTAGGCGCGCTGGAGCGCGACCAGGGGCTCCGGATTTTCCAGAACCCACTGCTCGGTGCAGCAGCCCTTGGGCATTCCGGCGGCGCGGAGGTTGGAGCCGGTGGCACCGTCCAGAATGCGGACGCCCTCCTGAATCTTCTTTTGAAATTCTTCTTTTGTAAGCATAAGGATACCTCTCTCGATGGCCGGTCAAACCGGGGATGCATAATGGGGCGCGTCCCGGTAAAAACTGGAGAATGGATTTGACGTGATTATAAACGATTTTTGAATGGATTGCAACAGGCATTGACCTTTTGGGGAAAATCTGCTACTATAGCAAAAGTCTGGGAAATTTTTGGGAAGCCGTCAAGTTTGGCTTTCCCGGAATTTCAAGGAAAAGGAGACACATTTTATGAAGAAAACAGTCTTAAGAGAATATGCCCGCCTGATCGTCCGCAGCGGCGTCAATGTCCAGAAGGGGCAGGAGGTGCTGATTTACGCCGATCTCGACCAGCCGGAATTCGTTCAGATGGTCGTGGAGGAAGCCTACAAGGCCAAGGCGAAGAAGGTCACCGTGGAGTGGAATTACCAGCCCCTGCAGAAGCTCCATGTGCGCCACCAGTCCGTCAAAACGCTGGGCGAGGTGCCTGAGTGGCAGAAGGCCAGATTGCAGCACTATGTGGACGTGATTCCCTGCCGCATCCACCTGATGTCCGAAGACCCCGACGGCCTGAAGGGCATCAACATGGGCAAGCTGGCAAAGTCCCGTCAGCTGCGCTACCCCATCGTGAAGCCCTACAGCGACCAGCTGGAAAACAAGGATCAGTGGTGCATCGCCGCCGTCCCCGGCGCGGCCTGGGCGAAGAAGGTCTTCCCCGGGATGCGCACCAGCACCGCCATGGAGAAGCTGTGGGAGGCCATTCTGTTCACCTCCCGTGTGACCGACGACCCTGTGAAGGCGTGGGAGGAGCACAACGCCGATCTGCATGACCGCTGCGCCTACCTCAACAGCCTGCACATCCGCAGCCTGCACTATACCGCCGAGAACGGCACCGACCTGACCGTGGGCATGATTCCCGAGGGCGAGTGGAAGGGCGGCGGAGACACCAGCCTGCAGGGCATCTTCTTCAACCCCAACATCCCCACGGAGGAATGCTTCATCTCTCCCAAGCGGGGCGAAGCCGAGGGCATCGTCTACGCCAGCAAACCCCTGAGCTATCAGGGTCAGCTCATCGAGAATTTCTCCGTCCGCTTTGAAAAGGGCAAGGCCGTGGAGGTCAAGGCGGAGAAGGGCGAAGAGCTGCTCAAGACCATGATCGCCATGGACGAGGGCGCGTCCTATCTGGGGGAGTGCGCCCTGGTGCCCCAGCACAGCCCCATCGCGGAAAGCGGCATCCTGTTCTATAACACCCTGTTCGACGAGAACGCCGCCTGCCATCTGGCGCTGGGCATGGGCTTTGCCGACACCATCCAGGACTTCCAGAATAAGACGCTGGAGGAGTGCCGCGCCCTGGGCATCAACGATTCCATGATCCACGAGGACTTCATGATCGGCTGCGACAGCATGAACATCGACGGCATCTGCGAGGACGGCAGGGTCGTGCCCATTTTCCGGGGCGGCAACTGGGCGTTCTGAGCACCGAAGCGCAATTTTATAGTTTTTTGAAAAAATCAAAAAAAGTGCTTGCATTCTCCGACACTTTATGATATGATATCCGAGCGATTTAAGATTGCCCGGGGCTACTATGCCCTTTAACTGATAAGAAAGAGGTGAACGAAATGAAGGAAGGTATCCATCCCAAGTACGAACAGACCACCATCCGCTGCGCGTGCGGCAATGTCTTTACCACTGGTTCTACCAAGAAGGACATTCGTGTTGAGATCTGCTCCAAGTGCCACCCTTTCTATACCGGCAAGCAGAAGCTGGTTGACACCGGTGGACGTGTTGATCGGTTCAACAAGCGGTTTGGCCTGAAGTAAGACCCGCAAATCCCGCACTGCGTGATGCAGTGCGGGATTTTTGTATTTTTGTGGTTGTTCGCGGCGCGAATGTGTGGTATAATAAGAGAAATGGTAAGAGGGGAAGTGTTGCCCGGGCGGGGGACGCCTCCCATGAGAAAAGCGGAGGTAATATGGAAGAAAGATTTGATAAACAGACCCAGGAGCGTGCAGTCCTGGTGGGACTGAATGCGGACTGTTTCGCCGAGGAAGACACCGCCACCGAAAGCACCCTGGACGAGCTGGAAGACCTTCTGGAGACCGCAGGAGGCTTCTGCACGGGCAAGGTGCTGCAAAACCGCCATACCCCCGATTCCCACAGCTTCATCGGCGAGGGAAAAGCCCAGGAGGTGCGGATGCTGGCGGAAGCGACCCAGTCCACCATGGTCATCTTCGACAACGAGCTTTCTCCCGGCAACATCCGGGCGCTGGAAGAGATCATCGGGCTTCCCGTTCTGGACAGGAGCGCTCTGATTCTGGACATTTTTGCCCAGCGGGCGAAGACGAAGGAAGGCCGGCTTCAGGTGGAGCTGGCGCAGTACAAATATCTGCTGCCCCGGCTGTCCGGCATGGGCACGAGCCTTTCCCGGCAGGGCGGCGGCATCGGCACCCGCGGCCCCGGCGAGACCAAGCTGGAATCCGACCGGCGGCACATCCGGGAGCGGATCAACCGTCTGGAAGAAGAGCTGGAACAGGTGCGCAAGGTGCGCTCCGTCCAGCGGGAGCGGAGAATGAAAAATTCCGTCCCGGTGGTGGCCATTGTGGGCTACACCAACGCGGGAAAATCCACCCTGCTCAATCAGCTCACCGGTGCGGGGATCCCCGCCAACAACCGGCTGTTTGACACCCTGGACACCACCTCCCGGCTCCTGACGGTTTCCGACAATCTGGACGTGATCCTTTCCGACACGGTAGGATTTATTGCTAAGCTGCCCCATCATCTGGTGGACGCCTTCCGGGCGACGTTGGAGGAACTGGAATTTGCCGATCTGCTTCTGCACGTCATCGACGCTTCCGACCCCCATCTTGAGGAGCATATCGCCGTGGTGGACAGGCTGATCTCCCAGCTGGCAAAGCCGGAAACCCCGGTGCTGAAATGCTACAACAAGGCCGACCTGGTGTATTCCGACGATATTCCCGTGGGGAAGAACATCGTTGCTATCTCCGCCAAACGGGGCATCAACATGGACGGGCTGCTGAAAGCCATCGAGAGCGCCCTGAACCACGCCCGGCACCATATCGTGGTGCGTCTGCCCTATGCCATGGGCGGCATGGTGGAGACGCTGCATGACGGCGCCCAGGTCAAAAAAGTGGACTACACCCCGGAGGGCATCGAGATCGAGGCCGTGGTGGACGGAATCCTCTACGGCAGACTCCGGGAATATATCATCGGGGAGTGCTGAGGATTGGACGAGTATCTGATACCCACCCAATTTGGCGAAGCGGAATTCGTGGGAAAAAAGTCCCGCTTCATCGGCCGCGTCTGGCCTGTGGACACCGAGGAAGAAGCTCTGGCGAAAATCCAGGAGATGAAAAAGAAGCACTACGACGCCACCCACAACTGCTGGGCGTACATCATCAAGGACGGCGCGGTGCGCTTCTCCGACGACGGCGAACCCGGCGGCACCGCGGGAATGCCCATGCTGCAAGTCTTGCAGCGGGAGGGGTTATTTAACGTGGTCTGCGTCGTGACACGGTATTTTGGCGGCATTCTTCTGGGCGCCGGGGGACTGGTGCGGGCGTATACCAAGGGCGCGAAAATCGCCGTGGACGCCGCCGGCAAATCCATGAAGCGGGTCTGGACGGCGGTGTACGTGCCGTGCCCCTATCCCTTCTACGAGCGGGTCAAACTGGAAGCCGCCGCCTTTGGAGGCATCCTCCGCAGGACGGAGTTCGGCGCGGAGGTGGAGCTGGAGCTACTGTTCCCGGAGGGGCAGGTCAGCGCCTTCCTGGAACGGCTTACAGACCTGTCCAGCGGGACGGTCGAGGGCATGGAGACCGGGCAGGAATACCGGGCGTTCCCGGTGGAGACTACATAAACAAAGCAGAATAAGGGAAGCTCTGATTAAATCGGCAAGGACTGTGAGTGAGAGATTTTTCGACCAATCGAGGTATCGGAAACGGAGGAATACTGTATGTACCCGCAAGGGGTATGCCGCATCCGTAAGCCAGCTTGCGCTGGCAACGGCTGCGCTATATTTCCCGTTTTCGATACCGAAGAGTGGGCGGAAAAGATCCGCTCACAGTCGCAGACGATTTATTCAGAGGTTCCTAAGGAATGGGGGAATTACCATGACTGTGCGGGAAGAACTGGAATGGCAGGAGCACAAGCGCCTGAATCCTCTGGCGGCCTTCGCTGACCAGAGCAAGGGACGTCCGAGGCCGGAAGAGCCCCGGGCGGAGGACGTGCGCACTTGTTATCAGAGGGACATTGACCGCATTGTTCATTCCAAGTCCTTCCGCCGTCTGATGCACAAGACTCAGGTGTTTTTGCAGCCCGAGGGCGATCACTACCGCACCCGGATGACCCACACATTGGAGGTCAGCCGCATTGCCGGAACCATCACCCGGGCGCTGGGGCTGAACGAAGACCTGGCGGAAGCCATCGCCATGGGGCATGACTTAGGACACACTCCCTTCGGCCACGCCGGGGAAGACGCCCTGAGTCAGTGCCTGGGCAAACCCTTCCGTCACAATGAGCAGAGCCTCCGGGTGGTGGACATTCTGGAAAAGGACGGTCAGGGGCTGAACCTGACCTACGAAGTCCGCATGGGCATTCTGGGTCACACCGGGGACTACTGGCCGGAGACCCTGGAAGGCCAGGTCGTGCGCCGTTCTGATCAGATCGCCTATGTCAATCACGACATTGACGACGCCATCCGGGCGGGCATCCTCACCGACGACGATATCCCCATCGAAATTACCGACGTGCTGGGTCACAGCCACCGGGACAGAATCAATACCCTGGTCTGTGACGCCATCCGTACCTCCCGGGAATTCGGGAAGGTCTGCCTGTCTCCCGACGTGGACAGGGCGCTGAAAGAGCTGCGCTCGTTCATGTTTACCAATGTCTACCGCAATCCGGTGGCCAAGGGGGAGGAAAGCAAGGCAAAGGACATGCTGAAGCGGCTGTTTGAATACTACATCGCCCACCCGGAAGCGCTGCCCGAGGATTTTCAGCCCCAGCTGAGCTTCGACGGCATGGAGCGCACGGTGTGCGACTACATAGCGGGAATGACGGACAACTACGCCGTCGAAAAGTTCCGGGAAATCTTCATCCCCATGGGCTGGCAGGTTCACGGCTAGAGAATACGTAAAGAAGTTTGACGAAAGGAGGGGAGACTATGCCATTTCCACCGGCATTTATTGACGAAGTGATCGCGCGGAACCCGATTGAGGACGTGGTGGGGCAGTACGTGACGCTGAAGCGTTCCGGCTCCAACCTGTTTGGCCTGTGTCCCTTCCACGGAGAGAAGACCGCCTCCTTCTCCGTCGCGCCGGATAAGGGCATGTTCTATTGCTTCGGCTGCCATAAGGGCGGCGGCGTCATCAATTTCGAGATGGAAATTGAGGGGCTGAGCTACGGCGACGCCGTGCGGGCGCTGGCAAAGCGGGCGGGGCTGGAAGTCCCTGAGGACGAGCAGTACCAGTCCCGGTACCGCCAGCAGGAGCGTCTCTGGGCGCTGCACAAGGAAGCGGCGCGGTTTTTCCACAGCTGCCTTTACGCGCCTATGGGCGCGCCGGCGCTGGAATATGCCCGGGGGCGGGGAATGTCCCAAACGACCCTGACCAAGTTCGGCATTGGCTACGCCCCGGACAGCTGGAGCGATCTGGCGGACGCCATGCGGAAAAAGGGCTACACCGATCAGGAGCTGCGGGACTCCGGCCTTGTGACGGTGTCCAAAAAGAACGGCAATCTCTTTGACCGGTTCCGAGACCGGCTGATGTTCCCTATCATCGACGTCCGGGGAAACGTCATCGGCTTCGGCGGGCGCATCATGAACGACCGGGACAAAAACGCTGCCAAATACTTGAATTCCCCGGAAACCCTGATTTTTAACAAGCGGAAAAACCTGTTTGCCCTGAATTACGCCAAGAAAAGCAAAATGGGCTACCTGATTCTGGTGGAGGGGTACATGGACGCCATTGCCCTGCACCAGTACGGATTTGACTGCGCGGTGGCGTCCCTGGGAACTGCCCTGACGGACGACGGCGCAACGCTGCTGTCCCGGTACACCGACCAGGTGGTGCTGATCTACGACGGCGATACCGCCGGACAGAACGCCACCCAGCGGGCGATCCCCATGCTGGAAAAGGCGGGATTGCAGGTCAAGGTTCTGAAAATGCGGGACGCCAAGGACCCGGACGAGTACCTGAAAAAATTCGGCGCCGACCGCTTCAAGATTCTGCTGGAGGAATCCTCCAACCGGGTGGAATACCAGCTTGCCGCCATTGCCCGGAAATACGACCTGCGGGACGATGACCAGAAGGTTCGCTATTTGCAGGAATCTGCCGATCTGATCGGCTCCCTGCCCAGTGCCGTCCAGCGGGATGTCTACGGCGGACGGGTGGCGGAGGCCGCGAAGATCAGCGCCGACGCCATGCATCTGGAAATCGAACGTGCGCGGAAGCGGCGGGTCTATCAGGAAAAGAAAAAGCAGGAGAAGATTGACCTGTCTCCCGCCCGGAATTTGCAGCCCAAGAGCCGGGACATCCGCTATACCAACATGAAATCCGCCATGGCGGAGGAAATGCTTCTGTCGCTGATCCTGCGGGAAAGCGCCTTGCTGGACAGCACCGGCGGCCTGAAAGCGGAAATGTTCTCCTCGGAGCTGCTGGGGCGGGTTTACGCCCAGTTAAAGCAGCGCCATGAGCAGGGACTGGATGTTTCCCTTGCGGGGCTGACGGACTTGACGCCGGAGGAAATGTCCCACATTGCGGGCATCCTGCACAGGCAGCAGGGGCCTGTGAACGAGCAGGCGCTGACGGACTGCATCCGCACCATCCAGAACGAGTACCAGGCGTCCAAAGTGACGACGGAGGACGACTTGCTGGCGGTGCGGGAACGAATGAAGGAAAGAAAAGGAATGAAAGCATGACAGAGCTGTTAGAGAATTCTCCGGTAAGCGCCGGCGAGGACGATGTGCGCCAATACTTAAATGAGATCCGGCGGTATCCCCGTCTGACGCCGGAGGAGGAGCGCCAGCTTGCCATGCGCTGCGCCCAGGGAGACGAGAGTGCCATTCGCCAGATGGTCAATTCCAATCTGCGCCTGGTGGTGTCCATCGCGAGAGAATACGCCGGACGGGGCGTCGCGCTGATGGACTTGATCCAGGAGGGCAGTATCGGCCTTTTGGTGGCGGCGCGGAAATTTGACTATACCAAGGACTACCGGTTTTCCACCTATGCCACAAAATGGATTCGCCAGGGCGTGACCCGGTGCCTGATGAACCACGGAAGCGCCATTCGTGTACCGCTGCACACGGCGGAGCGGATGCGGAAGATCGAAGCGGTGCGCACCGCCCTGCGTCAGGAGCTGGGGGAGGAACCCACCGCCGCCCAGATCGCGGAAAAGTGCGGCCTGCCGGAAGAAAAGGTGGCGGAGCTGACCCAGCTGACGCCGGACATCTGCTCCCTGGACGTTCCCACGGGGGACGACGACGGCACCGCCCTGCAATCTCTGCTGGAAGACGCCCAGGCGCCCCAGCCTTATGAGGAAGTGGTGCGCGGGGAGCTGGACAAAACGATGGATCAGCTTCTGAGTACGCTGAACGAGCGCCAGCAGCAGATTCTGCGGCTGCACTTCGGCATGGAGGACGGCAACTGCTATTCTTTGGAGGAGATCGGCAAAAAGCTGGGGATTTCCAAGGAGCGGGTGCGTCAGATTGAGCGCCAGGCCATGGACAAGCTGCAAAAAATGGGTACCAGTCTGGGATTGGAGGATTTCTTGAATGAATGATCTGGATTTTTCCTTTGAGGACAGCCCCTGGGAGGCCTTTCTGCGAACGAAACGGGCGGGGGATACGGTTTCGGCCGCCAATCTTCTGACCATGCTGGAAGAGGAAAACGAGCAGGTCGTGGAGGACGCCCTTCAGGCATTGGAGGACGGCGGCCTGAACCTGAACGTTTTCGACCTGCCCAAAACGTCGGGCAGCGGAGCAGCGGCTCTGCGGCTGCGTCAGGAGATGCAGTTGGTGGAAAAGGGCTTGAACCCCAAGGAACTGGAACCCAACGACCCGCTGCGGCTGTACTTAGAAGAGGTGGCGCAGCTTTCCTCCGCCGGCGACGAGCAGGCGCTGGCCGCAAAATGCGCGGCGGCGGACGAACGCGCCATGGAGACGCTGACCAATCTGGGGCTGCACCGGGTTCTGGAAATCGCCAAAGCGCACGTGGGCTGCGGGGTGCTTCTGCTGGATCTGATTCAGGAGGGAAGCCTGGGACTGTGGCAGGCCATTCAGGGCTACCGGGAAGGGGATTATGCCGCCTGTCGGGACTACTGGATTCGGTTCTACATGGCAAAAGCGGTCTTTTTGCAGGCCAGAGCCAACGGTGTGGGGCAGAAGCTCCGGGGGGCGCTGGAGGACTACCGCGCCGTGGACGAACGGCTGCTGTCCGAGCTGGGGAGAAATCCTACCTTGGAGGAGATCGCCGAGGCCATGCACATAAGCCCCGAGGAAGCCTCCGTGGTGAAGAAAATGCTGGACGACGCCCGCCTTCTGGCGCAGGCAAAGAAGCAGCCGGAGCCGGAGGAAGAAAAGGAAGCCGAAGAGCAGGCCGTGGAGGACACCGCCTATTTCCAGATGCGCCAGCGCATTATGGAGCTGATGTCGGTGCTTGACGAGACCGACGCGAAGCTGATCTCCCTGCGGTTCGGTCTGGAGGGCGGAATGCCCCTGAGCCCCGAGGAGACGGGGAAGCGTCTGAACCTGACCCCCGACGAGGTGGTCGCAAGAGAAGCAAACGCCCTGAGCAAGCTGCGCTCAGAGAGATAGAAGGAAGGAACATATATGGCAAAACCAATTTCCATCGCCATTGACGGCCCTGCCGGGGCGGGGAAGTCCACCATCGCCCGAAGACTTGCAAAAGAGCTGGGTTTTTACTACGTGGATACCGGGGCGATTTACCGCACCGTGGCCTATTTCTTCGACCTGTGGGGCGTCAGTCCCAAGGACATCGACGGCATCACCCGCTATATTGACGAGCTGACCATCGGCATTGAGTACGACGATGAGGGTGTCCAGCACATGATCATGAACGGCATGGACGTGACCGGCGACATCCGCACCCCTGATCTTTCCCAGAAAGCAAGCCTTGTCTCCGCCCACGCCATCGTCCGGGACCTGCTGCTGGATATGCAGCGGGAAATGGCGGAGAAGCACAACGTTATCATGGACGGCCGGGACATCGGCACCGTGGTGCTGCCCAAGGCCACGGTGAAGATTTTCCTCACCGCGACTCCGGAGGTGCGGGCAAAGCGCCGCACGGACGAGCTGATCGCGAAGGGGCAGAAGGCGGACTACAATAAAATCCTCAAGGACATTCAGCAGCGGGACTATCAGGACACCCACCGGGCGATCGCCCCGCTGAAAATGGCGCGGGACAGCATCAAGCTGGACACCTCCGAGCTGGATATTGACGGCGTCATCGCCGCGATGAAGGAGATCATTTCCCGGAAGGTGACGCTATGAGCGTCCGGGTCGCGAAAAGCGCCGGATTCTGCTTCGGCGTCAGCCGGGCGGTGGAGCTGGTGGAGCAGGCGGCTAAGGCAGGAAAAAAGGTAGTCACATTGGGGCCGATCATTCACAATCACCATGTCGTGGACAAATTCCGGGCGCTGGGTGTTGAAGTGATCGACGCCCCGGAGCGGGCGCACCCCGGCCAGACGGTGATCATCCGTTCCCACGGCGTCAGCCGGGCGGTGTACGAGGAATTGCAGCGCAGGGGTGTGGAGATCATCGACGCCACCTGCCCCTTCGTCAAACGCATCCACGGCATCGTCAGCCGCGCTGAAGAGGAAGGGCAGCTGCCTGTCATTATCGGAACACCCACCCACCCGGAGGTGGAGGGGATTTCCGGATGGTGCCGGCACTGCCGGGTTTTTGAGACTCTGGATGACCTGAAAAACTGGGCTTATTCCAAAGAAAATCTTAATAATTCGTCAATTTGCATGGTTTCACAAACAACTTTAACTGAATCTTTGTGGAAAACGTGCGGTGAATTTGCAAAAAAACAGTTTACTAACCTGAAAATTTTTGATACAATATGTAGAGCAACTGAGTACAGGCAAAGCGAAGCAGCCCAATTGAGTGAAATCTGTCAGGCTATGGTCGTTGTGGGAGACCCCAAAAGTTCCAACACAGGCCGTCTCGCTATGATTTGCCGGGAACACTGCGGCCGGGTCTTTCTGGTGGACAACGCTTCCGAGCTGCGTCCGGAGGACTTTCGCGGTGTCAGTGATGTTGGAATCACTGCCGGTGCGTCGACACCGGCGTGGATTATAAAGGAGGTCAACAAGACTATGAGCGAAATCACGAATGTTGAGACTGTACAGGAGGAGAACTT
>CAKTKC010000013.1 GCA_934569225.1 uncultured Oscillospiraceae bacterium | reverse complement strand
AGATCGTCAGATTTCGGTTCATAGAAATACTCCCTTGAAAAAGGCTTCGGCGTTGACGCGCCGAAGCCTTGCGTTAAACAATTATTGACCGTGCGCCAGCTTCCGGCGGATTCTGGTGGAGAAGAACTCGATGACCAGCGCCAGCACCATCAGCCCCCAGACGAAGGAGCCGACCATAGCCCAGCGGCGGCTGTTCAGGCACTGCACCAGAGACGCGCCGATACCGCCCGCGCCGACGATACCCAGGGTGGTAGCGTCCTTCAGGTTGATATCGAAGCGGTAGATTGTGGTGGAAATAAAGCTCGCCGTCAGCTGGGGGATAACGCCGTAGCGGATCTTCTCAAAGGCGTTGCAGCCCATGGCGTCCAGACTTTCCAGAATGTGGGTGTCCAGATCCTCAATGGCCGTGATGTACATTTTGGAAATCATGCCGATGGAGCAGATGGACTGGGTGATGACACCGCAGGCCGCGCCAGGGCCGGTAACGCGGATCCACATCAGCGCCCACACCAGACTGGGAATGGTGCGGATCAGCAGAATCAGCAGCCGGAACAGATAGGAAATGGGCTTCGGCATGATGTTGGACGCAGCCAGAAAGGCAAAGGGAATCGCCAGGATCGCGCCAAACAGGGTGCCCAGCACCGCAATGGCCACAGTTTGTAGCAGCAGATAGGGCACATCCGTATCTCCGGTGCCGAACAGCAGCGCGGTATCGGGATTGAAGACGCCGTGGAGGACGCCCTTCGCCACCTCGGAGCCTGTTGTGGTCATGCCGTTGAACTGGATGCTGGAGGACGACCAGCTGACCATTACCACGATAATCAGCACGATCAGGGTGTAGAGCATCCACTTCCGGGGACGGTTGGCGTAGGCTTCGGCAGCGGTAAGCTTCCGGTGGTAGGTTTCCTCAAAGGTTTCCAATTTGGTTCTTGCAGACATGTTCATCCTCCTCTCAGCTCAGCTTCTTGCGCAGGTAGGCGCTGAAGAATTCGATGAACGCAACGACCACGAACAGCGTCAGCAGAACCATGCCCAGGCTCTCATAATCGCGCCAGCCGATCCGCTCGTTGATGGTGATGCCCAGGCCGCCCGCGCCGACGTAACCCAGAATGGCGGAGGCGCGGATGTTCATCTCAAAGCAGTACAGGCAGTGGCTCAGATAAACGGGCAGGATCTGAGGAACGCAGGCCGACCAGAATGCCTGAAATTTGTTGGCGCCCAGTGCCTCCATAGCCTCAAACGGCCCCATATCGATGGTCTCGATGCTCTCATAGAGCATCTTGGACACAACGCCGAAGGTGAAAATGGCGATGGCGACCGTGCCGGAAAAGGTGCCCAGAGAGAAGATCAACGCGCAGACCAGCGCAATGACCAGCGTAGGCAGGGTACGGATCAGCGCCAGAATAAAGCGGAAAATGCTGACGATCACCGCGTTGCGGTTGATGTTGGAGGAAGCGAGAATTGCCACCGGCATGGCGATGGCGCAGCCAATGACCGTACCCAGAATGGACATCTTGATGGTGTCCAGCAGGGGGCTGACGACCTTGGGGAAGAACTCCCAGTTGGGATGAAAAATCTTCTTCAGCAGATCCAGCATCTTGGAAAACCGGCTGACGATGACCGCGAGATCAAAGCCGGTCATTTTCAGCGCCCACGCGATGGCCAGCACCAGGCAGATGACAATAAGCGGCGTGCGGCTTCTGGGACGGCGGACGGTGTGTCCGTTTTCCAGCGTAATGACCTGCGGCTTGAATATCTTATCGAAGAGCGTCTCTCTGTAGAGAGCGGTATTTTCGTTGTCCATACTCATTCTCCATCGCCCATGGTGGGGACCTTGGTGCCGTTGTAGACCGCGTCGATCTGCTCCTGCGTAATGGTGCTGGCGGGGCCGTCAAAGACGATCTCACCGGCACGGACGCCGATGACCCGGTCACAGTACTTGAGCGCCAGGTCAACATGGTGGATGTTCAGCAGAATGGAAATGTTGTATTCCTTGTTGATGCGGACAAAGTCCTCCATGACCTGCTTTGCCGTGATGGGGTCGAGGGAGGCCACAGGCTCGTCGGCCAGAATGATCTTGGGGTTCTGGTTCAGGGTACGCGCCAGAGCGACACGCTGCTGCTGGCCGCCGGACAGCTGGTCGCAGCGGGTATAGGCTTTGTCCAGAATGCCCACTTTGTCCAGGCTTTCCAGGGCGCGCATCTTCTGCTCCTTGGTGAAAATGCCGAACAAGACCCGGAAGAAGTTCATATCCGGCACGTCGGCGGTCAGAACGTTCTTGATGGCGGTGCTGCGGGAGACCAGGTTGAAGCTCTGGAAGATCATGCCCACCTTCCGGCGGTAGCGGCGCAGCGTCTTACCCTTCAGGGCATCCACATCGACGCCGTCCACCGTCAGCTCGCCCTCGGTGATATCGTGCATCCGGTTGATGCAGCGCAGAATGGTGGACTTGCCCGCGCCGGACAGACCGATGATGGCGACAAATTCCCCCTGCTCGATCTGCAGGTTGATGCCTTTCAGTGCAGTGAAGCCGTTGGGATAGGTTTTGTATACATTTTTAAATTCAATCATATCAGCGTCTTCTCTTTCTTTAAGCTCATAAGCCAAATAGAACATGCGGCAAGGCGGCTTGCCGCCAGCGGGCGTTGGGTTGACGGCAACCCGCCCTGCCGCAGGGTTTTATGTATTTAGGGTGAAAGCGCCCTGTTTTGAGGCAGGGCGCTTTCTGAATCACTTCAACGGGTTAGGAAACAACGGCCAGAGCAGCGCGGGCGCCGTCGTAGTCGGAGTCCTTGGCGATGGCATAGCCGGTGTGGCTGTAGACGCTGAAGATAGCCTGGCCTTCATCGGTGTTGATGATGTTGATGAAGCACTGCTGCAGAGCGTCGATCAGCTCGGGGGTATAGTAGGGGCTTTCCTTGGAAATGGCAACGGTATCGTTGTAGATGCCGTCGGTAACGCCGATGACATTCAACTCATTCCAGATGGATTCCGTGCGACCCATGCCCTGCTTGCCGGTCTCGTCCTTCTGATCGACGGGCAGAGTCCAGGAAGCTTCGTAGTCGTTACGGCCGTCGGCGTAGCAGACAATGATGTCCACCTGCTCAGCAGCGGCGTAGGAGAAAGCGGTGCCGTAGCCGGAGTCCAGAGGAACGACGTTGGACAGGTCGGAGATCTTCTTGCCGTCGTAGTTCTCCATCAGCCACAGAGTGGGGTAGATGTAACCGGCGGAGGAAGAGGTCTTCTGAACAGCCCAGGTAGCCTTGTCCAGATCTTCCCAGGTCAGCTTTTCACCGGCGTTGACCTTGGCGGCCAGCTCCTTGCCGTAGGGAGAGGGAGTTGCGTAGATCAGAGAACGGTAGTAGGTGACCTGAGGGCCATCCTTCTTGGTGGCGTTGGCTTCGCCGTTCCAGTCAGCGGGGTTCTCGCTGTCGTTGGACAGGCCGTTACGGGTAGCGGTCAGAATGACCTCGGTATCGTCGGAGTACAGAGCGTAGGTGCCGCCGGGCAGCCAGCCCAGATCGATGGTACCGGCGGACATGGCCTCACCGGTGGCGTCGTAGCTGGTGCCGACGGTGATGTCAACTTCGTCGATGTCGTAGCCCAGGTTTGCCATCTCAGCCTTGACCAGCTCGGGCAGGTTCTCAGTGCCGGCAATGATGACGTCGGCGTCCTTGGAGGGAACGAACTCCAGGGTCAGCTTGTCGAAGTGAGGACGGGCAGCCTCGGTCTCGACGGCCTTCTCGGTGGTGCTGACAGGGGCTTCGGTGGGAGCCTTGGTCTCAGCGGCGGGAGTCTTGCCGCAGGCGCCTAGGGACAGAACCAGAACCAGTGCCATGGTCAGTGCAAGGATCTTTTTCATTTTGAATGTCTCCTTTTTAATTTTTATTCACGGTGAAACACCGGGAATTACGGATAGGTGTGGGTACCAAATGTCCCAACACTCAAATAATAGCACATTTTGTGGTTTTTGCAAGTACATCGACACAATTTTTCCTATTTTTTACATAACCGCGCATTTGACCTTGCCGATGGATATGTAACCCCTCAGAACGGCCTCCACATCGGTGCCTGCCGGAACCGCGTCTGCCTCCGTCAGTGGGGAGCCCTGCCCGGTGAGGGCGACCGCGCCGTCCGGCAGCGTCGTCTTCCGGTAGTCCTCGCTGTAAAACTGAAGGGGAGCGACGGTGCGGTCTCTCAGAATGCCCTTCAGCTTTTCGGGGGCGACCGCCGGGAAATTCACGTTCCACACCTCACCCCGTCCCTGCCCGGCTTCCATCAGCTCCCGCATGATGCTCACCAGATACTTATCGGCGATATGCAGGGGGGCGTTCATGGTGCTGGAAAAGGCCATGGCCGGGACGCCGTTCATGACCGCCTCGAAGGCCGCGCCCAGGGTGCCGGAATAGGCGATATCGTAGCCCGCGTTATAGCCGTCGTTGATGCCGGAGAAAACGTAGTCCGGCTTTTCCTCCAGAAGATGCTGCATAGCGATCTTCACGCAGTCCGCGGGCGTGCCGTCCACCATGTAGGCCGCCTTCACGGGAACAGGGAAATCCGTCACCTGATCCACCCGCATATCCCCGCGGATCGTTATTTTCTGGGACATGGCGCTGCACTGATGAGCGGGCGCCACCACCGCGACCTCCCCCAGCTCCATAGCGGCCTTAGCCAGCAGCGCGATACCGGGAGCATGAATGGAGTCGTCGTTCACAACCAGAATCTTCATATGTATGTTTCCTCTCTGTCTGCATTTTATATTAGCATCATAACATCAATTGTGCTATAATGCAATTGCGGCAGCACAATAATTTTGCACATAAGCAAATTGCTTTCCAAATGTTGAACGCAGTTCGTTCCATAATATAAAACTCACGGAGGAAATCAGTAATAATGGTAGATTTAGGAGTACGCATACAGCAGCTGCGTATGGAGCGCAACATGTCACAGTCCGAGCTGGGGAAGGCGCTGAACCGAAGCAAATCTGTCATCAGCGCCTACGAAAATGATCTTCGTATCCCGCCGTTGGAGGTTCTGACGGAAATCGCGCTGATTTTCAACGTGTCGCTGGATTATCTGGTTGGGATTGACAAATTGGAGATGGTTTCGGTAGAGGGGCTGAACGACACCCAAAAGGCGATCATCCATTCCCTGATTCACGAATTTGCGAGTGTCCCCTCCCCATATCCCGGCCTTACAGAGTGCCAGCAGAAATTGCTGAGCCAGATCATGGTGGAATTCTCAAAGAAATCATAAGCGCTGCAAAAACCGGCAAGCAATCCAAAAGGTTGCTTGCCGGTTAAATCAGCCGTTTTCATGGTAGGCTTCAATATAAGCTTTGATGCAATGGTATATCTTGCGCCGCTCCTTCGCGGGGAGACCCTCCATAAGATCGTCCAGATCGGAGGGAACGGAATCAGCGGAATGATCGACGACGTCCTGAAGCAGTGTATCGGCAGACACATCCAGCGCGTTGGCAATATTGCAGAACGTGTCCATTTTAGTGGGCTTGATGCCCCGCTCAATTACGCTGACATGCATAGGGCTTAAATTTACCCGCTCTGCCAGTGCTTCCTGTGTCAGCCCCTTCTGCTCACGGGCTGCCTTGATTCTGCGCCCAACTGCCTTCAAATCCATGGTCGATTACCCCCTGGGATGCAATAAAATGACTGCATTTCATATTTTAATTCCTGCTACGCATTGTCCGCAAAATAATGCTCCTGCGCATAGGCAAAGACCCGGTTGAACTTCTCCCCGGCCGCTTTGCTGATCTCCAGCTCCGGGCACATCATGTCGAAGGCGTGGATGTCGGTGTGATAAACGTCCACATCCGCAGGAATTCCCGCGCTTTTCAGCGCCTCAATATAGCGAAGCGTCTCCACGTAAAACGGTTCCCCATCCCCCACGAAGGTATAGGCCGGCGGCAGACCGGAAACGTCCCGCGCCCTTGCCGGGGCGGCATAGGCGGGAACGCGCCCCTTCGGCGTACCCCGGAGGTAGAGCTTCCAGGCAAGGTGATTCTTCCGGGTGTTCCAGACCTGCCCGTGATTGTTCCGGGAGCTTTCCGTGTCCCGGTCGTCCAGCATGGGATACAGGGGCATCTGAAAGGCGATGTTGACGGACGCCCTGTCCCTCGCCATCAGGCACACCGCCGCGCACAGACCGCCACCCGCGCTTTCCCCGCCGACCATGATCTGATCCCGCCGGATGCCCAGCTCCCGGACGTGGTTTTTCATATAGATCAGTGCCGAATAGCAGTCCTCAGCCGCGGCGGGGTAGGGGCGCAGAACCGCCAGCCGATAGCCGGGGAAACGACCACCGCGCCAAACTTCCTGACAAGATCGACTGCCCGGGACGCGTGAACCATTTCCTTCATTCCCGCAATGTACCCGCCGCCGTGAATCCACAGGATTCCGGCGGCATTTTCCCCACCCGTTTTCGGAGAAAGCACCAGCGCCGGGATCGCCCCGCCGGCGGCCGGGATCCGAATCGTGGACACGGAGATTTCCTTATCCGGCTTCATCGGCCGCATCATCATTCACCTCGTATTCTGCTATATCACCCTATTCGACAGGCAGAACAATTTTCTGCACCTGATACTCTGTCCCATCCACCGTCAGAACCGCAAGACTGATCTCCTGCCCGAACCGCCGCTTTCCGCAGCTGCCGGGATTGAGCCAGAGCCTGCCGTCGATCACTTGCTCAGAATATTTATGGGAGTGGCCGAAAATGACGATATCTGCATCTTCCGGGAGGTTTTCCATTTCCTTCCGGTTATGCACCATGAAGATTTTCCATCCCTCTATCTGCACCGTCAGATCATGGGGCAGCTGCTCCGCCCATTCCCTGTCATTGTTGCCCCGAACCACATAGACCGGCGCGATTTTTCCCAGCGCATCCAGAACGCCTTGGTTGTTGATATCCCCGCCGTGGAAAATGCAGTCGCAGTCCCTCAGAATTTCCAGAACTTCCTCCCGAAGCAGTCCGTGGGTGTCTGAAATGACGCCGATTTTCACCATGCGCACTCCCTACTCGACCGGAAAGTGCGCCGTTTTCCAGCTCAGGAACGCTTCGGAAGGATTTTTTGCACGTTTTTGAAGCTGGATCATATGGAGATCGTACAGCTCCTTTTCCCCGCCGAGTACATCTCTGTCCAGTTTTTCCACCACCTCCCGGCAATCGCTGCAGAGCTTGACCTCCCTGCTTCCTTCAACCGAATAGAAAATCTCCAAAAAACCTTTCTTTGTGCCGCAGCAGCTGCAAACCATAAAAATACCCCTTTCAGACTTTCTCCATAACGAAATTTGTCAAAACGACTCCGTGCCGTACCACTTCCTGCGCTTTGATCACATGATACCCCCGGTGCAGGAAAAACGGCTTTGCCGTAATGGAAGCGTGCGTCGTAATCCGTTTCCCGGCACTGCGCTTTCCAGCACATCGCAGATTGCGGAGGCAATTCCCCGCCGCTGGTAATCCTTGTGTACATACAGCCTGTCCAGATAGCCGGAGCCGTCCATATCTCCAAAGCCTACAATGGCAGAACCCTCGACCGCGACAACGGTTTTATGTTTCAGGAAGGAAGCATCCCACTCCGCCAGATCCACCTCACCGGTCGCCCATGCGTTTAATTGCACTTGCGTATAATCCTTCACGTTCACGTTGTGAACGGTCTGATAGAAAAGCTCTGCCAACTGTGTACAATCGGATGTTTTGTAATCTCTCAGATTCATTTTACGACCACTTCCATGTCCGGCACGATCCTGCTTTCTCGAGTGTGCGCTCTTGCTCATCATACCATAACTTTGCAGGGAACGCAACGAAGATTCTGCCGATGGGCGCTTCCTATGCCTGTCCACCACCTAAAAACGCAGCTCAGCCATAACACACGGACAAAACGTTCCATTTGTCCACTATAAAAATCACCCTGCGCATCACCTGTTTTTCATAATGTGCGCCACCAGCCGCAGATTCCGTTCTATGAGAACGTTCCTTGCTTCCAGATCCCCCTTCCCCGCCAGATCCAGGTAGTACCGTTCCTCTTCTTCCGTCAGCGGGCGGGGAAAGCTGCCCGAGGACAGCTGCAATGAATAAAATAATGAACTGAGCATCAGCCAGGCCGCTGCCAACATGTACGCCACCTCCACTGCCACTGTATTCCCCATTGCCCGTCCTTTTTCCAACAAAATCCCGCCGGGGCAAATTGCCCCGGCGGGCAATCTTTTTCCGTATCAGGCACTGCGGAATCTGGCGAGGAAATCCTTTGTTTCCTGCTTCTGCGGGTTCCCGAATACCTCAGAGGGCGCACCCTCCTCACAAATAACCCCCTGATTCATGAATACTACATGGCTGCTCACGTCCCGGGCGAAGGCCATCTCGTGGGTCACCACCAGCATGGTCATCCCTTCCCGCGCCAGAGAGCGCATCACGTTCAGCACCTCGCCCACCATTTCCGGATCCAGCGCGGAGGTGGGCTCGTCGAACAGCAGCACCTCCGGATCCATAGCCAGCGCCCGGGCAATGGCTACCCGCTGCTTCTGACCGCCGGAAATCTGCCGGGGCTTGGCGTTGATGTAGGGCGCCATGCCTACCTTTTCCAGATAGGTCATGGCATGCGCCCGGGCTTCCTCCCGGCTCCGCTTCAGCACCTTCACCTGACCGACCATGCAGTTTTCCAGCACCGTCATGTTGTTGAACAGATTAAAGGACTGAAACACCATGCCCACATGGGCGCGGTAGGCCGCCGCGTTGACGCCCCGTCCCGCCACGTTTTTGCCGTGGTAGCAGACCTCGCCGGAGGTAGGGGTTTCCAGCAGATTGATGCACCGAAGCAGCGTGCTTTTTCCGGAGCCGGAGGCGCCGATGATGGAGGTCACGTCGCTCTTGGCGACGGTAAAGTCAATGTCCCTCAGAACCTCGTGGCTTCCGAAAGACTTGGAAAGGTGGTTGACCTGTAAAATCACGTCTTCCATATTAGTATTCTCCTTTCGGTCTTCCGGAATCGAATTCGCCGCTGCGCTCGTCGAAGGGTGTCTTGCGGCTGGGATGGGAATAGGTGCCGGCGCTCATGGCCAGAGAGTCCGTACTGACCAGCTCGTAATTGTCGCTGCCGTCCAGCCGCTTTTCCAGCCAGCGCAGCAGGAAGGACGCCGCCAGCGTCAGCATCAGATATCCCGCCATCTCGATCACCGCCGAGGGAAAATACAGCAGATTGACGCCCACAATGTTCCGGTGGGTAGCGAAGAACTCCACAAAGCCGATGACGAACATCACGGAGGTATCCTTGATGTTGATAATAAAGTTGTTGCCGATCTGGGGGATGATGTTCCGCAGTGCCTGGGGCATGATGACGTTCACCATGGTCTGCACATGGGTCATACCGATGGCCTTCGCGCCCTCGGTCTGGCCGGGGTCAATGGAGATGATGCCGCCCCGGACGGACTCGGCCATGTACGCGCCGGTGTTGATGGACACCACGATGATGGCTGCCACCCAGATGCCGCTCATCCCCCTGAAGGCCACCGCGCCGTCGGTGAAGTAGGGCAGTCCGTAGAAGATAAACACCGCCTGTAAGACCATGGGCGTTCCCCGGAACACCTCCACGTAAATGCGGATCACCGCCCGCAGCAGCTTCAGAAAGAAGCGTTTGACCGGCGGATCCTGCCGGGTGTAGGGAATGGTGTTGAGAATGCCGCACATCAGGCCGATCACGCAGCCGATCAGGGTGGCAACCACCGCCAGCACCAGCGTGTTCCGGATACCGGTAAAATAAGCGCCGGAGTACGTCTCCCACAGCTTTCCGATGTCGGTTATCAGTTTTGCAAGCTTATCCATGAGGCACCTCAGATTGCGGGCTGAACGGCAATCGCGTCATTCATGATCCGGTTCATGTCATCCACGGTCATTTCGCTTAAGACCGCGTTCATGGCGTCCAGCAGTGTGGTATTGCCCTTGACCACGGAGATGCCGATGTTGACCTCCCCGGCGTCAACCTTAAAATTGTCCTCGCTTCCGGAGAAGTCCAGAATCACCAGATTGTCATAGGTGGCGCAGGCGCCCATGGCGGTGGGCATGTCAGTGCAGATATAGTCCACGGTGCCGGAGGTGACGGCCATGATCATGGCGGGAGCCGTTTCGGAAGCGGGCATCAGCTGGGCGCCCTCGATCTGGGGCAGGCAGGTGTCATACCAGATGGTGCCGGTCTGAGCGGTGCAGGAGCCGGAAAGCTGGGAAATGCCGGTGGCGGACGCCAGGGGGCTGTCCTTCCGGGTGACACAGACGATGGAAGCGTAGAAATAGGGGCCGGCCATGTCGACCTCCTGAAGCCGCGTCTCGGTCATGGACTGACCGGCGATGACGGCGTCCAGCTGCCCGGCGTTCAGGGCGGGAACCAGGCCGTCCCAGCCGATGGCCATGATCTCCAGCTCCCAGCCGTTGGCCTCGCAGATCTTCTTGGCGATCATGACGTCATAGCCGTTGGCGTAAGCGCCGGGGTTGTTGGCGATGGGGACGGCGCCGTTGGAGTCGTCCATCTGGGTCCAGTTGTAGGGGGCGTAGGCACACTCCATGCCCACGGTGAGCACGCCGTCCTCCACGCCGGAGAGAACCACGGAATTGTCTGCGGTTGGCGCGGCGGAAGCGGCAGGGGCGTCGGAAGCAGAGCTTCCACAGGCGGTCATGGACAACACCATGAGCAGGGACAGGATAAGGGATACGAGCTTCTTCATTTTGAGATCAACCTTTCTTTTTGCGTTTTCGCATTTTGGAATAAAAAATGAACCGCTTTGGAAAGCGGTCCATGGAAATGCGGAAAACCCAAACAAGAAAAAGGATGATCCGAACAGCCAATGATAGCGCTTCACAAAGATTTTTGTGACAGTCCGGCAGATATTCTCTGACGACCCAGCATGAAAAACCCGGGCAGATTTCCCACACTTCGGCGGTGATCCCTTTCCCCTTCGGCGGCTGCACGACCTTGCCGGAGGGTACTGATGAGTACCGCGCCTCTATCAAGCGATTCAATTTTGAGTGTATCCTAGCATTGCGCTCCCGGGTTGTCAATAGCTTTTTTACGGCATCCGGATTTTTTGTATAATCTTCCAAAACGGATGCCAATATCACGGCGCCGTTTCGGCGAATCCGGCACCTGTCGCCGCCGAAACAGACGACTGTCGTCCGATTGAGGACGAATTCCGGCTTGACATTTGCCCCTTCTCCCGGTAAACTGGTTCTATCAAATATACGGAGGAAACAGCGATGGATCACAGAGAATTGGCGGCGGAGCTCTTTTTATCCGACAGCAACTGCGCCCAGGCAGTGCTGGAGGCCTTCAGCGACGTAACGGGGCTTGAAAAGAGCTTTGCGGCGAAGCTGGCGTCCTCCTTCGGCGGCGGCATGGGGCGGATGCGGGAGGTCTGCGGCGCGGTCAGCGGAATGCTGATGATTGCGGGGCTTCTGTACGGCTATGACGACCCCGGCGAGAACGACGTGAACAAAAAAGCCCATTACCAGCTGGTGCAGACCCTGGCCGGGGAGTTCCGGGAGAAGGTCGGCAGCATTATCTGCCGGGAAATTCTGGACAATCCCCCATCCGACCCCAACCCCACGCCCCGCACGACGGAATTCTACAAGATCCGTCCCTGCGCCCACATGGTCATGACAGCGGCGGGCATTCTGGACGATTACATTGCGGAGCATCCGGTCGGTACGCCGGCAAAGCCGGATATGGAGCAGCTATGAACGATTTCATCTACAACCAGCACGATATCCCCAAGGAGCGGTACCGCTACGGTCTGCGCGCCTCGGCGGACGTGGGCTGCGGATGGGTTGCCACCTGGAATGCCCTGCAAATTCTGGGGTACAAAACGGACATCCCGGCGCTGATCCGCTATTACGAATGGCAGCTGCCCCTGATCCACGGCAACACCGGCACCTCCTTCTGGGGGCCTGCGGTGTGCTTCCGGAAATGGGGCTTCCCCGTAAAGATCATCGTGGACACCAAACGCTTCGACGATACGGCAAAAAATGCGGACGCCTGCATCCTGTTCTACCACTGGCGGAACAAATACCGTTTCGGTGCCCATTTTGTGGCGCTGCACCACACCGCCGGGGGCTTCATCGGCTACAACACCTACCGCAACTCTACCGGCGCGGACAACTACGGCGGTAGTCTCGCAGACTTTCTCCATAAACGCAAATATTTCGGCGCTGTCCTGATCGCCATTGACCGAAAACCCACAGAAGTGCTTAGCCAAAACGTAGAAAATGGCAGCGAGAATTTGTGAACATTCCACAGTTCGTTCCCCGCACCCCGCCGGCGACCTTGACAAGCCCCCCAGCGCCATGTATTATGAAACCATATTCCCGTCTCCCCGCTGAGAAAAGCCGCCCCGTGCGGGCGTTTTCTCCGGGGGAGAAGGCGCTTACATCGATTGAGAAGAAAGGCATGGTTCTATGAAGTTTAACGTTAAACCTAAGGGCTTGAATGTGGCGATCGCCATATTATCCGTGGCCGCGGTGATCTGCGTCGTCCTGTGCGTGCTGACATTTACCACCGACCTGTTCACCCCGCAGCCCGACTACGCTGACCTTATCCTCTACGAAGGCCCCAAGCCGGTCCCCGCCTCCACCGTCGCCGCCATGAAGGTGGACGGCAACGAGCTGTTCGTATACGACACCGCCGTGAACAACACCCACTCCTGGGCAAACAACTACAAGCCATCCCTCTCCAAAGCGCCGGTAACCTCCTTCGACTTTGAGGGCGCGCCGGTGACCATGGAGATCACCGTCACCGGCCAGATAGAGCTTGGCGACGTGGTGGTGCGTCCCCTCGCCAAAGGCATCGTCCCTACGGTGGAGGGCAATGTAATTTCCTTCTCCATTTCCGAACCGGACGTCTACACCGTAGAGTGGGGCGGCAGCGCCATGAACGCCATGCACATTTTCGCCAACACCATCGACCATGACGCCCCCACGGAAAGCACGGACACGGTGAAATACATCGGCCCCGGCGCGTGGAGCATCGACACCATGGTGCTCACCGACGGCATGGACGTGTACATTTCCGGCGGCGCGATCATTCAGGGCACCATTCTGGGCAATAATGTAACCGGCGCGAAGATCAGCGGCCACGGCATTATCGACGGCTCCCACAACGACAGCTGGATGCTGGCCGGGCGCACAGCCTACGTCCCCCTCAGCCTGAGCAACTGCAAGGATATCGCCATCAGCGGTATTGCCCTGCTTGACCCCAACGCATGGTGCATCAACATCTATGACTGCGATCGTGTCACCGTGGATGGGGTCAAGATCATAACCGCCCGCCCCAACGGCGACGGCATCACCATCCAGTCCAGCCGGGACATCACGGTATCCGACAGCTTCGTCCGCTCATGGGATGACAGTCTGGTGGTCAAGAACTACTCCACCAACAAGGGCACCGACAGCGCCAACATCTGCTTTGATAACTGTCAGGTCTGGACGGATCTGGCGCAGTCCATGGAGGTTGGCTACGAGACCAACAAGGGCGGCAAGCTGAACCCCACCATTCAGAACATCACCTTCCGGAATATCACCGTTCTGCACAATTTCCACAAACCCGTCATGAGTATCCACAATGCCGACGATGCCGCCGTTTCGGCAATCCGCTATGAGAATATTATGGTAGAGGACGCCTCCATGGGCAAGGGCGACGCCGGCCAGAACGCCCAGCTCATCGACATCACCATCGCCAGCAGCAGCTGGTCAAGCTCGAATAAGCGGGGAACGGTGGACGACGTGACCTTTGACGGCATCTACGTCCTGGACGGAGACGACACCATCGACTTCATCGAAGGCAATTTCTGCCCCATCAACATCCGGGGCTATGACGACGAACACAAGTGTACCAACATCACGGTGAACAACCTGTTCATCCGGGGCAAAGGGGTCACGGACGAAAACGTGACGGACAACCCCAGCACCTCCCTCGACAAGTTCACGGACAACATTCACTTCGCGGTCAATAAGGCGCTGCCGGAGACCATCGCGGCACTGCTGCGAAGCGAAAACCAGGAAAGGATGGCACATTCGTGAATAAAAACGGTAAAAACTGGGGAATCATTGTGATCCTGTGTGTCGTTATCATCACCGCCGTGAGCCTTACGATGCGCAGGATCGCGGCAAACCACCATTCCGACGCACCCAACCCCAACGTCACCCTTGTGACCGCCCCCGACCAGACAGGCTTTGAGGAGCATCCCGAGTGGACGATCCCGGAGACCGAACCCATCGACTACGGCGAAAACATCGCTCTCGGGAAGGACGTCCGTCAGAACGGCCAGACCCAGATCTACAACTGCCGGAACGTCAACGACGGCGACCGCTTCACCTATTGGGAAGGCGCGGCGGACGCGTACCCCAACGAAGTCACCATTGACATGGGGCAGCCCATGGAAATGACCGGTGCGCGAATCCTGCTGAACCCCCGGCAGATCTGGGGCGCGCGCACCCAGGAGGTGGAGATCCTCATCAGCGACGACGGCGAGAATTTCACCACCGTCTGCGAAAAGGCACCCCTGTCCTTCGACCCCATGGCGGACAACAGCGTCTACCTGCCCTTCCCGGAAACGGTAACGGGTCAGTACATCCTGTTCCGCTTCTATTCCAACTCCGGCGCGTCGGCCGGTCAGGCGGCGGAGATCGAGGTGTACGGGGCGAAGTGATGAATACGAAAATGGGCAGCGGTGAGGTAAAGGCGCTGCTGAAGTCTCTGGGCGCGGATCTGTGCGGGATCGCCGACGTGGAACGCTTCGGGGAAGCGCCGGAGGGGTACCATCCCCGGGACGTCATGCCGGGGTGCCGGTCGGTGATCGTATTCGCGTGCCGCTTCCCGGTGGGGGCGCTGCTGTGCAGCTCTCACGCGCCTTACACCAGAGTGCGGAACTCCATAACGGCAAAAATGGACGCCATTGCCCTGGATTTCTGCATCGAAATGGAAAAACGGAGGATGATCTGCGCACCGATCCCCATCAACGAAGCCGAATACGACCCCCGGACGGGGCGCTCCCGCTGTATCATTTCCCTGAAGCACGCGGCACAGGCAGCAGGACTTGGCGCCATTGGACGGCACTCCCTGTTGATCACGCCGGAATTCGGCAGTATGGTCTGGCTGGGCGGCGTCCTGTGCATGCAGCGGCTGGAGCCGGACGCGGTCAAAGCCCCGATCTGCAACGGCTGCGGACTGTGCGTACAGGCGTGCCCGATCCACGCACTGGAGAATCCCGAAATGAACCAGCAGGGCTGCTGGAATTACGCCTTCGGCGAAGACCCCGTGAACAAAAGCTGGCGCATTGCGTGCCACAAATGCAGGGATGTCTGCCCATACAATCCGGGCACGGAGAATGCATTCGCAGCACAGGCCGAATCTGTCTGATTTCTACCCCAAAAAGTCGGTATTTTGGATTTCCTTGTTGACAAATTGGGCAGTTAAACGTAAAATGTTCTGAAGAGAAGTCTGATTTTACGTCGTTTTGGGGGATAACCATGGTAACGATTGAAGATATCGCAAGAGAGGCCGGCGTCAGCACCACCACGGTCAGCAACGTCATTCACGGCCGCACCAATAAAGTCTCGGCGAACACGGTGGACATCATCACCGAGATCATCCGGGAACGCGGATACGTGCCCAACCTGTCCGCCCGGGCGATCAAGACCCGCTCGACGAAGGTCGTGGCGCTGATCAACCATCTGGAATCCCGGGATCAGGAAAAGTTCATGTCCGACCCGTTCTTCATGGACTTGACCAGCGCCGTGGAAAAAAGCCTGCGGGAGCAGGGGTATTTCCTTATGATCCGGGCAATTTCCGAAAGCGACGAGTTGCTGGCCTTCCTGCGTAACTGGAATGTAGAGGGCGTGTTCATGCCCGGCCTGTTTGAATCGGAGCCGTTTTACCACACCCTGCGGGAGCTGGACATGCCCGTCGTGCTGACCGACAGTTATATTTCCGATCTGGGGAACATGGTGAACATCGGCCTTGCCGATTTTGAGGGTGCGCGGCTCGCCACCCAGCACCTGATTGAAAACGGCCACAAGCGCGTTGTCTTCGCCAGCCCCGCCATCAAGGTCGGCGGCGTTGTGGAGCAGCGTCTGCTTGGCTACAAGTCTGCGCTGGAAGCGAACGGCCTGCCCTTTGACCCGTCGCTGGTCTACGAGTGCGAATTCTCCACCACAAAAATGATGGAGCAGGGCGCCCAGCTGGCGAATCGGGACGATTTCACCGCCGTATTCGCCACCGCCGATCTGCTGGCGGCGGGCATCATGTCCGGCTTGCAGCAGGCAGGACGGATGGTTCCCCGGGACATTTCCATCGTTGGCTTCGACGACATCAACTGGAGCCGCATGACCATGCCCATGCTGACCACCGTGCGTCAGGAGGCCATGAAAAAAGGCCGCATGGCGGCGGAGTGTATGCTCAAGCTTCTGGCGGGGGAGCCGGTAGACGTTCACAACCGCATTCTGCCGGTGCAGCTGATCTGCCGGGACAGCGTCCGTAAAATATAGTATCCGCAAATATCGCGTCCAAACGACCGGGACAAGGCAAGCCGTCCCGGTCGTTTGTTGGTTTCCACCAAAAAACAGACCGCATATATGTATAATCTCCCAATTTACAAGTACCGAACTTTTTGCTATCATATGGTTAAACGATAAACCAACGGATTGCACAGGAAGTTCCTTTAGCTTCTCTTGCATTATGTATGGTTTAACGTAAAACTAATTTGAAGAAAGTAGGATGAAACATGAAGAAGATCAAGCTTCTCAGCCTGGTTCTGGCGCTGGTCATGGTTCTCGGCCTGTTCGCCGGCTGCGGCAGCAAGACCGCAGACGAGACCAAGGCTCCCGCTGCTGCCAATGCTGACGTCGCTGCTGACGACACCACCGCGGCACCCGCTGCCGAGTCCGGCTCCATCACCCTGGGCATCTGGCCTGAGGACACCCAGACCGAAGCCATTGCCGTTCACGAGAACACCTACGTTCCCGCGTTCAACGCCCTGCACCCCAATGTAGAAGCCATCCCCGCTTACTACAAGTACTCCCCCGATACTTACGTTGCCCTGGCTTCCGCCGGCAATGCACCCACCGTATTCGAGTCCTGGTACACCGAGCCTGAAAAGCTGATCCGCAACGGTCTGGTCAAGGACATCACCGACATTCTGGAAGAGCGCGGCTGGCTGGATTCCATGAGCCCCGCTATCCGTGATCTGCTGTCCGACGAGGACGGCCGCGTCTACGGCGTTCCCCGTGATGCTTACTCCCTGGGTCTGATGATCAACATTCCTCTGTTCGAGCAGGCCGGCCTCGTGAACGATGACGGCACTGTCAAGTATCCCACCACCTGGGAAGAAGTTTACGAGTACAGTAAGATCATCCGCGAGAAGACCGGCGTTGCTGGCTTCTGCATGCAGGCTTCCGACGGTGGCGGCGGCTGGCACTGGTCCAACATCGCCTGGAATTTCGGTGCCAACCTGGTCATCACCAACGATGACGGCTCCTACACCTCCAACCTGAACACCCCCGAAGCCATCGCCGCTATGGAATGGGTTCAGAAGATGGTCGCTGACAAGTGCGTCACCGACGATCCCACCCAGGAAAACTGGGGCACCGGCTTTGACCGCATCGGCACCAGCACTGCCGCCATGTACATCGCTGCCAACGACGCTGTGGATCAGCCCAGCTACCGCGGCATGAAGGCCGACGAGTTCTTCCTCGCTCCCATGCCCGCAGGCCCCGGCGGCCACTTCACCCTGATGGGCGGCACTCCCTACTTCTTCTCCCCTGACGCTACCGATGACGAAGTCCGTTGGGCGCTGGATTACCTGGAGGTCATGGGCAAGTCCCCCGAAGTCACCGAAGCCGCCAAGGAAGGCTGGATCGCCGACGCGCAGTACCGTGCCGACAACTCCATCCCCGTCATCCCCAGCTTCCCCGCCTGGATCGGCGCTGTTGTTGACGAGCAGAACAAGGTCGTCGAAGAGTACAGCAATGTTGACATGAACCTGTGGAACGATTACTTCGCATTCTCCAAGGAAGCGGGCGCTCTGCGTACCGAGGAGCCTGGCGACA
The DNA here is from genome assembly GCA_934569225.1 of uncultured Oscillospiraceae bacterium. Taxonomy (GTDB): domain Bacteria; phylum Bacillota; class Clostridia; order Oscillospirales; family Oscillospiraceae; genus Faecousia. The sequence goes on along the minus strand of CAKTKC010000013.1, from coordinate 62,729 downwards.
CCCAGACCATGTACACCATTCTCAACGGCGTTCTGCAGGCCATCTGCGCGGATCCCGCCGGTGTTGACATCCCCGCTCTGATGGAGCAGGCCAATGCCGACTACCAGGCCGTCCTGGATGCCATGTAAGTCTTGCGTTTTTTGAAGCCATATAGTAAACTGTAACCATGGGAGCCGCCGCGTATGCGGCGGCTTCTTGGGGTATATCTGAGAGACTTCCAAAGAAACGCCCTTTGCGTTTCTCAGATATATCCCAAACAAAAACTGCGTAAGCGAGAGGTGACTTCTGAAATGTTAAAAGAAAAGAATGCTGTTCGTCTGTCAAACAGGAAGGCAACGATCCGCCGTGACCTGATCGCGTGGCTGCTGATGGTTCCGAGCCTCCTGCTGTTTGCCTTTTTCGTGTGGGGGCCGCTGCTGGACACCGTGCGGATGTCCTTCTACGAGACGAAGGGCATGAACCTGGGGAAATTTGTGGGCTTTGCAAACTATAAGAAGCTCCTTGTCCAGCCCGCCTACAGGATCGCCTGGGTCAATACCGTCAAGTATACGGTCTGTTCTCTGTTCGTCGGTCTTTGCGTGCCGGTCATCATTGCGGCACTCATCACCGAGGTCAGCCACTTCCGGGGCTTCTTCCGGGTGGCGGCCTACTATCCCAACGTCATTCCCTCCATCGCGGCGGTCATGATCTTCACGTTCTTCTTCGGCACCGGCAACAGCGGCGTCCTGAATATCCTGCTTGCCAAAATCGGTGTCGGCCCGGTGAACTTCCTGACCAATGAGAAATGGGTCATCTTCTGGATCGTAGTGGCCATGACCTGGAAGGCGGCGGGCAGCACGGCGCTGGTGTACATGTCCAGCATCTCCGGCATTTCCCCGGAGCTGTACGAGGCCGCCACCATCGACGGCGCGTCTCCCATCCGCCGCTTCTTCTCCATCACCATGCCCACCATCCTGAAAACCGGAAAGACCATGCTGATCCTCCAGATCCTGGCCGTGTTCCAGATCCTCTACGAGCCGATGCTGATGACCAACGGCGGCCCCAACAACGCCAGCATCTCCATCATGGAGCTGGTGTACGACCTGGCCTTCAAACAGATGAAGTTCTCCCAGGCCGCCGCCCTGTCTGTGGAGGTCTGCATTATTCTGATTTTCCTGACCGTCATTTACTACGCCATCGTCAACAGTGCGGAAAAGGACTGAGGAGGAACGACTATGCGCTTTTTCGGTAATTATCAGGGAAAAGAAGACGGTTCCATCCGCTTCTATGACGTAAAATCCAGGAAGACGAAGTTCTGGCTCATCATGATCTACATTGCCTGCTTCGCCATTGCGCTGGTCGCGCTGTACCCGGTATTCTGGCTGGTTTGCAGCTCACTGAAAAACCTGACGGAGTACCTCAGCACCACCCAGATCCTGCCCAAGGATCCGGACTGGGCGGGCTGGATCAAGACATGGAACGATTTTGGTTTCACGAAATACTACATCAATTCCGGCATTGCGGTGGCCGGTGGTGTTCTGTGCGCCATTTTCTTCAACGGCCTGATGGCATACGTGCTGGCTGTCCTGAAGCCCAAGGGACATAAGATCGTCCTAGCGCTGGTCATGTGGTGCCTGCTCATTCCGCCTACCACCAGCTTTGTCGCCCTGTTCGTGAACATCAAGAAAATCGGCCTGACGAACAGCTTTGTGCCCCTCTGGCTGACCATGGGCGCCAACGCCTACTGGGTCATTCTGTTCAAGAACTATTTTGAAAGTCTGCCCAAGGACTACATCGACGCGGCGCGGATCGACGGCTGCGGAACCTTCGGCGTCTTCACCCGCATCGTGCTGCCCCTGTCCAAGCCCATCATCGTGGTCGTGGCCATTTTCGCCATTACCGCCGCATGGAGTGACTTCCTGATGCCCTTCCTGCTGCTCAGCGGCACCGACAAGGAGACCGTCATGGTCAAGCTCTACTCCTTCCAGACGTCCATCAAAACAAACCAGATCGATATCATCCGCGCGGTGCTGTATTCCATCATCCCGCCTACCATTCTCTTTGCGGTGTTCCAGAAGCAGATCATGGGCGGCGTTATGTCGGGAGGAATCAAAGGATAATTTATGGGAAAATTTGCTGATCGTTATTTTCAAATCCACCCCTGGGTCGTTGCGGAGGACGGGTTCGATCCGAAGCACAGCCAAACGGCGGAGTCTGTCTTTTCCCTCGGCAACGAGTATACCGGCCTTCGGGGCTATTTTGACGAGGGCTATTCCGGCAAAAGTCTGGTCGGCAGCTATCTGAACGGCGTCTACGAGCGCCGGATGCTGCAAAAGTCCGGCTACAAGGGAATGCTGTCCTTTACGGAGTTCATGGTCAACACCGTGGACTGGGTCTACACCCGCATCACCTGCAATGGCGAGATGCTTGACCTGGCAAAGAGCCGCTTCTCGGACTTTCACCGGGTACTTGACCTGCGCACCGGCATCCTGAGAAGAAGCTTTTTGTGGCACGTGGACGATAAGACCACGGTGGAGGTTGCCTTCGAGCGCTTCACCTCCATGGAAAAAGAGCAGTTCGTCGGCCAGAAGGTCACGCTGAAGGCTGTCGCCGGCACCGCCGACGTGACCATCCGCGCCGGTCTGGACTTCACCCGTCCCCACGTCAGCGCGGAAGCACCTATGTTTGAGACGGAAATGGCAGGCGCGGACGGCAACCAGTGCCGCATCCTCGCCGCCACCAAGACCACGAAGCAGCAGGTCTATGCCGCGGCTGCCTTCCGTGGTCTGCCCGGCGCCCCATGGCAGGAGGAAGCGGGGATCGCTTCCAACGGCTTCCACGCCGTGCTGAATCCGGGTCAGTCCGCCAAGCTGGAGCGCGTGGTGGTTCTGCTCACCGGAAAGAACGCCGCCGAGCAGGAGACCCTGCCCCGGCGGATCGCCGAAGCGAACGCCGCTCTGGCGCAGACGGATTACGAGGCCCTGAAGGTGGAATCCGCCGCATGGTGGGAGAATCAGTGGAAGGTCTCCGACATTGAGATCTGCGGCGACGAAGTGAACCAGCAAGGCATCCGCTTCTGCATTTTCCAGCTGCACCAGACCCTCCACACCGCCAAATACGGCGCGGTGTTCGGGGCAAAGGGTCTTACCGGCGAAGCCTACAACGGCAACACCTTCTGGGACAGCGAGGTCTGCTGCCTGCCCTTCTACCTGTTCAATAACCCCCAGGCAGCGAAAAGCTTCCTGAAATTCCGCTACGACACTCTGCCGGAAGCCAAAGAACGCGCCGCGGCGCTGGACTGCAAGGGCGCGTTCTATCCCATCGCCACCATCAGCGGCCGGGAATGCTGCGACCTGTGGCAGCACGCGAGTTTGCAGCTGCAAGCCTCCACCGGCGTTGCCTACGGCCTGTGGAACTACGTCCACCAGACCGGGGACACAGAGTTCCTGTATACCTGCGGCGCGGAAATGCTGGTGGAGATCAGCCGGATGCTGGCCTCCCGGGGCGATTTCGATCCCGTGACCGGCAAGTACGGCTACTACTGCGTCATGGGTCCCGACGAGTTCCAGATGATGGTCCACCACAACGCCTACACCAACTTCATGGGTCAGAAGACCCTGCGCTACGCCCTGGAAACCCTGGCGCAGATGGACGAAGCATCTTTGGCGAAGTTGAACGTCGCACCTGAGGAAATGGCCGACTGGAAGCACAAGGCCGACAGCATGTACATCCCCTACGACGAGAATACCAAACTGTTCGAGCAGCACATGGGCTACTTCCATCTGCCGGAGCTGGACATCGCAGCCATCCCCGCCGACCAGTTCCCCCTGTACTCCCACTGGTCGTATGAGCGGATCTACCGCAACAGCATGATCAAGCAGCCGGATGTTCTGATGTTTATGATGCTCTACGGCTCCGAGTTCACCCGGGAACAGCTGGCCGCCAACTACGATTTCTACGAACCCCGCTGCATCCACGAAAGCAGCCTGTCCCCGTCCATCCATTCCATTCTGGCCTGCCGTCTGGGGCGGATGCAGAAGGCGGAGGATTACTTCGGCTTTGCCACCCGCATGGATCTGGACGACTACAACCGCAACACCTGCGAGGGTCTGCACACCACGTCCATCGCCGGTGCCTGGATGAACATTGTCTACGGCTTCGGCGGTCTGAACTGCGACGGCGGCCTGCTGAACCTGTCCCCCTGCATCCCGGTACAGTGGAAGCAGTACAGCTTCACCATTCAAACCGGCGGAAGCGTCCTGCGTGTCACCGTGTCTCAGGAAAAGGTCACGCTGGAGCGTCTCTCCGGCGCGCCCGTAACGCTGGGGCTTTACGGCAAGGAAGTAACCGTCGCGGACGCACCGCTGGTGCATGTCAGGGAGGCATAACAATGGCCTGGACGATTGAACGACACAATTTTTCCCCGGAAGCGGCTGCCGATAACGGCAACCGTTTCCTGGTAGGCAACGGGTATCTGGGCATTCGCGGCACGCTGGACGAGCACGGAAAGAAGCAGCTGGCGGCGGTCAACCTGGCGGGCATTTACGACCGGGTAGGCGACGGCTGGCGGGAACCCCTGAACGCCCCTAACCCGCTGCACACGGTGCTTTCGGTGGACGGTGACGTGTTCGCCCTGCCGGAGAAGGAACCTCTCAGCCACACCCAGAGCCTTGACTACCGCCATGGCATTGCCTCCCGGAAAACCACCTGGCAGGCGTCTGCCGGAACCGTCACCGTGGAAAGCAGCTGCGCCGCCCACATGGGGCAGTACCACCTGATCCTCTCCCGGTACACCGTCACCGTATCCGCCCCCATGACCGTAGAGGTCACAGCGGACATCGACAAAAACATCTGGGAAATCTACGGCCCCCACTACAATGCCTTCGACTATCACATCACCGGCGACACCGTATTCTGCCTTGCGGACGTCCAGAACGGCAAGGATAAGGTAGCCGTTGGCCGACGCTGCATAGCGGTGGGCGGTCAGGCCATCCCGGAGAGAGCCAGCGGCTTCCGCTGCCGCGCCGTGCTGAAAGCCGGGGAATCCCTCACCCTCATCAGCGTCAGCGCCGTCTACACCACGCTGGACTGCCCAACCCCCCTTGCCGCCGTGGAGGAAGCGCTGAAAACGGCCAACTTTGACGCTCTGCTCCGTACCCACACGGACAACTGGGAAAACATCTGGTCTGTGGGCGAGGTGGAGCTGACCGGCGACGACATTGCGAGAGACACCCTCAACTACTCCCTCTACCATCTGAATTCCATTGCCCCCAGACACCGGGACGATCTGTCCATCCCTGCCCGGGGTCTGTCCGGACAGACCTACAAGGGTGCCATCTTCTGGGACAGCGAGATGTTCATTCTGGACTACTTCCTCTACACCCAACCGGAGGTCGCCCGTTCCATGGTGCGCTACCGCATCGAGACCCTGCCCGGCGCTCTGGAAAAGGCCAAGAGCTACGGCTGGGAGGGTGCGTTCTACGCCTGGGAAAGCCAGGAGGGCGGCTACGACGGCTGCTCGGATTACAACGTCACCGACGTGTTCACCGGAAGACCCATGCGCACCTTTTTCAAGGACAAGCAGGTGCATATTTCCTCCGCCGTGGCCAGAGCCATCATGCAGTACGTCGCCGTCACCGGGGACACCGCGCTGCTGGCTGAGGGCGGCGCCCGCACCATACTGGAATGCGCCCGGTTCTACTATTCCCTGCTTCTGAAACACGCCACCTCCGACCGGTGGGAGATCCACGACGTCATCGGCCCGGACGAGTACCACGAGCGGGTGAACAACAATGCCTACACCAACAAAATGGCCCAGGCGACCATTTTCTGGGCATGTCAGGCAGCAAAGCTCCTGAAGGAAGCCGACCCGGACGCCTACCGGACATTCTGCGCCCAGACCGGTGCCGAGGAGCTTCTGCCCAAGCTGGAGGCGGCTTCCCGCCAGCTGTACGTCCCGTCTCCCAACGGTGACGGCGTCATCGAGCAGTTTGACGGCTACTTTGACTTAGAGGATACCTCCGTCGACACCGTGCGTAGCCGTCTTCTCGACCCCAGAGAGTACTGGGGCGGCGCATACGGCGTGGCCTCCCACACCCAGGTCATCAAGCAGGCAGATGTGGTGACCATGCTGGAGTTCTTCCACAATGACTATCCCCAAGACGTCCTGAAAGCCAACTGGGACTACTACTGCCCCCGGACGGAGCATGGCTCATCTCTGAGCGCCTGCATGTACGCATTGCTCGCCTGCCGGTGCGGCGACGCCGTGAGCGCTTACCCCTTCTTCCTGAAATCCGCCAAGGCGGACTGGGACGGCGGCGGCAAGCAGTGGGCGGGGCTCGTGTACATCGTCGGCACCCATCCCGCGGCCGCTGGCGGCGCATGGAAGGTGCTGGCACAGGGCTTCGCCGGTCTGGAAGTGACGGAGGACGGCGCAAAGGTAAGCCCCTGCCTCCCGGAAGGCTGGGAGCGCGTTTCGTTCCGGTTCTGCGTAAAGGGCAAATGGTACCGCGCGGAACTGACCCAGGAAAAAGGAGAAATTACGACATTATGAACTACAAAGCAGTTATTTTCGACTTGGACGGTGTGATTTGCTTCACCGACCACTACCACTTCCTGGCCTGGAAGGCGCTGGCCGATTCTCTGGGCATTCCCTTCGACGAGGCAAAGAACGACCGTCTGCGGGGCGTTTCACGGATGGCCAGTCTGGAGATCGTGCTGGAGGAGTACCACGGCCCCGCCCTTTCCGGCGAGGACAAGGTGCGTCTGGCGGAGAAGAAGAACGACCTCTACCGGGCGTCCCTGCAATTCATGACCCCCGCCGACCTGTCCGACGAGGTTCGGGACACCCTGAACGCCCTGCGCGCCCGGGGAATCAAGCTGGCCATCGGTTCTTCCAGCAAGAACGCGCCCCTGATTCTGGAGCGCATCGGTCTGGGCGGATACTTCGACGCCGTGTCTGACGGCAACAACATCACCCACTCCAAGCCTGATCCTGAGGTCTTTACCATGGCGGCGCAGATGCTGAATCTGCCCCCCGAGCAGTGCCTGGTGGTGGAGGACGCCCTGGCCGGCGTTCAGGCAGCGGCTGCCGGCGGCTTCCACAGCGCGGGCATCGGCTCCGCGGCCAAGAGTGGTCTTGCGACTTACCCGCTGAATACCTTCAGCGACCTGCTAAAGCTGTAATTCCAAAACAGCAGCGCCCCGAAACGCGGGATGACCGCACTTCGGGGCGCTATTTGTATTTATCTGTTCTGATACTAGATGTTACTGAAACGGATATAAACCGTTTTTCAAAGCCGCTGTTTCAGCGGCGCAGCCCCTAAAAACATCCTTCACCATAACCAGCCGCTGATTCCCCACCGTATATCTTCGGAAAACATCAAAGCACCCACAGCCTCGGCATTTTCATCGTCGAGAAAAGCTCTCCAAATTCCACTTAGCGTTTAACAATAGACTGCGCTAAGTTTAACTCATTATATCGTGGACAATTCGCAAAATAATATTTCCCCCGAGATTAGGACTTGTCGATGTCCTTCTGAATCTCCAGGCAGGGCTGGGCAACGCCGGGGGTGTAGGTCAGGGACAGGTCGTCCCTGGTCTTGTAGGGCACCTTGCAGATGACCTTGATCTTGCCGCCCCACTCCTTGTGAAGCCGCAGGGACTCTTTTGCGTAATCCATAATTTCCTCCTTAATGATTGCCGAGCCGGGCATTTTCTGAAATTCTCGGCGCTACGGGAATCGTATACGATTCGCGCGTACTGTACAAGCAACTATTTAGGGAAATGTACAAACTATATTACATTTTTTTGCAAATTATGTAATTATGTGATATGATAATAGGAAAGGAAGGAGCGAAGACTATGACGTTCAAAGAAGCGATTCTATCCGCCCCGGGAAAGCAGGCTTTCCATGCGCGCTGGTATCAGAACTGTGTTTCGGCCGGAAAACGGCCGTATATTGCGCATTCGCACCCTGCAATCGAATTCGGCTACTTCAAAGACTGCCATGGAACATTTACCCTCAAGGACAAACAATATTCCATAGAACCAGGAGATATTTTTATTTTCAGAAGCAATGAGCAGCATTACGTCACGGAAATCTCGGGGGACAAGGATATTATTTCCATGGGCTTTCATTTCTTCCCGGATTTCTTCTGGTCGCACAGCAATGACGCTTTTGATGCCAAATACGTTCAGGTTTTTTCTGCCAAAAATATGCAGTTTGAAAACCGGCTGGAACGCGGCTCGGAAACGACCAATCAGATCCGGGATCTGCTGGAGAAAATCCACGAAGAATTTGAGACGCAGACTGAGGACTACGGCTTGATGATCAAATCCTACCTGATCGCGGTCCTGATTCTGATCATTCGCCAGAGCAAGCTGGATATGCCGGGTACATTGGAAGCGAACATGAACATAACCAGCGAAAATATTGGCCGCATCCAGCGGGTGATGGACTATATTGACCAGCATATTACAGATGAGCTGACCTTAAAAACCCTTTCCTCCGTGGCCAACATGAGCAACTCCTATTTTTCCCAGCTGTTTAAGGAGCTGAATGGCTTTTCAGCCTGGGACTATATCATTTCCAAGCGGATAGACCTGGCGCAGAAGCTCCTGATTTCCGGGAATGATTCCATTTACAGCATCGCACTGCAAAGCGGATTCAATAATACGACCAATTTCTATAAGGCCTTCAAAAAGATAACCGGCGTATCTCCCTCGACCTATCGCAAGAATTAAGGATATTGCATGAGGTGATGAATTCATGATTCAGTCCGTCGATCGGGCGTTAAATATTCTGGTGACTGTCTCCGATATGCGCGGGGAGCCGGTTACGCTGGGAACCATTTCGAAAAAGACAGGTATTCACGTCAGTACCTGCGCCCATCTGGTTCAGACGCTGTGCGAAAAGGGTTTTCTGTCTCAGGTGTCCCGCTCCTCCGGCTATGTACTCGGCGCCTATGCCTACTATCTGACGCGGTACAAAGCGTTCCATAAAGAGCTGGTGGAAACCTGCACGCCGGCGCTGAAATGGATCCAGAAAAGGACGGGGCATACCGCACTGCTGGCAATCCTTGTGGACGGCGAAAAATTCGTCATCAGCTACGCAGAGGACAGCAAGAACCAGCTTCATGAACGGGGTGAGCTGTTCCGGGGAAACCTTTACAATTCCGCCACGGGCAGAGCCATGCTGTCCACGATGAGCCGCACGGAGCTTAACAATCTGGTGCAGAAGATCGGCCTGCCAAAAGAGGAGGACTGGCCCGGCATCAACTCTCTGGCTGCACTGGAAAAGGAGCTCAGGACCCTTGCCAACCAGAAAATCGTGTGCATTGAAGACAATAATCAGCAATACGATTCCTTCTACGGGATCAGCCTTCGCGTGCCGCGCCTTGGGAACTGTGCAGTCGGCCTGCATGTCCGACAGGAATCGGCTCCGACGGAGGAGGAACGGCTTCAAATCGAAAAGATTTTGTTGGCTGGTGCAAGGGAGATCAACCGTCGGCTGCGGTTTGAACGGGATCTGATCTGATAAACAATCGTTTTTACATAAAGGAACTCTCCGGAAGGGGCAGGTATCGCCCTTTCCGGAGAGTTGTTGTTTGGCTTATGATAGTTCCTTCACAATTGTGGGGAGAGCATACTATTCCTTTTCAGCAAAATGGCAGGCGACATAGTGTCCGGGGTGAACCTCCCGAAGCTGGGGCGGATCAACCTTGCACCGTTCACACGCAGAAGGACACCGGGAATAGAACCGGCACCCCGGATTGAGGTTGATGGGGTTCGGAACGTCCCCTTCAAGAACGATCCGCTGGGGCTTGTGGTCGGGGTCGGCCACGGGAATCGCCGAAATCAGCGCCTTGCTGTAGGGATGCAGCGGATCGGAGAACAGCTCGTTGCAGTCCGCGACCTCCACAAGCTTTCCCAGATACATGACGCCGACGCGGTCGGACATATGCCGGACGACGGGCATACCGTGGGCAATGAACAGATAGGCAACGCCGAGGTCATGCTGAAGATCCTTCAGAAGGTTCAGAATCTGGGACTGAACGGACACGTCCAGCGCGGAAACCGGCTCGTCACAGACGATCAGGCGGGGATTGACTGCCAGGGCTCTTGCAATGCAGATACGCTGGCGCTGTCCGCCGGAAAATTCATGAGGATACTTCCGCATTTCCCGCTCGCTCAGTCCGACTCGGTTCAGAAGATCAACGACACGTTTGGTGACCTCCTCGCCAGATGCCAGCTTGTGCTTTTTGATTGGCTCCGCGATGATCTCATATACCGTCATGCGGGGATTCAGCGAGCCGTAGGGATCCTGGAAAATGATCTGAATTTCCTTGCGCATTTCCCGCATTTCGCTTTTGCTCAGCTTGCGCAGGTCACGGCCGTCGAACAGGATCTCGCCGTCCGTGGCATCCAGAAGGCGGAGCACCATTTTTCCGACAGTGGTCTTTCCGCAGCCGGACTCGCCTACCAGGCCAAAGGTTTCTCCCGCGTGGATGACGAAGCTGACGCCGTCCACGGCCTTTACGCTGGCAACTTCCTTTTTCAGGATGCCCTTGGTCACCGGAAAATACTTTTTCAGATCGTTTACGCGAAGCAGCTCATCCATTGGCGGTGTCCTCCTTCCGATTCATGTGATTCCAGCAGCGTACACTGTGTGTTCCGTGTACCGTCATAGGAGGAAGGTCTCCGGTGCGGCATTGCTCGGTGGCGTATTTGCACCGGGGCGCAAAGGGGCATCCGGCGGGCATGTCCGAAAAATGGGGGACCGTTCCGTCGATGCATTCCAGCCGCTCCGAGGTGCTGTCCATGCGGGGCATGGAATTCAGAAGACCGACGGTGTAGGGATGCCAGGGGTCGTAAAACAGATCGTGGACATCTGCGATTTCCATAATCGTTCCGGCGTACATGACCGCTACCCGGTCGCAGATCTCGGCGATCACGCCCAGGTCATGGGAAATGTACAGCACTGACATGCCGGTTTTTCGCTGCAAATGCACCAGCAGATCCATGATCTGCGCCTGGATCGTGGGATCCAGAGCAGTGGTAGGCTCGTCGGCAATCAGAAGCTTGGGGTTGCAGGACAGCGCCATTGCGATCATGACACGCTGGCGCATACCGCCGGACATCTCATGGGGATAGTTGTCGATCCGGCTTTCCGGAAGCGGGATGCCCACAAATTCCATCATTTCGATGGCTTTTTTCCGTGCTTCCTTCTTGCTCAGATTCTGGTGGAGCATGATCGCTTCCTCAATCTGATTCCCGCAGGTATAGACGGGGTTCAGGCTGGTCATTGGCTCCTGAAAAATCATGGAAATCTTATTGCCGCGGATGTTGTACATTTTCTTGCGGGGGTACCGAACCAGATCCTCCCCCTCAAAAATCGCTTCACCGCTGAGAATTTTGCTGCCGGTGGGGGGAAGCAATTGCAGGAGCACCTTGGAGGTAACGCTCTTTCCGGAGCCGGACTCGCCCACCAGGCCGAGAATCTCCCCCTTGTAAATGTCAAAGCTGACATCCCGTGTCTGGGGCAGGAATTTCCCGTCGTATTTGAAAGCAACGCTTAAATTTTTAACTTCCAGAAGTTTCTCTTTCATAGACCTTCCCCCCTCAGTCGGCCTTCAGCCGGACATCCAGCGCGTCACGCAGGCCGTCGCCGACAAAGTTCAGCGCCAGCACGACGATCAGGATCATCAGACCGGGAATGACACTGAGCCATGGCGCCCGTCCCATGTATTGCTGGGCGGTTTTCAGCAGATAACCCCAGCTGGCGTCGGGGGGCTGAATGCCCAATCCCAGGAAGCTCAGGGACGCTTCGGAGATAATGGCCTGGGCTGCGTTCAGCGATGCCTGCACAATGATGACCGGCGTGACGTTGGGCAGAACGTAGCGGACAATGATCTCAAAATCATTTAACCCGATGGCCTTCGCGGACTGCACATATTCCATTTCCCGCACCGTCATGACCATGGATCGGACGACCCGGGCAAAGGCCGGTGTAAAGCAAATACCGATGGCAATAATACAGTTGCGCAGACCGGAGCCGAGGGCGGCCGTGATGGCCAGCGCCAGGATCATGGTGGGCAGAGACCAGATGGCGTCCATCGCGGCGGTGATCACCCGGTCGACGGCGCCGCCGTAGTAGCCGGAGAGCAGACCCAGCGTCGTCCCCAGAACCATGGAGATCGCCACGGTAAAGATGCCCACGACGATGGTATATTTGGCTCCGTAAACCACCCGCGCCCACATGTCGCGGCCAAGGTCGTCGGTTCCGAAGGGATGCCCGGCGCAGGGCTTCACAAAGATATTGGCATAGTCCATTTCGTTGGGGTCATCCGTACCGGATATCTGCGGCGCGAAAATCGCCATGACTACAAGAATCACAAGGATCACCATGCCCAGCACGGCCAGCTTGTTTTTCAGCAGCTTCCGGAGGGTTTTCTTCCCGTTGCTCATGTACCTCACCTCTATCCTTTCTTCGGCCTGACGCTGATGCGCGGGTCAATCAGAATATACAAAACGTCTACAAAGGTATTGATCAGGACGACAATGGCCGCAACCACCATAATCATACCCATCGCAACGGGATAGTCCCGGTTCAGAACGGCGGAAACGATTGCGCTGCCCATGCCGGGGATTGCAAAGACCGCCTCCGTAACCACGGCGCCGCCGATCAGACGACCGATCTGCATGGCAGTAACGGTCAGCACGGGGATCAAGGCATTTCGCATCGCGTGCTTCCAGATGACAATGCGGTTGCGAAGGCCCTTGGCCTGGGCGGTCATGATATAGTCCTGCTGCAAAACCTCCAGCAGCGACGAACGGGTCTGACGCATAACGGTGGCGGCAAACCCGAATCCGATGGAAACGCAGGGCAGAATGATGCACCGCAGATTCTTGACGGGATCCTGGGAAAAGGATGTAAAGCCGGAGGCAGGAAGCAGACCCTTCTGCACGGAAAAATACATGACCAGAAGCAACCCCAGCCAGAAAGAAGGCATTGCCACGCCCAGCATGGAAACCACGCTGCCAACCGTATCCACGGCGCTTCCACGCTTAACAGCGGACAATACGCCGAAGGGCAGTGCGATCAGCACCGAGATCAGCATGGAAACCAGTGTGATCTCCAGCGTAATGGGAAGCCGCATTTTGATTTTCTGGGCGACCGTCTCCGAGGAAACCAGGCTCTCGCCCAGATCCCCCCGCAGAACATCCGCCAACCAGGAAAAATACCGCGCCACAACCGGCTTGTCCAGCCCCATTTTTTCGCGCAGCTGCGCGACATATTCCTCGTCTGCGGTCTCACCGATCATGCTCATCGTTGCATCGCCCGGAAGGGCATTGATCAGGATGAACAGCACGATGCTGATGATAAGCAGCAGAGGAATGACAGACAGTAATTTTTTCAGGATATTACTTAACATGCTTCTCTCCTTCTTAACAAAGACAAGGCGGAGTATTCTTCACAACTCCACCTTGCCTCTCGGGGTTCGTTTTCGCCAAGGCGGCACCGCACTTTTCTGTGCGGTGCTGCCCTGTTCTAAAAGCCGTGGAAAACGCTGGTATCCGCCGTTTGACGACCGTGCCCGGGTGAATGCAGCAGGGTCAGTTGGCCAGCCAGATCTGAGACAGATCCCAGGGGCCGAGCGCCAACGTGGTAAAGTTCTGAACGCTGTTTGCGTAGGCGTCATAACGGGGCATCTGGTACAGGAAAATGGAAGCGCAGTCGTTCAGGTAAACCTCCTGAGCCTTGTGCAGGACTTCCTTCTGCTCGTTTGCGTCATAGATTCCGCTCAGGCTCTGCAGCAGGGTATTGAACTCTTCTCCTTTGTAGGTGGAGTAGTTGTTGGCGGAGGTGCCGCCCATGTTGGTGTTCAGCTGCACGTAAGCGTCAACGCGGGGAACGGTCATCTTTGCAAGACCCAGCTGACCGGTATGCTCGGTCGTCCAGACGGAGACCCATTCGGTGCGCTCCATGGATTCCAGAACCAGCGTGATGCCGGCAGCGGCGAGCTGCTGCTGCAGAACCTGCATAACGGTGTTGTCCGGCTCACGGGAGATACACTGCATGGTCAGGGTCACGCCGTCGGCGTAACCGGCTTCCGCCAGAAGGGATTTTGCCTTCTCAACGTCGTAGCTGTAGGGAGTATAGTCGCTGTAGAACCACTGGTCGGGATCACAGGCCCAGTTGCTGGCAAAGCCGTAGCCGCGGGTGATTACATTGGCCAGAGCTTCCCGGTCAACCGCGTAGGCAAGCGCCTGACGAACCTTCTGATCGCTCAGAACCTTGTCGTCGATCTGGCAGAACAGGGTGTAGATATCGGAGGTGGCGATGCGCTGGAGGGTGAAGTCGGAGTTGGTTTCCAGCTGCTCGATGCCGGTGGTGGTCAGATAGTCGGTCAGCTGAATGTCACCGGCCAGAAGGCTGTTGACCTTAGTGGTCTGATCGCTGATCATGCTGATGTCGACCCGATCCAGATAGGGCAGAGGCTTGCCGTCCTCGCCGCTGCGATAGTAGTCGGGGTTGGCTTCCAGCGCGATGCTGACGCCCTCAACATATTCCGCGACCTTGAACGGGCCGGTGCCGCACGCGTTGCTGGCCAGGTACTCAGCACCCTGAGACAGGGCGGAGGGGGCGATCATCAGGCCGGAATAGTTGGTAAGGTCCGTAATGAAGGTGGAGGAGGACTGATTCAGATTGACCTGAACCGTGGCAGCGTCAACCACTTCCACGCTTTCGACGCACTTCAGCTCCGTAGCGAAAATGGCGCCGACTGCTTCGTCCATGTAGTAGTCAAAGTTTGCCTTGACGGCGTCCGCGTTGAATTCGGTGCCGTCGTGGAATTTTACGTCGGTACGCAGATGGAACACGATGGTTGTGTCATCCACCACGTCCCAGGTTTCCGCCAGGCCGCTGACCAGATTACCGTTGGCATCCGCGCGAACCAGAGGCTCGTAGATCTGGCAGATGACATCATAGTCGGAGTCACGTGCCGTAACCTTGGTGGGATCCAGGGTGGAGAGCAGAATGCCCTTGCCGACCTTCAGCGTACCGCCGCGGACAATGCCGCTTTCATCGGCGGGAGCGGCGGCGGTTTCTGCGTTGGCAGGCTTTTCTGTGGCCTGAGTCACCGGCGCTTCGGGCTTGGAGCCGCAGGCTGCCATGCCCAATACCATGACCAATGCAAGTAAGACGCAAACTAGTTTTTTCATGTTTTCCTCCTTAATTGTACAGTTCTTTTTCCTTTATCGGCACGGAGGCGTCGGCCTCCGCCAGATACGTCAGGGAAGCTCTCGGCGATTGATTCAGAGGTTCCTTAGAATTCTACTGCCGGGCGCGGACAAATGCAACAGCATCCCGCACACGGGGAGCATTCTCTTCGCTGACATGGCTGTGCTGCACCAGCTCTTCCTGAAGCCTGGCAAATCCTGCGTCGTCCAGCCGGATGCCCATTTCCTCCAGCGTTACCGGGACGCCGATGGCACGGTAAAACGCCCGGACGCGCTCCTGATGGGCCTGGGGCATCCCGTTCGCATGAAGCTGAGCCAAAATGCCGACACCTACGATTTCACCATGCAGCCAATCCTTTGTATTTACATAACGCCCGCGGAGCACCTCGTTAAAGCCATGGGCAATTGCGAAGCGGGAACCGGTTCTTCCGCAGAAGCCGCCCATGTTGCTGATGATCCCGGTGGATGCAATGCATACATAGACCGCATCCTCCAGGCTCTGGCTGACGATGCCCCTGCAATTGTCCTGGTACGCCTGCTGTCCACATGTGAGCAGCACCTCATCCGCAGCCCTCGCCATGGAATAGCCCAGATATTTGGAGATATCCACATCACCGTAGTGAAGGGAGCTTCGCATGGAGCTGTATTCGCAGGATTTGGCCATCGCATCGGCCATGCCAGCGGCCAGCAGCCTTGCCGGCGCCCTGGCAAGAATCTCCATGTCAACAAAGACGCCATTTACTTCGTCCGTGTGATACCGGGTGTGATCCTGGCAGCCTTCCTGATTGTACACGATGGACAGCGCCGCATAGGCCGCGCAGGTGGCAGCAGAGGTAGGCACGGTAAATACCGCGCATCCTCTCAGGGCTGCGGCCGCTTTTGCCAGATCCATTGCTTTTCCGCCGCCGACGCCTATGATGCAGTCCGCGCCCTCTGCGTGGGACCGCTCCGTGAAAGCGTCAATTTCTTCTGTCGTGCAGAAACCGGAAAACCCGTGTACATTAAATTCCACTCCGGCACTGCGCAGGCTGTCGGATAAGACCGGCAGGGCAGCACCAAGCGCCTTCTCGCCGCCCAGGATACACGCCTTGTGATATCCCTTGCGCCTGATCTCGTCCCCGCAGTCCCGTAGAACGCCGCTTCCCTGGAAATAATTTCCGGCACCAGAACACATTTTCTTCTTGTCCAAAACGGCTCCACCTTTCCCGCAGATTTATGTTTGCTGAAAAATAGCCAAAAACAAGTTCGATTGACTTGGCATTTTGTTGGTTACTGCCTAAAATATAAGCGATAAGTCGGTATTGTTCAATAAACTATTGTCCGAAAAAAGTTAACTATATTACGCTCTTTCGAAACGCCGTTTTCACCGATTGCGTATCACTGCCGTTTCCCTGCCCCTCCCCCTCGGGGAAGCCGGACGGCCACCGGTTCTCTGCCCGATTTGCTGTATAATTTCATAATATGAAATTACTTGACATCCCGGTTATACAACTATATTCTAAAAGCACGCCCCGGTAAAGGGGAAAATACTGGAAATATGAATTGTAAGGAGAAGAATTATGGCTGAAGAAAGAATTGAAGACGTATACGAGCGACGCTATATTGAAGTAGACTATGACGTAGAAGATATTGCCCGCAGATACAAGCGGCTGTACACCGCACTGATCTATGATACGCTGGAAATTGAGTTCGGCATGGGCGGCCGCGCCATGGACAGCGGAATCTATCCCCTTGTCAACGACATGAAGGTCGCAGGCCCCGCGTTTACTGTCATTCGCCGTACCACCCCCACCCGGGATGCCTATACCTACAACATGCGTCTGGGCATGATCAACAGCATGACCCCCGGATGCGTGCTGCTGTCGGACGTGCAGGGCAACAGAAACTGCGGCCAGTTCGGCGAGATCACCGCCACCACCATGCGCGCCCACGGCTGCGTCGGTGCGGTCATTGACGGCTCCACCCGGGATTCCTCCCTCCTGGTCAAGATGGGCTTCCCCACCTTCTGCCGCTTCCGCAGCCCTGTGGAATCCCTGGGACGTTCCCTGAATGTGGACTACATGATCCCGATTTACGTAAACGGAATTGACGGCATGCTCCAGGTCAACCCGGGCGACTATGTCTTCGGCGATATGGACGGTGTTGTGATCGTTCCCAAGGATCTGACCGTGAAGGTGCTGGAGGTTGCCGAAAAAGCATTTGACGCAGAAAAGGGCAGCCGCGAGGCCATGGCGCGGGGAGAAGATCCCTTTGACGTGTACAACCGTTACGGCCGTTTCTGAGCCGCCGGAGTCCGGTCATGATTCTTTCTGACTACTTTCTGAGCAACCCCAGTGTGCAGTGGCAGCTGGCGAAGCAGCTTGGTGTGAACCATGCGGTGGTTCGTCTGCCCGAGAACGCAGAATTTGATATGACCAATGCCGCGCATGTGAAAGCCGTTGCGCTGCGGTTCAGAAACGCCGGGCTTGCCCCCCTTGTGGTAGAGCCAATGCCCAATTCCGTTCACGACCACATCAAACGCGGCGATGACAAGCGGGACGAAAGCATCGAGAAGGTCTTAAAAATGATCCCTCTGCTGGCAGCCAACGGCTGGGAGATCATATGCACCAATTTCATGGCAGAGGTTGGCTGGTATCGCACCACCGGCACCTTCCCGGAGCGGGGCGGCGCGTATGTCACCGGCTTCGACCTGCGGGATGCCGATATCGATCCGGCGCTGTCCATAGATGAGCAGACGCTCTGGGATAACTTAAGCTATTTTCTGAAGGCCGTTATCCCGGAATGCGAAAAGTGGGGCATCAAAATCGCGCTCCACCCGGATGACCCGCCGCTGAAAAAGCTCGGCAATCTCAGCCGCATTCTGATCAGTAGGGAAAACATCCAGAAAGCCATCGATCTGGTGCCGAGCCCCAATCTGGGGATCACCATGTGTCAGGCCAATTTCGCCGCTATGGGCGAGAATGTCTACGAGTGTATTGAACACTTCGGAAGACAGGATAAGATATTCTTCGTCCATTTCCGGGATATTTCCGGTACATTGGAGTGCTTCCACGAAACCTTCCACGACAATGGCCAGACGGATATGGTTCGCGCCCTGAAATGCTATAGGGACGTGGGCTTCGACGGTCCCGTCCGCATTGACCATGTGCCGACCATGGCCGGGGAAAATAACGACCGCCCCGGCTACGAGTGCATCGGGCGCCTTTATGCCATCGGCTATTTGCGGGGGCTGGCCGAGGCCATCGGATATCCGCTTTACTAAGGAATTTCTGAACACCCAAAACAGACTTCTTCTTCCCTTTTCACCGGTGCCCCGGGACAACCGCCTTCGTGGTTATCCTGGGGCGCTTTGCCCGTTTGGCTGGTCAGAACCGTGGATATAAGCAAGCCCGGCAGACGAGGATCGCCGTCTGCCGGGTCTGTATTTGAATGGTTTCTGTGTCTGGTTCGGATAACAATGTCAGACAGGACTGTCCGTCTGCGCCCGGCTCATCTTCCGATAGGCGACGGGACTTTGCCCGGTGATGGCCTTAAAGCTTCTGTTGAAGTTGGATATGCTGTTATATCCGCACTCCATCGCGACCTGGGTCACGCTGCGGTCGGTGGAAAGCAGCATTTCCGCAGCCATTTCAATGCGCCGGGACTGGACATATTCCCAAAGCGTCATGCCGTTGAGCTTCTTGAACAGGGAAGAAAAATAGGCCGGACTCATGGCGGCTTCCCTGGCAACGCTGCTTAAGTCCAACTCCCCTGCGAGATTCTGGTCAATGTAGTCCAGCGCACGTTCCATCTGCGCCAGATAGTTTGTGGTCACGGCTTTGGCCGGTTCGATCACGCAGTCGGCATACTCTCTGCGGATCAGGACGAGCAGCTCCAGAACCTGGAGCTTGACCATCATCTTATAGTCCGTGTCCTTCCTCTGGAATTCCCGCTCAATGGCCTGCAATCTGTTGGCAAATCCATTCCCGGTCTCCGATGCAGAGGCAAGAAGATGGGAATATTTTTCGTTGCGCTTGAAGAATATTTCCGGGTAATGCACCTGAAACAGCAGATTTTCCGGCGACCAGAGGAACCGCGGCTCAAATTGAAGATTCATGATGTCCAGTGCGCCGCCTCCCGAGACCTCCACAATGCAGTGGGGCTCATTGCTGCTGAACAGGAAAACATCTCCCGGCCGGAAGTGATAGCTATGGGATCCCGCCCGGTAGACCCCGTTCCCCGCGCAGATCAGGGAAACCTCAAACGCGGTATGCCGGTGTTCCTCGTAGGGGCGCTGAAAGGGCAGAACCACGGAATGATACAATCGCAGCTGCGGCGTGTCCGTAGCTGCCGAACCGATTGTGTATACCTCACCTGTAATCATGCCGTTCTCCTTTCTGCGTTCTGCCCCCATTTTGAAATGCGGCACCCACAGCTTCTATTCTAACCGAAAAATCCGTTTTCGCAAGAGCAAAATAAATTGGCAGAATGCAATAGGATATTGGTAGTCTCCCGGAGAAAAAGCCTTTACAATGTACTCAGCGGCAAACGCCGGAATTCTTCGAAAAGGAGCGAACCCAATGAGCTATAATACTTACTCCAATCCTTCTGATCTGCGTATCACCGATATTCGTTTCGTTGACATTGACGGAGCGCCAAAGCGCTGCACCCTCCTGAAAATCATGACCAATCAGGGTATTGAGGGCTACGGCGAGGTTCGGGACGCATCCAGCAAAACCTATGCCGCAATGCTGAAAAGCAGACTGATCGGCGAAAATCCCTGCGACGTCGACCGGCTGTTCCATAAAATCAAGCAGTTCGGCTTCCATTCCCGCCAGGGCGGCGGCGTTTCCGGCATTGAGATCGCTCTGTGGGATCTGGCAGGCAAGGCCTACGGCGTACCTGTTTACCAGATGCTGGGCGGGAAATTCCGGGATTCCATCCGGGTATACTGTGATACCGATGTGGATGGCAAGCATACCGGCCATGACATGGGGCTTGCTCTGAAAAAGAGAATGGACATGGGCTTTACCTTCCTGAAAATGGACTTGGGGATCGGCCTGCTCCTGGATGAACCCGGCACGCTGAACGCGCCCCTTGGCCTTATCGACGATATGAAAACCTACGCACCTCACATCCTGAACGTGCAGGGCGGCAGCGTGACCGCCGATATGGTTCGTCACCAGAAGAGCTATCAGATCGTCAATACCGCCCATCCCTTCACCGGGATTCATCTGACCGAGAAGGGTCTTGACTACCTTGAAAACTACGTCAAAGAAGTGCGTGACGTGATCGGCTATGAGGTGCCGCTGGCCATTGATCACTTTGGCCATGTGTGCGTGGAGGACTGCATCCGGTTTGCCCGCAGAATGGAGCCGTATAACCTGGCGTGGATCGAGGATATGGTACCCTGGATGCTGACCGATCAGTATGTGCGTCTGCGCAACTCCACTTGCATCCCCGTCTGCACCGGCGAGGATATCTACCTGAAGGAGCCGTTTGAGCATCTGATCAAAGCGGGCGGCGTTTCCGTCATCCATCCGGACGTTCTCACCTGCGGCGGCGCGCTGGAGCTGAAGAAGATCGCGGATATCGCCGACGAGCATGGTGTTGCGGTGGCCGTTCATATGGCGGAGTCTCCCGTCGGCTGCATGGCCGCGGTACATGCCGCTGCCGCCATGCACAATGTGCTTGCGCTGGAATACCATTCTGTAGACGTTCCCTGGTGGAGCGATATGGTCAATGGTTTGCCAAAGCCCCTTATTGAGAACGGCTTCATTAAGGTTCCCACAGCCCCCGGCCTGGGAATTGAGTCCCTGAATGAAGAAGTCCTCCGGGAGCATGTGAATCCCGACATCCCCGGCATGTGGGAACCCACGGACGCATGGAACAAGGAATTCTCCAACGACAGAATCTGGAGCTAAGAAAGATAAGGTGCACACAAGGGCTGCCATACAGGCAGCCCTTTCTGTTTTTAATGAAATCCGCCGCTTGCATTCGGCTGGAAAGTGTGATATTCTTATAAAAAGGAGATGAGCCGAATGACTGTCCGGGAATCGGGTGAAATGTATCTTGAGGCTATACTGGTGCTGGCGAAGAAAAGCGGGTATGTCCGCTCCATTGACGTCAGCGAATATCTGGGGTATTCCAAGCCCAGCGTTTCCCGCGCGATGGGCATTCTCCGGGAGGGCGGATATATCCTCGTGGAAAAAGACGGCGCGATCACGCTGACGGATTCCGGGAAAAAGCTGGCGGAGACGATCTACGAGCGCCACACGGTGCTCTCGGAGCTGCTGATCCGTCTGGGTGTGGACGAAAAGACCGCCACCGACGACGCATGCCGGATCGAGCACGTCATCAGCGACGAGTCCTTCCAGGCCATCAAGCAGTACTATTACCAGCACAAGAAATAAATCAGGCGGCGCTTTCAAGCGCCGCCTTAGTCTGTCAAAAAAGCCTCGCAGAGTTTGCCGCCCGCAGGCGGCAAATAAAGTCAGATCATTTTCTGCCGGGGCGTGTACCTGGCGGAAAATACCTTACAGGCTGCAAGTGTGCGAATTGTCCGCCAAAGGCGGACAAGAAGTGCGCGCAGCAGACTGCAATCCTCTTGTCAAAAAAGGCCAACGGCCTTTTTTGACAGTCTGAGGCGGCGCTTTCAAGCGCCGCCTGCGTTCTTTTATCCCAGCAGTTCCTCGATCTCCGCCTTCGGCATGTAGCCGATGGCCTTGTTCATGACCTCACCGTGTTCCACGACCACCAGCGTGGGAATGCTGGCGACGTCGAATTCCATGGCAAGCTCCACTTCCTCGTCCACGTTGATCTTGCCCACGGCGATATCCTCCCGCTCCTGGGCGATCTCCTCCACAATGGGGCCGACCATCCGGCACGGGCCGCACCAGGGCGCCCAGAAATCCAGCAGCACGGGCTTATCGCTGTTTTTCACCAGCTCGTCGTAGTTGGCCTTCGTAATGTGCATGACGGACATAACAATTCCTCCTTGGTATTTTTCTGTGCCTCTAGTATACCCTAATTTTGAAAAAAGCGCAAGGGAAAACGCATTTTACGTCGAATGGGCAGAAATTTTCAGACGGGTCGCAATTTGACATTTTGCCGCCCATCTGCTATGATACCCTGAAAGAAACAGGAGGACACCGAATATGAGCAAATGTGAATCCTGCGGCGGATGCAGCGGGGGCTGCGGCGGCTGTTCCGGCTGCGGCCTGGAGCTGGAGCTTACGGAAGAAGAGATCGGCTTTCTGCGGCGGCTGGGCGAGTGCGCCTTTCTGCCGGTGATTCAGAAAAAGGACGCGCCGGTTTTCCCGGAGGAACCGGGAAAAGAGCTTCTGCTGCAATGTCTGGAGAAAAAGGGTTTGATCTCCCTGGACTATGACAAACCCCTGAAGGATTATCATACCCCCGCCTATGACGCCGCCACCCTCCGGGGCAGCATGGCGCTGACCAAGCGGGGACAGGACGTTCTGGAGCTGATGGAATATCAGGGCGTCCGCCGCTGACCACCCGGCGGCGTTTGCCGGGAAAAAGAGACATAGAGAAGTGTTATTTATGAACAAGAATGAATACCGCGTAGGCGTCAACCGTGGACTGCCTGTGGGGATGGGATATTTTTCGGTGAGCTTCGGCTTCGGCGCCATGGCCGTGTCCCAGGGCGTAAAAATGCTGGATGCGGTGCTGATTTCCGCCACGAACCTGACCAGCGCAGGGCAGTTTGCGGGGCTGACCCTCATCGTCGCCGCCGCCACATTGTGGGAAATGGTGCTGACCCAGCTGGTCATCAACAGCCGCTACGCTCTGATGAGCCTGGCGCTGAGCCAGCGGATGGGAGAAAGAATCGGCCTGCTGCCCCGGCTGCTGATCGCGTTTTTCAATACGGACGAGATTTTCGCCCTGGCCATGGCGCGGGAAGCACCCCTGACGGTGCCGTTCCTGCTGGGGCTGGGGACGCTGCCCTTTATTGGCTGGACGCTGGGGACGCTGTGCGGCGCGCTGGCCGGGTCGATTTTGCCGCTCTCCATCCGGACGGCGCTGGGGGTCATGCTCTACGGCATGTTCGTCGCCATCGTGGTGCCCCCCGCGAAGAAGAACCGGGATGTTTTCGTGGCGGTGGTGCTGGCGCTGATTTTCAGCAGTCTGTTTTCCTGGACGCCCGGGCTGAAAACCGTTTCCCCGGGACTGTCCATCGTGGTCTGCACCGTGGCCGCCGCCGCCATCTGCGCCGCGCTGTTCCCGGTGAAGGAAGAGAGGGAAGCGGCATGAACATGTATCTGTACATCCTCGCCATGGCGCTGACGACCTATCTTATCCGCGTCCTGCCCATGACAATTTTCCGCAAGCCCATTCAAAGCCGCTTCCTGCGCTCGTTTTTGCACTACGTTCCATACTGCTGCCTGACGGCCATGACGTTCCCCTCCATTCTCAGCAGCACCGCCTCGATCTTGAGCGGCGCGGCGGCGCTGGCGGTGGCGGTGGTTCTGGCCTACCGGGGCAAGAGCCTGATCGTGGTCGCCTTAAGCAGCAGCGCCGCGGTGCTGATCGTGGAATGGGCAATGAGCCATTTGTAAAATAACTGTGTATTCCTCCGCTTCGCCTTGACGAGCGGGGGAATCTTTGCTATAATGCGCCGTGAAGAGGGAGTAGTCGGCGCACAACGCGGGACTGAATCGACATACTGGGGCGACCCCGGTTCAGCCTGAAATGACGAGACTTTTGCAGGCCGGTACAGTCTCTTCGTTTCTCTGTGCTGACCTGTATTTGGTTCAGTACGGAGGATTTTTATGGGAATCGGAGAACTATTTTTGCTGGCGGTGGGGCTGAGTATGGACGCCTTCGCGGTATCCGTATGCAAGGGTCTTGCCATGAAAAAGGCAACGCTGAAAGCGGAGGCGACCTGTGGCCTCTGGTTCGGCGGCTTTCAGGCGCTGATGCCCACCATCGGCTTTTTTCTGGGCGCGCTGTTTGCGGACGCCATTGAGGCCTTTGACCATTGGGTCGCATTTGCACTGCTGGCCATCATCGGCATCAATATGCTGAAGGAAGCCCTGGAAAAGAAGGACGAATCCGGCGATAACCCGGAAAAAGACGCCGATCTGTCCGTCAAAACCATGTTCCTCATGGCCGTGGCGACCTCCATCGACGCGCTGGCGGTGGGGATTTCCCTTGCCATGGTCGGCAGCGTTAACATCTGGCTGGCGGCGGCCTTCATCGGCATCTGCACCTGCCTGCTGTCCGCTCTGGGCGTGAAGATCGGCAACGTGTTCGGCAGCCGGTACGAGAAAAAGGCGGAGCTTGCCGGCGGCGTTATCCTGATCCTGCTGGGTGTGAAAATCCTGCTGGAGCATCTGGGGGTTCTGACGTGAAGCGCACAAAACGCCGCATGACGGTGTGTACGGTGCTGCTTATCTGCAATCTGGTTTTCATCTGGGGCAATTCCCTGCTCCCGGCGGAAGCCTCGGGGCAGATTAGCGGCACGCTGAAGGTGTTCCTGGACGGCCTGTTCAATCCCGGCGAAGCGACCCTATCCGGCGACGGCCTGCTGCGGAAATTTGCCCACTTTGTCGAATTCAGCGCGTTGGGACTGCTGCTTGGCTGGCTGTTCGGAATGCTGGGGAAGAAGCCGCTTCCGGCATTTGCGCTGTGCGTGGCCGCTGCCTGCATCGACGAGACCATCCAGATCTTCGTCCCCGGCCGCGGCCCCGGCATCCGGGACGTGTGCATCGACAGCTGCGGCGCGGCTGCCGGTATGCTTCTGCTGTTTTTGGGGCATGCTTATTGGAAGAGACGATCTACCCGAAAAAATTCCGGAGGAAATGAAACATGAAAAAATATTTGTCTGTAATTCTGGCGGCAGCGCTGGCGCTGTCCCTGTTTTCCGGCTGTGCCGGATCCAAGCCCGCGGAAACCACCTCCCCCGATCAGGTGGAGGGAACCGTGGAGGAGCTGCTGAACGAAATCGTTGCCCAGCAGCCGGTGGAGTTCGACGGCGGCGTCGAGACCATCGACCTCACCGACACCAGCGAGGAAGGACAGTGGGCCATCAAGAGCTACACCGGTCTGGATAACGCCGGCGTGCTGACGGAGGCCGCAGTGTTCGAGCCGATGATCGGTTCCATTGCCTTTTCCATGGTCATGGTGCGGGTCGCTCCGGGCGAGGATATCAAGTCCGTCGCCGAGGCCATGAAGTCCGGCATCAACCCCCGCAAGTGGGTCTGCGTGGAAGCGGACGACATGCTGGTCACCGGCTACCGCGACGTGGTGATGCTCATTATGCTGG
Organism: uncultured Oscillospiraceae bacterium; assembly: GCA_934569225.1. Classification (GTDB taxonomy): domain Bacteria; phylum Bacillota; class Clostridia; order Oscillospirales; family Oscillospiraceae; genus Faecousia. Next base: position 37,240 of record CAKTKC010000013.1, on the reverse strand, counting down.
ACACCAGCTACGACCTTACCGCCCAGTCCTTTGTGGACGCCTTCGGCAAGGTGGTCGGCGAACCCGAATTTGTGATTTAAGGTTTCCAAAATGGCAGCGATGGAATCGCTGCCATTTTTATAAGAGTTCTCAGGAGCGAACACGCCTATGGTTTTTTCAAGTATTCCCTTTTTATACTATTTCCTCCCGGCGGTGCTGGCGGTGTATTTTCTCACGCCCCGGAAGGGGAAAAACGCCGTTCTGCTCCTTGCCAGCCTGATTTTTTACGGCTGGGGGGAGCTGCGGCTGCTGCCCCTGATGGTGTTCACCATCCTGCTGTGTTATGTCTGCGGCCTGGGCATCGAACGCTCCCGGAGCCGGAAAAAGCTTTGGCTGCTGGCGTCCATCGTCATCAGCGTGGGTCTGCTGGGGGTGTTCAAGTACGCGGACTTCTTTATCGGAAGTCTGAACGCCGTCACCGGCCTGAAAATCCCGCTGCTTCACCTGGCGCTGCCCATCGGCATCAGCTTTTACACCTTCCAGTGCCTGAGCTACACCATCGACGTCTATCGCGGCAGCGTCCCGGCGCAGAAAAATCTGATCAACTTCGGCGCGTATGTCGCCCTGTTCCCCCAGCTTATCGCAGGCCCCATCGTCCGTTACGCGGACATTGCCCGGGAACTGGAGCACCGGGAGCACAGCTGGGAAAATGCGGCGGTGGGACTGCGGCGCTTCCTGGTGGGGCTGGGAAAAAAGGTCATCCTTGCGGATAATTTTGCCCTGCTGATCCAGCTGTTCCGACAGAGCAACGAAAAGTCCGTCCTGTTTTACTGGATGTACGCCGTGGCCTTCACCCTGAACATCTACTTCGACTTTTCCGGTTATTCCGACATGGCCATCGGTCTGGGGCGGGTGCTGGGGTTCCACTTCGTCGAGAATTTCGACTATCCCTACCTCTCCAGGAGCGTCACGGAGTTCTGGCGGCGGTGGCATATCAGCCTTGGCAGCTGGTTCCGGGATTATGTGTATATCCCCATGGGCGGCAGCCGGGTCAGCCGCCGACGGTGGGTCCTTAATATCCTCACCGTGTGGATGCTTACGGGGCTGTGGCACGGCGCGGCGTGGAATTTCGTGCTGTGGGGGCTGCTGTTTGCCGCACTGCTGCTGGCGGAAAAGTGGATTCCCGCCCTGCAAAGGCTGCCGGGCGTCCTGCGCCATGGCTATGTGCTGCTGGCGGTGGTCCTCAGCTTTGTTCTGTTCAACGCGGACAGTCTTGCCCAGGCGGGGCAGGACTTTGCCGGACTGTTCGGCTTCGGGTGGCTGAGCCTGACCTCCGCCGAAACGCTGTACTACCTGAAAAGCTATGCCGTCCTGTTCGTGCTGGGCATTCTCGGCTCCACGCCAGTGGTGAAAAACGCGGCGCGGCGCATTGACGGAACGAAGGCGGGCGTCGTACTGGAAGCCGCGGCAATGCTGGCGCTACTGATCGTCTGCACGGCCTATCTGGTGGATGGCTCCTTCAGCCCGTTCCTGTATTTCCGGTTTTAAGGGGGCGAAGGTATGAAGAATCGAATTTGCGCAATCATTGTTGCGGCTGTCTGGGCGGTGCTGGCTGTGTGGGCGTGGCTGGCGCCCAGCCGGGACATTTCCGTCGCGGAGCGCCGCCAACTGGCGCAGAAGCCTGCCATTCAGGCAAAAACGCTGCTGGACGGCAGCTTCATGACGGATTTTGAGGATGCCAGCCTGGATCAGTTCCCCCTGCGGGACACCTTCCGGGAGGCCAAGTCCCTGTTCCACCGCTTCATTCTGCGGCAAAGCGACAAAAGCGGCATTTATATTTCCCAGGGCTATGCCGCGGCTCAGGAATACCCCCTGAGCGAAGCCTCGATCAACCACGCGCTGGAGCGGTTCAGCAGCGTATACGAAACCTATCTTTCCTCCTCCGATTCCAGAATTTACCTTGCCATCGTCCCGGACAAAGGCTTCTATCTTGCGCAATCCGCCGGGCAGCTGTCTCTGGACTATGACCGGCTTTTTTCTCTGGTGGAGGACGGGATGCCCTGGGCGTCTCCCGTTCGCCTGACGGACAGTCTGTCCATTCAGGACTATTACCGCACCGACACCCATTGGCGGCAGGAGCAGCTGCTCCCGGCGGCACAGACGCTGTGTCAGGCGCTGGGCGTGTCCTCTCCCCGGCAGGAGGATTACACCGTCACCCCGCTGGACAAGCCCTTCTACGGCGTGTACTACGGCCAGGCGGCGCTGCCCATGCAGCCGGACACCATGTATCTGCTGAAAAGCGACCTTCTGAACGGCTGCCGGGTGTACGACTACGAAACGGGCGAAACCACCGCCGTCTACGACATGACCAAATTAGACAGCAAAGACCTGTACGACGTGTATCTCTCCGGCGCCCGGAGCCTGCTGACCATCGAAAACCCCAACGCAGCCACCGACCGGGAGCTGATCGTATTCCGGGATTCCTTCGGAAGCAGCATCGTTCCGCTGCTGGTAAACGACTACGCCAAAGTAACGCTGGTTGATCTTCGGTACATCCGAAGCGACTATCTGGGGCAGTTCCTGGACTTTCACGGCCAGGACGTGCTGTTCCTCTACAGCACGCTGCTGCTGAACAACAGCGCGGCAATCAAATGAAGCATCAAGGGCGCTCCGATGAAAGCGGAGCGCCCTTGGTGCAAAAAAGTCCACTGCAATCTTACGACTACAGTGGACTTGGCAGAGGATGAGGGATTCGAACCCCCGCAAACGGAGTCAGAGTCCGGTGTGCTACCGTTACACAAATCCTCTATATAATACCTGGTGGAGACAACAGGACTCGAACCTGTGACCTCATGCGTGTGAAGCATGCGCTCTAACCAGCTGAGCTATGCCTCCATACCGAAGCAGAGCTTATTATACCACGTTTTTCCGGAAAGTCAACCACTTTTTCCGGAATTTCCTTTTTTATTTTTGCGCCCCGTCCCGGAAAGGGCGGGGCGCGGAAACGCTACCTGTATGGCTGCACGTATCGTTCATGGCTCAGGCTTTGTGGTCGCGCGTGGGCGCCGGAGACAAGGCCGAGCATGGCGTAGATCGTAACCACCGAAGACCCGCCGTAGCTGATCAGCGGCAGGGTCAGACCGATAACGGGCATGACGCCGATGCACATGCCGGTGTTGATCATTACCTGGAACATCAGGGCAGACGCGGCGCCGTAGCATACCAGCCGGCGCATATAGTCCTGGCAGTGCATACCCACATAGATGCACCGGGCGATGATGGCCATTTCCATGATCATGATCGCAAGGCACCCCACGAACCCCAGCTCCTCGCCCATGGAGGAGAAAATATAGTCCGTGTGCTGGGCGAACAGGCTGCCGCTCTGGGTACGGTTGCCGTTGAACAGCCCCTGTCCCGTCAGGCCGCCGCCGGTGAGGGAGCGCAGGTTCATCATGGAGTGATAACGCTCGTTGATGCCCGTGGGGTCGATGGTGTCGTCAAACAGGATCAGAAACCGGTTCTGCTGATATTCGCCCAGGAACTGCCACAGGATCGGGAACGCCGCCACGATCAGGCCGATGGCGAGAAGGAACCACCACAGGCTGACGCCGCCGCCGAAGGCCATGCCGATGAAGATAAACACGAAGATCAGGGAAACGCCCGCGTCGCCGGACAGCACCATGTTCAGTCCCACCAGCAGTCCCAGATGAAGGCACATGTGCATGACAGATGGTATACTGGATATTCGGTTCTGGTGCGCCGACATAACCGAGGCCATGATGATAACGTAGGTGATTTTGCAGATCTCGGCGGGCTGAACGCTGATAAAGCCCAGGTCGATCCAGCTTCGGTTGCCGGAGCCGTGGTCGGTACCCAGAGGGCTTATCAGCATGAGAAGCAGCGCACAGTTAAAGGTTACCATCACCATCCGGTGCTCCGAAAGAAAATCCAGATCGATGGAGGACACCAGCGCGTACATCATGACGCCCAGACCGGTGGCCGCCAGCTGAATAATAATATATTTAATGTTGCTGCCGAACTTGTCGGCGGAAGTGGCACTGGCAATGAAAACGCAGCCAAAACCGGACACGATCAGGCACAGAATCAACAGAAATATATCGCCTTTTTTCCAGAAGTCCTTTAATTCATCCAAATACCGGCTCAAGCAACCGCCTCCTTTCCATCATGGCTTTACATTATACCATTCTTCCGGGGAAAAGTAAATAGACGAAATGTGAACGTGCCTTTAACATTGGTATAGCGGCATCCCGGAACGGGCAGAATCCATAAAACCCGGTAAAAATAATATTATGCCTGGTTTTACTTGACAAAATGGAAAAATGGTATTATTCTAAGTGGGAATCTGCAAGAATTGGAAACGTTTCAAATTTCCGAAACTGCCGCTTTTCCGCCGCCGCAGGGGCGTCTTCCCCCGGAGTTCCTCCGGAGGACCCACGCTCAGACGGATACCGGCAAAAAGTTTCCTGTTTGCCGTTTTCGGGGCGGTTTCAACTGGACATGCTGATCGGAATATGATATACTATCAGAAGGCTGTCTTGAAGGAACCGTATCAAAATGCCAGGGCGGCGCACCCGCTTTAAGAATGGAGAGCTAACATGAACAACAACTGTCTGAACATCCTGAAATGGACGGAGGCACAGCTCAAGTACACCTACGACGTTTCTTTGCAGGAGGCCACCCCTCAGGAGCTGCATGAAGCGCTGGGTCAGGCTGTTATGATGGCCATTTCCGACGATTGGAGCCATTCCAAGAAGACCCGTATGCCCAATCGCAAGGCCTACTACATCTCCGCCGAGTACCTGATCGGCCGTCTGGTGTATTCCAACCTGTTCAACCTGGGCATCCTGGACGAGATGAAGGAGCTGTTTGCCGAGCACGGGGTCGACCTGGCGGTTCTCGAGGACATCGAGGACGACGCTCTGGGCAACGGCGGCCTTGGCCGTCTGGCGGCCTGCTTCCTGGACAGTGCCGCTTCCACGGACATTCCCCTGTCCGGCTACGGCCTGCGCTACAAGTTTGGCCTGTTCAAGCAGAGCTTTGACGCCGACGGCAGCCAGGTGGAGAACGCCGACGACTGGACGAAGTACGGCGACCCCTGGTCCTTCCGCCGCTATAACCACACCGTGAAGGTTAAATTCCCCGATCACACCGTTCTGGCCGTTCCCTACGACGTTCCCGTCATCGGCTATGGCACCGAGAACGTGGGCACGCTGCGCCTGTGGCAGTGCGAGGCCGAGGAGGAGCTGGACTTCAACGCCTTCAACAATCAGGACTACCTGCGGGCTTTGGAAGCCAAGAACAAGGCCGAGGACATCACCCGCGTCCTGTACCCCAACGACTCCACATGGGAGGGCAAGCGCCTGCGCATCAAGCAGCAGTATGTGCTGTCGTCTGCGTCCCTGCAGGATATGCTGCGCACCTTCAAAATTGCCCACGGCAGCGACCTGAGCCGCTTCGCCGAGTTCTACGCGGTGCAGCTCAACGACACCCATCCCGCCATGTCCATCCCCGAGCTGATCCGTCTGCTGATGGCGGAGGGCATGGGCTTTGACGATGCCTTCAACGTCGCCCAGAAGACCTTCTCCTACACCAACCACACCGTCATGGGCGAGGCGCTGGAGAAGTGGCCGCTGGATCTGATGCGCAGCGTGGTTCCCGAGATCGTGGACATCATCTGCCGCATTGACAAGAAGCTCAAGTGGGAGCATCCGGGTCTGTTCATCGTGAAGGACAACACCGCCCACATGGCGAACCTGTCCGTTTACGTCGGCTCCTATGTCAACGGCGTGGCGGAGATCCACACCCAGATTCTGAAGGACGACTGCTTCAAGGACTGGTACTACGCCTTCCCCGAGCGGTTCCAGAATAAGACCAACGGCATCACCCCCCGCCGCTGGCTGGGCCTGTGCAACCCCGAGCTGACCGCCATGCTGCGGGAAAAGGTGGGCGGCGACTTCCTGAAAAACCTCGACCTCATCGGCGAGCTGAAAAATCAGATCTACGACGAGACCGTGGTGGAATTCAACGCCATCAAGCACCTGAAGAAGGAGCAGCTGTGCGCCGTCATCGCCAAGCACGAGGGCGTGACGCTGAATCCCGACTTCATCTTCGACGTGCAGGTCAAGCGTCTGCACGAGTACAAGCGCCAGCTGATGAACATCCTGTCCATCGTGGACATCTACTTCCGCCTGAAGGAAGGCCGTCTGCCGGACTTCCATCCCACGGTTTACCTCTTCGGCGCGAAATCCGCCCCCGGCTACGCCCGTGCCAAGGCCATCATCCGCTATATCAACCGGGTGGCGAAGATGATCAACAACGATCCCGCCGTGGCCGACAAGCTGAAAGTGGTATTCGTTCAGAACTACAACTGCTCCTACGCCGAGCATATCATCCCCGCTGCCGACATTTCCGAGCAGATTTCCCCTGCCGGCACGGAGGCCTCCGGCACCGGCAACATGAAGCTGATGCTCAACGGTGCCGTGACTCTGGGTACGCTGGACGGCGCCAATGTGGAGATCGCCCAGGAGGCCGGCCGGGAGAATGAGTATATCTTCGGCCACACCGTGGATGAGATCAACGCTGCGAAGCCCACCTACCATTCCAGAGGCATCTACGATTCCAACGCCGACCTGCGCCGCGCCATCGACACCCTGGTGGACGGCACCGTCCCCACGGACGACGCCCAGCAGGAGCTGTTCCATTCTCTGCTGGACGGCGCCAGCTGGCACCAGGCCGACCATTACTTCCTGCTGCTGGACTACGCTTCCTACTTCGATACTAAGCTCCAGGCCAACCGGGACTATGCCGACCGCATTGCTTTTGGCCGCAAGTGCCTGATGAACGTGGCCTCCGCCGCCAAGTTCTCCTCCGACCGCACCATCCGTCAGTACGCCGAGGAAATCTGGCACATCAAGCCCACCGAATATTAAGATTGATTCAAAACACGCCCGATTCTGCAAAGAACCGGGCGTGTTTGCATATCTGAAAAGGTCGAAACCTTGCACTGCGTGGCGAATTGTGGTATAGTATGTTCAGACTTTAATCCTGGAGGTGCAGACATGAAAGTTCAATTCATCGGTGCGACCCATGAAGTCACCGGCAGCTGTACGCTGCTGGAGGTAAGCGGCCGGTACTATCTGGTGGACTGCGGCATGGAGCAGGGGGAGGACATCTTCCAGAACGTCCCGCTGCCCGTCCCAGCCAACGCCATCGAAGCGGTGTTCCTGACCCACGCCCATATCGACCATTCCGGTATGCTCCCCAAGCTGTGCAAGGACGGTTTCCGGGGTCAGATCTACGCCACGGAATCCACCTGCAATCTTTGCCGCATCATGCTCATGGACTCGGCGCACATTCAGGAGTCGGAGGCCCAATGGCGCACCCGCAAGGCCGAACGCGCCGGGGAACGAGCCGTGGAGCCGGTATACGACACCAACGACGCGGCGGCGGCGCTGCGCCTTCTGCGCCCCTGCCAGTATAACGCCGCCGTTCAGGCCGCGGAGGGCATCATCATCCGCATGACGGACATCGGCCATCTGCTGGGTTCCGCCGCCATCGAAATGTGGCTGACGGAGGGGCAGCAGACCCGGAAGATCGTGTTCAGCGGCGATGTTGGCAACGTCAATCAGCCTTTGCTCCGGGACCCCCAGCCGGTGGCGGAGACGGAATACTTAGTCATTGAGTCCACCTACGGCGACCGTCTGCACCCCAAGGAGCGGGGCGACGCGGTGGGGGAGCTGGCCTCCTGCATCCAGCGGGCGCTGGATCGGGGCGGCAATCTGGTCATCCCTGCCTTTGCCGTGGGGCGGACGCAGGAAATGCTCTACGCCATCCGGGAGATCAAGCAGCGGGGGCTGGTGACGGGACACGACCATTTCCCGGTGTATGTGGACTCCCCCCTGGCCGTGGAAGCGACGGGAATTTTCCTGCAATGCGACCCCACGGACTTTGACGAGGAAACCCAGGCCATTCTGAAGCAGGGCGCCAATCCCATCTGGTTTGACGGGTTGAAGCTGGCCGTTTCCTCCGACGAATCCAAGCTCATCAACACCGACCCCCAGCCCAAGGTCATTCTCTCCGCCAGCGGCATGTGCGAGGCGGGCAGAATCCGCCACCATCTGAAGCACAACCTTTGGCGCAGGGAAAACATCATCCTGTTCGTAGGCTATCAGGCGGAGGGCTCTCTCGGCTGGAAGCTGGAAAACGGGGCGAAATCCGTAAAGCTTTTCGGCGAGGACATCGCGGTGAACGCGGAGATCGCCATGCTCCACGGCACCTCCGGCCACGCGGACAAGGAAGGATTGCTCAACTGGCTGGCAGGCTTCCGGGAAAAGCCGAAGATGGTGTTCGTGAACCACGGCGACGACAGCAGCTGCAAAGCCTTCTGCGCGACCCTGAAATCCATGGGCTACCATGCCGACGCCCCCTACAGCGGCACGGAATACGATCTGATCACCGGCAAGCTCACCACCTACACCGAGGGCGTGAAGATCGACCGGGCGGCCGTCTTCAAGGGCACTCAGCGTGCGAAGCAGATTTACGAGGACATGGTCGCAGCAGCGGAAGCGCTCCTCGCGCTGGTCAAGACCCGCCGCGGGAACACCAACAAGGACAACGCCAAGCTCACGGGGCAAATTGTCAGCCTGATCGAAAAGTGGAAGAAATAATGCAGCGCCCGACAGGAATCCATTTCCTGCCGGGCGCTTTTCACACTTTTCTGCTTACTTTAGACTGTATTTCACCGCATATGCCTTGTATTCGTCGTCAAAATTCTCGTTCTCCATCCGGGCGGAACGGATGGCCTCGTGGGTGTTCATGTTGTGGTGGTGCAGGTCGATGACGCACCCGGCAATGTTGGAGCAGTGGTCGCCCACCCGTTCCAGCGCAGTCAGCAAGTCAGACCAGACAAATCCGGACTCAATACTACAGCTGCCCTGCTGCATCCGCAGAATGTGGTGGATGCGCATTTTCTCTTTCAGATCGTCAATGACCTGCTTCAGAGGCTCCACCCGGTAGGCTTTTTCCAGATCGTCGTCCCGGAACGCCCGGAAGGTCATGTCCACGATCTCCTCCACAGCCCGCAGCAGAACGGTCAGCTCATGACGGGCGGCGTCGGACAGCGCCAGATTTTTGCTTTTCAGTTCCTCGGCGGACTCCACAATATTCAGGGCGTGGTCGCCGATCCGTTCAAAATCGCTGAGAGCCTTGAGCAGCATGGCGGCTTCGCTGCTGTCGCTTTCGCTGATTTTCAGAGTGCTGAGTTTGACAAGATAGGTGCCGAGGATGTCCTCGTAATGGTCGGTCTTGCTCTCCCCTTCCCGCACGGCCTGAGCAAGCTCCGGCGTGTAGTTCTGAATGGCAGCGGCAGCGTTGCGCAAAGTCGCGGCAGCCGCGTCCGCCATTTCATTGGTGACCACACGGCAGCGCTCCAGGGCAATGGAGGGGGTGGTCAGCAGGCGTTCGTCCAGCTCACAGACCGCTTCCGGCTGCTTCCCGTCGGGAACGATTTTGCACACCAGCTTTTCCAGCAGACCCGCCGCGGGCAGCATCAGGGTTGTGCAAATGACGTTGAAGACCGTGTGGCAGATGGCGATGCCCAGATAAGAAGCGCTTTCTCCCAGAATGGCAGGGGAGAACAGGGCGTCCGCCAGCACAAAGAGGGTCAGGCACACAACGGTGCCGATGATGTTGAACATCAGATGCACCACTGCCGCCCGCCGGGCGTTCTTTGTGGTGCCCACGCTGGACAGCAGCGCAGTGACGCAGGTGCCGATGTTCTGACCCATGATAATGGGGATGGCGGCGGCATAGGTCACGGAGCCGGTGGAGGACAGCGCCTGCAAAATGCCCACGGACGCCGAGGAGGACTGGATGATTCCGGTGAGCACCGCGCCCACGAGAACGCCCAGAACAGGGTTCGTGAACATCAGGAACATCTGCCGGAATTCCGGCACATTTTTCAGGCTGCTGACCGCGCCGGACATGGTCTCCATGCCGAACATCAGGGTCGCAAACCCCAGAAAGATCATGCCGGTGTCCTTCTTCTTGCCGTCCTTCATGAACATGTAGTACACAATGCCCACCAGCGCAAGAATGGGGGTGAAGGAGCTGGGCTTCAGCAGCCGGACGAAGACGTTCCCGCTTTCAATGCCGCTGAGACTCAATATCCATGCGGTGACGGTGGTACCCACGTTCGCGCCCATGATGACGTTGATGGCCTGTCCCAGGGTCAGAAGCCCGGAGTTCACGAATCCGACCACCATGACCGTGGTGGCGGAGGAAGACTGAATGACGCCCGTGACGGCCAGACCCGTCAAAAAGCCCAGCATCCGGTTGGTGGTGAGCTTCCCCAGAAGCATCCGCAGGGAGGAACCCGCCCGCCGTTCCAGCGCGTCCCCCATCAGGTTCATGCCGAACAGAAACAGGCACAGCCCGCCGATCATGGTCAGAACGTCGAAAATATCCATGGAATCAACCTCTCTCATTTGAATAATTCAATTTTATCAGTAAAAGGTCAAATCCATTATCAGCAGAATGTAAAATCTGCGTAAATCCGGCAGAAAATATAGGAGGGGCGCCGCCCCTCCCATTCATTCTACTTCTTCTCTATAGGAAACCGCACCGTGACGATCGTCCCCTTGCCGACGGTGCTGTCCAGCTCGATGGCCGCGCCCAGGGTCAGCGCCGCGTGCTTGACGATGGACAGTCCCAGACCGGTGCCGCCGATCTCCTTGGAGTGGCTCTTGTCCACCCGGTAAAACCGCTCGAACACCCGCTCCTGATGCTCCGGGCTGATGCCGATGCCGGTGTCCGTCACCGTGAGAACGGCCTGATTTCCTTCCTGCCCGAGCCGCACAATGACCAGCCCGCCGTCCTTGTTGTACTTGACGGCGTTGTCCATGAGGTTGAACACGATCCCGGAAACCAGCTGAGGGATTCCCTGAATGACGGTCTTCTTCCCTTCCAGCTGGACGCTGACGTTTTTCAGCTCCGCCGGGGCGGTCAGCTCCTGCATAGCGGACTTTGCCGTTTCATACAAGTCAATGGGCGCCCACTGCATGTCCGCCGCGCCCTCGTCCAGCCGGGACAGGCGCAGGGTATCCTCCACCAGATCGATCATGCGCTGGGCTTCGCTGTAAATTTTCTCCGCAAAGTGCCGGGTGTCCTCCGGGGGAACCAGCCCGTCCTTCATCAGCTCGGCGTAGCCGGAAATGGCGTGGAGCGGGGTTTTCAGCTCATGGGAGACGTTGGCGGTGAACTCCCGGCGGAGAGCCTCCGCCTTCTGCTTCTGGGTCACGTCAAACAGCAGCAGCACCACGCCGAAAACCGCCCCGTCGGATTTGACCGGGCTGGCGGCGGCGAGATATTCTCCACTGATCAACGCCACATTTTCCTCCGCCTTTTCCCCGGTGAGGGCTTTTTCCACCAGGGCGGAAATGGCCGCGTTCCGGTTGGCGACACCAAAGTCCGCACCTAAGCAGTTGGGAGTGATCTCCAGCAGCCGCGTGGCGGCGGGGTTGATGCTCAGCACCGTGCCGCTGCTGTTCATCAGCACCAGTCCCTCGCTTAAGGAGCGAGTGACGGTGTTGAATTCCTTCTGCTTCTGCCGCAGCTCCTGGGACTGCGCCCGGAGCTGTACCTGCTGGGAGTCCAACCGCCGCAGAAGAGGCTGGATTTCGACGTATTCCCGGTTGGACATGGGGTCGTCCAGATTCAGCTCGTTCAGCGGCGCGACGATGTTTTTTGTCAGCTGCCCGGCAAGAAGCGCCGACAGGGCGACGGCAATGCCGATGACCAGAATGATTGGCTTCACCACCCCCAGCACCAGATGGGGCACCGTGTTCTGCGCCGCGGAAAGTCGCAGCACCGTGCCGTCGCCCAGGCGCTGCGCCGTGTAGATATACCGCTCCATCAGCGTGTCGGAATAGCGGAAGCTGGTGCCGGAGCCGGTGGCCAGCGCGGCCTTCACTTCTTCCCGCTCCAGATGATTCTCCATCACGCCGGAATCGGAACGGCTGTCATAAAGCACCGTGCCGTCGGCGGCGATCCAGGTGATCCGGCGGTCGGAGGTATCCAGGCCGTCAAAATAGGAAACCCCTTCCGTTTCCAGCGCGTGGGCGACCAAAGCCGTCTGCAATCGCAGCTGCTCCGCCTGAACGTCGGAAAAGTAGGTGTACAGCGCCCCCAGGATCAGCACCACCGCTGCCAGCAGCACTGCCAGCGACGCCAGGAAAATCGAGCGAAAAACCCGCTTCGTCATGGCCTACGCCTCCATCCGGTAGCCAACGCCCCGGACGGTGCGGATGTATTCGCCGCACTGCCCCAGCTTCGTGCGCAGGGTGCCGATGTGTACGTCCACCGTCCGGGTCTCCCCCACGTAGTCCGTGCTCCAGATCCGTTCCAGCAGCTGATCCCGGGTAAAGACCCGGCCGGGATGCTCCAGGAAGAGCTTCAGCAACTCAAATTCCTTCAGCGTCAGTTCCACCCGGGCGTCCCCGGCGTAGACCGTATGGGACGCGGAATCCATCCGCAGATTTCCCATTTGCAGCAGTCCGCGGGCGGCCGCAGGAGCCGTCCGGCGCAGAACCGCCCGGATGCGGGACACCATCTCCATCATGCCGAAGGGCTTGGCAAGATAATCGTCGGCGCCTAAGTCCAGCCCCACCACCTTGTCGTACTCCGTTCCCCGGGCAGAAGCAATAATGACCGGGATGCGGGCGGTGGTGGGATTGCCCCGGAGGGCTTTGAGAATTTCGATGCCGTCCATCCCGGGCAGCATGATATCCAGCATAATCAGCTGGGGCTGGGCGTGGCTCAGCGCGTCGAACAGTCCCACGCCGTCCCGAAAGCCCTCCGCCTCGAAACCGGACGCCCGCAGGGCATACAGCATCAGCTCCCGGATGCTGTCGTCGTCCTCTACGCAATAAATCACTCGGATTCCCCCAATACTTATTCTATCTCACTATCGATGTTACGATAAAACCGTAAGAATTACAATAGGCACTTTGTAAAATCTATGTAAGGTGGATAATTCCGTTCCCCGGAAGCGAAAATTCCGGGGCGGAAATCCGCCCCGGAGTTGATATCAGGCATTGAAAACATAGGTATCCAGCCGCCGGAAAGCCTCCTGCACCCGGCTCAGGGGCAGCGCGAGGTTCATGCGGATGTGAGTCTGACCGTGGAACGCCCGTCCGTCCTGCCAGATCACGCCCACGTCCCATCCGGCGGCAAGCAGCTCGTCCATGGTCTTGCCGTGAGCCGTCAGCCATTCTCCGCAGTCCAGGAAAAGCATATAGGTTCCCTGAGGACGGCTGACCTCCACGCCGTTAAAGTGCTTGGCGATATAATCGCAGGCAAAATCCACGTTGCCGGTGATGACCTGCCGCAGCTCCTCCATCCACTCGTAGCCCTCGGGCTTGTAAGCGCCCAGCAGGGCGTGCATACTCATAACGTTCATGGCATTGTAGTGGCTGAGAGCGCCCTCTTTGTCGCAGCGATCCCGGAGCCAGGAATTGTAGATAATATGGTAGCTGCCCACCAGCCCTGCCAGATTGAAGGTTTTGGAGGGGGCGTACAGCGCCACGGTGCGCATTTTCGCGTCCTCGCTGACGGACTGGGTGGGGGTGTGGCGATACCCGGTCAGCAGAATGTCGCTCCAGATCTCGTCGGAAACCACCATCACGTCGTACTTTTTGTACAGCGCCATGGCCTGCTCGATCTCCCAACGCTCCCAGACCCGGCCGCATGGGTTGTGGGGGGAACAGAAAATGGCGGCGTGGATGTGATTTTCCACGATTTTCTTTTCCATATCGGCAAAGTCCATCCGCCAGACACCCTGCTCGTCCTTTGTCAGCGGAGAGTGGACAATGTGATAACCGTTGTCCGTCAGGCAGTGGGTAAAGCCGATGTAGGTGGGGCTGTGGAGCAGCACGTTGTCCCCCTTGGAGCACAGAACGTTCAGTGCGGAGATCACGCCGCCCAGCACGCCGTTTTCGTAGCCGATGTGTTCGCTCTTCAGGCCGGTGACGCCGTTGTGACGCTCCTGCCAGCGGATGATGGAATCGTAATATTCCGCGGGAGGGTCAAAATAGCCGAAGGCCGGATGCTCCGCCCTCTCGATCATGGCCTGCTGAATGGTGGGCACCACGGGGAAATTCATATCCGCCACCCACATAGGGATCACGTCGAAGCCCTCCCGGGGTGCGGGATAGGGAGAACCGGGCGCGCCCACGGCGTCGATGGCGACGGCATCCTTTCCCCGGCGATCCAGTATGGAAGTAAAATCGTATTTCATTGTGTTTCTCCTTTGTATGCGCTTGCCCAGCCGGGAAAACCGGCTGCAAAAATACCACGAAAAACAGCGGCTGCACAGCCGCCGAACAAAACTATTATAACAGCCTTCCCTCCCTTTGTCAATCCGCGTCCGCCTGTACCAAATAGAAATCTGTGTTTTCCACAACAGCGGACTGGTAATATTGTATAATATACCTCCTTGAAATGCAGAAATATTTATGATATCTTATAAATACAAAGAGGTGATACCGATGTACAGGTAAATCCTTAGAGGCTTCAAATCAGGATGGAGCCGATACAGGCGGGCAGGGAGATCCCCGGCGATTCCGACTTATAAGCGCGTCTCGCGGAAGAGACAGATGGAGAATGGATAAGGTATCGGAACAGAAAAAAACGGATCGCATACGCCCGTCAATCCGCAGAAAGAGAGGTTAACCAACAGATGTTAGATAATAAGAGCGAAGAGAAATGACCCTTGGCTGCAAAAAACGTGCCGATCACAAGGCATGGCAGTCAAGGGTCATTTCATACTATTTCCTGATTAAAATCTTTGATTTTAATCAGGAAGGCATCGCCTGACGACGCTGCCCGTTTTGTGATTTATAAGGAAAGAAATCACAAAACAAGTCTCATATGAACTCCTTGCCCTTCGGGCAATTAAAATCTTTTCTAAAGATTTTAATTGGAGTTCAGTATCATTTTCTCTGCGCCCGGCAGGGGTGCTTTTTTGCTGCCCGGATTGACAATTTCGGCAGAAACGTGGTATCATAGTCTTGTTCGGAACACCATTTACAGGAGTGCCTATGGGGATACAAACGAAAAATTTTGCCGGACTGACCGGGAATCAGCTGAAGCTTCTGGCCCTGCTCGCCATGACCTGCGACCATGTGGGATTGCAGCTGCTGCCCCAATTCGTCATTCTGCGGATCATCGGGCGGCTGGCCGCGCCCCTTTTCGCCTATATGATCGCCGAGGGCTACCGCTATACCCATGACCGGGGACGGTATCTGGGGAGACTTCTGGGCATGGCCACGCTGTGCCAGATCGCCTATTTTGCCGCCATGCGCTCACTCTACCAGTGCATTTTCGTGACCTTTTTCCTTTCCGTCTGCCTGATTTACACGCTGGACAACGCCCTTCGCCGCCGGACGCCGGTGTCCGTGCTGCTGGCTTCCGCCGCCCTCGCGGCCGCGGTTTTCATCACCGTGGGATTGCCCCGGATTTTAATTCACACGGATTTTGACGTAGATTACGGTCTGTGGGGCGTGATGCTGCCGGTGCTGGTGTATTTTGGCAGGGGAAAATGGGAAAAACTGGCGCTGTTTACCGTCGGTGTCAGCCTGTTGGGGCTGCATTACGGCGGGATCCAGTGGTGGGGACTTCTGAGCGTTCCCCTTCTGGCGCTGTACAACGGCAAAAAAGGCAAGGGGAACATCGGCCCGCTGTTTTACTGGTATTACCCCGCCCATCTGGTCGCCATCTACGGCCTGAGCCTGCTTCTGGCACGTGCCGCCGGATAACATATTGACCGGGGAGCCATCCCCGATTGATATGCACCCCAAAAGTTAGACACTTTTGGGGTGCATTTCATACAGATACGCTCCATTCGCTGTTTTCTGTCAATTTTTGCGCCATGTCGAGGGCATCAGCAGAATCAGCATGGGGAACAGCTCCAGCCGCCCGAACAGCATATCCGCCGTCAGGACGATCTTCGCCAACGGCGAAAAGACCGCGAAGCTGCCCGTGGGGCCGGCCAGTCCCAGACCGGGGCCGATGTTGTTCAGCGTTGCCATCACGGCGGTAAAGGTGGTGACAAAATCCAGATTGTCCAGCGCCACCAGCAGCACGGACACCAGCGTCACCAGAAAATACAGGGTCATGTAGCTCTGAACGCCCTGAAGCGTCTCCCGGCTGACGGGCTTTCCGTCCACCGTCAGCACCCGCACGGAGCGGGGATGGAGCAGCTTGCGCAGCTCCGAACTCAGCGCCTTGCACAGAATCACCAACCGGGAAACCTTGACGCCGCCGCCAGTAGACCCGGCGCAGGCGCCGACGATCATCAGCAGCACCAGAACGAACCGGCTGAGCTGCGGCCACAGGTCAAAATCCGTGGTGCTGTAGCCCGTGGTGGTGATGATGGATGAGACGGTGAAAAAAGCATGGTGGAACGCGTCAAACGCCGTGGGAAACATCCCCAGAATGTTGAGGGTGATGATGAGCGTGCTTCCTGCAATGATGGCAAAATACGCCCGCACCTCGGTATTGCGCCATGCCATGGCATATTTTTTCATCAGCAGGAAAAAGTAAACGTTGAAGTTCACGCCGAACAGCGCCATGAATACGGAAACAACGCCCTGAAGATAGTAGCTGTCGTAAAAGCCCATGGAGTTATTCTTGATGCCGAAGCCGCCGGTGCCTGCCGTGCCGAATGCGGTACACAGGCTGTCAAACAGGGGCATTCCCCCAATGAGCAGCAGCACCACCTCCACCGCCGTCATGACGATGTAGATACCATAGAGAATGGCGGCGGATTTGCGCATGTTCGGCACCATCTTGCTCACGGTGGGGCCAGGGCTTTCTGCCCGGAGCAGGTGGTTTGCCTGCCCGCCCATATTCACCAGCGACAGCATGAACACCAGAATGCCCATGCCCCCCAACCAGTGGGTAAAGCTGCGCCAGAAAATCATGCCCTTGTCCAGCGCCTCCACGTTGGTCAGGATGCTGGCGCCGGTGGTGGTAAAGCCGGAAACCGTCTCAAACACGGCGTCCAGGTAGCTGGGAATCTGGCCGGACAGGGTAAACGGCGCCGCGCCGATCAGGGAGATGACCACCCAGGCCAGCGCCGTGAAGACGAAGCCCTCCCGGGCGTACATGTCCCGCTTGGCGGGCTTGAACCGGGTCAGCAGGAAGCCCAGCAGTCCCGCCGCCACCATGGTATACAGAAAGTAAATACCGGTGCTCTCCCCGTAGATCACAGCGACCCCCAGGGGCAGAGCGAGAAACGCCGCTTCGATCAGCAGGATCATGCCGAAAAGATAGCGAAGCAAGGGATAATTCATGTCCGTTCCCCCTTACCGCCGGAAAATATCGTTAAGGCTTCTCAGGCCGCCGTGGGTGGTGACCACGATCACGCTATCCCCCACCTCGATGGTGTCGCTGCCGCGGGGGGTGATGGTCTTGCCGCCCCGGGAGATGCAGCCGATCAGCAGGCCGTCCTTCAGGTGCAGATCCTGCAATGGGATGCCGCAGAAATCCGCGCTGGCCGTCACCCGGAACTCCATTGCCTCGACCTTATTGCTGACGATCTTGCACAGCGTCTCCATACTGGCGTAGGCGTCAGAATTCTGCATGGCACGGACGTAGCGCACCACGTTGTCCGCGCAGATGTTCCGGGGATAGAACACGGAATCGAGGGACAGACTGCCCACCAGCGGCTCATAGGAACTGCGGTTGACCTTGGTGATGACCTTGGCGCGGGTCGTCCGCCCGGCGAACAGGGAAATGATTATGTTTTCCTCGTCAATGCCCGTCAGCGCCGCGATGGCGTCCATGTGCTCGATGCCCTCTTCCTGCAATAGGCGCTGATCCGTGCCGTCGCCGTGGAGGATCGTCGCTTCCGGGAGAAGCTGGCTCAGCTCTTCGCAGCGCCTTGCGTCCGACTCGATGATCTTCACGTCCATGCCCGTAGCCAGCAGCTGCCGGGCCAGGTAATAGCCCATCCGGCCGCCGCCAATGAGCATGACCTGCCGCACCCGGGTCTTCGCCACGCCGACCTGCCGGAAAAACCGCTGCGCCTCCTGGGGGCTTGCCACCACGGAAATCCGGTCTCCGGCCTTCAGCTGGAACTCGCCGGAGGGGATGATGACATCCCGCTCGCCCCGCTCCACCGCGCAGATCAGCACGTTGGCACGGAATCTTCCGATGTCCTTCAGCGCCATGCCGTCCAGGGGAGAGCCGGCCGTCACGCCGGTCTTGAGAATTTCCACATGCCCCCGGGCAAAGGTGTCGATTTTAATAGCGGAAGGGAACCGCAGAACCCGCGCCATTTCCGTCGCGCAGGCTTCCTCGGGGTTGATGGCCATGCTGAGTCCCAGATCGTCCTTGATGAGATTCAGTTCCTCCACGTACATGGGGTTGCGCACCCGGGCGATGGTGTGCCGCGCGCCCAGCTTCTTGCCGATAAGGCAGCACAGCAGATTCAGCTCGTCCGCACCGGTACAGGCGATGACGAGGTCGGCCTGATCCGCCCCGGCCTCCAGCTGAACATCACGGGAAGCGCCGTCGCCCTCCACGACCATCACATCCAGCTCATTGTTGGACTGATCCAGCCTGACCCCGGAGCGATCCACCAGCGTCACTTCATGCTTCTCCTTGGACAGCTGCTCTGCCAGAACGCTGCCGATTTTTCCGTCGCCGATAATCATGATTTTCATAAATATCACCCACGTCTTCATTCATTTTGCCTTAACTATACCACAAATCCCGATTGAATGCAACCGCGCGGGAAAATCTGTGCAGAATCTAAGGGGGCGTCAGAAAAACTGTCATTTTCTGTATTTCCTTCCGGAAATTCACGCTAATACTCCAAAAAATATTGGCAAAGCTATGGTTGCGGAACAAAACCGCGAGAAAGCAAAAAGGAGAGAAAATGGTATGAAGAGCAACAACCAGATCAACATTCCCCAGGCGCGGGAAGCAATGGACAAGTTTAAGATGCAGGCTGCCAGCGACGTTGATGGTCCGGTTACCTATTGAACCGCAATAGACCTCTCTCAAATAATTAAATCAACAGACGGTTTTCCAAAGTCTATTGTGGCACTATTACTACATCTGTATGAGCAAATAGGCGTTGACTTACAATACAAGCCATATTCTTTGCGTGTTTACGCAAGGAGTATGGCTTTTTTCTTGTTCTGTTCCGCTAAAACAAATTCATGGCATTTACGTTTACGTTTTGCAAGCAAACGCCACAAAATCTAATGTTTTATTTTGTATAGCTTGCACAAAAAATAGAAATTCAAAAAATTTTTGAGGAGAAATGTAAAAAAATGGGCTTTCTCGTGGGCTACTTAAGTGAGGGGACCTTTTCAGAGGCGCTTCTCTTACCCCCTCACCTGAACCTTGAAAACTTCATATTCATTCATCTGATACATTCTTCTGGACCGGAGCCAGGAGGACAGTACGCCGTGACCACCTGCCCCATATGGGGTACAACGCGAAGAAGCCCACAAGGGCTGAAGCAAAGGTGCTGAGCGAGAAATGCTGCCTCCAATGCCGGGTTGCCACCGGCAAGGCGACGAAGGGCCAGACAGGACAATGATACTTCTCTACGGAGCTGGCGGAGGACCCGGCAGGGGTGAAAGGCCCATGGACTCGATTCGCAGTCGAGCGTCAGATGATTTCCCTTTGCGCGTCTAGGGGGCGAGGCCGAATGAAACGCGCCGACCAAAGCACAGAAAATAATTCTGTGTTTTGGTGGAGCAAAAATAAAAATCTTAGGAGGTATACAAATGAATCACTGCAAAACCATTGCCATTGTCAATCAGAAAGGAGGTGTTGGAAAAACCACTTCCACCGTCAATCTCGGTGTCGGCCTTGCTCAAGCCGGAAACCGGGTGCTGCTGGTAGACGATGACCCCCAGCACAGTTTGACCATCAGCTTAGGCATACGGAACGCTGACGATGATCTGGATACCACACTGGCTACTGCCATGCAGGCCGAAATCCGGGATGAATCCGTTCCCTGGGAAGAAGGCATCATCCACAGCGGCGAGGGGGTCGATTTGCTTCCTGCGAACATTGAACTGTCCGGCGTGGAAATGAGCCTGTTCAATGCCATGTCCCGGGAGCAGGTGCTGAAATCCGTTCTCAGCCGGGTGAAAGAGAACTACGACTACATTCTCATTGACTGTATGCCGTCCTTGGGGCTGATGTCCATCAATGCTCTGGCTGCCGCCGACAGCGTGATCATCCCGTCTGCACCGGACTTTCTTTCCACAAAGGGTCTGAATCTGCTCATCCGCACCATCAGCAGAGTGCGGCGGCAGATCAATCCGAAACTGAAAATCGACGGAATCCTTATGACCATGGTGGACGGGCGAACCAACAATGCCAAGAGCATTATCGCCGCCCTGCGCTCCACATTGGGCGGCAGTGTCCGGGTATTTGACACGGAAATTCCCCGTTCTGTCCGAGCCGCCGAGGCATCCGGCGAGAGCAAAAGCATTTTTGCCTTTGACCCCAAAGGTCGGGTAGCCCAGGCTTACGCAAACTTGACAAAGGAGGTAGTCGAACTTGGCAAAGAAACAAATCGATCTCGGTCTGACGGGGCTAGATGAGCTGTTCATGGATGATAAGGAGCGGGCAGAATCCAAGCTCCCCAAAATCCATGAAATTCCCCTTTCGGAAATTGACGAATTTCCGAATCATCCTTTTCATGTCCGACTGGACGAGGACATGGATCAGCTGGTGGAGAGCATCAAGGAGCGGGGCATCATCACCCCGGTCACGCTGCGGCAGAAGCCGGACGGACGGTACGAAATCGTCTCCGGCCACCGCAGGACAAGAGCCTGCGAGCTTGCGGGCTTGACCACTGTGAAAGCGGAAATCAAGGAGCTTTCCAGAGACGAGGCCATTATCCTTATGGTGGAAAGCAATTTACAGCGCACCACCATCCTGCCCAGCGAAAAGGCGTTTTCCTACAAAATGCGGCTGGAAGCCATGAACAGGCAGGGACAGCGGACGGATTTAACTTCGGACCCAGTGGGACCGAAGTTACAGGGTAGTCGCTCCAACGAGGAACTTGCCGGACAGACAAGTGACAGTTCAACACAAATCAAACGCTACATTCGCCTCACCCACCTTATTCCGCCTCTGCTGGATTTGGTGGACGCTGGGAAAATCGCTTTCCGGCCCGCCGTGGAGCTTTCCTACCTGACCGAGGAGGAGCAAAACAGTCTGCTGGATTCCATCAGTTCCGAGCAGTCTACGCCGTCCCTGGCCCAAGCCCTGAAGATGAAAGAATTTTCCCAGAACGGCAGGCTCAATGCCGACGTGATCCTCTCCATCATGTGCGAGCAGAAGCCCAACCAGAAAGAGAAAATCAGCTTCCAGTCGGAACGGCTGAAACCTTTCATCCCCAAAAATTTCACCGCCAAGCAGACGGAGGACTACGTCATCAAAGCCCTGGAGTATTACCACCGGTATCAGCTCCGACAAAAGGAGCGTGACAGATAATGCGCCCAGTTTGCCGTTCTCCTCCCCCTCACACTCCCCCTTATACTGTATAACCAGCTGTACCAGCTGAAAGAAACGTAGACACCTGCCAAAATCGGCGGGTGATTCTTTTGTGAAAGGAAAATGCCATGCGAAAAATCATGAAACGAGGGTTCTGCCTGTTTCTGGTGGCCGTGCTGCTGGCAGGGCTGGTGCCCTGTGCCTTTGCGGATGAAGCAATGCCCACCGGGGAAGTGGAAGCATCCGAGGCCGCAACGGAGGCAGCGGAAGAAACGACGGCTCCACCGGAAACGGAAGTTCCCTCAGAATCCACCGAACCGCCGTCAGAAACTACTGAACCGCCAGAGGCAACAGAAACCACGGGATCGGAAACGGAAGTCACGGAACCGGAAGCTGACCCGGTAGAAGATGCCCCGGAAGATGCCGTTGAGGATGACCGGCTTGCTGCCTACGCCTCCACAGTCACCAACGTGCTTCTGTTTGACAAGGCAAGCCCCAATTACACCACAGTCCTGAGAAGCCAGGTGTCTGTGACCTACAACCCCAACGGAAGCGATGCCGCAAAAACAGCCTATATCAAAAATCTGGGCTGGCACTTTGCACGGTACAACAATGTTCCCTATGAGGACGATCCGCTGTACTGCATCGAACCCTGCAAAAATTACGCAGCCAGCACCTCCGGCAACTACATGGACGAGGATCTGGGGGTATCCGGCAGCGGCAGCACCCGTGGCAGCAATGTCTGGTATGCCATGCCCTATTCCTACCGCCAGGCCATCGCACTGACGCTGCTGTACTCCCGGCAGCTGTGGGACAGCAATTACAGCGTCAAAACAACGGCCATGGCCAACAACCCCAATGTGTCCACCCGGATCGCTACCCAGTTCCTGATCTACGAGATCGTAACAGGATTGCGGGATGCCGATACCTTCAACCGCCGTGGCTCCAACGGTTATACCAGCGGGGATGTATTCTACAATGCGGGTGTCGCCAGCGTTTCCGGCTTTGCGGAGAAGTACAACAGCATTGTTTCCAGTGTCCAGAACGCCATGAAAATCCCCAGCTTCACCAGCCGCTCCTCCGGCTCCGCACCCACCATCACCATGAGCGGGAGCCAGCTAAGCATTACGGATTCCAACGGTGTACTGGGGAACTTCTCCTTCACCAATGGGAACGGTGCATCCTTTTCCAAGTCCGGGAATACCTTGACCATCACCAAAACAGGCTCTATTTCTCCCACAGCTCTATTCAGTGCTACCCGGAGTCTGCCCTCTGCGGAAAACTCCACCGTATCCATTTACTACAGTGCCAGCAGCACTTACCAGACCTGTGTCAAGCTGTATTCTCCCCAGGTGGATACACTGCGGGCCTATTTTAAGATTAACGCCCCGGACCCCGGTGCCATTGCCCTGGTAAAAACCACAGAAGACGGTCAGAATTTATCTGGTTGGCGTTTCGGCGTGTATTCCAACGCCGCCTGCACCACCCTGGTATCTGGCCCGCACACCACGGACACAAGCGGCAGAATCAGCATTCCCGGGCTGAATGCCGGAACCTATTACGTCAAGGAGTTGGGGCATACCAACAGTGCCATTTCCTCTCGCTACACCTGTTCCGGAGAGAATCCAAAGATGGTCAGCATCTCCAACGGCACTACCACCAGCGTCAGCTTCTATAACAAGCTGACCGTCGGTGCCTTGGAAATCCGAAAATCCACCAACACCGGCAATCACCTGGACGGTTGGAAGTTCATCGTTAAGAAGGACGGCACAGAAATTCCCGGCTCTCCCTTTACCACGGACGAAACCGGCATTATCCACATTTCCAATCTGGCCCCCGGAAAATACCTTGTCCTGGAATCCCCCACCGAGGACCCCTATTGGTCTGTGGAGCTGGGCTTCCACACTGTTACCGTGGAGTACGGAAAAACCGCCGTTGACCAGTGGCTGAACAAAGAGCAAGGCCTGGGCTACTTCACGAAATCTACCAACACGGGAGATGAAATCTCTGGCTGGCATATTACCGTCTATGCGGATGAAGCCTGCACCCAGGAGCTCCGTACTCTCATTACCGGCCAGGACGGCACCGTAGGTATCTATCTGGAACCCGGCACCTACTGGGTCAAGGAAACCGGAAGCGAGGAGGTCCGGGACGATTACTGGAAGATGGATGATTCCGTGAAGAAGCTGGTGATCCGCGCCCATGAGAAAACCACCCTGGAGTTTATCAACAACTACAGCGGCAGAATTTCCATCCAGAAAACCACAAAGCCGGAAGGTACGTTGGAGGGCTGGAAGTTCAAAATCTCGGATGCGGACGGGAAAGAAGTTTCCGGCTCTCCCTTTACCACGGACAAGGACGGAAAAATTCTCACCGGCAATCTCACCCCCGGAGACTACACCGTGGAGGAAGTGCTGCCCGCTGACAGCCTCTATTCCGGAGAAGCCCCGAAAACCGTTACTGTCACCGCAGGCAAAACGGCAGAGGTATCTTTCCTCAACAAACTGCGCACCGGGAAAATCACCATCCGAAAGGTGGACACCAAGGACGAACCTTTGGCGGGAGCCACCTTCCTGCTGGAAGGCAGCGAGGACGGCAATCTTTGGTATCCGGTTATTCCAGGCCCTAACGGTGTTTGTACTCTGGGTGAGCCTTCGGAAGAAAACCTTGCAGCCGCCAGTAAAACTTCCGGTGAGGACGGTCTGCTGACATGGGAGGCCCTGCCCATTACGCTACAATACAGGATCACGGAGACAAAAGCCCCGGAGGGCTATACGCTGCTGAAAGAAGCCGCTTTCGAGGGTACTCTGCCTGCGGATATACTGGAACTGCGGGTGGTCAACGGAGAAGCCTTTACTTTGCCCAAGACCGGCTCTACCGGTCTAGCGGTGCTGCCGCTCGCAATCATACCCTGCTTTTCGATTTGCGCAGGAGCAATCCTGTATCTGCGCAAGCGGGAAATCTAAGCTCAATCAACCGGGGAAATGCCCCGGATTTTTTCACCCTCAAATCTAAAAATCTTATATTCAGAAAGGACTTTACTATGAAAACCATGAAGAAAATTGTTTGCGCCTTTATGACCCTCGTTCTGCTTCTGTCCAGCGTCCCCGCTGCCTTTGCGGACGAAGCCAAAACCATCGACCAGGATGCCGCTTGCAGCCTGACCGTCTGGAAGTTCGACTACACCAACGCCAAGAAGGACGGCGTGTGGGATGAAGATGCTTTTCCCTCCACCGGCTGGCAGGAAAGCTATGTGGAAAACGCCCTGGTAAACACCAATCGCAAGGGCGACACCGACGGTCAGAACGGCAACGCTCTGGGAAACGGCCAGACCAGCAAAGGCTATGCCATTGCCGGTGTGGAATTCACCTATCTGAAAGCCGCGGACATTGTGACCTTTGAGAACCAGGGTACGGCCCAGGTCCTCTACGGCTTCCACAAGACGGATGCTGCAGATCTGCTGAAAGCAATCGGTCTGGAAAGCGGAGCGAACCGGTGTGCCGAGGCGGACAGCCTGGATGCTGACCGCTACTTCTACACCTCTGACACGCTGAACAAGGCACTGGCCCAGAGTCTGGAAGCCAATTCCACCACTGTGAAAAACGCCTTGGAAACCTTCATCCGTAACGGCGGCACGGCCATGGACCCCACCAATGAGGTCGGCAAGGCCTCTGCCAAGAATCTGCCCGTAGGTCTGTATCTGCTGGTGGAAACCAAGGTCCCCGAAATGGTCACTTCCACTACCAATCCCTTCTTCGTCTCCCTGCCCATGACCACCGTCACCGGCAATGACAACTCCGCTTCCCAGGATGGCGGTGCCGCCTGGAATTATGATGTAGTCGTGTATCCCAAGCAGGAAACCGGCATTCCCACTCTGGAAAAGACGGTTCGAGAGGCCAAGGCCGACACTGGTAAGAACGAAGGCTCCGCTTCCATTACCGACGGCTACGCCCACACCGCTACCGGTTCCGCCGGCGACACCATGGAATACCAGATTATTTCCACTCTGCCCACTGTCACCTCTCTGGCAACGGCCCTGTCCACTTACAATTTCTATGACACCCTCTGCGAGGGCCTGACTTACAGCAAGGATGCCGGTGTGACGGTGGAGTTTTTCACCGATGCCGCCTGCACCGACAAGGTGGCCACCTGGAACCAGGATTCCGGGAAGTTCACTGTCACCTACAGCGAGGATGGCCGCCATATGACCGTGGACATTGCCAAGGCCGGTCTGGATGAAATCAACGGAGCTACCGCCAACAAGAACGGGAAGCTCTACACCGGCTACTCCAACTACACCGTCCGTGTGACCTACAGCGCCGTCATCAACTCCGACAAGTCTTTTGCCTACGGCGAAAAGGGCAATGAAAACACCGTCATTCTGACCTGGAAGCGCACCTCCGGCGACTACTACGACACCCTCATTGACGACTGCCATGTGTTTTCCTTTGGCCTGGACCTGACCAAGCTGTTCTCGGATGTGGACGCGGAAACCGCCGCCGAAACCAAGCTCTATGACAGCGTGAAGTTCAAGATTCAGAACAAGACCGACGGCACCTGGATCATTGCCAAACGCAATGACGTGGAAGGAGTCTACTATGTCACCGGACATACCGACAAGGAAGCAGATGCCACCGTCTTTACCCCCGTCACCATGGGCAAGTCCTGCGGACACATCATGGTCAAGGGCTTGGAGGAGGACACCTACACCGTCACAGAAATCCAGACCGCCAATGGCTACACCTTGCTGAAAAACGCAATCACTGTCACCATTTCTCTGAAAGAGAATCCCGCCAAGCCTTGCAATGTCTACGCCAAGAATGTGCTGGGCGTTCTCCAGAATGACCCCCACTATGCTTTTGACGGCGGAGAGAATCTGAAGCTGGCCAATATCCCCCAGCGGGCACTGTCCCACAACGTTCTCACTGCTTCCGCAACGGTGGACAAGAATGACGTCACCATGCTGGAAGACAACGGCTCTGCCAACGCCGAAGTTCCCCTGACCGTGAAGAACACCAAGGGCTTTGACCTGCCCAAGACCGGCGATCACGGTACCTGGATGTACAGCCTGGTGGGCATTCTCCTGATGTCCACCGCAGCCGGTGTCATTGTTCTGACTGTCAAAAAGAAGAATGGCCGGTAAGTATCTGGCACCCCGGAAAAACACTCCGGGGTGCCGTCCGAAAGGAGGAGATCCTATCCGAGACAAGCGCAGAAAAATCATCACCATCGCTCTGGCAGTCCTGTTTTTCCTGCTGGCACTGGGGCTGACCGTCTATCCCATCTTCAGCAGCCGCTACAATGAGGTCCACCAGTCCCAGATCCATACGGAGTATCAGGATGCTGTCCAGGCGTTGCCAGACACCGCCGTCCCGGAGGCCAGGGCGAAAGCCCAGGCGTACAATGAGGAATTGTGGAGCAGCATCGTCCGGTATGGCAGTTATTCCAAAGATTCTGTAACTTCCGCTGTGGAGGAATATGCCCAGCTCTTAGACCTCACCGGCACTGGAACCATGGGCTATGTCCATATCCCCAGGCTGGGGGTATCCCTGCCTATCTACCATGGCACGGAGGAGGAAACCCTGGACCGGGGCGTGGGCCATCTCATTGGCAGTTCATTACCCATTGGCGGCAGCAGCACCCACGCCATCCTCACCGGTCACTCCGGTCTTGCAAGCCAGAAGATGTTTTCCGACCTGGACAAGCTGGAAATTGGGGACACCTTCTATCTGGAGGTGCTGAATGAATTCCTCGCCTATGAGGTTGACCAGATCAACACCGTTTTGCCTCACGACACCACCTATCTGGGGCTGGAGGAAAACAAGGACTTGTGTACCCTTGTGACCTGCACCCCCTTTGGGGTCAACACCCATAGGCTTTTGGTTCGTGGCCACCGGATTCCCTACACCCCAGCGAACACGGAAAATCCCACCATAGAACTGGCTGAAACAGAGGAAAGCGTAGATTCCACCTGGGAACAGGAGTACGAAAAGGGCGTGTATCTTGCCATTGGAATTGTGGCTCTGATTTGCCTGATTCTGTTCATTGTCTGGCTCACGCAGAAAGGAGAAAACAATGCGGCGTAAAGGCGTTCTCATTACTCTGCTGTTCTTGTGGATTTACCTGGTGGGCATGGGGATCCTTCTGTATCCGGCGATCAACAACTACTACACCAGCAAGCGGATGGAAGGCTCTGTGGAATCTTTCTATGGCACCAGCCCCACGGAAAGCACATTGGATAATCCGCTTACCACAGAACCGATTGCGGAAACAGAGCCGCTCACGCCCTACCCGGAGCTGCTGGACATGCTGGAAGCCTACAACCGAGAACTGTATGAAGATGACCAGTCGAAGCTCAGCAGTCTGGCAGCCACCGAACAGCCCGGAGTGCTGTTCAGCGTCAGTGGCCAAGCCGGGGATGTGTTTGGGGTGCTGTCCATCCCAAAGCTGGAAATGGAAATGCCCCTGTATCTGGGTGCCACTGACAAGCACATGGCAGATGGTGCCGCCCAGCTGGGACAGACCAGTATCCCCATTGGCGGCGAGAATACCAACGCCGTCATTGCCGGACACCGGGGGTACAATGGCGCGCCCTACTTCCGCTATGTGCCGGAATTGCAGGTTGGGGATTCGGTGGACATCACCAATCTTTGGGGAACCCTCCACTACAGCGTGGTAGAAACCAAAATCATCCAGCCCAATGATATTGAGGCTATCAAAATTCAGCCTGGGCGGGATTTGATTACCCTGCTGACCTGTCACCCCTACGCCAGCGGCGGCAGACAGCGGTTCTTAGTAATTTGTGAAAGAACGGAGGAAGAAAATGGAAGATGAAAAAAGGATGGCTGGCAGCTATGAGATCATCCAGGCATTCCGCATTGGGGACCGGGAAATCGTCCTTGGGGAGGACCTGAATGCCAAACCGGAGGAACGCTACATGTGCGCCTACTGCCAGCAGAACGAAATTGCGGCACTCTACAATGAGGTCATGGTCAGTGACGATTACTGTGAAATCGTCAAGCTCTTTGCGGACCGGCTGTCGGAACAGGCGGAGAAAACCCGCGCAGAGGTATTGAAACCCAAATTTCAGGGCATCGATGTGACACCCCTGACGAACAAGGACTGTACCCCCATTACCTATGACGATGACCTGAATGGGAAAATTGTTGTCATTCGTCCGGGTGTGCTGCGGAAGGAGTATCAGTTGGCAACCCGTCAGCTGAAGCTCTGCATCGGCGGTTTTGGGGCCAGTCCCCACAGCCGGGGGTCTGCCTGTTTCTGTGTGGATTTGCACTCCGGTGACAGCTCCCGGTTTGAACGGCGGGACATTCTCGGGACACTGGAGCCTGAACAGCTCCCTCAGTGGGCAAAGCTGGGACTGGAACAGTATCAGCGGGAACGATCTGAAAAGCGAAAGGAGCGTGAGCGCTAATGTTTCCACCCGAATATTCTCCGTGGGGAGAAGTCCAGCATCAAGAGGAATTATGCTCTGGTGTCTTTTCTGTATCCACCGCCAGCCATGGCGGCATCATAGTTCACAGAAGCGTTGCGAAAGCGGTATTGTCTCCGGCGGCAAGAAAGCATTGCTTCCGGGATGGCAGCTACTACTGCTTCGAGGAGGACTGCGATGCTCCGGTTGCCATTCGGGAGCTGTTGGACAAGGGCCTCTATACGGCTCCTGTAAATGACTATTTTAAGCAGGGAGAGTATGAGAGGGTCATCAACCGCAGCTTGCAGGAATACCACCCGGACTACTGGAAGGACAGAGAAGCCGCCAAAGCGAAACAAGCAGAAAAACGAAAGGTGCGTGAACGTTAATGGAACTGCGAGAATTGACCCAGCCCGAACAGAAATACACCTACCGTCAGAGTCACCAGCTGGATGCCCAGACGGGATGTATCGGCTATCTGCGTGGGGACTTTGGCACCACCGGAAAAGAGTTCTATTCCAGTTGGTTTGACAACATGGCCTATCTAAAAACACCAGAATTTCAGGCAGAGCTGGACCAGGTGATAAACGCCCTACGGGAAGATTCCCAGTATGGCGGTATCCTGGCAGACCGAAGCAGCCTGTCCAGTGCTTGCCATGCATCCAACACACCCATGTTTGGCCGGGATGAATCTGGTTTTCGGGTAAATACCCAGGACTACGCCTACCTCCTGCGGCTGAATCCCAGTCCCGGCGACTACAACTTCTATGTCTATTGCTATAAGCGGGATTATCTGGACCGGAATATGCGGAATGCCGAGCATGGCATTCGGTTTATCACCCCCAGCTACAAGGAGAAGTTCCGCATTGCGGACGGCGACAGTATCCGCATAACCTTCTCCTCCAGGGAAACGCAGGATAGGCCCTGCCGTTATGTAGATGAAACGCACTTGGAGGTTGGAAACAATCTGTACCACATCTGCGAGTTTGCGGAGCGTATGCAGCACGGCGGTATCCAGGTTGTTCCTCTGCGCCAGTCGCTCCCGGAGAAGTGTTTCAGCGCTCTGGAAAGCACCGGCGAAATCATCACCATTACCAAGGGTGAAAACGGATATACCCCCACAGGGCAGTACCCGCAGGAGGGTGTTTCCCCAAAAGAGGCTGCCGCTGCCCTCAACGATGCTGCCGGTATCACCAGGGCGCAGGAGGCCGCCATGTTGGCAGGCTCCATGTTTGGCTGGGATGTACCCGCCGCTGACCCCAAGAATTACGATGCCAAAGGTATACCTATCAAAAATCACAGAGAGAGGGATGCAAGATGATGTATGAAGTTACCGTCCAGGCAATCAGCCAGGGCCATGCCACCGTGGAAGCGGATTCTCCCGAAAAGGCGGAGGCCGCAGCCAGGAGCAAGCTGTTCACCGGTGCGATTCACTGGGAATCCACAAAAATGGAGTTTTCCAGTGCTGCCAAACAGAAAGCATAAGGTGATGCCATGTCAGACCGCCCCAATATCATCTGGAGCAATGAAAATCTGGATTATGAGGATTGGCGGGATTCTCTGGCAGAGGATTACCCAGATTTGACGGAAGCCCAGCGGGAGGCGCTTATGTATGAGCTGAACGCCGACTACCTGGATGACGAACGTACCAATCTGAATATTCAGCTGTCCCAGCCCATTTTAGTCATTGCTGATCTGGGCCGTTGGAACGGACGGGTCATGGGCTACAAGGAAATTCCCTCCGGCAATATCCGGGATTGCCTCTACAGTGACACCGACTACAGCACATGGTACATGGATAAGCTGGGCGACCTCCGGTGCGATGCTGTTCACCACGACGGCACCAATCACTATCTCTACCGCACCTACAAGGACGGTGTGACAGAGGATCAGATTGACCGGCTGAAAAGCAAAATTTACGATGGCATTGCTACCCGTGCCGATATTACCCGGCTCACCAGCCGTCTGGGCGACGAAATTGCACGGGTCTATGGCTGGGAGATTCCCAAGCCCAAGGTAAAACAGAAAGAAGCAAGATAAGGATGTGAAAACAATGGATAAGAAAACAGCAATCTGCCAGTATCTCAAAAAGTACCATACCGGTGGAGAAAGAGCCGTTTACAGCCGTGAGCTGCAGCGGCTCTTTTCCATTGATGGACGGGGCCTGCGCAGGAAAATCAACAGTCTGCGGCAGGATGGCTACCCCATTTGCAGCGACGAGCGCGGTTACTACTACGCTGACAGCCAGGAGGAAATCAATGGGACCGTATGTCGGTTGAATCAGATGGTGACAAAAGTATCCAATGCCAGGACGGGGCTTCTGTATGCCTCTATCCAAGACAGCGGAATTACGGTGGAAGTCTCCGTAACCGTGCGGTAAGGAGATGCCATGCCCAGAAAAGATGAATTTCTTTCTCAGCTGCTCTCCTCCAAAACCCAGGAGATTGTAAGCAGCCCCAGGAACTACACAGCATTTCTCCAAACCGCAGCCCAGAATTACAAGTACCGCTTTCAGGAGCAGGTACTTATCCATGCCCAGCGCCCGGATGCCACCGCCTGTGCGGAAATCGGCGTGTGGAACCGACTGGGCCACTGGGTAAACCGGGGTGCCACCGGTATTGCCCTGCTCCGGGACCCAAACCTTCCATATCGTATCCGCTATGTGTTCGATGTTTCAGATACCAACAGCCGGGAGAATCGAGAAATTTCCCTTTGGCAGATGAAGCCGGAGTACGAAAACGAAGTCATGGATACCTTGCAAAGCCGGTTCCAGTACGATTTTGACGGACCGTTTGGGAATTGCATAGAGGCGCTTTCCCAGCAGCTTGCGGAGGAAGCCGCCGGAGATTACCTTCCCGACCTGCTGAACAACAAACAGGACAGCTTCCTGGAGGAGTTGGACGATGGCAGTGTCGCCAGATGGTTTAAGGAATCCGTTGGTGAGAGTGTCCGCTATATGGTTTTCCATCGCTGCGGCTATGCGCCCGAGCTGGACAATGATGTTTTTGGGCGCATCCAGGATTTCAATACCGAGATCACCGCCTCCCTGTTGGGTTCGGCTGTCAGCACTCTGTCCGAATCCATCCTTCGGGAAATTGGTGTCGCTGTAAAATCTTTGGAACGGCAGCAGTCTCGTACATTTGATTCTTTCGGAGACACTGTGTACAATGAAGCCAGGAAAAATGAAATGGAAAGGAGCCAGAATAATGGAACTGACTTACACAATGCAGGGGGACTACCGGCTGCCCAACCTGATTCCCCCCGAGAGTCCCAAGGTGGGCAAGTACGGGATGCTTCGCCACAGCTACCTCCGCAAGCACCGGGAGGGGCTGTACACCGGGATGCTGATGAAAGGCACCCTGAACACCCATCTGGAGGAGGTGGATCGGGAGGCCAACCGGATGCTGGAACAGCTGACAACGCAGATGGCCCAGGAGCAGGGCGTGACGGAGGAACTGAAAGCCCAGGATCAGATGCTGTGGGTGCAGCGGATGAACAACATCCGGCAGGCCGTGGAGGAACAGATTTTCCAGGACCTGATCTACACGTAATTGAAGAATCGCCGCTGCCAAGCGTGGAGGAACAGATTTCCTTCCTGGACGGCGGCTTTTCTGTATCGGAGGAAGAACAGCAGACCTTTTTCCCGCAATTGCAGCTTCCTCAGCAGATCATTGACGAAGCCCTGTGCATGGGTTTCAATGACCGGGACAGCCGGAAGATCATCTGTGCCTACTTTATGAAAGACAAGCCGGACAACGCCGCTTTCCTGCAAAAAAGCTATGGCACCAACGGTGCGGGGCTGATCATCCAGGGCCAGGAATACGCCATCTGGTATGACCCGGAGGGCATTCGTATCTCCACCGGGCGCACCGTTCAGAAGCTGCATACCACTCTCGTCACCTGGGAACAGGCCGCAAAGCGCATCCGGGAACTGCTGGATATGGGGCGGTATATGCCCCAGGCGGAACTGGATCAAGTTCCGGACTTTGAGCGGCGCAGACTTGCCCAGGCCCTTGCGTTTGCGGTACGGGAGTGTTCCGCACAAGCGAAAGAGGCCGGGTATCTTCCCCTTACAACGGGAACCTATTCCTCCAATAGCGGCTTTCCCGAAATCGAGGCCCAGATGCAGCGGCTTCTGGAATCCCCGGATACGTTAATGCAACTTGTAGAGGAATGGACCGTGTTTGCGACCGCCTATGCCAATGATCGCAGTCTTATGGTAAGCCGCTTGTATCACCCTGCCAAGCTTTTGCAAAAGCTGGAAGATTTGCAGCGAACGCCCCTGATTTTTACCGCCGCCCAGAGCTTTAACCCTCTGCGGCGGTATTTCATTTCCGATGATGAAATCAACCAGGCACTGCGTGGGCATGAGCGTGAATTCCGGTCCCGGCTGGATGTATTCTCCTTTTTCAGCCAAAACACGGACACGAAAGAGCGGGAACAGTTTCTGAAACGGCAGCATGGGGAATACAGCGGCTACCACGGCGGAAATGACAACAAAACCTATACCTCTGCCGGATTTTCCTTTAGCCATGGAGATTTAACTGCCCCTTATGCCCAGCTGAACATGAAATGGCCTGCCGTTACCAAATGGGTGTCCAATATGATTTCCTCCGGCACTTATCTGTATCCCAGTGATGCGGATAGGATGGCGGACTATGAGATCAACCAACTTGCCAGACGGATCATGTCGTTCTTTTCCAATACGCCGGAGGGTTTTCAGCGGCCCACCCCCAGAAGTGACCTGGACTACTGGAACGGTGTTACGGAGATCCAGGAGCAGCTTTCTGACCCGGAACAGGTCAATACCATCTACCAGACCATGATGCAGCCCCTCATGGAAGCAACACCGCCAGATGATCGTTTTTTTGAAGCCCGGAAGCAGGGCATGGAGGTTATGGAAGGCTACTTGGCCGGTACGTTCTCTGTATTTGGCAAAGACCACACCCTCCGTCCGCCAATAAAGCAGGCCGCCAACGAGGATCTGGAACGGGCCAAGGTGCTTATAACAGAATTCTGCTCCGAAGAATATGACAGCGAACCGGATTTTTCCGATCTGCGGAAAGTGGATATTGCCTACACCACCATTACAGACGAGAAAGTTCCTGTTCAGGTCAGCGTTGACCTGGTGGATTTCAGGCTGGACCGATCCATTGACGGCATCATCGTGGATTCCCGAAAATATGACACGCTGAAAGAACTGACCGAACAGGAGCTTGTTGATCTGGATTTTGACGAATTGGTAGCCTTCTCCGAAGAACAGCTTGCAAAAGTTGCCCTCCACGGAATCCGTGATAAGGTCGTTCAGCGTTTTACCGAAAGCGGCGAAGAAATCCAGATACAGCACCATGTAAATGGCTTTTACTACAACCATTACAATGTGGTGGACGGAACTGCCAGATATGTAGACGGCCCATATGATACCCTGGAAGAAGCTGTCAGGGTAATGCGAGACTACCATCCCCAGGCAGTGGAAATTAATGATTTCGCACCGGACGTAGAGGAAGATTCCTTTGATGACATTGACCCCCAGCAGATACGGAAAAGTCTGGAAGCAGTCGGCATCGTAGACGGCAAATTGGTAGACCCGGAGGCTTTGAACAATTCTCCCTTTATCCGTCAGGTCATGGAGGATGTGCAGAACCTCGAATCTCTCCCGGTGCCGTCTGCGGTTCCCCGTCCCGTAGAACGTCGCCTCCATGTTCTCCACCCGGAAATTTCCACGGACAGCCGCACAAACTTCCATATTCCCACGGATGATCTTGGGGTAGGCACTCCGCTGGAGCGCTTTAACAACAACGTAAACGCCATTCGTCTGCTGCACACCCTGGAATCCGAAAACCGTCTGGCAACCCCTGACGAACAGACCGTTCTCTCCCAGTATGTCGGCTGGGGCGGTCTGTCCCAGTTCTTCGAGGAAACCAACGCCCATTATGCCGAGCTGAAAGCCCTGCTACCAGAGGACGAATACGCCGCCGCCCGGGAATCCACCCTCACGGCGTTCTACACCCCGCCTGTGGTGATCCGGGCCATGTACAAGGGGCTGTCCAATCTGGGCTTCCAGACCGGCAATATCCTGGAACCCAGCTGCGGCGTTGGCAACTTCATGGGTCTGCTGCCGGAGAATATGGGTAATTCCAAGATGTACGGCGTGGAGCTGGACAGCATTTCCGGGCGTATTGCCCAGCAGCTGTACCAGAAGAACAGCATTGCGGTACAGGGCTTTGAGAAAACCGATCTGCCGGACAGCTTCTTTGATGTAGCCATTGGCAACGTGCCCTTTGGGACGTTCAAGGTTTTGGACAAGAAGTACGACAAGTACAATTTTCTTATCCACGATTTTTTCTTTGCCCGTGCCTTGGACAAGGTGCGCCCCGGCGGCGTGGTGGCCTTTATTACCAGCAAGGGCACCATGGACAAGGAAAATCCTTCTGTGCGAAAGTACATTGCCCAGAGGGCGGACCTTCTCGGTGCCATCCGTCTGCCCAATGATACCTTCAAGGCCGCTGCGGGTACAGAGGTAACTTCCGACATTCTGTTCCTGCAAAAGCGCAGCGGTATGACCGACCTGGAGCCGGACTGGGTGCATCTGGACACTGATGAAAAGGGGCTGAAAATGAACGCCTACTTCGTCTCCCACCCGGAAATGGTTCTGGGGCAAATGCAGGAAGTTTCCGGCCCCTACGGCATGGAAACCGCCTGTATCCCCCACGAGGGCCAGAGCCTGGAAGCCTTGCTCACTACCGCTATCGGTCAAATTCAAGGCGAAATGCAGAATATGGACCTGGATGATCTACAGGAGGAAGAAACAGGCTCCCTGCCCGCTGACCCTGATGTGCGGAATTTCAGTTTCGCCGTTGTGGACGGCAAGCTGTACTTCCGGGAAAACAGCCTTATGAATCCGGTCTCCGTATCGGCTACCGCCGAGCAGCGCATCCATGGGCTTATCGGCATCCGGGACTGTGTGCGCAAGCTCATTGAGTACCAGACCGAGGACTACCCGGAGACCATGATCCAGGAAGCGCAGGCACGCTTAAATGCCCTCTATGACAGCTTTGCGGAAAAGTATGGCCGGATCAACAGCCGTGCCAACAGCTCCGCTTTTTCTACCGACAACGCCTACTATCTTCTGTCCTCCCTGGAGGTGCGGGACAGTGAGGGCAATTTCCTACGGAAAGCGGATATGTTCTCCAAGCGCACCATCCGGCAGAAGATTTCTGTAACTTCCGTAGATACCGCTTCAGAGGCCCTGGCCCTGTCACTGGCTGAAAAAGCAAAAGTAGATATGCCTTACATGATGGAGCTGACCCACAAGAGCGAGGAAGAAATTCTCTCTGATCTGAAAGGCGTTATTTTCCTGAACCCAGAGCATGACGGAAATGAGGATGTTGCCCATAAATACCTGCCAGCAGATGAATACCTTTCTGGCAATGTCCGGGAAAGGCTGCGCACCGCCAGAGCGTTTGCCGAGACAGATGAACGGTATTCCGTCAATGTGCAGTCCCTGGAAGCGGTGCAGCCCGTGGACCTGACGGCCAGCGAGATTTCTGTCCGACTGGGTGCTGCCTGGCTTCCAACCGAGGTTGTGCGGGACTTTACCTTTGAGCTTCTGCGGACGCCTTACTACCAGAGACGGAATATCAAGGTGCATTACAGCACCTACACCGGCGAGTGGAACATTGACGGAAAAAGCCTGGATCGAGGGAATGTCCGCTCCGAGAACACCTTTGGTACGGAACGCATCAACGCCTATAAAATCATTGAGGAAACCCTGAATCTGCGGGATGTACGGATTTTCGACTATGAATATGATGACTCCGGTAAAAAGGTGGCTATCCTCAACACGAAGCAGACCGCCATTGCCCAGGGAAAGCAGGAGCAGATCAAACAGGAATTTGCGGACTGGATTTGGGCTGACCCCAATCGCAGGGAGCGGCTGACCACGCTTTACAATGAGAAATTCAACAGCATTCGCCCACGGGAATATGACGGAAGCCATCTGAATTTTGTAGGGATCAACCCGGAAATCACCCTGCGGCCTCATCAAGTGAATGCCATTGCCCACATTCTTTACGGCGGGAATACATTGCTTGCCCATGTAGTTGGTGCCGGCAAAACCTTTGAAATGGTAGCCGCCGCCCAGGAGAGCAAGCGGCTGGGGTTGTGTCAGAAAAGCCTGTTTGTGGTGCCAAATCACCTGACTGAGCAGTGGTTGCGCCCGTAAGGGCATATATCAGAAACCGCCTTTAGCAAGCGGCAGGTAAAGATATCAAGAAAGGAAGG
>CAKTKC010000012.1 GCA_934569225.1 uncultured Oscillospiraceae bacterium | reverse complement strand
GCGAGAAGATACCTCCACGAGTGCGGCCTGCCCAAGGAGCGCACCTACGTTACCGGCTCGCCCATGGCGGAGGTGCTTCACGCCAACTTAGACGCCATCGAGGCCTCCGACATCCACCGGCGGCTGGGACTGAACAAAGGGGAGTACATTTTGCTCTCCGCCCACCGGGAGGAGAACATTGACACAGAGAAGAATTTCCTGTCATTGTTCCGCGCCGTCAACGCAATGGCGGAAAAGTACGATATGCCCATTCTGTATTCCTGCCATCCCCGCTCTAAGAAGCGGCTGGAGGCAACAGGCTTCATTCTGGACAGCCGGGTGATTCAGCACGAGCCGCTGGGCTTCCACGATTACAACTGCCTGCAAATGAACGCTTTCGCTGTGGTGTCCGATTCCGGGACGCTGCCGGAGGAATCCAGCTTCTTCACCTCCGTGGGACATCCGTTCCCGGCGGTGTGCATCCGCACGTCCACGGAGCGCCCCGAAGCGCTGGACAAGGGCTGTTTCATTCTGGCGGGCATTGACGAGAAAAATCTGCTGCAAGCGGTGGATACTGCTGTCCAGATGAACCGGGACGGCGATCTGGGAATCCCCGTGCCGGACTATGTGGAGGAAAACGTGTCCACCAAGGTGGTCAAGATCATCCAGTCCTACACCGGCGTGGTGGACAAAATGGTCTGGCGGAAGTCGTAAGGAACCAGACATCGATAAATTGCGCTGTTTTCTTCGGGTATCATAAGAAAACAGCCGGAAAATTTCACAATGTCAGGAGGCGGGACGCATGAAATACCTGTTCATCAACTCCGTTGCCGGTTTCGGCAGTACGGGGCGCATCGCGGCGGAGCAATGCCGGGGGCTGATGGCGCAGGGGCATGAGTGCGTGCTCGCCTTTGGCCGTGAACAGGCAAATTGCAGCGATATTCCCACGGTGCGCATCGGCACGCCCATGGATTTTAAGCTCCACGGGGCGGAAAGCCGCCTGCTGGACGATTCCGGCTTCGGCTCCCGGCGGGCGACCCGGCGGTTTCTGGACTGGGTCAGGGAGTACGACCCGGACGTGATCTGGCTGCACAACGTTCACGGCTATTACATTCACTTAGGAGAGCTGTTTACTTACCTGCGCGGCTGCGGAAAGCCCATTTTCTGGACACTTCACGACTGCTGGAGCTTTACGGGGCACTGCGCCTATTTTGACTATGTGGGCTGCGACCGGTGGAGAACCGGCTGCCACAACTGCCCACAGAAGCACGCCTACCCAGCCAGCATCCTGCTGGACAACAGCCGGAAAAATTACGAAAAGAAGCGGGCGCTGTTCACCGGCATTCCCGATGTGACCCTCATCGTCCCCTCCCACTGGCTGGAAAGCCGGGTAAAGGAGAGTTTCCTGAAGGATTATCCGGTGAAGGTGGTATATAACACGGTGAACCGGGAGATTTTCAAGCCAACCCCCGGCAATTTCCGGGAAAAGTACGATTTGGAAAATAAAATCATCCTTCTGGGCGTTGCCAGCGTCTGGGACGAGCGCAAGGGACTGCGGGACTTCTTGGCGCTTCATGACCTGCTGGACGAGCGATACGCCATCGTGCTGATCGGCTTGAGCGCAAAGCAGATTCAGTCCCTCCCGGCGGGAATTCTGGGGCTGCCCCGCACCAACAGCGTTCAGGAGCTGGCGGAAGCCTACACTGCCGCCGACGTGTTCCTCAATCCCAGCACGGAGGAGACCTTCGGCATGACCGTGCTGGAAGCCCGGTGCTGCGGCACGGAGGCGGTGGTTTATCAGGGGACTGCCTGCGAGGAAGTTACCAGCCAGTTCGGAGGCGTCGCCGTACCCAGGGGCGCGGCACATCTGCTGGAAGCTGTGGAACAGATCACAAAGGAGAATCGCAAATGACTCATTATCCCTTCCCGGACAGCCGGGGGACAAAAATTGCCTTTGCCGCGTTTTTCACGGCCATGCTTTTTCTGGCCCGGGACAGCATGTTCACCACGGCGGTGATCGGCTTTGAAAAGGCGCAGTTCCTCATGCTGGGCGTGATCTGCCTGCTGGGCGCGGCCTTTCTGATCGTCAACCGGAGAAATCTGCTGAAAATCCTGAAAGACCGGCGGATGATCGTTGCCGGGGTTTCGGCGGCGGTGCTTCTGCTGCCCATGCTGGTGAAGCGGGACTGGCAGCTGATGTATTTCAGCGTCCTGCTGTGTTTGCTCACGGCGGTGCTGTTGTCCTATTTTCTCACGGTGCGGGAAGCGGCCAGATATTACGTGGCGATTCTGTCCGTGCTGGGGGCGTATTCCGTGCTGGCGGCGTACATTCTGCGCATCGGCGTGGATAGTGGCGCTTACGCGGTGCCGGTGTTCCAGAATTCCATGGGCTTTGAATTTCACAATTTCTTTTTGTCCATTGTACCGGATACGTATGTCAAAAACCGAAATTTCGGCATTTTCCGGGAGCCGGGCGTTTATCAGTTTTTCCTGATCACGGCGCTGTATCTGAACAATTACGAAGTCGAGTGGAAAAAGCCGTGGCAGCTGTGGCTGGTCAACGGCATTCTGGCCGCGACGATGGTGTCCACGTTTGCCACCGGCGGCGTCGCGGAAATGGGATTGCTGGCAATCGTGCTGTTTTTTGACAAAAAATGGTACCGGAACAAGCGGATATGTGCCGTGGCAGTGGGGCTGGTTTTGTGCGTCGCCGTGATAGCGGGCGTTTCCATTGCCCGGAAAAACGTCCTTTACTGGGAAATTTACGACATGGCCATCGGCAAATTTGTCAACGGGCAGGATTCTTCGGTGGAGCGGATGGATGCCATTGTGACGGACATTTCCATCTTCCTGCACCATCCCATTTTCGGCGCGAAGATTGCGGAGGTCCTGTATGCCACTGCCAACAATACCACTTCCACGCTGATTCTTTTCTCCGCTTTCGGCATTCCGGCGGCGCTGCTGCACATTGCCTGCTGGGTCACGCTGGTGTGGCGGAAGGAGCGGAAAGTCTGGGTGAATCTGGCGCTGGTCGTTATCCTGTTTATGTCTTTTAACACGCAGAATCTCATTGCGGACGTATTTCTCTGGCTGTTCCCGGTCATGGCGCTGGTGGATCGGCTTATGAAAAGGGGGTAAATCATATGGAGCGGGAACTGCTGAGAAAGGTGCAGCTGACCCAGCTGGAAATTGCGAAGGAAATCCGCCGGGTGTGTGAGGAAAACGACATTCCCTATTTTCTCACCTGCGGCACCCTTCTGGGCGCAGTGCGCCATCAGGGGTTCATTCCCTGGGACGACGACATGGACGTGGGAATGCTGCGGGAGAATTATGAGAAGTTCTGCCGCATCGCCCCGGAAAAGCTGAAACCGGAATACTGCTGGCAGACCTGGTACACCGACCCCAACTACGCCCTGCCCTTTGGCAAGGTACGAAAGCGCGGCACGCTGTACCTGGAGGCCAAGTCCCACCAGTTGGCGGAAAACGGCTTCTATGTGGACATTTTTCCCTACGATGCTGTGTCCCCGGATGCGGAAAAGCGGCAGGAAACGGCAGGACGCTTGCTGAAAATCTACCGGACGAAACTGATGAAATCCCATTAT
The DNA here is from genome assembly GCA_934569225.1 of uncultured Oscillospiraceae bacterium. Lineage (GTDB taxonomy): Bacteria > Bacillota > Clostridia > Oscillospirales > Oscillospiraceae > Faecousia. The sequence goes on along the minus strand of CAKTKC010000012.1, from coordinate 84,738 downwards.
CAGCCTTGGCGGGAGAATGAGAAAATCCTCTGGAAAAAGCGGATTGGCTACCTATACTATCAGGCGCGGGCGCTGTTTGCCAATCAGGAAAGCCTTGCAAAGGCGTATGACGCGCTTGCGACGGCGCTGCCGGAAAACGGCTATGTCTGCGAGCAAAGCGCCATGACAAAGCCGGATGCCTACGAGAAAGCGTGGTGTCAGGCATTGACGGACGTGACCTTTGAAGGAGAAACCTTCAAGGCACCGGCGGAATATGACAAATTTCTGACCACGCTGTACGGAGACTATATGCAGCTCCCGCCGGAAGACCAGCGGGAAAACCGCCATCAGATTATGCAGATCGATTTCGGCGATTGACATTGAGAGGTTACAACAGTATGAAACGAGTGCTGTTCCTGACGAACTACGCTTCCCCCTACCGGGTTCATTTTTACGACGAGCTGGCAAAGAGCATGGACGTGACGGTGCTGTTCACCGACCGGGTGGAAGACCAGAAAAACCGCAGCGCCGATTGGTTCGTTTCCGGTGGCGGCGCTTACCGCCCGGTGCAGCTGAATCGGTGCGTCGGCCATTTTCTGGACGAAAACCTGTGCCTGGACGTGACCGAGTGGCTGAAAAAGCCCTACGACGCCATCGTAATATGCGGCTATTCCTCGCCCACGGCGATTCTCGCGATGCAGTGGCTGCGCAGAAGGAAAATTCCCTTTTACATGGAAGTGGACGGCGGCCTGATCCGGCAGGAGCGGAAGGTAAAGTATCTGTTCAAAAAGTCGCTGGTGTGCAAGGCAGATCAGTGGCTCAGTTCGGGACGGTACACCACGGAATTTCTCGTCCATTACGGAGCGGAGGAAAGCCGCACCCATTTCTATCCCTTTTCCTCCGTGTTTGAAAAGGACATCCTCCCCGCCGTTCCCTCTGCCGCCGAAAAGCAGGCGCTGAAAGAGGAACTGGGCGTCCCGGAAAAGCGGATGGTGCTGGCCATCGGTCAGTTCATCCGGAGAAAGGGCTTCGACATCCTGATGCACGCCGCCTGTTCGCTTGGCAAGGACGTGGGGATTTACATTGTCGGCGGCGAGCCGACGGAAGACTATTTGCAGATGCGCGCGTTTCTGGGGCTGGATAACGTTCATTTCGTGGGTTTTCAGAAGAAGGAAGCCCTGAGCCGGTATTACAGAGCTGCGGACTTGTTCGTCCTGCCCACCCGGGAGGACATCTGGGGACTGGTCATCAACGAGGCCATGGCCTACGGCCTGCCCGTCATCACCACCGACCGGTGCGTTGCCGGTCTGGAGCTGGTGGAGGAGGGCGTCAACGGGAGTATCGTACCGGTGGAGGACGATGCTGCCCTTGCCGGAAAGATGAAGGAGATCCTGTCCTCGGACTTGGAGAAAATGGGGACGGCTTCTCTGGAAAAGATCCGCGCCTATACCATTGAAAACATGGCGAAAGCCCACGTTGCAATTTTTGAAAAAGATGGGAGATAACCCATGCACATCATTTACGCTGTGACGACGTGTTCCGACCGGGTGTACCGTCAGTTGTTCGCGGACGTTCCCCGGAAGCCCGCCTTTCAATCCCAGAAATATCACCGCCTGCTCATTGAGGGGCTTGCCGCCGGGGCAGAGGTGGATGTGGTGGCAAACCCGCCGGTGAACCGGGAGGTTCTGAAAAAGCCTTTCGTCCGTCTGCCCCGGGAGACCGAGGGCGGTGCGTGCTACCGCTATATTCCTGCAGTCCGGAATCCCGTTGTCAAGGCTGTATTTGTGGGCGTGGGAACCTTTTTCCGCACTGCGCGCCTTGCGGGGAAGGATTCGGCGGTGGTGGTGGACTGCCTGAACAGGACGACGGCGCTGGCCGGTCTGCTGGCGGCGAAGCTGCGGGGAAGACGGTGCGTGGGCATTGTGACGGACTTGCCGGATATGCTGGGGGGCAGCGCCTTTTCCAAGAAGCTTTCCAATTTTGTCATCCGTCACTGCACGGATTATGTGCTGTTGACCCAGGCCATGAACGACTATCTGAACCCGAAGGGCAAGCCCCATGTGATTCTGGAGGGGCACAGCGACATCGCCATGGAGCGGCAGGAGCCGTCTCCGGCACGAAAGGCCAGCCCTCGGGTGTGCATGTACGCCGGGGGTGTCAGCAAGCAGTATGGCCTGGAAAATCTGGTGAAGGGCTTTCAGAAAGCAAATCTGCCGGACGCCCGGCTGGAAATTTATGGCCCCGGGGATTATGTGCAGGAGCTTTCCCAAATCGCCGCGGAGGATTCCCGAATCTTCTACGGCGGAATGCTGCTGAACGCGGAAATCGTGGAGCGGGAGATGGCGGCGACGCTGTTGGTCAATCCACGGCCGACGGGGGAGGAATACGTGAAATACTCCTTCCCCTCCAAGACCATGGAATATATGTCCACGGGAACGCCGGTGCTGACCACGGTTCTGCCGGGAATGCCCAAGGAATATCACCCCTACGTGTATCTGTTGGAGGAAGAAACCGCTGACGCCATTGCGGAAAAACTGGGGCAGATTTTTGCCCAGCCCGCTGAAGCCCTGTTTGAAAAGGGCATGGCCGCCCGGGAATTTATTTTGAAAGAAAAGAACAACGTAAAACAGGCCGGGAAAATTCTGGCCATGCTTGAAAAGGACGGGGTGCAATGAAGCTGCTGTGGCTGTGTAATATGGTGCCCGGAAAAGTGAAGGAAGCCGTCAGCGGCGGCTCCACCGGCGGCGGACTGTGGGTTGACAGCGTGCTGGAAGGGCTGCTGGAACGGGAAGACCTGAACATCCGCATTCTCTGCCCCGGCGACGGCAGCGAGGGGAATGTGAACGAACGCTGCTCCTACGCTTTCTTTTCCGAGGGGTTGCCCTATGTGTACCTGACGGAGCTGGAAGCGCAGTTCCGGGGAGAGCTGGACACTTTTCAGCCGGACGTGATTCACGTCTGGGGGACGGAATACGGCCACGCCCTCGCCATGGTCAACGCTGCGGAAAAGGCTGGACGGCTGTACAATCTGGTGGTCAGCATTCAGGGGCTTTGCTCGGTTTATGCCAGGCATTATGCGGAGGGCGTGCCGGAGACGGTTCAGCGGGGCAGCACCTTCCGCGACCTTGTCCGACGGGACAATATCGTGAAGCAGCGGGAAAAGTTCGTGCTTCGGGGGCTTCTGGAAGAAAAAGCCCTGCAAAAAGCACGTCACATTATCGGGAGAACCGACTGGGATCTGGCCTGCGTCCGACGGATCAATCCGGAAGCAAAGTACCATTTCTGCAACGAGACGCTGCGCCAGCCCTTTTATCAGGGAACCTGGCGCTATGACGGCTGCCGGAAGCACCGGATTTTCGCTTCCAGCTGCGCCTATCCCGTGAAGGGCTTTCATTATCTGCTGGAAGCCTTCGGACAGATCGTCAAGACCTACCCGGACGCCACACTGGCGGTGCCGGGAAAGAGCTTCCTCACGGCGAGCAAGCTCCGCAGAACCAATTACCAGAAATATCTGGCGGAGTTGGCGGAGCAGTACGGCGTGGAGGATAAGATTGAATTTCTGGGCAGTCTCAGCGGGGAGGAAATGAAGCGGGCGTTCCTGGACGCGAACGTGTTTGTGCTGCCATCCACCATTGAGAATTCCCCCAATTCTCTGGGGGAGGCCATGCTGCTGGGCGTGCCCTGTGTGGCGGCGGATGTGGGCGGCGTCACGACCATGATGCGCCACGGGATGGAAGGGGAGGTTTACCCCTCCACCGCGCCCTACATGCTGGCGTTCTATGTGGAGAATCTTTTTGCCCAGGGCGAAGCGGCCGAAGCCATGGGCGCGGCGGCGCGCGCCCACGCCGGTGTGACCCACGACCCGGAAAAGAATCTGGCGGATTTGCTGGAAATTTACGAAAGACTTGCCAAAAACAGCGCCGAAGGGTGAGAAAGGAAGGAATGCGGCATGAATCAGAACCCGCGAATCAGTGTCATCGTTCCGGTGTACAATGTGGAGCAGTACCTTCCCCGGTGCGTGGAATCCATTCTGGCGCAGACCTACGAGAATCTGGAAATCCTTCTGGTGGAAGATGGCACGAAAGACAACAGCGGCGCCATCTGCGACGCTTACGCCCGGCAGGATGTCAGAGTTAAAGCGATTCACAAGGAAAACGGCGGCCTGAGCAGCGCCCGGAACGCCGGAATAGACGCGGCGACGGGGGAATATCTTTCCTTCGTGGACAGCGACGACTGGATCGAGCCGGATATGTACGAAAAAATGATGGGGCTGATGGAAAAATGCGGCGTCCGTCTGGTCTGCGCGGGGCGCTGGGACGTCAGCAGCGAGACCGGGGAGAAGACGTTGGGGCTGTGTCCGCCCAGTGAGGAGGTCGTTTCCGGGGAAGAGCTGGTGCGCCGGATTTTCCACTGGGAAAACATCGACTCCGCCGCATGGGACAAGCTGTATCACAAAAGCCTTTTTGCCTCCATCCGCTATCCCCTGGGGGTGATCTGCGAGGACGTCCCCACCACTTACCGCATTGCGCTGGACGCCGGACAGGCGGCCATGCTGCCCTGCCCCGTTTACAATTATTACCACCGGCCGGGGAGCATTACATCGTCCTCGGTTTCGGAGAAAACCTTCCATTTTTCCAGGCATACGGCGGAAATCTACCCGTTTATTCGGGACAATTATCCGGGAATTGCGGACGCGGCGCGGTATCTGCGGGTGCGTTCCCTTGCCTACAATCTGCTGACGCTGGATCTGGCGGACAAGGACACCAGGGAGAAATTTGCAGAGGAATACCGCCTGTCCCGGAAGGCGCTTTGCAGGCATATTTCCTTTCTGCTGACCAGCCCGCTGTTCGGCAGGCAGGAGCGGGCGACGGATTTGCTGCTGGCCGCCGGACTGTACCGTCCCATGCGGGGGCTTTACCACGGGGTGCGTCCCGGGAAAACGGATACAAAAAGCGCGGAGTGAGCTATGAATCGACGAAACCGGGTTGCTTTTTTTAACATTCTGAGCACCGTTCTGCTCAGGGGCATTTCCATATTTACAGCGCCCCTGTTTACCCGTCTGCTGGGAACCGGTGGTTACGGCGTTACCCAGATCTACAACACCTGGGTGGCGGTGATCGCCATTGTGTTCACGCTGCAAACCCAGGGGACGCTGGTCAACGCCCGGGTGGAGTACCCGGAGGGCGACCAGCTGCGCTATCAGTCCTCGGCCATGAGCCTGTCCACGCTGGTGTATCTGATTTTCAGTGGGCTGGTGCTTTGCTTTATCGGACCCATTTCCGGGGCGCTGAAGCTGAGCTGGTTTTTGATCGTGCTGATGCTCATTCAGGGCTTCGGCACCTTCTGCGTCAACTTCCTGAACACCAAATTCGTCTACGAATTCAAGGCTGGACGGAACATGGTCATGTCCCTTGTGGTGACGCTGACCACTTTGATTCTTTCCATTGTGCTGATTCTTATGCTGCCCAAAGAGATCAACTATCTGGGCCGCATTTCCGCCATCGCCGTGACCTACGGCGTGCTGGGCATTCCGGTGTGCGTCTGGATTCTGGCGAAGGGGAAGACCTTTTACAACAAGAAATATTGGAAATTCTGTATTGTTCTTGCCATTCCGGTGGTATTTTACAACCTTTCCGACCTGATTTTGGGGCAGAGCGACAAGGTGATGCTCCAGCAGATGATGGACGAGTCCACGGTGGGCTGCTACGGCGCGGCGCTGAATTTCGGCGGCATCATGTTCACCCTGTTCACCGCCCTGAACAATTCCTGGTGCCCCTTCTTCTTTGAGGACATGAAGCAGGGCAACCGGGAGAGTCTGCGGGAAAAGGCGGGGAATTTCCTGGAGCTGTTCACGGTGCTTTCCGTGGGCTTCGTGCTGCTGGCCAGCGAAGTGTACCGTTATGTCTACGTTTCCCGGGATTTCTGGGGAAGCACGATGCTGATTCCCATTTTTGTGTCCAGCTACTACACCAATTTTCTGTGTACCTTCCCGGTGAATTTCGAGTATTACCACAAAAAGACCAAGGTCGTCTCCATCATTACCATTGTGTCGTCACTGGTGAATGTGGGGCTGAACTATCTGCTAATCCTGCGCATCGGCATGGCCGGGGCGGCGGTGGCGACGCTGATTTCCCACAGCTTGCAGCTGACGCTGCACTACCTGTACGTCCGTTTTGCCCTGGGCGGGAAAGAATACCCCTTCCCGCTGAAAATGTGGGGAGGCTACGCGGCGGTGTTCACCGCTGTGGCCGTGGCGTCCGTGGCGGCGGACGGACTGTGGCTGGCACGCTGGGGACTGGGCGCGGCCATCGGAGCGTGGGAGCTTCTGCGGATCAGAAAGCGGAAAGTGCTCATTTGAGAGTGAAATATGGAAAGGCCGGGCTGGCTGCCCGGCCTTTTTTCGCGCTTGTGGTTGAAATAGGACGTGGAATGGTGTATAATACATTCGATATTGTATCCGAAAAGAGGGAATGGAATGAAAAAGGTGCTGTTCGTGGCAACGGTGGTCAAAACCCACATAATGGAATTCCATATCCCCTATCTGAAAATGTTTCAGGACATGGGCTGGGAGACAGCAGTGGCGGCGCAGAACGACTACGAAGACCCTACCGACTGCCACGTTCCCCATTGCGACAGGTATTATGACATCCCCTTTGAGCGTCTCCCGTGGAAGGCGGCCAATTTCAGAGCCTACCGGGAGCTGAAAGCCATCATCGACCGGGAGCATTTCGACATCATTCACTGCCATACCCCTGTGGGCGGCATGATCGCCCGTCTGGCGGCGCGGGACGCCCGGAAGCGGGGAACGAAGGTGATTTATACTGCCCACGGCTTCCACTTTTTCAAGGGTGCGCCCCTGATGAACTGGCTGATGTTCTACCCGGCGGAATGGCTGCTTGCACCGCTGACGGATGTCCTTGTGACCATCAACAAAGAAGACTACGCGCTCGCCAAAAGAAAAATCCACGCGAAGCGCATTGAATACGTCCCCGGCGTGGGAGTAGACACGGCGAAATTCCACGTCGGCACCGTAGACCGGGGGGAAAAGCGCCGGGAGCTTGGGCTGACCGGGCAGGATTTCCTGATTCTCACCGTGGCGGAAATGACGAAAAACAAGAACCATTCCACGGTACTGAGAGCGCTGGCGCTGCTGAAAAACGAGCCTGGCTATGAAACCATGCACTATCTCATCTGCGGCCGGGGCGAGCAGCGGGACGCACTGGAGTCAGAAGCGCGGCAGTTGGGCATCTGGGAGCACGTCCAATTTCTGGGCTATCGCCACGACGTGCCGGAACTGTGCCGGTGCAGCGACATATTCGCGTTTATGTCCTTCCGGGAAGGAATGCCGGTGGCGCTGATGGAGGCCATGAGCAGCGGCCTTCCAGCAGTCTGCTCGAAAATCCGGGGCAATACGGACTTGATCGATGACGGCGTTGACGGCCTGTTCGCGGAAAACACGCCCGAGGGCGTGGCGGCGGCCATCCTGAAGCTGTACCATGACCCGGCGCTGCGGGAGAGGCTGGGACGCGCCGCGGCGCAGACGGTCTCCCGGTTTGACGCGAAAGAGGTACAGCAGAGGATGAAAGAAATTTACCTGTCCCTGTAGGAGAAACCGATTGTAAGGAAGAACACGGAATGACAAACGAAATTGCCGATAGAGCCGGGAAAACGGAGCGGGTCCTCTATCTGGACTGCCTGCGTATCCTTTCCATTGCAGCTATGATGCTGCTCCATATTTCCGCACAGAATTGGAGCAGTCTGGATTTGCACGACCCGGCATGGATGCTGTTTGACATCCTGAATGGAGCGACGCGGTGGTGCGTTCCGGTTTTCCTGATGATAAGCGGTGCACTGTTTTTGAATCCTCTCCGACCAATCAGCACGAAGAAACTGCTGCTGCACAATGTGCTGAGAGTTGTTACGGCTTTCCTTTTCTGGGCCTGCGTCTATGGCTTCTGGAATTTCCGGAATGGAGAACCGGCCAAGGAAGCGTTCCTTTCTATTTTCTCCGGCCATTACCACATGTGGTTTCTGTTCCTGATCGCTGGGCTGTACTTTGTGTCGCCGCTTTTAAGATGTATTGTTGGGAATGCGCAGGTATTAAGGTATTATTTGCTATGTTTCGCCGCGCTTGATTTTGCTGTTCCATGGCTGATGGATTGTCTGCTTCTCATGCGGATTCCCCATACGGTTGACGCGCTGACGGCCATCCGGCTTGCGTATGACCGTCTGCTCGGTTATCTGCCGTCGGAAAACGTGTTTTACTTTGTGCTGGGAAATTATCTTGCATCCAAAGAAATGCCGAAGAAAAATCGCCTGACACTGTACATAATGGGAGTAATTGGGTATATTGGAACAATCTTATTGACACGTAGGCAATCACTCTTAAACGAATCTCTGGATTTAACGTTTCTCAGGAACGGCTCCGTGAACGTTTTTCTGATGTCTGTAGCCGTATTTGTGTTTGGCAAGTACGGAATGTCCAGACGGAATCCGGGGGAGGGACTGCGCAGGACTGTGGTTTATATGTCGCAGTGCTGTTTTGGTATGTATTTGGTTCATGCATTGATTATTGAGGTGCTGGATGAGATTTTTGGCCTGAACACACTGACATTTCAGCCGCTGATCGCAACGTTTCTGATATTGGCGATTACTTTTATCGGTTCGCTCATTATCTCCGCGATATTGAACCGGATACCGATTCTTAAAAAATATATCGTGTAAGAAAACGCTGTTTTGAAGGAGGGAAACGCAAATGGCCGGGACGCTGATCGTATCGCTGGATTTTGAGCTGTTTTGGGGAATGCTGGACGTGTGTCCGCTGGAAAAATACCAGGATCATGTCTTAGGCGGCAGAAAGGCGATTCCCGAGCTGCTGGCGCTGTTCCAGAAATACGGCATCCACGCTACGTGGGCGACGGTGGGATATCTGTTCGCCGGAAGCGTACAGGAAGCGGCCTCGTTTTTTCCGGAGGAAAGCTTGCGGCCCACTTACGACGACCCGGCGCTGAATTCCTATGCCGAATTTTCCAAAATCGGAGAAACGGAAGCGGATGCGCCTTGCTTTTTTGCCCCGTCACTGATTGAGCTGGTCGCGGGAACGCCGGGGCAGGAGATCGGCAGCCACACCTTTTCCCATTACTACTGCAAGGAAAAAGGACAGACGGCGGAGCAGTTTGCGGCGGATATGACCGCGGCGAAGGCCATAGCCGCGAAATACGGCTACACTCTGACTTCCGCGGTGCTGCCCCGGAATCAGTGCGACCCGGCGTACATTCGGGTGCTGCGGGATCTGGGCTTCACCGCCTACCGGGGCATGGAAAACAACTGGATTGAAAACAAGGTTCACGTCCGTTTCCCCCTGCGCGTTCTGCGGCTGACGGACACCTATTTCCCCGTCACCGGGTACGGAAGCTTATCGCCAAAACAGGAAGACGGCATCTGGAATCTGACGGGAACCCAGATGTTCCGGCCGATTTTCAGACCGCTGAAATTCCTGGAGGGCTTGAAGGTTCACAGGATCAAGCGCCGGATGCTCTACGCGGCGAAAAACGGCCTGACATTCCATCTGTGGTGGCACCCCCACAACATCGGCGTCCGCACGGCGGAACACATGGCGCAGTTGGAAGAAATCTTCCGCTATTACGCCGAGCTGAAAGAAAAATACGGCATGGAAAGCCTGAATATGCGGGAAGCAGCGGAAAAATAAGAGAGACGAGGGCGGAGACATGAAGGTACTGCACGTTCTGTATTCCAGAATTTACACCGGCGCGGAAAAGGTTGCCGCCCAGATCATCAAAGCCTTTGAGGGCAGGGTGGACATGGCCTATTGCAGCCTGGAATGCGAAGAGGTCTGGGAAATTCTGGACGGTATGGGCATCCGGCACTATGGCGTGGAGGAGCTGACCCCCGCGACCCTCAGCCGGGTGATCCGGGAGTATCAGCCGGACGTGATTCACGCCCACGACATGCGCACCAGCTTTGTCGCGGCGCTGTGCTGCGGCAAAATCCCCCTGATTTCCCACATCCACAACAACGCCTATGACGCAAGAGGGCTGTCCGCGAAGTCCATCGCTTATCTGCTGGTGGGCTTCCGGGCGAAGCACATTTTCTGGGTCTCCAACAGCTCCTACGAGGGGTATGTGTTCCACAGGCTGTTCGCCAAAAAGAGCAGCGTGCTGTACAATATTATCGACGCCAAGCGGATTTTTGCCATGCGGGACAGTGATGAAAATTCCTACGATTTCGACATGATCTACCTCGGCCGTCTGACTTATCAGAAGGATCCCCAGCGCCTGATGCGTCTGAGCGCCGCTCTGAAGGCACGCAAGCCGGACATCAAAGTGGCGGTGGTCGGTGCGGGAGAACTGGAGGAAGAGACAAAAGCGCTGTGCAGGGAACTGGACTTGCAGGACAACGTGCATTTTCTGGGCTTCCAGAACAACCCCATGAAGATGGTGGCGGACAGCAAGGTAATGATCCTGACCTCCCGCTGGGAGGGAACGCCCATGTGCGCGCTGGAAGCCATGGCGCTGGGAACGCCGGTGGTCAGCACCCCGTCCGACGGGATGAAAGACCTGATCGAAAACGGCGTGGACGGATACTTAAGCGACGAGGACGCCGTGCTGGCGGAGGACATTCTGAAAATCGTGGAAGATCCTGACCATAGACGGCTTCTGTCCGAAAACGCGGCGAAGAAATTCGCCCGGATCAACGACGAACAGAAATACAACGACACCATTCTCGCCTGTTACCGCCAGTGGGGAGGAACGCTATGAAACTATTGCAGGTCATCCCCTATTTCTGCTTTGGCGGGGCGGAAACCATGTGCGAAAATCTGACTTACGCCCTGCGGGATTTGGGCCACGACGTGGTTGTGGTGAGTCTGTTCGATGAGCGGACGGAGATTTCCCACCGCATGGAGGCGGCGGGCGTCTGCATCCGCTACTTAAGCAAAAAGCCGGGGCTGGATGTGTCCGTGATGCCGAAGCTCACGAAGATTTTCCGGGAGGAACGACCGGACGTGGTTCACACCCACCTGAACGTGATTCTGTACGCAGTGCTGGCGGCAAGATTGGCGGGGGGCATTCCCTGCGTCCACACGGTGCACAATGTGGCGAAGGTGGAGGCGGAGGGGACTGCGCAGGCCATTCTCAATCGGTTTTACTATCACCGGGGCTGGTCTGTGCCGGTGGCGCTCAGCCCGGAGGTTCAGCGGACGGTGACGGCGTTTTACGGCCTTGACCGCGTTCCCGTGATCTTTAACGGCGTGAATCTCCGCCGGTGCATTCCCAAGAGGGCGTATGGGCTGGGGAATACCGTTTCCCTGCTGCACATCGGCCGGTTTGACGAGCAGAAAAATCACGCAGGATTGCTGCAAGCCTTTGCAAAGCTCCTGAAAACCCACCCCAACTGCTGCCTGAATCTTTTGGGAGACGGGCGTTTGCGGACGGATATGGAAAATTATGCCCGGGAACTGGGCATCGACCATGCCGTCCATTTCCTGGGAAATCAGTCGGACGTTCATCCCTATCTCCACGACGCGGACATATTCCTGCTGCCGTCCAAATATGAGGGAATGCCCATGACCATTATTGAAGCCATGGGGACGGGACTGCCCATCGTGGCGTCCAGAGTTGGCGGCGTGCCGGATATGCTTCGGGACGGGGAAAGCGGACTGTTGGTCAGCTGCGACCCCGACGAGGTATGTGCGGCCTGCGAAAAGCTGATCGACAGCGAGGACTTGCGCAAGACCATCGGGCAGAACGCGCTGGCAGACAGCGCCCGGTTTTCCGCGGAGACTATGGCAAAACGATATTGCGAAGAATATACACGCCTGACGGCGAAAAAATAATAGGGAAACCCTGAATAAATCGTCTGCGGCTGAGCAGCGGGTCTTTTGCCCCCATGCCGCAGACTGAAAAACGGGAAATACATACAGTATTCCTCCGTTTTCCAGTCTTTGCCTGAGAACAAAATCCCTCGCTGTCAGCGCTTGCCGATTTAATCAGAGTTTCCCAGGAAGGAGGAAGCAAAATGGAGGGCGAAACCATCTCGGTCATCATACCGGCGTATAATGTCGCTCCATGGCTTCCCCGATGCCTGGACAGCATCCTTGCGCAGACCTATCCGAAGCTGGAAATCATTGTGGTGGACGACGGCTCCACCGACAACACCCGGCAGGTGATGGAGGACTATGCCGCCCGGGACGCGCGTATCAGACCGATTTTCAAGGAAAACGGCGGCGCGACATCTGCCCGCCTTGCGGGCGTGGCGGCGGCCACGGGGGAATGGGTCGGCTTTGCCGACGGCGACGACGCCATCGACCCGGATATGTACCGCCATCTTCTGGAAAACGCCCACACTTATGACGCGGACATCTCCCACTGCGGACACCGGGTGGAATTCCCCGACGGCAGGGTGGTCTATGTCCATAATACCGGCGGGCTGCGGCAGCAGGACAATCTGACTGGCCTGCGGGATCTCCTGGACGGCGGACAGATTGAGTCCAGCCTGTGTACCAAGCTGTACCGCCGGGAGCTGTTCGCCGGACTGGCGGAACGGATGAACCCCGCCATTAAGAACAACGAAGATTATCTCATGAATTACTTCCTGTTTTCCCGGGCAAAACGGTCGGTATATGAGGATTTTTGCCCCTATCGCTACATTTTGCGAGAAAATTCCGCCTCCTTCCGGCAGCTGAACGAACACAGCCTGTTCGACCCCATCCGGGTTCGGGAGCTGATCGTGGAGGACAGCGGCAGTGAAATCCGGGAGGACGCCCACCGGGCGCTGATGCGGAATCTCCTGTTCGCCTACGCCCAGCTCTCCGTGCATCCGGAAAAGAAGTACGACGAATGGCGGCGGCGGGTACGCGCTGAGCTGGAGGAACAGGAAGGGTATTTCCACCTCCTGTCGGGGCGCAACCGGCTGTTGGCGCAAATGGTTTGCAAGACGCCGGGGCTGTTTGGGTTGACCTACAGACTGTACGAGAAGCTCTTCCGGCGGGAAGAGGAACACTGAGGAACTATGGATAAGAAGAAAAGCCTGCTGTTCGTCTGCTACGGACTGGGGATCGGCGGAATTGAAAAATGTCTGGTGAACCTTATTAACGCCCTCCCGGAGACGCGTTATGATGTTGACCTGCTGGTGATGAATCCGGAATACGCCATGATGCCCCAGATCGGCCGGAATGTAACCTTTCTGGATGCGTTCCGGTACACGCTGAACACGGAATTTACCATGCAGGAGATCAGAAAACGGGGCGGCATTCTGCGCCATCTTGATTTGCTCCTGCCCTATATTGACCACCGCGTCCGTATCAAGCTGGGGCTGCCCGTGTGGACGAAGTTCCGCCCCCTTGAAAAGGAATACGATATCGCGGTGGCATACTCCCAGAACGGAATTTCCCTGAATTACGTGATCGACAAGGTCACGGCGAAGCGGAAGGTGCTGTGGTATCACAACGGCGCTTACGAGTTCACGGGGAAGCAGTATGAGCTGGACAAGCGCTATTACGGGCGCTTTGACTATGTCGTGGCAGTCTCTCAGGACTGTGCGAAGGTTCTGCGGGACAAATTCCCGTTTATCAGCGACAAAATCGTGGTTCTGCGCAACATCTGCGACCCGGACAGCATCCAGAAAAATGCGCGGCTGTTCGTCCCGGAGACGTTCTCCCGGGAGGGCGCCCACATTGTGACCGTGGGAAGAATGACAAAAGAAAAGGGCGCGGATCTGGCGCTGGAAGCCTGCCGCCGCCTGTGCGCGGAGGGAAGGAAGATCACCTGGCACTGGGTCGGAGACGGAAACCGTGCGGCGGACATAAAAAAGCAGGCGGACGCGCTGGGACTTTCGGACAGCTTCCTTCCGGAAGGAAATCAGGAGAACCCCTACCCCTTTATTCTGGCCGGGGATATTTACGTACAGCCCTCTTATTACGAGGCGTATTCGACCACGGTCACGGAAGCAAAGGTCCTGCACCGCCCCATGGTGGTGACGGATGTGGGGGGAATGCGCGACCAGCTTGTGAGTGGGCGGAACGCGCTGATCGTCCCGGTGGATGCCGCGGCCATTGCGGATGCCGTCCGCATGCTTCTGGACGACGCCGCCATGCGCGAGACGTTTTCCAAGGCGCTGGAGGAGGAAGCCTATGACGCGCAGGCTACGCTGAAAACCTATGAAGCGTCGGTATTTTCGTGAGGTTGGATATGGATGAACTGATCAGCATTATTGTCCCGGTTTACAACGCGGAAAAGACCCTCCGGCGGTGCGTCCGCTCTCTCATGGGGCAGACATACCGGAATCTGGAGATCATTCTGGTCAACGACGGCTCCAAGGACGGTTCTCTGGATATTTGCCGGGAATTCGCCGGGGAGGACGCCCGGATTCGGGTGATCGACCAGCCCAACGGCGGCGTATCCTCCGCTAGGAACGCGGGATTGGATGCGGCAACGGGGAAATTCGTCATGTTTTGCGACAGCGACGACTGGACAGAGCCGGACTGGTGCGCCGCCATGGGGGAAAACTACGAAGAGGGCGATCTGACCATCTGCGAGATCGACCGGGACGATATTCCGCTGGAGAAGGCAGAGCATCCTCAGATTTTAGAGACAGCACAGCGGAAGGATTTCCTGCACCGTCCCCTGCTGATGTGCGCCTTGTACAACAAATTTTTCGCCCGGAACGTGATTGAGAGCAATCATCTCCGGTTCCCGGAGCAGCTGAGTCTGGGGGAGGATTTTGCTTTTGTTCTGTCCTACGTCTGCGCGATCGGCGGAGATCTGCGCTATCTTCATCGGGCGCTGTACCATTACGACACCACCGGCGAAAATACGCTTTCCAGAAAAGCGCCGTCTTTGGAGCAGTGCGACTGCTTCTATCACATGGTCACGTCCTCTATGGAAAAGCTCGGGGCTATGGACGCGGAAAGCGTGGCGACGCGGGACAGGTTCGTGCTGTCCCATTTTGAGCGGCTGCTGAAGGGTATTTCCCGGAGAGAAGACCTTTCCTGCCGGGAGAAAATGGCGCTTGCCGGAAAAATCGGAAAGATGGAATCTTTTGCCTCCTGCCGCGGAGACGTGATCTCGTGGGGCAGCCCGGTCTACCAGTGGCTGTTTCGGAAAAAATATATGCGTCTTACCATGCTGTTTCTGATTCTGCGCTGCAGGCTGAGAGAGCAGAAAGCAAGTGCCTGACGGCTCCCAAAGAGGATTTAAGATGAGTTCTTTTTTGAAAAAACTGAAACGGGCTGTTTGCAGAAAGCTGTACTATGCTTTTGCCAATAAGCTCCCCGCCTCCACGGGGCGAGGCGGAGAACGGTACCGGCGCATCCGCTTTTTCTTCGCCAGCCGGTTCGTGAAAAGCTGCGGCCGGAACGTTAACTTTGAACACGGCGCCCACTTTGATTCCGACCTCACCATCGGCGATTTCAGCGGCGTGGGCATTGACTGCAATGTGGGCGGCAGCGTGACCATCGGCGATCACGTTATGATGGGGCCTGAGTGCGTGCTCCTGTCCCACAACCACAAATTTGACCGGCTGGACGTCCCCATGTGCCAGCAGGGCTTTTCGGAGGAACAGCCCATTCACATCGGAAACGACGTCTGGATCGGCACCCGCGCGATCATTCTGCCCGGCGTTACGGTGGGAGACCACAGCGTCGTGGGCGCCGGGGCGGTGGTGACGAAGGATGTGCCGCCCTACGCGGTTGTGGGCGGCGTTCCCGCGAAGATACTGAAAATGAGAAATGCGCAGAACGGATAAAGTTCTGCTTTATAAAGAGGACACAATATGCCAAACAACAACCAGTCTACCTATCACACCCATATTTCGTCGAAGCACCGTCTGCTGGAACTGAATCTGAAAGAGGTCTGGCAGTACCGGGATTTGATCTATTTGTTCACCAAACGGAACTTTGTGGTGAGCTATAAGCAGACCATCCTCGGCCCTGCATGGATTTTCCTGACGCCCCTGTTTACCAGCATCGTGCAGGCGTTCGTCTTTGGCGGCATTGCCGGCATCGGCACCGACGGTATCCCGACGTTTCTGTTCTATCTGTGCAGCAATGCGGTCTGGAGCTATTTCGCCACCTGTCTGGTACACAACGCCAATACCTTTACTGCCAACGCCTATGTGTTCGGCAAGGTGTACTTCCCCCGGCTGACCACGCCCATCTCCAACGTCATCTCCACGGTTATCCGCTTCGGCATTCAGATGGTGCTGGTGCTGGTGTTTATGGTGTACTATCTCATTCAGGGCGTGGTGCATCCCCACTGGCTGTGGTGGCTGATGATTCCGGTGGAGCTGGTGCATCTGGGCATTCTGGGTATGGGCTTCGGCATCATCATTTCCAGCATGACCACGAAATACCGGGACCTGACGGTGCTGGTGGATTTCGGCGTGTCGCTGTGGATGTACGCTACACCGGTGGTGTATCCTCTGTCCACCCTGGGCGAGGGCTGGATGCGCACGCTGCTTCAGATCAACCCCGTCACCGAGTCCGTGGAGCTGATGCGCTACGCGATCCTGGGTCAGGGAACGGTGAACTGGGGCTACTATTTCCTGTCCTGGGGCATGACGCTGGTGATTGCCGTGCTGGGGATTATGGTTTTCAACAAGGTGGAACGCACCTTTATGGATACGGTGTAAGGAGGGCGGAACATGAACGAACAGGATATTGCCATCCGCCTGACCGGCGTGAAAAAGCGCTACAAGCTGGGACAGATCGGCGGCGGCACGCTGACCGCGGATTTGCAGAGCTGGTGGGCGCGTGTGCGGGGAAAAGAAGACCCTAATCTGCCTGTGAATATGGATCAGCGCCTGGTTGGGCAGACCTTTATGGCGCTGAACGGCATCGACCTGACAGTGAAAAAGGGCGAGGCGCTGGGTATCATCGGCTGCAATGGCGCGGGAAAGAGCACGCTTCTGAAGCTTCTGTGCCGCGTCACCGCGCCCACCGAGGGCGAAATTGACATCTACGGCCGCATTGCCTCCATGCTGGAGGTGGGAACCGGGTTCAACGGGGAAATGACCGGCCGGGAAAATATCTACATGAACGGCGCGATTCTGGGCATGACCAAGGCGGAGATTGACGCCAAAATAGAGGACATTATCGAATTTTCCGAGGTGCGGGATTTCATCGACACCCCGGTGAAGCGGTATTCCTCCGGCATGTTCGTCAAGCTGGCCTTCTCCGTTGCGGCGCACCTGGACAGCGAGATCATGATCATGGACGAGGTTCTGGCGGTGGGCGACGTGAATTTCCAGCAAAAGTGCCTGAAAAAAATGCGGGAGGTCGCTCAGGTCGAGGGACGGACTGTCCTTTACGTCAGCCACAACATGGGAACCATCCGTCAGCTGTGCGACCGGTGCATCGTGATGGACAAGGGAAAAATTATCTTTGACGGAGACGTGGAGGACGCCATCGGGGTATATGCCAAAGGCAATATGCTGGCGCTGCAAAGCGATTACGACGTATCCAAAATCAAGCGTCTGGAAGGCATTACGGAGGCATGTCGCCTCAACGCGGTGCATCTGGACTGCGGCAGCATGGCGCGGGAGAAAAAGCTGCGCTTTTCGCTGGATTATGACAGTAAGCGCGAAATCCCCGACGTGATGCTCCGCTTTGTGATATGCAGCGCCGGGGGCGCAGCCGTCGGCACGGCCTATTCCCAGACATTTACCCTGCGGCCGGGAGAAAGCACCGTGAAGCTGGAATTTGACGGGAAAAACCTTGCCCCCGGGGAGTATGTTGCCGACCTCATCACCATTTCCTACGATGGTACGACCCAGACCCGCCACGATATCGTGGTGCGCGCCTTCGCCTTTACCGTAGAGGAGGACGAGCCGCTGTACAATATGAAGTGGAACACCAACGGCTGGGGAAGCATCCACTTTGACGACGTTCAGGTCGTGGAGGAGAAGAATGGCTAAGATCAAGCGGTTCTTTGAGTGTTTGGTGCCGGTGTCGGTGTGCAATCTGGAATGTCCCTACTGCTACATCATTCAGGAAGACAGACGGAAAATGACGCTGGCGGACATGCCCTATTCCCCGGAGCACATCGCCCGGGCGCTGCGCCCGGAGCGGGTGGGGGGTATCTGCTTCATCAGCATCTGCGGCGCGGGAGAAACGCTGGCGCAGAAAGAGGTCGTTCCCATCGTGGGAGAGCTGGTGAAAGAGGGGCATTTTGTCAATATCACCACCAACGGGACGCTGAGCCGCCGCTTTGACGAGCTGATCGAAGCCTGCGGGGAGAATATCGGCCATCTGCACCTTTCTTTTTCCATGCATTACACGGAGCTGCTGCGCAAGGGCTGGGTAGAGGCGTTTTTCGACAACATCCGGAAAATGCGCGACGCCGGGGCGTCCATTCTGCTGCAGCTGAACCTGTGCGATGAGTATGTTCCTTACATCGAGGAAATTCAGCGGCTGTCCATGGAAAAGGTGGGGGCATACCCTCAGGTCGCGCTGACGAGAGACGAGCAGCGCAAGCCCTTCGGCATCTTCACCAAGGGAACGCGGGAGGAATACCTTGCCAACGGCGAAAAATTCCACTCGCCGCTGTTTGATTTCACCACGAAAAATTTCTGCGTGAAGCGGAAGGAATTCTGCTTTGCCGGAGACTGGTCGGGAACGCTGAATTTACAGACCGGCGTGCTGACCAAATGCTATGCCGATTACGACGGCGTGAACATTTTCGAGGATGTGGACGCGCCCATTCCCTTTGAAGCGGTGGGAAAGCACTGCGGCAGTCCCTACTGCATCAATTCCAGCCACTTCATGAGCCTGGGGGTGATCCCCAGCCTGAAAACCCCGACATACGCCCAGCTGAGAAACCGGCCGGAGGCCAAATGGTACACGCCGGAGATGGAAGCATTCCTCAGCGGGAAGCTGGCGGACAGCAACAGCGTTTTCGCGGGCAAGCTCCGCTATTACCGCTCCCGGCTCACGGTGAAGGAGCTGAAAAAGTGGTATCCTGATTCCTGGCTTCACCGCTTTCTGCGCCGGGGAAAGCGGGCGGTTTTCAAAATTCTGCGTCTGGACAGACGGGAGAGATGACAACAATGCGCATTGCGGATTCCCTGAAACGATTCCTGCGCCCGGTCTACTGGTGGTATTACAGGCAGTGGGAGCACCATCTGGAACGGAAGCGCCGCCTGAGAAAGTGGCGGGAGATCGTATTCCCTCTGGGGCAAAAGGTCTATCTGATCGGAACGCCGTCCCATGAAAATCTGGGGGACAGTGCGATCGTTCTGGCGCAGAAGGCGTTTCTCAGATCCTGCGGCTGGGAGGAAGAGCGGATCATTGAGCTGACCGACGAGGACTATGCCCGGGACTGGGAGCGGATCCGGAAATGGGTGCCGAAGAACGGCTTCATTGCCCAGCTCGGCGGCGGGCATCTGGGAAATCAGTGGCGGAACGAGGAAAATCTCCACCGCCGTCAGGTCTCCGCTTTTGCCAGAAACCGGAATGTCATTTTCCCACAGACAATTTGCTACCTTCCCGGCGAAGACGGAGAAGCAGAGGGAAAAGCCTCCGCGGAGGTCTATGACGGACGGAAGAAGCTGACCATGGTGGCGCGGGAAAAGCAGTCCTACGACATCATGACGTCGCTGTACCCCAACACGCGGGTTCTCCTGACCCCGGACATCGTGCTTTCGGCCTCTATGGACACCTTTGGCGCGAAACCTCAACGGCGGGAGGGCGTCCTCCTGTGTCTGCGCAGTGACAAGGAGCGTTCCCTGCCCGCGGAGGAACGGGAGAATCTGGAGGAAATGCTGCGCTCGAAGGGCATTGCCTTCGGCTATACGGATATGTATTCCGGCCAGAAGGTCACGAAGCAGAGCCGGGAAATGCAGGTCCGGGAAAAAATGGAGGAACTTGCGTCGGCGCGTCTGGTTATTACGGACCGGCTCCACGGCATGGTGTTCTGCGCCCTTGCCGGTACGCCCTGCATCGCCATGAGCAGCAGCAACCACAAGGTTCTGGGAACCTACGAATGGATCTCTTACCTGCCCTATGTCCGCTACGCAAAATCCCTTGAGGAGGTTGAACGGTATTTGCCGGAGCTGCTGGCGATGGAAAACTGCCGGTATGACAATGCGCCCCTGCGCCCGTGGTTTGATAAATTAGCGGAGGTCGTGAGAAAAGATGCCCACAATTAGCGTGATCGTGCCGGTGTACAAGGTCGAGCCTTACCTGAACCGGTGCGTGGACAGCATTCTAAGGCAAACTTATCAGGATTTTGAGCTGATTCTGGTGGACGACGGCAGTCCCGACCGCTGCGGGGAAATCTGCGACGGATATGCCCGGCAGGACAGCCGCGTCCGTGTCATCCACAAGGAAAACGGCGGCCTGTCCGATGCCCGGAACGCAGGCATTGATTGGGTGGAAGCCAACAGCGACAGCCAGTGGCTGATTTTTGCCGACAGCGACGACTGGGTACACCCGGAGCTGCTGGCTCGGCTGCTGGACGCCGCCACGGCGTTTGATCTGAAAATCAGCGTCTGCGGTTATCAGGAGACGGAAGGGGCAGACCCGGCGGTTTTGCCGGAGGATATGCGCCCCCACCGCTGCACGCCGAAGCAGTTTTACATGGCGCATTTTGTCAACGCCACCGTTGCATGGGGGAAGCTCTACAGCAGGAGCTGCTTCCGGGACATCCGCTATCCCGTGGGGAAAATCCACGAGGACGAATTCGTGACTTACCGTCTCCTGTTTGCACAAGAGGCCATTGCGGTGGTTCCCGCGCCGCTGTACGCCTATTTTATCAATCCTAAGGGAATCATCCGCAGTGCGTGGTCGCCGAAGCGGTTCCACGCGTGGGAGGCGTATGACCAGCAGCTGGCATTTTTTACCGCCATGGGAGACGAGGAACTGGTCAAATTTCGGATACGGGGATATCTGGATAACGCCTTGGCGAATCTGCACACCGCCGAGCAGGCGGACAACGCGGCGGAGCTGACGGCGGAGATAGGACAGATCGAAAAGAAAATCCGCAGGCTGATACCCCTTGCATGGAAGCACGGCTGCATTGATTTTTGGCCGGATTTTGATTTTTTGTACCGCTTTTTCCCTCTGCGAGCCAGAGCCTACCGGCTGTATCTGGAAACGCGGGCGCGATTGGAGAGGAAGAAAGATGCCTGAAATCAGCGTGATCGTGCCGGTTTACAAGGCGGAAGCCTATCTTCATGCCTGCGTTGACAGCATCCTTTCCCAGACGGTTTCCGATTTTGAGCTGATTCTGGTGGACGACGGCAGTCCGGACAACTGCGGCGCCATCTGCGACGATTACGCGGCGCGGGACAGCCGGGTGCGGGTCATCCATCAGAAAAATCAGGGACAGGCCGCCGCGAGAAATCACGCCCTTGCCGCTGCCAAAGGAGAATGGGTCTGCTTCGTGGACAGCGACGACGCCGTGCATCCGCAGATGCTGGAGCGTCTGCGGCAGACCGCCGCCGAGAGCGGCGCGGGCATGAGCATGTGCCGGATGCTGGAAGCGCCGGAAATCCCGGAGGACTTTTCCGCACCGGTGGAGGTCAGCTGGGAACGGCTTTCCATGGAGGAAGCGCCGCTGGTGGCACTGTTTGACGCGGGGAATTACCCCGGATGGGTGGCATGTGCCAAGCTGGTTCGTCGGGAACTGGTTCAGTCCTATCTGTTCTGCCCCGGGCGGGTGTATGAGGACAACGAGGCCGTGTGCCACTGGATTTACGGGGCGAAGACCATTGCGAGCATCCCCCACAGCCTGTATTTTTACCGCACCAACCCCGACAGCACCACCCAGAGCCAATTCTCCATGAAGAAGCTGGACTATCTGTGGGCGCTGGAGCGGATCATCCGCTTTTATTCCTCGGTGGGATACCTGACCCTCCGGGAGCGTTTCGGCACATTGTACGCCGAAGAAGCGGCGGGGGACTATCATCGGGTCAAGCATGAGCTGAACGACCCCAAAGCTGCCCGGAATATCGAAAAAGCCGCCCGGCGGCTCGGACGGGAAATCCCGTACACGAAAGCGCAGTTTGAGACCATGTTCAGCGCTATGCACCCCAAACTTGTGCGGCTTTACTGGCCGCTGGAAGGGGCGGCGCGGACACTGCGGGAAGACGGCGTGTCCGGCCTGACGCGAAAAATCGGGAAGCATCTGCGGAAAGGAGAACATGAATGAGTGTTCCAAAAATCATTCATTACTGCTGGTTTGGCGGAAATCCCAAGCCGAAGCTGGCGGAAAAGTGCATCAGAAGCTGGAAGAAATTCTGCCCGGACTACCGGATCATCGAGTGGAACGAGGAGAATTTTGACGTTTCCGCCGCGCCGGAGTACGTGCGTCAGGCTTACGCGGCCAGGCGCTGGGCGTTTGTCACGGACTATGTCCGCCTGAAGGCCATGACGGAAATGGGCGGCATTTATATGGACACGGACGTGGAGCTGGTGAAGCCCCTGACGCCCTTCCTCGCCCACGATGCCTTCGCCGGATTTGAAACGGACGCCAGCGTGCAGACGGGGCTGCTTGCCTGCTGCCCGGGCTTTCCGCTGTTTCAGGAGTTTTTGCAGCATTACGACAGCGCGAGCTTTGTCAAACCCGACGGTACCCACGACGTGACCACCAATGTCTCCGTCCTGACGTCCCTGTGTCAGGCGCATGGGCTGGTGCCGAATGGAAAATTTCAGGTGGTGGACGGCTTCGCGGTCTACCCCAAGGACGTGTTCTGCCCGGTGGATTTTGACACGGAGCAGCTGCACAGAACGAGGAAAACCGTTGCCATTCACTGGTTTGCCAGCAGCTGGAAGACGGAGGAGGAGCGAAGATTGCTGGAAGCGGAGCGGGCGCGGCTGCACTACGAAAAGGTCTCCGCCGCCCGGTATGCGTTCTTCACGAAGCTGCTGGGAGAGAAGACCTATAACAGACTGAAAGCGCTTTTTTTGAAGCGCTGAACGATACAAAGGGGAGAAGTCTATGGCCGCAATCAGCGTAATTGTCCCGATCTACAAGGTGGAGGCGTTCCTGCACCGGTGCGTGGACAGCATCCTTGCCCAGACGTTTGCGGATTTTGACCTTGTGCTGGTGGACGACGGCAGCCCGGACAGCTGCGGCGATATCTGCGAGGAATACGCCCGGAAGGATGGCCGAGTTCACGTCATTCACCAGAAAAACGGCGGCCTTTCCGCCGCCCGCAATACGGGCATTGACTGGGCGCAGGCCAACAGCGGCAGCCAGTGGCTGGCCTTCGT
Source organism: uncultured Oscillospiraceae bacterium (assembly GCA_934569225.1). Taxonomy (GTDB): domain Bacteria; phylum Bacillota; class Clostridia; order Oscillospirales; family Oscillospiraceae; genus Faecousia. Next base: position 61,529 of record CAKTKC010000012.1, on the reverse strand, counting down.
GGACAGCGACGACTGGGTGCATCCGGATTTCCTGCTGCGGCTGTACACGATGGTTCAGAAGACGGGGTGCCTGCTCAGCGCCTGCGGCTATTTCCGCACCGGGGGCGGGGGTTTCCCGGAAATGGGTGCGCCGGAATACCGCGTTTTGTCGGCGGACGACTACTATTGCCCCGACGAGGCCGGGAAGGATGTCCCGGCAATTTCCTGCGCGAAACTGTACCATAAGAGCCTGTTTGACACCCTGCGCTATCCCGTAGGAAAGCTGCACGAGGACGAGTTTACCACCTATCTCGCTGTGTACCGCGCGGGAAATCTGGCTGTGACGCGGGAGCCTTTGTACGCCTACTATCAGAATCCCGTGGGCATTATGCTGTCCAAATGGACGCCGAGAAAGCTGCACATTCTGGAAGCGACGGAAAACCAGATCGCTTTCGCCCGGGAAAATGGCAACCAGAGACTGCTGAAAAAGGCGGTCAGACAGTATATTTACAGTACATACGAACAGATCGGCTTTGCAAAGCAATGGGACAATCCGGGCAGGGGGCGGCTCCTGAAAACCCTGCGGAAAAAGCTCCGGGACGGACTGAGGCAGGGGAAGGAATTTGATCTGTTCCCGCTCTGCCGGGAGTTTTCCTGGGTGTATGAGGAAGCCTATCCTATGAAGCCGTTCTGGTGGCTGTACGGCAAGCTGGGCAGGAGAGGGGAGCGTCAGGGATGAAGGACGTGATTTCAGTCATTGTGCCGGTGTATAACGTGGCGGCCTATCTGCCGGAGTGTCTGGACAGCATTCTGTCTCAGGATTACGACAAGCTGGAGGTCATCCTCATTGACGACGGCTCCGCCGACGATTCCGGTGCCATCTGCGACGCCTACGCCCGGCGGGACAGCCGCATTCGGGTCATTCACCAGAAAAACGGCGGCGCGGCGGCGGCGAAAAACGCGGGACTGCGGGCGGCCACGGGGGAATACCTGAGCTTTGCGGACAGCGACGATTTTCTGGAGCCGGGGGCATACGCCTATATGATGTCGCTTCTGAAAGAAAACGGCGCGGATATCGTCCGGTGCGCGTTTCAGAACCGGTTCCGCACCCGCACGGAGCAGTGGCTCGCCGACGAAAGCCGGTGCGTGATGGAGGGGAAAGCCTTTCTGGCGCGTTTCGCCACGGACTGGACCTGCGGGCTTCTGTGGAACAAGCTGTATAAACGGGCGCTTTTCGACGGAATTTTCTTTGAAGAGGGACACAAGATCGACGACGAATACTTCACCTATCAGGGCGTCATGAACGCCGCAAATGTCGTCTGCGACCCGCGCGTTGTGTATAACTACCGACAGCGCGCGTCCAGTGTGATGCAGTCCCCGGCGGCCAGAGCGCAGATCGCCGTAGACCGGATCGATTTCATGGCGAAGCGCCGGGAAAAGGTGCTGGAACGCTTCCCGGAACTGCGGCGGGAGTTTGACATCAGCTTTGTGGACGCCCTTTCCTATCTGGCGGACTACCCGGACAACACGGAGGAGAGCATCCGTCTGCTGAAACATTACGCAAGACGCTATTTCCTGCAAAGGGGAAATACGTTCCCGCCGAGGTATCTTCTGAAAGCGGTGTTTCTCATGTATGTTACCAGCACGGAAAAACTGCTGGAAAAGGGAAAGAAAAATCGGAAACAGGTCAATGCGGATGATTATTTTGCGTGAAAACCGGCTTGGAAAACGAATAACATGACTTTTCAATAATGCCGGGGAGCAGACTGAGAATTGCTCTCCGGCATTGCTTATTGAGACGGAAAACAGGGAATTACCGCCGGGAAGCGAAAGAAACTCTTGCATTTGCGCTCTTTGTCAGATATAATAAACTGAATTGCTATTTTTTACTTTTCTTTACATGAGGTTATGCTGTGTATCTGAAATCATTGGAACTGCAAGGCTTTAAGTCCTTCCCGGACAAGACGCTGATCCGGTTCGGCGACGACATTACTGCCATCGTCGGCCCCAACGGCTCCGGAAAATCAAATATTTCCGACGCCATTCTGTGGGTCATGGGCGAACAAAGCTCCAAAACTCTCCGGGGCGCCAAAATGGAAGACGTGATCTTCGGCGGCACCCAGAAGCGTACCGCCGTAGGCTTTGCCGAGGCGACCCTGACGCTGGACAACTCCGACCGGGCGCTGGCTTACGACGCCGACGAGGTAATGGTCACCCGGCGCTACTACCGCTCCGGCGACAGCGAATATTACATCAACAAGCAGTCCGCCCGCCTGCGGGACATCAACGAGATGTTCATGGACACCGGCCTTGGGCGGGAGGGCTACAGCAATATCGGTCAGGGCAGGATCGACGAAATCCTCTCTCTGAAAAGCGGCGACCGCCGGGAGATCTTCGAGGAAGCCGCGGGCATCTCCAAATACCGCCACCGCAAGGAGGAGACGGAGCGGAAGCTGGCCGCAACCGAGGACAATCTGCTGCGCATCGGCGACAAGGTCTCCGAGCTGGAATTGCAGCTGGAGCCGCTGAAGCAGCAGTCGGAAAAGGCAAAAAAATATCTGGAACTGAAGGACGAGCTGAAGGGCGTGGAAGTGGCCGTGTGGCTGGACACGCTGGACAGGCTTTCCGCCGCCGCCAAGAAGGCGGAGGAGGACTATGCGTCCGCGTCCTTCGTTCTGCAGCAGGCGCATGACGATCTGGACGCCCTGTACCGTCAGGCAGACCAGCTGGGCGAAGCCCTGCGCACCCGGGACGGCGAACTGGAAACCGTTCGCCTGAAAGTGAATATGCTCTCCGCCACGCATCAGCAGCTGGACGGACAGATGGCCGTGCTGCGGGGCAATGTGGAGAACAACAACGCCAACATTTCCCGCATTGAAGAAGAACTGAAAGGGCAGGAAGACCGCTCCGGCGGCATCGTGTCCCAGATCGACCAGACGAAGGCCAGAATTGAAGAAATCGAAGCGGCACTCACAGAAAAGCGCCGGGAGCTGGACGAATTGCGGCACAAGCTCACTGCCATGACGGCCAATGCCCAGGGACTGACCAAGCAGTTTCTGGAGCTGCGGGGGAAGGAATCCTCTCTGGCGGCGGATGTCGCGGGACGTCAGGCAGACGTGCGGGGTCTGGAAGAAAGCATGGCGCAGACCAGGGAGCGGTTGGAGCAGCTGAATACCGACCTGTCCGCCGGTGCGGCCAGACAGCAGGAAGCCCAGACCAATCTGGATGGCTGCCGCAGGGAACTGAAAAAAGCGCAGGAGGAAGTGACCGCGGCCAACAACACCATCGCGGGCTACACCCTCCGGCAGAATACCCGGGTCAAACGCCGGGACGAATTGCAGGAAAAAATCCGGGATATGACCTCCCGGCGGGATTCCGTGACGGCCAAGGCCAGAGTGTTCCGGGCAATGGAGCGGGATTTTGAAAGCTATAACAAGGCCGTCCGCATGGTGATGCAGGAAGCCCAGCGGGGCGCACTGCGTAACATTCACGGCCCCGTTTCCCGTCTGATCCGCACCGAGGACAGCTACACGGTTGCCATTGAGATCGCGCTGGGCGCGGCCATGCAGCAGATCGTGGTTGGGACGGAGCAGGACGGCAAGGCGGCCATCGGCTACCTGAAACGCACCGGCGGCGGTCGGGCGACCTTCCTGCCCATGTCCAACATTCAGGGCAGGAGCTTACAGGAGACCGGGCTGGAAAATTGCCGGGGGTTTGTGGGCATTGCGTCTGAACTGACTGCGAGTGATGAAAAGTACCGGGGCATTGTGGAAAATCTGCTGGGCAGGACGGTCATCGTGTCCGATATGGACGCGGCCATCGCCATGTCCCAGAAGTACCGGGGGCGGTTCAAGATCGTCACATTGGACGGTCAGGTCATGAACCCCGGCGGCTCCATGACCGGCGGCTCCGTGAATAAGGAAGCGGGCATTCTGTCCCGCGCCAACGAGCTGGAAAAGCTGACGGTTCAGGAAAAGAAGCTGGAACAGGAGCTGCTGGTTGCCCAGGCGGATCTGCAGGAAGCCCAGCGGCAGTGCGATCAGGTGGAATTCCAGATGAAGGCGGCGCAGGATCAGCTTCGCGGGGCGGAGGATCAGGTGCTGCGCCTGCAAGGGCAGGAGAAGCAGTTTGAGATATTGCTGAACGCCATCGTGGAGGCGGAGACCTCCGCCCGGCGGGAGCGGGACGCGTTAAACGCGCGGGCAACCTGCGACCGGGAGCGCTATGCCGCCCAGCAGGCGAAAATTCAGGTGTACACCCAGCAGCTTGCCGAGATCCGGCAGACGCTGGCGCAGCTGGAGGGCAGCCAGACGGAAGCGGCGGAAGCGAACGCCGCCATCACCGGACAGATGACGGAGCTGAAAACCGCGGAAGCGGCGCTGGAAGCCGAGCGGGATACGGCGCTGACCCACATTGCGGACTTGCAGAATCTCCGGGCAGCCATGGAGGGCGACCGGGAGAAGAAGGAAGCGCTGGCGGACGCCATCCGGGAGGACATCGTCCGTCTGGAAGGAGAGATCGCCCAGCTGAAAATCAAGCAGGAGGAAAACGACGGGGAGTCCGACCGGATGAACGCCCTGATGCAAAAGACGCTGGAAGACCGGGCGGAAGCGGAAGCCTCCAAGACCCGCGCCGAGCGGGACGCACAGGAAAAGAACAAGGACATCCTCAACATGGAGCGCGCCTGCGCACTGCTGGAACAGAAGAAGGTCACTTCCTCCATGGAGGAAAAGCAGATCGTGGACAAGCTGTGGGATTCCTACGGCCTGACCCCCGGCACCGCCCCGGAGCATCGGGGAGAGATCGAAAACGTCACCGCCGGAAACCGTCGTGCGGCAGAGCTGAAACGGAAAATTGCCGCGCTGGGTACGCCCAATCTGGGCGCCATCGAGGAATACGCCCGGGTCAACGAGCGCTACACCTATCTCGCCGGGCAGCGGGACGACGTGCTGACCTCCAAGCGGGAGCTGGAAAGCGTCATCCGGGACATCACCAAAGAGATGACCACCATTTTTGTTTCGGAATTCGGGAAAATCGACCACTATTTTGGGCAGACTTTTGAAGAAATGTTTGGCGGCGGCAAGGGACAGCTGGTTCTGGAAGACCCGGAAAATCCCCTGACCTGCGGCATTGAGATCCGCGTCCAGCCTCCCGGAAAGCAGGTCAAGACCATCACGCTGCTCTCCGGCGGCGAGAAAGCCTTCGTGGCTACGGCGCTGTACTTCGCCATTCTGAAGGTGCGGCCGACGCCCTTCTGTCTGCTGGACGAGATCGACGCGGCACTGGACGACCGGAACGTAGAGCGGTTTGCCAGCTATCTTCACAATCTGGCGAAGAAGACCCAGTTTATTGTCATTACCCACCGCCGGGGTACCATGGAAGCCTCCGACGTGCTTTATGGCGTGACCATGCAGGAGCAGGGCGTGAGCAAGCTGCTGCGGCTGGACTTAAACCAGATGGAAGAATATTTGGGAATCGTGGAATAAAAAGGAGATTTTTATGGGCTTTTTTGACAAGATCAAGGCCGGACTGACCAAGACCCGGGAGGCGCTCAGCGGCACGCTGGGCAGCGTGTTCTCCGGTTTTTCCGAAATTGACGACGAATTTTACGACGAACTGGAGGAGAGCCTGATTCTGGCCGATCTGGGCGTGGATACCTCCGTCAAGGCTGTGGAGCGGCTGCGCAAGGCTGTCCGGGAGCAGCACCTGAAAACCACGGAGGAAGCGCGGGAAGCACTAAAGGAAATTCTGGTGGACATGCTTTCCGTGGGGGACACGGAGCTGAATCTGTCCACCCATCCCAGTGTGATTCTGGTCATCGGCGTCAACGGCGTGGGCAAGACCACCACCATCGGCAAGATCGCGAAGCAATTGACCTCTCAGGGAAAGAAGGTCATGCTGGTGGCGGGAGATACCTTCCGGGCGGCTGCCGCCGACCAGCTGGAGATATGGGCGGGCAGAAGCGGCGCATCCATCGTCCGCCAGCATGAGGGGGCAGACCCGGCCTCCGTGGTGTTTGACGGCATTCAGTCCGCCAAGGCCAGGGACGTGGACGTCATCCTCATCGACACCGCCGGACGGCTGCACAACAAGACGAACCTGATGAACGAGCTGAACAAGATCAGCCGCATTGTGGCGCGGGAGCTGCCCGACGCCGCCAAGGAGGTTCTGCTGGTTCTGGACGGTACCACCGGCCAGAACGGCCTGATTCAGGCCAAGCAGTTCAAGGAGATCGCGGGGGTCACGGCCATTGCCCTGACCAAGCTGGACGGCACCGCCAAGGGCGGCATTGTCATCGCCGTGGCGGACGCACTGCAAATCCCCGTGAAGTTTGTGGGCGTGGGCGAGCAGGCGGACGACCTGATGCCCTTCAGCGCGAAGGAATTCGTGGAAGCATTGATCTGAGGAAACACCATGAAAGTAGTTTTGGCAAGCAAAAATAAACATAAATGGGAAGAAATCCGGAAAATCACCGAGAAATTCGACATGGAGCTGGTGATGGAGTCCGACCTGGGCGTGGACATTGACGTGGAGGAAACGGGGACAACCTTTGAGGAAAATTCCTTTCTGAAGGCCAATGCCGTGATGCAGGCCACCGGGCTTCCGGCGCTGGCGGACGACTCCGGCATTGCCGTGGACGCCCTGAACGGGGAACCCGGCATTTACTCCGCCCGGTACGGCTTCGACGACACCCTGGACGACTGGGGCAGGTTGCAGCTGCTGCTGAAAAATACGGAAAATGTCCCCGACGGCCAGCGTCAGGCGCAGTTTGTCTGCGTCATCACCATGGTCACCCCCGAGGGTAAGGTGATTCAGGCCCGGGGCGAGGTGCATGGCGAGCTGCTGCGCGCCCCCGCCGGGACGGGCGGCTTCGGCTATGACCCCATTTTCTACTATCCGCCCTTCGGCAAGACACTGGCGGAGGTGACGCCTGAGGAAAAGAATCAGGTGTCCCACCGGGCGGTTGCTTTGCGGGCATTTTACGACAAACTCAAGGAGGAAGGCTATGCTGACAAGTAAACAGCGCGCCGAGTTCCGGGCGCAGGCGAACAGTCTGGAAACCACTCTGATGGTGGGCAAGGACGGCGTGACGGAGGCGGTGGTCGCGGAAGCGGACAAGCTCCTCACCGCACGGGAGCTGGTGAAGGGCAAGGTGCTGGAAACCGCCCTGATGAGCGCAAGAGAGGTGTCCGACGCCATCTGTGAGGCCACCGGCGCCGACGGCATTTCCTGCGTCGGTTCCAAGTTCGTCATCTGGCGGTTCAGCGAAAAATGTCAGGCCGAGCGCAACCAGACCGGCCGCGCCAAACATAAAGAAACACCCAAGTCCAAGGCGGACCCGGTGGGCAAGGGCGTCCGCGCCCGCCGTCAGGCAGCCCGTCAGGCGCGGGAGCAGCGCAACCAGTATTTCCGGGAACAGGCCATCGAAAAGTCCATTGAGCAAGGCAGGGAACGGCAGCAAAGAAAGCAGAAATAACCCGAACGGTGCCACAAAAGAACAGCAACAGCGGAATTTTCCTTCCACATTTTGCGGGATAAACAGGTACAGGAGCGGTGAAAATGGAACGAATCGGCATTTACGGCGGAACCTTTAATCCCCCCCACGTCGGCCATATTCAGGCGGCGAAGCAGGCGGTCGCGGCGCTGAACCTCGACAAGCTCGTGATCGTCCCCACGAGTATTGCGCCCCACAAGGCGCTCCCCGAGGATTCGCCCACCCCAAGGCAGCGCCTTGAAATGCTGCGCATTGCCGCGGCGGACTGCCCGAAGGCCGAGGTTTCGGACATCGAGCTGAACCGGGGCGGCGTCAGCTACACCTTCCAGACCGTATCGGAGCTGAAGGAGCGCTGTCCTGACGCGGAGCTGATTCTGCTCATGGGCAGCGATATGTTCCTGTGCTTCGATCAGTGGAAGCAGCCTGACGACATCCTGAAAAATGCAGAGCTGGGCGTTTTCTACCGGGGCAGCAAGGGCGAGAAGACCGCCGTTGCCGAGAATAAGGCGAAGCTGGAACAGCGCGGGGCAAAAATTCGACTGGTGGAAAACGACATCGTCGATATTTCCTCCACCCAGCTGCGGCGGATGCTGGCGTTCCATTGCGCGGGGCCGTTTCTGTCCACCGGCGTGGCGGCGTACATTCGGGAACATGGGCTGTATGAGGTAAATGCCCAATGGAAAAACCTCCCCATGGCGGAGCTGGAGCAGGTGGTCGTTCGGCTGCTGAACCCCAACCGGGTGGCGCATGTTTTGGGCTGCCGGGATACGGCGGTGGCGCTGGCCAAACGCTGGGGCGCGGACGTGACCGACGCTGCCCGGGCGGGCATTCTCCACGATATTACCAAGGCGCTGGACGGGCCGCTGCAGTTGACAGTCTGTGCCGAATATGGTAAAATATTAGGCGAATTTTCCAGAAAATACCCCAGAACCCTTCACGCCCTCACCGGTTCCATGGTGGCGGAGCGGATTTTCGGGGAAAATGAAGCGGTGGTCTCCGCCATCCGCAGCCACACCACGGGAAAAGCGGACATGAATCTGCTGGAAACCATCATTTATGTGGCAGACTATATGGAGCCGAACCGAAGCTTTCCTGGCGTGGAACAGCTTCGGGAACTGGCGTTTTCCGACCTGACCGCGGCGCTGAAGCTGGGGCTGGAAATGACGCTGGAACATCTGAAGGAGCAGGGGAACGAGGTTTCGCCGGAGTCCCGGGACGCGCTGGCGTGGCTCAACCGTCAGGAAACACAAGCCATGTAGAAAGGAAAATGTTATGTTAACCCCAAAAGAAATTGCTTACGAGGTTACCAAGGCGCTGGACGCCAAAAAAGGACAGAACATCAAGCTGCTGAAAATTGACCGGGTCAGCTCGCTGGCGGATTATTTCCTGATCTGCACCGGCACCTCCAGCACCCACGTCAAGACACTCTGCGACTATGCCGAGTACACGCTGGAGCAGCTGGGGGAGCAGATGCTCAGCCGGGAAGGCCACCGGGGCAATTCCTGGGAGCTGCTGGATTACGGCAGCATTGTCGTCCACGTTTTTACTGAGGAAGCCCGGAAGTTCTACGATCTGGAACGCCTGTGGGCGGACGCGGAACTTGTGGATATCCGGGATATCGTTATCGAAGAGAATTAGTATATATCCGGCTGCCTGAAATGCGGCCGGTTTGAGAGGTGTGTTCGGCATGAATTACGATTACGCGAAAATTGAGGAAAAGTGGCACAAGTACTGGCAGGAGCATAATACCTTCTACACCGACGTGTGGGATTTCTCCAAGCCCAAATACTATGTGCTGGATATGTTCCCGTACCCATCCGGCGTCGGCCTGCACGCGGGTCATCCCGAGGGCTACACGGCGACGGATATCGTCTCCCGCATGAAGCGGATGCAGGGCTACAATGTGCTGCACCCCATGGGCTATGACTCCTTCGGCCTGCCGGCAGAGCAGTACGCCGTAAATACCGGCCATCATCCCAACGGCTTTACCCAGAAGAACATCGAGACCTTCTCCGCTCAGCTGAAGGAGCTTGGCTTCGATTACGACTGGTCGAAGATGATCGCCACGTCCGACCCGTCCTTCTACAAGTGGACGCAGTGGATTTTCAAGAAGCTCTACGAGGCGGGCTATGCCAAGCGCATTGAGATGCCCGTGAACTGGTGCGAGGAGCTGGGCACCGTGCTCAGCAACGATGAGGTCATCGACGGCAAGTCCGAGCGGGGCGGCTATCCCGTGGTCAAGAAGAACATGATGCAGTGGGTCATCGACCAGCCCGCTTTTGCGGAGAAGCTGCTGGAAGGTCTCAACGAGATCGACTGGCCGGAATCCACCAAGGAAATCCAGCGCAACTGGATCGGCAAATCCACCGGCGTGGAGGTGGACTTCCAACTGGTGGGCGGCGGCGAGTTCTCCATCTACACCACCTGCATTGAGACGATTTACGGCATTACCTTCATGGTGCTCGCCCCCGACGGCAAGATTGTGCAGAGCCTGATGGATCGGGTGCAGAACAAGGAAGCGGTTCAATCGTACATCGACGAGTCCGTGAAGAAGAGCGACATGGATCGTACCGAGCTGAACAAGACCAAGTCCGGCTGCCGCCTGGAGGGCGTCTATGCCATCAACCCTGTCAACGGCAAGCAGGTGCCAGTGTTCATCGGCGACTTTGTCCTGGCGAGCTACGGCACCGGCGCGGTCATGGCCGTCCCCAGCCACGACCAGCGTGACTTTGAGTATGCACAGGTGCATAACATCCCCATGATCCAGGTCATCGACGGCGCGGACGTGTCCGAGCACGCTTTTGAAAAGCAGGATTATCTGGGCAAGGGCTGCAAGCTCATCAACTCCGAAGAGTTCACCGGCCTGACGGTGGAGGAGGCCAAGGAGGCCATCACCTGCAAGCTGGAAAAGGCCGGCGTGGCCAGAAGAAAGGTCAACTACCATTTCCGGGAGTGGATCTTCGCCCGTCAGAGATACTGGGGCGAGCCGGTTCCCTGCGTGTACACGGAAGACGGAAAAATCTACTTCGTGCCGGATGAAGAATTGCCGGTGATTTTGCCGGAGCTGGAGGATTACAAGGGACGCAACGGTCAGGCACCGCTGGAAAACGCCACTGAGTGGAAGAAATATGACCGTAATGGCGTTCACGGCGTTCGGGAGACCTCTACCATGCCCGGCAGCGCCGGTTCCTCCTGGTATTATTTCCGCTATATCGACCCCAAGAACGACAAGGTGTTCTGCGACCCCGAGCTTGCGAAGCACTGGATGCCCGTTGACCTGTACGTTGGCGGCCCGGAGCACGCCGTGGGTCACCTGATGTATTCGAGAATCTGGAACCGCTTCCTATACGATCAGGGCTTATCTCCCGTGAAGGAGCCGTTCAAGAAGCTGGTGCATCAGGGTATGATCCTGGGCGAAAACGGCATCAAGATGGGCAAGCGCTTCCCGGAATTCGTGGTGAACCCCAGCGACGTGGTGCGGGAGTACGGCGCGGATACCCTGCGGCTGTACGAGATGTTCATGGGGCCGCTGGAGGTGTCCAAGCCCTGGAGCACCACCGGCGTGGTGGGGGCGAAGAAGTTCATCAACCGCGTGTGGAACTTCTTCACCGAGGAAAAGAACATCACCGACACCGACGACGGCAAGCTCACCAAGATCTATCACCAGACGGTGAAGAAGGTCACCTCCGACTTTGAAGCGCTGGGCTTCAACACGGCCATTGCCCAGATGATGGTGTTCGTCAACGAGGTCTATAAGAACGGCAGCTGCCCCAAGGCTTATGCCGAGGGCTTCATCAAGATGCTTTCCTGCATCACGCCCCACGTGGGCGAGGAAATCTGGCAGCTGCTGGGGCATGATGATACCATTGCCTACGAAAGCTGGCCGACCTATTCCGAGGAAAAGTGCAAGGATGCCGAGGTGAACATCGCGGTGCAGGTCAACGGCAAGATGCGCGGCACCGTGCTGATGGACGCCGACCTTTCCAACGAGGAAGTGGTGGCGAATGCCGTGGCGGACGAAAAGATTTCCAAGTTCCTGCAGAAGCAGGGCGGCCAGATCGTGAAGACCATTGTGGTAAAGAACAAGCTGGTCAACCTGATCGTCAAGTGATCCGATTTCCCGAATGGTTTCAGATTTTCTTTGGAGTTCGGTATAATTTGTGAATTTTTAGAATTATTCCTTGACAATTCGGGAAAGAACAATTATAATGTATCAAGCCGGTATGGCCCTGAAAGCATCCTGGATCGAGCCGGATGCCATCGGAGGGAGGGAAAACAATGTCTGAAATTCGCGTCAAGGAGAACGAGTCTCTGGAGAGCGCTCTGCGTCGTTTTAAGCGCAGCTGTGCCAAGGAAGGCGTGATCGCTGAGGTTAAGAAGCGCGAGCATTACGTCAGCCCCAGCCTGAAGCGGAAGCAGAAGTCCGAAGCTGCCCGTAAGAACAAGAGAAAGTTCTACTAATCCCTCATGAAAACAGTTAAAACCGCTCTGGGTGACCAGAGCGGTTTTTGCGTCCTGCCCGCTAAAAAGGAGCTGTCTCTCACGACTTCCGAAGAAGGTGAGAGACAGCTTTTTTGCAATGTCACATTTTCTCCGGGGCGGAGAAGCCCAGGATTTGGATGCAGGTTTCCAGAATGTTTTTGGCTAAGCCCAGCAGGGCGATGTGTCCGGCCTTCAGGGTTTCGTCCGCTTCCTTGAGGACGGGCGTCTCGTGGTAGAACTTATTCACCGCGCCTGCCAGCTCGTAGATGTAGGCGCAGATCAGGTTGGGCGCGGAGGAAGCCAGGGCGGTTTCCAGCGTGGGCTGCAGGCGGGTGATGACGTTCATTAAGTCCTTGGCGAAGGGGTTCGCCGGGGGCTGGATGGGCAGGTTCGACCAGTCGCCGTATTTCGCCAGAATGGACTTGATACGGACGATGGTATAGAGAATGTAGGGGCCGGTGTTGCCCTCGAAGGCGGCGAAGCGCTCCAGATCAAAGTTGTAGTCCTTGGTGGGCTGGTTGCTCAGATCGCCGTATTTCAGGGCGGCAAGGGCAATTTTCGCGGTGGTGGCGTCCACTTCGGAGGCATCCACGATCTGGTTTTCCACGACCTTGGCACGGACGAAGGCCGTCATATCGGCGATAAGGGTCTCCAGCCGGAGAACGCCGCCATCCCGGGTCTTGAAGGGCTTGCCGTCCTTGCCGTTCATGGTGCCGTGGCCGATATGCTCCAGAGCGGTGGTGTCGGGGACAATGCCGCACTTCCGGGCGGCCCGGAACACCTGCTCAAAGTGCAGCGCCTGCCGCTTGTCGGTGACGTAGAGCATCTTGTCGGGGCGCCAGTCCTGCATCCGCTGAACCATGGTGGCAAGGTCGGTGGTGGCGTAGATGGAGGAGCCGTCGGACTTGACCAGAATGCAGGGGGGAACCGCCTTCTTGTCCGTTTCCTCTGCCACAGGAATGACCCACGCGCCCTCGGAGAGAACGGCGCAGCCCTTTTCCTTCATCTCCGCGACCATGGCGGGGATGTAGGGGTCGGCGTCGCTTTCTCCCAGCCACTTTTCAAAGTGGACGTCCAGGCTGTCGTAGATTCGACGCAGGTCGGGCACGGACACATTCATGATGTGCTGCCAGATGGCGCGGTAGCCCCGGCGGCCCTGCTGCAATTCAAAGGTCGCGGTGTGGGCGCGCTGGGCAAAGGCCTCGTCCACCTTCTTCCGGGCGGAGGCGGCGGGGTAAAGCTCCTCCAAATCCGACAGGGTGAAGGGCGGCTCGGCGGGGTATTCTCCCGTAAAATCCGGGTCAAAATAGGGAAGGTTCGGCTGACGGTCTTGCAGCTCCGCGATGATCAGACCCATTTGCAGACCCCAGTCCCCCAGATGCACGTCGCCGATGGTGTTGTAGCCGAAGAAGGCGTACAGCCGCTTCATGGCTTCGCCGATGATGGCGGGGCGCAGATGGCCGATGTGCAGGGGCTTCGCCACGTTGGCGCCGCCGTAGTCCACCACAATGGTTTTGCCCGCGCCGGTTTTCGCAACGCCAAAATCGGGGGCGGTGCGCATGGCTTCCAGATAGGTTTCCAGAAACGCCCCGGAGAGCTTCAGGTTGATGAAGCCCGGCATGACGGCTTCCACCAGAGAATAGTCGGCGGCGTCCAGCTTCTCCGCCACCGCTTTCGCGATCTGGATGGGGGCACAGTGGTACTGTTTGGCAGCGGCCAGAGCGCCATTGCACTGGTATTCGCACAGGTCGGGGCGGTTGGAGACCGTCACCCGGCCGTAGGAGGCGTCACAGCCCGCGTCGGCAAAGGCGCACTCCATTTTTTCGGTGATGATATCAAGAATTTTTTCCATAGTTCACTCACACCTCTGAGGTAAAATCAGCCCTGCTGCTTCCGCTCGGCCATCCAGGCGAGGTAATCGTCGTAAGTGCCGTACTTGTCGATGATGGTGCCGTCGGGCTGGAAGGCGATGACCCGGTTACAGGTAGAGGTCAGCAGCTCGTGGTCGTGGGAGGCCAGCAGCACCACGCCGGGGAAGGCTTCCAGACCCTTGTTCACCGCCTGAATGGACTCCATGTCCAGATGGTTGGTGGGCTGGTCAAGCAGTACCACATTCGCGCCGGAGAGCATCATCCGGCTGAGCATACAGCGCACCTTTTCGCCGCCGGAGAGGACGTTTACGGGCTTGAACACATCCTCGTTGCTGAACAGCATCCGCCCAAGGAAGCCCCGGAGGTACACATCGTCCTTCTTAGCGGAATACTGACGCAGCCAGTCCACCAGTTCCATCTGATTCCCGTCAAAGTAGGGGGAATTGTCCTTGGGCAGATAGCTGCGGATGGTGGACACGCCCCACTTGACGCTGCCCTCGTCCGGCTCCAGCTCGCCCATGAGGATCTTGAACAGGGCGGTCTGCGCCAGCTCGTTTTCGCCCACAAAGGCGATCTTGTCCCCCCGGTTCACGGAGAAATACACTTTGTCCAGCAGCTTCACGCCGTCCACGGTGACGGATACGTCCTTGACGGTGAGAACGTCCTTGCCCAGCTCCCGCTCGGGCTGGAAGCCCACGAAGGGATAACGGCGGGTGGAGCAGGGCATTTCCTCCACGGTCAGCTTGTCCAGGAGCTTGCGGCGGGCGGTGGCCTGCTTGGCCTTGGCCTTGTTGGCGGAGAAGCGCTGGATGAACAGCTGCAATTCTTCGATCTTTTCCTGATTGCGCTTGTTCTTGTTGCGCAGCATGGCCTGCACCATCTGGGAGGACTCGTACCAGAAGTCGTAGTTGCCCACGTACATCTTGATCTTGCCGTAGTCGATGTCCACGGTGTGGGTGCAGACGGTGTTCAGGAAGTGGCGGTCATGGCTCACCGCGATGACCATGCCGGGGAAGTCCAGAAGGAAATCCTCCAGCCAGTTGATGGCTTCGATGTCCAGGTTGTTGGTGGGCTCGTCCAGCATGACGATGTCGGGGTTGCCGAACAGTGCCTGTGCCAACAGGATCTTCACCTTGAGGCGGGGATCCACGGATGCCATCTGCTCATAGTGCAGCTCCGTGCCGATGCCCAGACCCTGCAGCAGGCGGGAGGCGTCGGATTCCGCTTCCCAGCCGCCCAGCTCGGCGAATTCGGCTTCTAAGTCGGCAGCCCGCAGGCCGTCCTCGTCGGTGAAGTCCGGCTTTTCGTAGATGGCGTCCTTCTCCTTCATGACTTCGTACAGGTGGGCGTTGCCCATGATGACCGTGTCCATGACGGTGTAATCGTCATAGGCGTTCTGGTTCTGCTTCAGGACGGAGACCCGCTTGGTGGGGTCGATGGTGACGGAGCCGTTGGTGGAGTCCAGCTCCCCCGTCAGGATGCGCAGGAACGTGGATTTGCCCGCGCCGTTGGCGCCGATGATGCCATAGCAGTTGCCGGGGAGGAACTGCAGGTCAACGTGCTGGAACAGCCACTGACCGCCAAACTGCATACCGAGATTGCTTACTGTAATCATTTCTTACTCCTTAAACCTTTCTCATAGCAGCGTACCGCTGCACATAACTATACAGGATAATAATACCACATAATTTGAAATAATCAATCACGATTGCGCCAATTATGAATAAATCGAGAAATTTTTACGAAAGCCCTTGCTTTTTTCCACAGGTGCGCTATAATATTAGCACTCAAACACAAAGAGTGCTAAATAAGGAAGCCCTGAATCAACCGGCAGGGGCTTCCCCCAATAAGGATGTGTATTGATTATGGAAAAGCAGCAATTCAAAGCGGAGTCCCAGCGTCTTCTTGACCTGATGATCAACTCCATTTATACCCACAAGGAGATTTTCCTTCGTGAGATCATCTCCAACGCCTCCGACGCCATCGATAAGCTGGCCTATACGGCGCTGACCGACGACAAGGTGGGCATCAACCGGGATGAATTCGCCATCACCATCACCCGCGACCCCGAAAACCGCACCCTGACCGTTTCCGATAACGGCATCGGCATGTCGAAAGACGAAATGATCGAGAATCTCGGCACCATCGCCAAGTCCGGCTCTCTGGGCTTCAAGCAGGCCATGGAGAAGAACGAGGACATCGACATCATCGGCCAGTTCGGCGTGGGCTTCTATTCCGCCTTTATGGTAGCTTCCTCCATCACCGTCATTTCCAAGAAGTACGGCGAGGACAAGGCATGGAAGTGGGTCTCCGACGGCGCGGACGGCTATACCATTGAGGAAACCGAGAAGGCCACCCCCGGCACGGACGTCATCATGACCCTGAAAGCCGATACCGAGGACGAAAAATACTCCGAGTATCTGGAAGAATACGAAATCCGCAGCCTGATCCGGAAGTATTCCGATTACATCCGCTACCCCATCAAGATGGAAGTCACCAAGTCCCGCCCCGTGGAGGAGCCGAAGGACGAGAACGCCGAGGGTGAGGAGGATAAGGCGCCCAAGTACGAGTCCTACACCGAGATGGAGACCCTGAACTCCATGGTGCCCATCTGGCAGCGGGACAAGAAGGACGTCACGGAAGAAGAGTATGAGACCTTCTACCGGGACAAGTTCTTCGACTACAATAAGCCCCTGCGCACCATCCACTACAACGTGGAGGGCAATGTTTCCTTCAAGGCGCTGCTGTATATCCCCGGTAAAGCGCCCTACGATTTCTATACGAAGGATTACAAGCGGGGATTGCAGCTGTACAGCAGCGGCGTGCTGATCATGGACAACTGTGAAGACCTGCTGCCCGAGCATTTCCGTTTCGTCCGCGGCGTGGTGGACAGCCAGGATCTGTCCCTGAACATCAGCCGTGAAATGCTCCAGCACAACCGTCAGCTGACCATCATTGCCCGGAACATCGAGAAGAAGATCAAGTCCGAGCTGAAAGCCATGCTGGAAAACGACCGGGAGAAGTACGAGGAATTCTACGCCGCCTTTGGCCGTCAGCTGAAGTACGGCACCGTCTCCGACTACGGCGCGCATAAGGAAGCGACCCAGGATCTGCTGCTGTTCTACAGCCACAAGCAGGGCAAGCTGGTCTCTCTGAAGGAGTACGTGGACGCCATGGCCGAGGGGCAGGAGAAGATCTACTATGCTCCCGGCGAAAATAAGGAGCGCCTGAGCAAGCTGCCCCAGGTGGAGACCCTGACGAAGAAGGGCTACGACGTGCTGCTGTTCACCGAGGATGTGGACGAGTTTGTCCCCCAGACCCTGATGACCTATATGGAGAAGTCCTTCTGCAACGTTTCCACCGAGGATCTGGGCTTGCAGACCGAGGAAGAAAAGAAACAGGCAGAGGAAAAGGCCGAGGAGATGAAGGGTCTGCTGACCTTCGTGAAAGAGACGCTGGGCGACCAGGTCAAGGAGGTCAGGCTGTCCTCCGAGCTGGGCAGCCATCCTGTGTGCATGACCCCTGCCGAGGGCATGAGCTTCGAGATGGAGAAGTATATGAAGCGGGCGAATCCTGAGTTTGCCTTCCCCGTCGGACGCGTTCTGGAGCTGAACCCGGAGCATGAGGTGGTGCAGGCCATGCAGAAGGCCATGACCGAGGATCCCGAAAAGGCCAAGGATTACGCAAAGCTTCTGTGCTATCAGGCACAGCTCATGGCGGAACTGCCGCTGGACGACCCCTATGCTTACACCGAACTGGTGTGCAGGCTGATGAAGTAACTCCTGTAAATAAAAGGATTGCTTTTACTGCGTCCGTATGATAAAATATCCCCACCGAAAGAAAGGGAGGGTTTTATATGTCCTACACATATTCGTATATCAGTGACGCCATGGCGGACGGACTCCTGTCCGGGATTTTCTGCTGCGCTCCCACGACGCTGATCGGCATTGCCACCTATGTTTTAACCGCCCTGGGGCTTTACACCATTGCCAAGCGCCGGGGGCTGAACCACCCATGGCTGGCCTGGATTCCCGTGGCCAGCGCGTGGATCGTGGGTTCGCTTTCCGATCAGTACCGCTATGTGGTCAACGGGGAGAATAAGTCCAAGCGGAAGGTTCTGCTGACGCTGAACATCATTACCACAGTGCTGAGCCTGGTGATGTTCGCGTGCGGAATCGGAATGGTGGCGCAGGCGTTGATCGGCGCTGCGGGAGGCATCGACGAGGAGGCCATGGTGCAGGCCGCGATAGGGCCGCTGGTGGGCGTGCTGGGGCTGTGTCTGCCCCTGGTAGGCGTTGCCATTGCCTACGCGGTGGTCTATTACATGGCGCTGTACGATATCTTCAAGTCCCTTGACCCCAGCAACTGCGTGCTGTTCCTGGTGCTGAGCATCGTGTTCAGCGTGACGGAGCCGTTCTTCCTGTTCTTCAACCGGAACAAGGACGGCGGAATGCCCCCCAGGCGTCCCAACCCGGCCTACATCCCCCCGGAACCGGACTGGTGCGACAACAGCCAGGATACGGACAATACAAATTTCCTGTAATGAGGTAAAAGTCCTGCCTTTCCGAAGAAAGGCAGGATTTTTTATGGTGGCGGCGCGATTCGCAGATGTCCGCTTGATGCGTGCATATGTTTTTGACATGCAGTCGCTTTTTCCTGGCAGGCGGTTGACAAGCGGGAAAATATCCAGTATACTAGGCAATATGCAATAAAAGACGGCTTCATTATTGGAGGAAATGACAAATGGTTATCAAATGGGATGTGACCATCCCCAAGCTGTCCGGGGATACCCCCCGCAGAGCGTACATCTATCTTCCGGAAAGCTACGACGAAGAACCCGACCGGCGGTATCCCGTCATGTACATGTTCGACGGGCATAACGTGTTCTTTGACGAGGACGCGACCTTCGGCAAGTCCTGGGGCATGAACGACTACATGGAGCGCACCGGAAAGCAGCTCATTATCGTGGGTGTGGAGTGCAACCATCAGGGTAATTGCAGACTGTCGGAGTATTCCCCTGTGACCTTTGAAAATGCCGAGCTGGGGAAGATCAGGGGCAGGGGCAGCACCACCATGAACTGGATGGTAAACGAGCTGAAGCCCTATATCGATGAGCATTTCCGCACCCTGCCAGACCGGCGAAATACCATTCTCGCGGGCTCCTCCATGGGCGGCCTGATGGCGCTGTACGGCGCGACGGCCTACAATTCCGTTTTCCAGCGGGCGGCCTGCCTGTCCCCCAGCCTTTGGGTCGCGCCGGGGAAGGTGATGGAAATGATCGCCAGGGCGCGTATCCGCCCGGATACGACCATCTACATGGACTACGGGGAGAACGAAATGGCCAACCATGTGGCAAGTCAGGCGGCCATCCCCTCCACGGTGTATCTGCTGCTGACCAAGGGGGTCAATCTGGCCTTCCGGATTGTCCCCGGAGGCAATCATTCGGAGGCCAGCTGGGAAAAACAGATCCCGATTTTTATGGAGTGTCTGGGACTTTAATAGAGAGAGCGAGAGGGGAAAGAAATGGAAATTCGCTACGAAAAACATTGGAGCGGCTGGCTGAACCGGGATATGGAATTCAAAATCTACGGCAGCTGCGGCAAGCCTGTGATCTTTATTCCCTGCCAGGCGGGGCGGTTCTGGGATTTTGAGTCCTTCAAAATGGTGGACTACTGGGCGCCATGGATCGAGTCCGGCAAGTGCATGGTCTTCTCCATTGACACCATTGACAATGAAAGCTGGGCAGCCGTGGGCGCGGACAACCGCTGGCGCATTGAGAATCACGAAAAGTGGTATCACTACGTGGTGGACGAACTGGTGCCTTACATCCGACACATCGCCGGTATGGCCAACGGACACGATCAGGGCATTATGACCTTCGGCGCGTCCATGGGCGCCATGCACGCCGCCAATTTTTACTACCGCCGTCCCGACCTGTTTGACAGCTGCTTCGCCATCTCCGGCCTGTACGACAACAAGGAGTTTTTCGGCGACTACTGTGACGAGCTGGTGTACGCCAACTGCCCTTGCCTGTACTTGCAGAACATGCCCGACGACCACTATTACAAGGGCATCTACAACAGCCAGAAGAGCCTGATCGTCTGCGGTCAGGGCGCGTGGGAGGAGCCGCTGTTGGAATCCACCCGCTGGCTGGACACGGTCTGCTGCCAGAAGGGCATCCACACCCGGTTTGAATACTGGGGCTATGACGTTGACCACGACTGGCCGTGGTGGTACAAGATGGTGCAGACGTATTTACCATGGTTCTTAGGTTAAAGATATAAGGAGTGAAACACATGAAGAACTTCGTATTCATCTCCCCGAATTTCCCCATGACCTACTGGAAATTCTGCCGGGAGCTGAAAAATAACGGTATGCGGGTGCTGGGCATCGGCGACAGCCCCTATGACGATCTGCTTCAGGAGCTGCGGGACAGCCTGGATGAATACTATAAGGTTTCCAGCCTGGAAAGCTACGACGAGGTGTTCAGGGCCGTCGCCTTCTTCACCTACAAATACGGCAAGATCGATTGGTTGGAAAGCAACAACGAATACTGGCTGATGCGGGACGCGGCGCTGCGCACCGAGTTCAACATCACCACCGGCCCCAAGCTGGACGAGATGGACAAGATCAAGTTCAAGTCCTGCATGAAGGAGTATTACGCCAAGGCCGGTATCCCCACCGCCCGGTATCACCTGGTGGAGGGGCTGGAGGACGCCCTGGAATTTGCCCACACCGTGGGCTATCCCGTGGTGGTCAAGCCGGACAACGGCGTGGGCGCCTGCAACACCTACAAGCTGCAATCCGACGAGGATGTCCGGTGGTTCATCAGCAATAAGGACGACGCCGTGTACATCATGGAGGAGTTCGTCAACGGCTATGTCCAGACCTTCGACGGCATCGTGGATTCCAAGGGACAGATGCTGTTCGAGTCCGGCAATATCACGCCCCTGTCCATCATGGATATCGTGAACACCCAGGGCGATTCCGTGTATTATCTGGTGAAGGAGCTGCCGGAGAAGATCCGCAAGGCCGGACTTGCCACCGTGAAAGCCTTCGGCGTTAAGAGCCGCTTCGTCCATCTGGAATTCTTCGTCCTGAACGAAGATCAGGCGGGGCTGGGCAAGAAGGGGGACGTGATCGGCCTGGAGGTCAACATGCGCCCCTCCGGCGGCTACACCCCCGAGATGTACAACTACTCCCAGGAGACCGATGTGTACAAAATCTGGGCGGACATGGTGGCCTTTGATTGCAACACCAAGCCCATCGGTGCGCACCATTTCTGCGCCTTCTACGGCCGCCGGGACGGACGGCGCTACAAGCTGGACGATTACGAGGTCATGATGAAGTACGGCAGCAAGATGGTCATGTGGGGACGCATTCCCGACGCCCTCTCCGGCGCTATGGCGAACCAGATGTACGTAGCCAATTTCGACACCGAGGAAGAAATGATGGCCTTCTACAAAGACATGGCCGCGACATACGAGGGATAAAAAAGAGACGCTGCCCCTTAATTCGCGGTTTACACGCCCATTGTACACGATAAGGCCGAACGCCCCGGGCTTCTGCCCGGGGCGTTTTGCGCTTATATCACAGCTTATGAAAAACCGGCTGTCGGTTTTCGAAGGTACAGACGTACCCAAAAATGTCCTTCAGAATGTCACAGGCGCGGAAGGTGTACTGCCCCACCCGGTTGCAGCGGTGGGCGTCGGAGCCGACGGTGACGATCTCGCCCCCCAGCTCCCGGAAGCGCCGGAAAATGTCGGGGGAGGGAAGAAAATCGCCGCAGCGGTCAACGCCGCTGGTATTCATTTCCAGCCCCTTGCCCTTTTCGGCCAGAACCCGGAGAATTTCGTCGATGACCTCTCGGTGGGCAACGTAGGACAGGGGCGCGTGTGTGGGGTGACAGGGGGGCTTGCTGATGTAGGTCAGGTGTGCCAGCACGTCGAAATCCTCATGAACTTGAACACAGGCCAGGGTTTCCTCCAGATACCGCTGCTCCACCTGGTAAACGGTCTTCCCCTGCCAGAACGGCTCAAAATACACGTCAAGCCCGTCCACAAAATGGATGGAGCCGAGGACAAAGTCAAAGGGACGCCGGGCGAGGTCTTTCCTGAACTGCGCCTGATTGTCCCGGACAAGGCCGAATTCCACGCCCCGCCGGATGGTCAGGCCGGGAAGTGCCAGATGGTCGTATTCCCTGTTGTAGTCCTCCGTGCGGAAGGTCAGATCGCCCATCTGCCCGGTGGGGTCATAGTCCAGATGGTCGGTGAAGCAGATTTCCTTCAGCCCGGCGTCCAGTGCTGCCTGCGCCAGGGCGCGGCCGGTGTCGTGACCGTCAAAGGAAACCCGGGAATGCATGTGGAAATCAAACATTTCTCTCTTTCTCCTCCCAAAACAGGCGGAACGCCGTGGGCAACGCCGCCTGGGCGTTGATCTGCTCTGCCGTGAACCAGGAAAAGCCGCCGGACGCTTCGGCAACCTCCAGATATATACCCTTCATATTCCACTGAATATGGGTAAAAATATGCTTTCTCGAAACCTCCCGCAGAATTTCCCGGGGACGAAGCCCCATCCGCTCCACCTCGGCCAGCGCCTGAGCTGTATCCAGATGTCCGGCCACATTGGGAAACTGCCACAGCCCTGCAAGAAGTCCCTTGCCTGGGCGCTTTTCCAGAGCGTATTTTCCCTCGCATTGCAGAATGAACACCGTCCTGTCCTCCTGCCGCCGCTCCCGCTTAGGGGACTTGACGGGGAGGGCTTCCGCGGTGCCATGCTGATATCCGAGACAGATCTCCCGACAAGGGCAGCTGCTGCACTCCGGCTTTCGGTTGGGGCCGCAGAGGGTGGCGCCCAGCTCCATCAGCGCCTGGGTGAAGTCACCGGCTTCTTTTGGGTAAATGGCGGCAAGCCTTTCCCGAACGCTGGCTTTCACGGCGGGCATGTCGATGGGCGACGGGTCGTCCGTCAGCCGGGAGAAGACCCGCAGTACATTGCCGTCCACCGCCGGAACGGGAAGGTCAAATGCGATGGAGCAGACAGCGCCCGCAGTGTACTCCCCAATACCGGGCAGCGCCAGAACCGCGTCATATTCCCCGGGGAATTGGCCATTATAGCGTTCCTGGATGACCTGCGCGGCTTTCTTCAGATTCCGCACCCGGCTGTAGTAGCCCAGCCCCTCCCAGAGCTTGTGCAGAACATCGTCGTCGCAGTCTGCCAAAGCCTCCACAGTAGGCAGCGCGGCAAGGAAGCGGGCGTAGTAGCCCTTGACGGCTTCCACCCGGGTCTGCTGGAGCATGATTTCCGACAGCCAGATGTGGTAAGGCTCTCTGGTTTCCCGCCATGGCAGGCAGCGGTGATTTTCCCGATACCAGGGAAGCAGCAGCTCGGGGAGCATATTCAAATCCAGATTATCCATATCCAGCGTCTCCTTATGGTGGACATTTTACACCAGAAACACTGAGGCTGTCAAGGCGGCGCGGAGGGGAAGATAAAAAAGTTGGAAAAAGCGAAAAAAGCACTTGCATTTTTTTAAGAGATGTGGTACTATATTCAGGCATTTGAGAGAAGTGCGTATGCGCCAGTAGCTCAGTTGGATAGAGTGACTGACTACGAATCAGTAGGTCGGGGGTTCGAGTCCCTTCTGGCGTACCATAAAAAACAGCCGTTTTCGCCAGAAAACGGCTGTTTTTCTAACTTTTTGATGGTTGCAAAAGTTACAGACCCTACGACTTGGGGTTTATTTGGGGTTTACGCCAGTGATGGACAGTGTTTTTCCAACTTTTGGGCCTAAATTGATTTTGGAGGCGAAACAGCACTTTGGGGTGAAAGTTCCAGAAAGTTGCATTCGAAATGGTAAAGCGCTCCTTTTGTTATACAATTCTACGGAATACTCTGAATAATCTCGGCTTTTTGATATCCTTGATCGATGGAATCTCGGGTCTTGACCGCAATGAGATTACGCAAGTCCCCTCAAATTTGTCCTCTTACCAGAGACTTCATTGAGTTTGGCGATCTAACCTGAAGGCCAAGAGGCCGGGCAAAGTGCCTGCCTGGAGAGGCGTTTCTCTGTCTTAAAACAGAAAAATAGGACCCAAGCAGCCTCAAAACTGCTTGGATCCTATGTATTTTAAGCTCCTCGGAATTTACTTCTGAGCTTACTTCCTTTGGGCTTGCTGTCTCTTCCTGCAAACACACCGGCACGAACATCAGCGGCTCTGGCCTTTGCAATGGCAATCTGATGTGCGTAAATCATTGCTGTGGTCGTTGCGTTTGCGTGTCCAAGTTCATTTGCTGTGGTGACCAGATCAACACCATTGGCTATCATGGTTGAGGCTGCTGTGTGTCGGAATGCGTGGGGGTGGATATGGGGCAATCCATTGTCCCGGCTGAAGTTATTCAGCCATCTGGTAATGCTGTCAGGATGGAGCCATTCCCCGTTATCTTTGGTGAATACCATTCCGGTTTCTTTCCAGTCCGACCCCTTCTTGAGGCGCATCCGCATCTGCTCCAGCTTCCACTCTTTTAGAAGTTCCACGCACTGAGGAGCGAGCTTCAACGCGCGAACCTTGCCGGTTTTGGTAGGGCCAAGGTAAATGCCGGTTTTCTTTGTATACTGAAGGTTGTTTTCTATAACCATAAGCCCAGTATCCAGTTCCAAACTGGACCATTTCAGTCCAAGCGCTTCTCCACGTCGACAGCCGCTATCAATCATAATATAGGTGATTGTTTTCCAGAGCAGCGGGGCATTCTCCAGTGCATTCAAGATTTCATCCATCTGATCCGGCTGGTAATAATCCGGCGTGGGAGCTTTGGCTTTCGGTGGAGTTGCACGGGCAGCTGGATTGTACATCAGAATCATCTCTTTCTCTGCCTGGTGCAGGATCGTAGATATCAAGCGGTGGTATTCAAGGACTGTCTTTGGTGCCAATGTTTTCCCAGTTGATGCGTTACGGAATAAGTCACGTACCTCACAGTCCAGAACATTTGCGATTTTTTCAGCACTTTCTATACAGATGGGGTCACCTCGAACTGCGTTTGTGACAGTACTAGCGCTGATTTGGGCTGCCTTGGCCAATTTCTGGTTGATTCTCGATTTTGAAGGTGATCCTTATAATTCATTATCAACGGAATATAGGCCAAATCAGCAGTGCAAGGCCATGATGTTGCTCCAAGATGATTCCGGAATCAAATATCAGCTGAGCGCATTTTCTGATGGTAAATATTTGTTGAAAACAGAACATGAGCTACTCTCGCGGTATCTTTCTTTTGATTCAGACCCTGACTTTAGTGAGTATATGGTACAACTGTCAGAAGATATGCCAGCCAGCAGGGCTATTCAATTAGCACTTATCTTATTAAGAAGGCAAGATTATACGGAAGATCAACTATCGATAAAAGAGTATGTCGATCCGTTTACGGGAGGGCCGGTAAAAGAGGGCAAGCTTAAATAAGCCCCTTTAGGGGCAGCCCGTGAAAGGAATGCGGTTGGCAGACCCTTCGACGGACCTTTAGGCTCGGCCAGAAAAATACCCTAAGAGGGCCTGTGCAAACCACCGGCACGGCCGGTGGTTATGATATGCTTTATGTCGCGTAAAACGCTTGTTCCACACACTGACGGATGTGTCCATGGTAAGTGGGGATTTTGGGGGATTCCGGAATATCTGGGTGGTCTACAAAGGGGTAACAGATTTCGATTCGCTGGGTGCGGTTTCGACTTGCCTCTTCCGTTTTGTGGATGATTATTTTTTCTATAAGCTTTGAAAGCAGTGGGGCTGTCAGGGGGATATTTCCAGAAATTTCCGAACAGCCCTCAGGAAACGCCGTTGTGCCTGTTCTGCGCTGTCCGCTTTCGCCAACCGTCCACATATAGCGCGGATTTTCCAGATGGTTTTCTTTCGCGTGCTTTTTTACTTGCATAAAACGAATGTTTGTGCTACAATAACAAAAGTTTGTCTGCCGTTTCCGGAATTTATGGGAAGGAAGCGGCAAGGGTACTGCGGTGAAATCAAACGGTTTCACCCAAATTTCCTTTATGAGAGAGTATGAGAGAGGAGAAGGGATTTACTTGATTTTCGGCAAGCATATCAACGTCTATTACCGTAAATATGCGCTGGCTCTGCTGATGGGGCTGCTGGCTCTGTTTACCGTGGACTATTTACAGCTGAAGGTGCCTGAGATCTATCAGATGGTCATCAACGGCCTGAACCAGGGGTATATTGTGGAAAACGGCGTACAGGTGCCCTTTGATATGGCGTTTCTGCTGGACAGAATCTGTATGCCCATGGTCGGCATCATCCTGGCCATCGTCTTCGGCCGGTTCCTGTGGCGGGTTACGATCTTCGGCGCGGCTACCAAGGTGGAGACGGATCTGCGGGGTAAGATGTTCCACCACGCGGAAGACCTGAGCCGGGAGTATTATCAGGTGAACAAAGTGGGCAATCTGATGAGCCTGTTCACCAACGACTTAGACACCGTCCAGGAGTGCTACGGCTGGGGCTTCATGCAGTTTTTTGACCCCATCATTCTGTGTTCTCTGGCCATTACCAAGATGTGGCGCATGGATCACCTGCTCACCGTTCTGTCCCTGATTCCCATGGGGCTGCTGTTCGCCAGCGCCGCAGTGGTGGGCAAAAACATGACCAGAAAATGGGATTACCGGCAGAAGTGCTTCTCCGATCTGTCTGACTTCGCTCAGGAAAGCTTTTCCGGCATTGCCGTCATCAAGGCCTTTGTGAAGGAGGCCAAGGAGCTGATGGCCTTTGAAAAGCTGAACCGGGACAGCGAGGACTCCAATATTGCTTTCACCAAAACCTCCGTGCTGATGCGGATTCTGGTGACAACCTTCGTGGAGAGCGTCATCTGCGTGATCCTGGGATACGGCGGCTATCTGGTGTATCAGGGTCAGTTCAACGCCGGTCAGCTCATGGAGTTCATCGGCTACTTTAATGCCGTGGTCTGGCCCATTATGGCGGTGGCCGATCTGATCGACATGACCTCCCGGGGCAAGGCGTCCCTGAAGCGGATCAGCGAGCTGCTGGACGCACCCAAAAACGTCTTCGACAGACCCGGCGTCCGGGAGCTGACGAAACCCAAGGGCGAGATCGAGTTCCGGGATCTGAGCTTTACCTACCCCGACGGAGATATCCCCGCGCTGGAGCATGTGTCCTTTACCATCCATCCCGGTGAGAGCATCGGCCTGCTGGGCAAGACCGGCTCCGGCAAGACCACGCTGGTGGATCTGATCCTGCGCACTTACAATGTAAACGACGGGCAGCTGTTCCTGGACGGCAAGGATGTGAACGACCTCTCCATCCGCTCCGTCCGTGACGCCTGCGCCTATGTGCCTCAGGACAACTTCCTGTTCTCGGACACCATTGAGAACAACATTGCCTTCGGTAAGTCCGAAACCGTCTCTGAGGAGATCCGCCGGGCAGCAAAGCTTGCGGATATTGACGGCAATATTTCCGAATTCCAGATGGGCTATCAGACCGTGCTGGGCGAACGGGGCGTTACCGTCTCCGGCGGCCAGAAGCAGCGTATCTCCATTGCCCGGGCGCTGATGAAGGACGCGCCCATTCTGATTCTGGACGATTCCGTGTCCGCCGTGGATACCAAAACGGAAAAGGCCATTCTGGACAATCTGCGCGCCACCCGGGCGGGGAAGACCACCATTCTCATTGCCCACCGTATTTCCACCATCGAGCAGATGGACAAGGTGCTGTTCATTGAGGGCGGCCGTCTGGCAGGCTTTGACACCCATGACAGGCTGTACGCGGACAACCCCGCCTACCGCAAAATGGTGGACCTGCAGCGGCTGGAGGAAGAAGGAGGTGCGGTCAATGCGTGAGTATCTTCCCCTTCTGATCGTCTGCGCCGTCATCGGTGTGTTTACGATCCTGTTCCTTGCGGCTTATGCCGTGCTGAAGCGCAGAACCAAGGAAGAGACCAGCGAACGGCATATGTCCGACAGCGAGATCATCAAGAGACTGCTGGGCTATGCCAGACCCTATAAAAAGGATTTCGTTCTGGTGTTCCTCATTGTGCTGGTGTCCATCGCCTATGACGTGGTGTCCCCCCTGCTGGTGGCAAACATTCAGGGCACCATCAAGCAGAGCTTTGAACTTTCCCGGCTCTATTCGTTGGTCGCCGTGTATGCGGGCATTCTGGCGGTGTCCATGGTCTGCACCTATTTTCAGGCCATGATCCTGCAGAAGACCGGTCAGAAAATCCTGTCCCAGATCCGTCTGGACACCTTCACCCACATTGAGCAGCTGTCCCACGCCCAGCTGAACCAGATTCCTGTGGGCAAGCTGGTGACGAGAGTCACCAACGACCCCAACTCCATCAGCTATCTGTTCACCAACATTCTGGTGACGCTGGCGAAGAACTCCCTGGTGATCATCGGCGTGCTGGCGGCCATGCTGATCCTAAATTACGCCCTGACGCTGATGGTGCTGTGCTTTGTGCCGTTCCTGGTGATTTTTACCATTATCTTCCAGAAGTTCTCCCGCCATGTCCACCGCACGGTCAACAACGCCCGGACGGATGTAAACACCTACCTGTCCGAAAATCTCTCCGGCATGAAGGTCACCCAGATCTTCAACCAGGAGCAGCGGAAAATGGACGAGTTCCTGGTACGCAGCAAGCGCCTGGAGAAGACCAAGATGAACCGGATGTTTGTCTTCGGCATCTTCAGACCCATGGTATACATGCTGTTCGTCACCTCCAACCTGTTCCTCTTCTATATCGGCTGCAAGGGCTATATCCGGGACACCCAATTCCTGGGGCTGACCATTACCAGCGAGACGGTGGTCGCTTTCTATATGTATATCTCCCGGTTCTTTAACCCCATCCAGGCTCTGGCCGAGCAGTTTGATATGCTGGAGCAGTCCTTCGCCGCGGCGGAGAAGATCTTCACCATTCTGGACATGGTTCCCGAGGTGGTGGACGAGCCGGACGCTATCGAGCTGAAGGAGATGAAGGGCGAGATCGAGTTCAGGGACGTGTGGTTTGCCTATAATCCCGGCGAGTGGGTGCTGAAGGGTGTTTCCTTCCATGTGTACCCCAAGCAAACCGTGGCCTTTGTGGGGGCCACCGGCTCCGGAAAGTCCACCATTCTGAACCTGATCTGCCGGAACTATGACATTCAGAAGGGTCAGATCCTGATCGACGGCATCGATATCCGGCACATTAAGATTGCCTCTCTGCGCAGCCACTTCGGCCAGATGCTCCAGGATGTGTTCCTGTTTGCGGGGGACATCCGCAGCAACATCGTCCTGCGCTCCGACAACGTGACGGACGAGGACGTCTGGCAGGCCTGCCGGTACGTCAACGCCGACGGCTTCATCCAGAGGCTGGAGGGCGGCCTGGACGAGACCGTCCGGGAGCAGGGCAACAACTTCTCCGCTGGCCAGCGGCAGCTGCTGAGCTTCGCCCGAACCATTTTGCACAAGCCCTCCGTCATGATCCTGGACGAGGCCACCGCCAACATCGACACGGAGACGGAGGTGCTCATTCAGGACTCCCTGGAGAAGATGAAGAACATCGGCACCATGCTGATCGTAGCCCACCGCCTGAGCACCATCCAGCACGCGGACAACATTATCCTGCTGTCCCACGGCGAGATCATGGAGCAGGGCACCCATCAGGAGCTTCTCCACCTGAAGGGCCGCTACTACCAGCTCTATACCCTCCAGTTCCGCAAGCAGCAGCTCCAGGAGAGCTGACGGATAAATCGGATAAGAGACGGTTTTATAAATCAATGTTGGGGTCAGGCGCATTGCCTGACCCCAACATTTATCATAGAGCCACAAATATTCAGTTCCGGTGTTTCAATGTACCCCCATTATAAGTGTTATATTGCCAAAAGTGCTTTGCTGCCTGTTGCCTTATCTATTGTGTAGATGTATTTGCATATCACAGTCCATTTGCTTCCTACAGCGTTGCTGCGTCCTTTTCGCTCTTGACATCTTTCACCTCATGTGCTAAAATTGCGAAAAGTAAGAAAAATTATACCAATCCAACAAAGAGGAGCGATCGCATGAGCAAGGACGAACGGTATTTTATGAGCAGCGTGAAGATCGGCCCCAAGGGGCAGATCGTCATTCCCAAGGAGGCGCGGGACATGTTCGGCCTCCAGCCGGGGGACACGATGGTGCTGCTGGCGGATAAGAAGAGGGGCATCGCCCTCCAGACGGCGGATAAGCTGAATCCGCTGCTCCGGAAGGCGTTTGCCGTGCTGCCGGAAGAGGAGGACGAGGACGAATGAACGTACTGGAAGTACAGGGGCTGACAAAGCATTATCCCGCGTTCACCCTGAATGGCGTGTCCTTTGCCGTGCCGGAGGGCGCGGTGATGGGCTTTATCGGGCGCAACGGCGCGGGCAAGTCCACCACGCTGAAATCCATCCTGGGCATGGTGCATCCCGACGAGGGCGAGGTCAGCGTGTTCGGCATGGACTACGCCGCCAACGAGCGTGCCATTCGGCGTGAGCTGGGCGTGGTGCTGGGCGGCATCGATTTTTACCCCAAAAAGAAGATCCGCGTCATTACCGACGTCACCCGCCGGTTCTACGACAACTGGGACGAGGACAAATACCGCCACTACCTGCGCCTGTTTGCCATTGATGAGGAAAAGCGCGTGGATCAGCTGTCCAGCGGTATGAAGGTCAAGTACATGATCGCCCTGGCGCTGAGCCACAGCGCCAGGCTGCTGATCCTGGACGAGCCTACCAGCGGCCTTGACCCGGTGTCCAGGGACGAGCTGACGGAGCTGCTGCGCCGTCTGGTGGCGGATGGTACGCGCAGTGTGCTGTTTTCCACCCACATCACCTCCGACCTGGAGAAGTGCGCCACCCACGTCGCCTTCATCAAGGACGGCGAGCTGCAATACACCGGCACTCTGGAGGATTTCCGCGCCCACTACAGGGACGTGGGCGCGACCCTGGAGGACATCATTGTACATGTGGAAAGGAGACCGCTGGATGAAGACGCTATTATATAAGCAGCTGCGGCTGGTGTGCCATCCTATGACGCCGGTTTTCTGCCTGTTCGGCATCATGGTCATCATCCCCAATTACCCCTACACCGTTATTTTCTTCTATGTCACGCTGGGGCTTTTCTTCAGCTTCCTGAACATGCGGGAGCAGAAGGATCTTTACTATACGGCGCTGCTGCCGGTTCCCAAACGGGACGCGGTGAAGGCCGGATGCCTGTTCGTGGCGCTGATCGAGCTGGCATCGCTGGTGCTGCTGGCACCCTGCTGCCTGCTGGCGGCGCATTTGCAGCCGGGCAGGGACAATCTGGTAGGGCTTGACCCCAATCTGGCGCTGCCGGCGGCGGGATTTCTGCTGTACGCGCTGTTCAACGCCGTATTCCTGCCCGCCTTCTACGGAAGCGGCTATAAGGTGGGCGCGGCCTTTGTCAAGGCCGTTATCCCCATGGCGCTGCTTATGCTGGTGCTGGAAGCCCTGCCCCACATCCCGGCGCTGAGCTGGCTGGACGACATGGATGCGGCCACCCAGACCCAGCTGCTCCCGGCGCTCATCGGCAGCATCCTGATCTACGCGGGCTGCACATTGCTCGCGTTCCGGACATCGGCGCGGGTCTATGAAAAGGTGGATATGTGATGCTGTTGATAACGGTATCTGCCGGTGGCCGAAAGCGGCCAGAGCGCCTTCCCGGCGGATTCGGGATGCAGCTTACCCCCTGATTTTTACAACTTACAGTCCCAGATATAGATAGGGGAAACGCTCTGTGCTATAATACTGCTTCAAGCCAAAGGGAGGTGCGGACATGAGGCTGTCTGTGGAACAGATTCCCCGCGGAAACGAGGAGGAAGTGATCGTCCGCTGCTGCGATCCACAGGAGAAATGGGTGGAAGCGATCCGGGCGGTGACTGCCGGAGAAGTTTCCGTCAGCGCGTTTGCGGAGGAAAAGGTTTATCGGCTGAAGCTCAGCGACGTTTATTACTTTGAGGTCGTGGATGGGAGCTCTTTCCTGTATTGCGAGAAATCCGTTTTTGAGTGCCGGCAGAAGTTATATGAATTTGAAGAACTGTGCCGGAGCTCCATGCTTTTCCGGTGCAGCAAATCCATGATCCTGAACGCAGACAAGATCCGATATGTCCGCCCCTCTGTATCCGGACGGTTCGAGGCCACGCTGACGAATGACGAAAAAGTGATCATTTCCCGGCAGTATGTCGGTGAGCTGAAGCGGCTGCTGGGGGTGTAGGAGGTGCTTATGAAGAAAATCGCCTTTTGGCTGCACCGCTTTGTGGCAGTCTACGGAATCATTATGCTCAGCACCTTTTTTATGTGTCTGCTGTTCAATCCTGCCTCCGAATTGCCGGTGGTTTCCTTTTTCGGCAGATGCATCCTCCTCACCCTGGTGGGTATGGCTACATTGGCCGTTTATTATTCCAGGACGGAACTGACTCTGGGGAGCTGGTGGGTTCGCACGATACTGCATACCGTTCTTCTGGAAGCGGTTTTGCTGCCCCTGGCGCACCATTGGGAATTCTGGTACGGGCCGCTGGACGCGGTTATTTACGCCGGATTTATTCTGGCGGCGAAAATCCTATGGCACCTGATCGACTTCGGTCAGAGCATCCGAACAGCCACGCAGATCAATGAACAGCTTCTCAGACGCCGCAGTCGTCAGGGACAAGAAGGAGCCTGAATGGAAAAACAGGAAAAAACAGAATGGCTTCGCTGCCCGAAATGCGGCGGCAAAACAAGGACACAGATACGGCCGCATACGGTGCTGGAGGACTTCCCGCTGTTCTGCCCGAAGTGCAGATACACCTGTGTGATTCGGTTCAGGGACGGGAAAACGGAAGAAATCAATATGCCAGACGCTTAGACGCAGTGCAGACCGGTGAATCGGTCTGCACTGCGTTTTCTGTTTTTTTCAGAGAGTGATGCACA
Source organism: uncultured Oscillospiraceae bacterium (assembly GCA_934569225.1). Taxonomy (GTDB): domain Bacteria; phylum Bacillota; class Clostridia; order Oscillospirales; family Oscillospiraceae; genus Faecousia. Next base: position 28,774 of record CAKTKC010000012.1, on the reverse strand, counting down.
GCCGTCAGAAAGAGGGAGCGCATGATGGTATTCATACTTATTTTGCCGATTATATTCTTCATCGTCGCTTTTATTGTGACCGCCGCTATGTTCCGCCCGGAGAAGCGGCCGGAAGCGAACATAGACGGGCGCAAGGTGATCTTCCCCAGCGGCAGAAACCGCCTTGCCGGGTATCTCTGGAATGAGGCGGGGACACGCGGCTTACTTGTGTTTGCCCACGGAATGGGAACGGGCGTCGGGTATGGGTGACGGGGGAGCAATTACAGAACCAATAGGAGAACAGCGGCACCGGTTTTCCCGGTGCCGCTGTTCTTCTGAAAAGGGGATTATCTCTGGATCCGGCCGGAGCCGTCGCCGCCGGCCAGCTTTTCCACCTCGGGAACCGTGACCATGTTGTAGTCGCCCTCGATGGAGTGCTTCAGGGCAGAAGCCGCCACCGCGAACTCCACCGCCGCCTGGGTGTCCTTGCCGTTCATCAGGGAGTAGATCAGGCCGCCGCCGAAGCTGTCGCCGCCGCCAACCCGGTCAATGATGTGCAGGTCGTACTTCTTGGAGAAGCAGTACTCGTCCTTGGCCACGTTGTAGAGCATGGCGCTCCAGCCGTTGTCGAAGGCAGAGTGGCTTTCCCGCAGGGTGATGGCGACCATTTCAAAGCCGAACTTGTCCGCCAGCTGCTTGGCGACGGACTTGTAGCCCTCGTGGTTCAGGCTGCCGCCGTAGATGTCGGTGGCCTCGGCCTCGATGCCGAACACGTCCTTGGCGTCCTCCTCGTTGGAGATGCACACATCCACGTACCGGCACAGGTCGGTCATGGCCTCCCGTGCCTGCTCCCGGGTCCAGAGCTTGCCCCGGTAGTTCAGGTCACAGGAAATCTTGCAGCCGTGGGCTTTGGCGGCCTTGCAGGCTTCCTTGCAGATTTCAACCATGTTTGCGCCCAGCGCCGGGGTGATGCCGGTGAAGTGGAACCACTCGGCGCCTTCAAAAATCTTGTCCCAGTCAAAGTCCGAGGACTTGGCTTCCTGAATGGCGGAATGGGCGCGGTCGTAGATGCACACGGAGCCACGCTGGGAAGCGCCCTTCTCGTTGAAGTAGATGCCCACGCGGTTGCCGCCCCGGGTGATCAGGGAGGTGTCCACGCCGTAGCGGCGCAGAGAGTTGACGGCGGCCTGACCGATGGCGTGGGTGGGCAGCTTGGTGACGTAGGCAACGTCCATCCCGTAGTTGGCCAGGGACACGGCCACGTTGGCCTCGCCGCCGCCGAAGGTGAACTCTACGTGGTCGCACTGAACAAAGCGCTCATAGTTATAGGGCTGAAGACGAAGCATCAGCTCACCGAAAGTAATGATTTTAGCCATTTTGTTATTCCTCCACAATTATTTGTTTCCGACCAGATGCACGGCAAAGCCGCAGATCTCGTCCGCCAGATAAATGGCGTTCAGGGTGCCGTCCGCTTTATATTTGGCGGATTCCTTGTTGAATTGGAAGCCCCGGCTTTCCAGATCAGCCACGGCGGCGGCCACATCCGGCGTGCCGATGGCGATATGGCCGTTTGCGCCCAGATAGGGGGACTTCATCAGCTCCACAGCTTTCCCGGCAAAAACCGAGCTGTTGCCTTCCTTCACAGTCAGGCCGAACATTGCTTCAAACAGGGCAGCGCCCTTCCGTGCTTCCTCGGCATTGGCGCAGTTGATGCCCACATGAGCCAGCGTATAGGAAATCATTTGCTGCTCCTTTCACTCGCCCCTGGCGGCCTTCCGGGCGTCAATGCACAGCTGGGTGATCTTTTCCCAGTTGCCCGCGGCGATGTCCGCCTTGGGGCAGACCCAACTGCCGCCCACGGCGTGGATAAAGGGGGCGTCGATGTACTCTCTGATGTTGTCGCTGTTCACACCGCCGGTGGGCAGGAACTTCATGCCCACAAAGGGAGCGGACAGATTCTTCATGGCCTTCAGACCGCCATAAACGTTGGCCGGGAAGAACTTGACCATTTTCAGGCCGTACTTCATGGCGCCCATGATCTCCGTGGGGGTGACACAGCCGGGGGCGACGGCGACGCCGTGCTCCACGCAGTAGCTCACCACCTCTTCGCTGAAGCCGGGGGAGACGATGAACTTTGCGCCCATTTCCAGCGCCAGCTTGCACTGCTCCAGATTCAGGATGGTACCCGCACCTACCAGCACCTCGGGGCAGTTCTCCGCCACGGCCTTGATGGCCTCCGGGGCGCAGGCGGTACGGAAGGTGATCTCCATGGTATCGATTCCGCCTGCCAGCATGGCCTTGGCGGTGGGAACTGCGTCCTCCGCCTTTTCCAGAACAACGACAGGGACGACGATGGAGTCGGCCAGTCTCTTCAGAACATCCATTTGTTTTACCTCCTACAAATATGCATCCGGTCAGGATGCGGATATACTCATTTATGCGCTTCCCGCCACTTACGCAGCTGGGTGGAGCGGCGGATCACAAGATCCATGGGAAGCAGGATTTCCTCCGTTTCCGTCTCCGGCTCCTGAATCCGCCGGATCAGTGTCTGGGCGGCAATGGCGCCGATCTCGCCCGGGCGGATATTGAAAGCGGTGAGCTTTACCAGCGCCATGGGAGAGATGGAGAACTGGGAATCCCAGCCCCAGTCGTCGGGGCCGCACAGTCCCAGATCTCCCGGCATTTCCAGGTCCATGGATTCCAGAACGCCGGCAATATGGGTGCTGGTCACGGAGTTCACCGCTACGATGGCGGGAACCTCCCCCGGCGCACAGGAGTCCAGCAGCTGCCGGATGCACCGGACGGTATTCTTATTGTCGCTCAAATCCAGCACATAGGTCAGCGCCTCGCCGTCCTCATCGGGGAAATAATCCCGGATGCTCTGGAGAAAGGCATTGCGGCGGAACAGCCGGGCGGAGTTGGTTCTGTAATCCTGGGTGAAGAACGCCACCTTGCAGAAGCCTTCCTCCTTCAGATGGGCAAGCAGCTGGGGCATGACGCTGGTATCCTGACCGCCCACAAAGGGGAAACGAAAATCCTTGACGTAGCGGTCGCAGAGCACCACCGGCACGCCCTCGCAGGCCACCCGGATGAGGCTGGGATTGATGTAGCTGGCGGAGTTGACGATCAGTCCGTCCACCCGGCGGCACAGCAGGGTCTGGATCAGATGCTCCTCCAGCTCCGGGTCGTCCTTGCTGTCCACGATCAGGGGGACATAGTTCGCCTCCAGCAGAGTATGGCCGATGGAGCGCACCATACTGGAGCAGAAGGGGCTTGAAATGTCGGAGATCACCACGCCGATCTGCATGGAGCTGCGCCCCCGCAGGGACTGCGCCAGAGAATTGGGGTGATAGTTTGACATCCGGATCACCGTTTCGATGCGGGAACGGGTGTCCTCGCTCATCATGGAGAACTTCCCGTTCAGGTATCGCGAAACCGTTGTCCTGGAAACACCGGCGGCCTTGGCAATGTCGCCGATGGTAACGTTTTTCTTGCTGCTGTCCGTATGCTTCATCATATATGATTTCCTGTCTCAAAAGTTCTGTTTCTCTTCCAGAAAACGGATAAATGCTGGATTTGGATTCATTATAGCAAAGGCCAAAATCCAAAGTCAATAGAAAATCCGCAATTGACGGCCGACAGACCGCTTTTTGTGAAAAGCGCCTGATGTTTATCGATTTCGTATTGTGGAATATGCCGACTAAAAAAGCCGTCTTCGTTTCTGCGGCATATTTCTTCGCCGCATGTTGAAGCGTTTACATCGGAATACGCAAGTATCAGGGGCAAAATGGCTTCTTTCGTATTCTTGGGGTATTCGCGGTATGTTTATCGGCAGCTTCGTTACGAAACCGATAAACATAAGACCATCCAATCGGGTTTCCTTGACAAAATGTACAGCGGCACCGGTGTTCCCGGTGCCGCTCAGCGTGTCAAAAAAGCCTCGCAGAGTTTGCCGCCCGCAGGCGGCAAATAAAGTCAGATCATTTTCTGCCGGGGCGTGTACCTGGCAGAAAATACCTTACAGGCTGCAAGTGTGCGAATTGTCCGCCAAAGGCGGACAAGGAGTGCGCGCGGCAGACTGCAATCCTCTTGTCAAAAAAGGCCAACGGCCTTTTTTGACAGTCTGAGCGGCACCGGTGTTCCCGGTGCCGCTGTCTTTTGCATTGGAAGAACCAATAGCCAGGGTCGTATGTTATGGAAAATCAATGGCCGCCATTACGCGAAAGGATTCTCCGTGGGGTAGGGCAGGCTCTTGGGCTGGTTATAGGCAATATCTCCAATGCCCAGGAATTTGAACACCTCATACTGAACTCCAATTAAAATCTTAAAAAAAGATTTTAATTGCCTGAAGGGCATGGAGTTCATATGAGACTTGTTTTGTGATTTCTTTCCTTATAAATCACAAAACAGGCAGCGCCGTCAGGTGATGCCTTCCTGATTAAAATTAAAATTTTAATCAGGAAATAGTATCAAAAAGCAGCTTGCCCTGGGCGATGCAGCTGCGCAGATTTTCATCAGAATCGCATTGGAGCAGGTAGAAGGTAATGCCTGAGGGGGCGATGCCTGCCTCCAGGGTGCCCCGGGTGAAGTCGGGCGTGCCGCCGCTTTCCAGCAGACAGTTCTCCCTGACGGCATGTTTTTTTCAGAGTCCCGCGAGCCGGATCAATAGTCGATGCGGCCGGGGGTGGCGATCTCGTCCATGGTGTTGGTGCAGATGATGGAGCCGTTGGGGCGGCGCTTGGTGATGAGGCTTTCCTCCTCCAGCTCGGGGATGGTCTCCGTTTCGCCCAGGGCGAAGGCACGCATCTTTTCCCCGGCGGTGGACATTCTGGCGGCAATGCCGCCCAGACGCACCTCGATGACCTCGAAGCCGTTGGGCTTGTTGGTGGTTTCCCACAGCTTCCGCCACACCACCCGCAGGGTGTTCAGCGCTTCGGCGGAGGCTGTCATCCGCGGTATCCAGAGCCAGGGCGTGGATGTGGTGGCAAAGCATCTGTGCGCGCAGGGGGAAACCACCGGCGGCGTCAACGCCAGCGCCGCCCGGATCGGCCCCCGGGAGCTGCGGGAGATCCACCTTCCCGTGGTGCAGGCCGCCGTTGAGGCGGGCGTGTCGGCGGTGATGGCTGCCTATAATGAGATCGACGGCATTTACTGCCACGCAAACCCCCGGCTTCTGACAAAGACCCTGCGGGAGGAATACGGCTTCCGGGGCTTTGTCATGTCCGACGGCGTTGCCATCGACCAGCTGGATGCCGTGACGGGAGGCAGAACCGCCTCCGGCGCGCTGGCGCTGAATGCCGGGGTGGACATGGGGCTCTGGGATACCGGAATGCAGCAGCTGCCGGAAGCCGTCCGCCGGGGGCTGACGGACGAGGCGGCCATTGACCGGGCGGCAAAGCGAATCCTGACCCTGAAATTCCGGCGGGGGCTGTTTGAAAACCCCTATGTGGCAGAAACGGGAAATTACCGGGCATTTACCCAGCAGGCCTATCCCCAGGCGCTGACTCTTGCAGAGCACAGTCTGGTGCTGCTGAAAAACGAGAAGACGCTTCTGCCGCTGAAAAAAGAATGCAGAATCGGTCTTACCGGCCCCGATGCGGACGCACTGTACAACCAGCTGGGAGACTACACGCCGCCGGTGCTGCCGGAAAACGGCATCACACCGCGTCAGGGGCTGGAAGCGCTGGGCGCGGATGTCGTATACGCCGGGGACTTTCCCATGTTCGGAGACGGGGAACCCCGCATTCCGGAAGTCCTGGCTCGTCTGAGGGACTGCGATGTGCTGGCAGCCGTTCTTGGCGGCACGTCCAGCCGGTTCGGGGACTGCACGTTCCTGGAAAACGGCGCGTTGGGAGAACAGAACCGGGCGACCATGGACTGCGGAGAGAATGTGGACTGCGCCGGGCTGCGTCTTCCCGGAGGGCAGCTGGAGCTGCTGAAGGCGTTGCATGAAACCGGAAAGCCTGTGATTGCCGTTCTGATCGGCGGCAGACCCTATGCCATGGAGGACATTGACCGGTACGCCGACGCAATTCTCTGCGCTTTTATCCCGGCCCCCAGGGCGGCCGGGCGATTGCCAGGCTCCTGATGGGGGAAACGGAACCCGTCGGACGGCTGTGCGTCTCCCTTCCGGACACGCCGGGGCAGCTTCCCGTATACTACAACGGGAAGGATTCCTACCGGCCGGGCGCCTACTGTGACCGGGGACGGCCGAAATACGGCTTCGGCTCCGGCCTCAGCGGTACGCAGTTCGCGTTTGCGCCGCTGGAAATCCCGACAAAGGAAAAACGGCAGCTTGTGCTGCGGGTGACGAATACGGGATCAAGACCCGGATGGACGGTACCCCAGCTGTACCTGCACCGCACCCAGGGGATCACGACCTCCAGGATCCGGCAGCTCTGCGGCTTTGTCAAGGGGAGGCTGGAGCCGCAGGAAAGCCGCGTGTTCGCCATTCCGATCCCGGGACGAAGCCTTGTTCAGTGGGATCCCGAAGAACGTCCGGTGATTCCCGGCGGGAAGATCGAATGGTTCCTCTGTGACTCCGGGAAGGACTGCCTGACAGGGAATTTTTACTTGTAAAATGGAATGCCATGGTATAAAATTGGGTTGTGAAACACCCAGGCAATTAGGGCCTGTCTGAAAACCGTCAACACGCCCAAGCAGCGGGTCTTTTCCGCCTGCTGCGCGCCATTTTTCCTTGCAATACACAAAGTATTCCCGCGAAAAAATGGCTTCATCAGGCGAAAAATCCCTCGCTGTTGGGCATATTTCCGGTTTCCAGATAGACCCTGCCCGCGGAAGCGCGGACAGAAAGGATTTCTTATGCTGATTTCAGATTGGGTTTTTTCTTATCCGGGGTATGAGCCCTTGCCCTGTCAGGCTCCCTGCACGATGTACAGTGTGCTGTATGACCATGGAAAAATACCGGACCCCTTCTTCGGCCTGAACGAGCAGGCCGTGAAGCAGCTCAGCGGGGAGGACTGCTCCTTTACGGCGAAGTTTACGGCGGATGAAGCGCTCCTTCGCCGGGATTATGCGGAGCTGATATTTTACGGCCTGGATACCCTGTGCCGGATCACCCTGAACGGGAAAACCCTGGACTCCGTAAAAAATATGCACAGAACCTATGTCTATGAGGTCCGCTCTCTGCTGCGTCCGGGGAAAAACACCCTGCGGCTGGATTTCGGTTCGCCCCTGCGGTATTTCGCCCGGGAGCAGCACCGGCATTATCTGTACATGAACGACGGAGATACCGTCCCGGGCACGGCTCATCTGCGGACGGCCTACTATCAGTCCGGCTGGGACTGGGGCCCTACATTGCAGGACATGGGCATCTTCCGCCCTGTGGAGCTGCGGGGCTATGATACGGATCGGCTGGGCGATGTTCTTGTTTCCCAGGATCACCACGACGGCGTTGTGGACGTCAGGATCCAGGCGCAGACGAGGAAGGGGAGCGGCTGCCCGGTTTTCGCTTCTCTGGACGGGCAGCGTGTCCTTCTCCGCGATGGGGAAGCCGTTATCCGGGTGGAAAAGCCCAGACTCTGGTGGGTGCGGGGCTACGGCGAGCAGAATCTGTACGATCTGACGCTGGAGCTTGTTTCCGGGGAAAACCTGCTGGACACAAAGCACCTCCGGATTGGCCTGCGTACCCTGACGGTCAGCACGGAGCCGGACGCAGATAAGCGGGGCAGCGAGTTCTGCTTCGTCATCAACGGTGTGAAGATCTTTGCCATGGGTGCAAATTACGTCCCCATGGACAGCCTTCTCAGCCGGGTGACGCCCCAGCGGCTGGACAAGCTGACCGACTGGGCTGTGGATGCCAATTTCAATACTCTGCGGGTGTGGGGCGGCGGATACTACCCTGAGGATCATTTCTACGATCTGTGCGACGAGAAGGGCATTCTCGTCTGGCAGGACTTCATGGTCGCCTGCGCCAACATCTGGCTGACGGAGGAAATGGAGGCGCAGTTCCGGGAAGAGGCGAAGGAGAATCTTCTCCGGCTTCAGCACCATGCCTCCCTGGGGCTTCTGTGCGGCAACAACGAAATGGAGGATATGATCCTCGGCGGCGCCCAGAATACCGAGCTTGTGCGGATGGACTATCTGAAGCTCTACGAGCACATTCTGGCGGAGGCATCCGCAAAATACGCGCCGGATACCTACTATTGGCCCAGTTCTCCTTCCTCCGGCGGCGGCTTCGACGATCCGGGGAATTTCGCCCGCGGCGATACCCACTACTGGAAGGTCTGGCACGGCGGCGTTCCCTTTACCGCCTACCGGCAGGAGAAATTCCGCTTCTGCTCGGAATATGGCTTTGAGAGTTTCCCCTCTATGAAGACCATAAAGGCTTTCGCGGAGCAGGAAGACTGGAACTGCTTCTCCCGAGTCATGGAGAATCACCAGAAGTGCAGGGGCGGCAACGGAAATATCCTTCGCTACCTTGCCAACAACTACCTCTATCCCGGCAGCTTTGAGAATCTGGTCTACGCCTCCCAGCTGCTGCAGGCGGACGCCATCAGCTACGGCGTGGAGCACTTCCGCCGCCTGCGGGGCTACTGCATGGGCTCCATTTACTGGCAGTTCAACGACTGCTGGCCGGTGGCCTCCTGGTCCAGCGTGGACTATTTCGGCCGGTACAAGGCGCTGCACTACGCTGCCCGGCGGTTTTACGCCCCGGTCGCCATGGGTCTCTTCCTGGAAAAAGGGACGCTTACGGTGAATGTGTCCAATGAGACCATGGGGGCTTTCCGGGGGAGCATCGTCCTGTCCGTCAGAAGCCGTGACTTCGCCGCCCACTATCAGGAGCGGGTGGAGGTATCCGTGAACAGGCTGTCTTCCCGTGACGTATTTACACTGGAACTACCGGAAATGGATCCGTACCGCGATTTTGTGGAGGTGGATCTGTTTGACGCCGATGGGAATTTCCTGACGCGCCGGGTGGAGACCCTGGTGCCGGCCAAGCACTTCGACTGGAAAAAGCCGAACCTGCGGATCGCGGCCGCGGAGACCGCGGAGGGGGTATCCCTCAGCGTGGCCAGCGATACCTTTACCAAGGGCGTCTTCCTGGACTTCCGGGACGATGATTTTGTGCTCTCGGACAACTTCTTCCCCCTTACCGACGAAACGCCCTGCACGGTGCAGGTTCGCACCGACCGTCCGGCCGGGGAGATCCTGGAGCAACTGACCGTCAGGACGGTGTACGATATCCGCTGAAAAAGCGGCAATGGGACTCTGATTTCTCATCAGGAGTGTGTCATGAAAAACCTGTTTTCTTTGGAAAATCCTGTTATGCAGTTCCTTTCCCGTGTGGGAGAGATGATGATCGCCAACGTGCTGTTCCTCGTGTGCAGCCTTCCGATCGTGACCGGCGGTGCGGCGCTGACCGCACTGAACCGGGTCATGCAGAATATCGCCTTCGGAGAGGACACAGGCGTGGTAAAGCCCTTTTTTCAGGCATTCAGGGACAATTTCCGGCAGGCCACCATCGGGTGGCTGATCCTGCTGGTGTTTCTTGCCGGAATGGGCGGAAATCTGCTGCTGGCGGTCAGCTATCTGACGGGAAACGCGCTTCTGGTGTGCAAGTGGATGATCGGAGCATTGAGCGTATGGATCCTGTCCGTGGGCTGCTGGTATTTCCAGCTTCTGGCCCGCTACGACAATACGGTCAGGCAGCACCTGACCAACGGCGCGATCCTGGCAGTCGTCAAGCTGCCCAGAACCCTGTGCCTTGCGGCGCTGGCACTTCTGCCGGCGCTGATTGCGTTCGTTTCCATGCAGGTGTTTTTCTCCACGCTGGTTTACTGGCTTGTGCTGGGCTTCGGGTTCGCAGGCTTCCTGTCCGCGTCCCTGCTGATTCCGGTTTTTCGCCAGATGGAGCGGCCTGAAGGGCCGAACTTCCAGCTGTTTCAGTAAAACGATCTGCTGCGGCGCACGGAAGGAGGCGGACGCGCCATGCGCAATCCCTTTGCTTTTTTGAAATTCCGGATCTACCGGCGGACATTTTACACCTACTGTGTCATCATGCTGCTGCTGATCGGAAGCGTCTCCGGCGCGATGCTGTTCAATGCCCGCGCCATGGGTCTGGCGCAGTTTGTTTCGGAGGCCGATTCCGATTATTCCATGCTGGAGACGAAGCGGCAGAATGTGCTGAGCAGGATCGACCGCCTGTTCTTCCGGATCTATGCCTCCCGCTCCCTGGAAACGGATTTTTCCGGATTTTTCGGCGCTTCGCCGGAGGAATACATGTGCAGCCGTCTGAACAGCGGCGAGCCGGATGCGGAAACCTATTTGGATGCCCTCAGCTCCCTTGTGGCGGAAACCGGCTGCTGCATCCGCTATGTTCTCCACGACACCGGAACGACCGTTACGGCGGCGGAATTCAGCGCCAACGGATATTCCCGCTACCACATTCTTTCGGCGGAGGCGGCGGACGGCCTGTCTGCCGGGATGCTGAGCTATACCCGTGACGTGACCCTGCGGGGGCAGGAAAGCGGAACGGTCACGTTCCTGATCGATCTGACCGGCTTCGTCGAGGAGATATTTCATGGCGGGAACGACAGCGCGGTCTGCTATTACGCAGGCGGCAGGGAATTCTGCTCCGGACTCCCGGAGCTGCCGGAGGGAACCTGGCAGGGACTGCTTGCCGCCGCCCCCGGAAACGGCTCGACCCGGCTGCTGGGGCAGTCCCGCTTTTTCTGGAGCCAGTCCCCGCAGGATAAGGACTATACCCTGGCGGTTGTCGCGCCGAGAGGGCCCTATCTGTTCCCATCGCTGCAGGTGGTCATTCTGATGATTTTCTGCGTGGTTGGAGCGTTTGCCTGCATCACCTACCTGTACGGACGTCAGTTTACGAAGGACACCCGTTTCCTTCAGAAAATGCTTGACAGCATGGACAGCGTGCAGGAAAGCAATTTTGCCCCGCTGGATGTGGAGGGACGGGACGACGAGTTCGGACAGATCGCCTCGAACCTCAACTCCCTGTACCGGCATCTGGAGCTGCTGATCCGGCAGAAATACGAGCTGACCATCAGCCAGCAGAGAACGGAAATGAACATGCTCAGCGCCCAGCTGAATCCCCACTTCCTGTATAACACGCTGGAAATGATCCGGCTGCGCGCCATGCGGGAGGGGGCGCCCCACGCTGCGGAGGCGGCGGCCAGTCTTGGACAGCTGTACCGGAATATCGTAAAGACAGAGGCGATCATTCCCATGGGACGGGAGTTGGACATCACCGCCCAGTATCTGGATCTGATGGGCTTCCTCTATGGAGAGCAGGTGCTCTACCATATGGATCTGGATCCGGCGCTAAGCGATATGCCCACCCCCAAAATCTGGATGCAGCCCATCCTGGAAAATTTCTTCAAGCACAATTTCCGGGACGATGAGAAGATCAAGGTCGTGGTAATCCAGACCCGGCGGCGGGAGTCGGGCGCCGACATTGAATTCTTTGACAATCTCGGCTCCATTGCGGCGGAGAAGCTGGATGAGCTGAACCAAGAGCTGACGCCCTCGCAGATCCGGAAATACGCGCAGACCCAGGACAAGGGTATCGGACTGAAAAATGTGTATCTGCGCCTGTCCCTGTACTACGGGGAGCGGGTTTCCATGGAGATCCGGAACAACCAGCCGACCGGCGTCCGGATCCGGGTTCAGATCAGGGATGAGGACGGAGAAAAGGATGTACAGGCTCTTGATCGTGGATGACGAAAAAAACATCCGGGAAAATCTGCGCTATCTCATTGACTGGAAGAAGTACGGCATCACCTCGGTGCTGACCGCGGATTCCTATGAGCAGCAAGTATATCGGCCGCATCTTCCTCAACGACACAGGACTGAAGTTTTCGGAATATCTGATGGTCTACCGTTTGCAAAAGGCCAGGTATCTGGTGGAGAACACACGGGAGAAGATAACGTTTATCATTTCCAGCGTCGGGTACACCCAGCAGAACATTTTCTATGTGCATTTCAAGCGGCTGTTCGGCATCTCTCCCGAGGATCTCCGCCGGAGCCGGGGAATGGACGAGCCGGAGGCGCTGGAGGAAATGGACACGCTGGACGCGCTCATGGTATGATGCGGCGGATTTTGTCGGCAGCAGCGGCTTTGTGCCTGCTCATCTGCTGCGCGGGCTGTTCCCAGGGCGACGGCGGCAGCCCCGCCCCGGCGGATGTGGTGACGCTGAATTACTATACCATCGGCGAACCGGATCGGGATCTTGCCTAGGTCAACGAGGCACTGAACCGGATTCTTCTGAAGCAGTACGGCTTCCAGGTAAACTATCAGAAGGTCAGCTGGAATGAATATGAAAAATTCCTTTCCACACTGATCAACACCAACCAGCCGTTTGACATTGCCTTCACGTGGACGGATAACTATCAGACCGGCGCCCAGAGCGGCGCGTGGCTGGATCTGACGCCCTACCTGCAAGCGGAGGGGGCGGCGATGTACGAGGCAATCAACGAGAAATTCTGGAAGGGCGTTCAGGTGGACGGAAAGATCCTGGGCGTCCCGACCAATAAGGAGCTGGCCGTGCCCCTGCAATTTGCCTTCAACCGGGAACTGGTGGAAAAATACAGCATTGACGTTTCCAAGTACCAGACGTTCCACGCCCTGTTTCCGCTGCTGACCATGATTGCCAGAAATGAGCCGGAATATGTGCCCCTGTTCCTGGACTCCTCCCGCTACGATGTTATGTCAACTCTGGGCTATGAGTACATCACGGAGACGCTGCCGCTGGTGGTTTCCTCGGAGGATCCCACGTGCCAGGTCATAAACGGCTTTGAAAGCAATGACGTGTTGTCTCTTCTGCGGACGATGCGCCGTTACTATCAGCTGGGGCTCATCAATCCCGATGCCAGCATCCGATCCTCTTTCTCCCAGTTCCGGGACGAGAAGGTTTTTCTTCGGATCGCCAGCGGCGGACCGGACACAGACGTGAGCCTGAGCGAGGCCTTCGGCTATGACGTGATCGCGGTTCAGGCTGCCAAAAGCGTGGCGACCACGGCCTCCACACGAGGCGCCGTCATGGCGGTGAGCGCCCGCAGCAAGCACCCGAGGGAGGCGGTGCAGTTCCTGAATGTTCTGAATACGGATCCGGAGATCCGGAATCTGCTCAACTATGGTATTGAGGACGTACACTACACCCTGACGGAGACGGGGCAGGTTCACAGCATTTCCGACGGCTATCAGGGCGTCAGCTATACCCAGGGAAATTGGTTTATCATGAAGACCCGGGAGGGGGAGAGCCTGAACCGCTGGGAGGTTTTCGAGGCATTCAACGATGCTGCCCAGGAGTCTGCCCTTCTGGGCTTTATGGCCGATTACACGGCATACGCGGATGTGTTTGAAGAGGTTTCCGGAATTTATGAAAAATACTATTCCGCCCTTATCACAGGCACAGTAGACCCGGATATCTACATCCCCAAGATGAATCAGGAGCTGTCCGAGGCAGGTCTGGATCTGCTCCGCCAGGAGCTTCAGCGCCAGATCAACGACTGGCTTCGGGCTTCCATGGATTTCGATGAATGATTCCCTGGCGTCTGGCATAGCGCGGCTCGACCGCAAAAGAGAGGTCTGCAATGAATGCTGGAGTCAGGCGATGAGCCTGGCTCCAGCATTGATTATGGAGCCATTCCGTGACCTGCACATACAGCCAGCCGCATACCGCTGGCGAAAACAGCTTCGCGGATGGGCAATACTGTTTTCTGCGGACGTTTTTTGCGGAAAGACAGTATCGGGAATATTGCAAATCAAGGGAAAATAGTATATGATAAAGCGGACGAAAAAACTTGCGCAAACTGATTGCCTGGGGGTATAGAAAAATGACCATTGACGACTTGAATATCGGACAGTCCGGCGTGATTTCTCAGGTGGGCGGCGAGGGGCCGCTGCGCCTGCGGTTTCTGGATATGGGGCTGATTCCCGGAACAAAGGTAACCCTGCAAAAAATCGCGCCTATGGGCGACCCGATTCAGATTCAGGTGCGGGGCTATGAGCTGACCATCCGCCGGGAGGATGCCCGGAAAATCGCGCTGAAGGAGGGAACGGTATGATTTTCGCTCTGGCGGGAAACCAGAACTGCGGCAAAACCACCCTGTTCAACGCCCTTACCGGCTCCAATCAGCATGTGGGCAATTTCCCCGGCGTTACGGTAGACCAGAAGGCGGGTGTGATCAAGGGAACCAATCACCAGGTGGTGGACTTGCCTGGTATTTACTCCATCCGTCCCTATACCCAGGAGGAGATCGTTACCAGGGATTTCATCCTCAAATCCAAGCCGGACGCCATTATCAACATTGTGGACGCTACCAACATGGAACGGAATCTCTATCTGACGCTTCAGCTTCTGACCCTTCAGGTGCCCACGGTGATCGCCCTGAACATGATGGACGAGCTGGTGGGCAACGGCGGCAGTGTGGATGTGCAGAAGATGTCGGAGGCCATCGGCGTTCCGGTGGTTCCCATTTCCGCGGCGAAAAATCAGGGCATCACCGAGCTGGTGGATACGCTTCTTGACACCGCCTCCCGCCGGGTGACGCCCAAGGTACAGGATTTCTGCCCCGAGGGGCCGGTGCACCGGTGCATCCATGCGGTGTGCCACATTATTGAGGATCATGCCCAGCGCATCAACATCGCCCGCCGCTTCTGCGCCATGAAGCTCATCGAGGGCGAGCAGGACTTTTTCGACGCGCTGGAGCTGAGTCAGAACGAAAAAGAACTGATCGAGCACACCGTCATTGAGATGGAGCATGAGACCGGGTTGGACAGGAACGCCGCGCTGGCGGACATGCGCTACAATTTCATCGAAAAGGTCTGCGATCAGTGCGTGGTGAAGGCGAAGGAAAGCAGGGAACACCGGCGCAGTATGCAGATCGACAAGGTGCTGACCCACCGGATCTTCGCCATCCCGCTGTTTATCGCGATCATGGGACTGGTGTTCTTCCTGACCTTCAACGTGGTGGGCGCGTTTTTGTCCGACGTTATGTCCTATGCCATTGACGGCCTGACCCTGCTGGCCGACCGGGCGCTGACAGTTTACGGCATCAACCCCGTGGTACATAGTCTGGTTATTGACGGCATTTTTGCCGGCGTGGGCAGCGTGGTAAGCTTTCTGCCGCTGATCGTGACGCTGTTTTTCTTCCTGTCTATTCTGGAGGACAGCGGCTATATGGCCCGGGTGGCCTTTGTCATGGACAAGCCGCTGCGGAAGATCGGTCTTTCCGGCAGAAGCTTTGTGCCCATGCTGGTGGGCTTCGGCTGCTCCGTCCCCGCCATCATGGCGACGAGAACCCTTTCCTCCAACCGGGATCGGAAAATGACCATTCTGCTGACCCCCTTCATGAGCTGCTCGGCGAAAATCCCCATTTACACCCTGTTCGCCGCCGCATTTTTCCCGGGACATGAGCTGATCGTGATGCTGGCGCTGTACTTCGGCGGCATTCTGGTGGGCATTCTGGCGGCGCTGGTTCTGAAAAATACCGCATTCAAGGGCAATCCCGTTCCCTTTGTGATGGAGCTGCCCAATTACCGCTTCCCCTCGGCAAAATCCGTGGTTCTGCTGATGTGGGAGAAGGCGAAGGACTTCCTGACCCGGGCGTTTACGGTGATCTTTATGGCCACGGTCATCATCTGGTTCATGCAGACCTTTGATACCCGGCTGAATGTGGTGGAAAACAGCGCAAGCAGCATTCTCGCCGCGCTGGGGCGGCTGGTGTCGCCCGTCTTTGCGCCGCTGGGCTTCGGCGACTGGCGGATGGTGACGGCGCTGGTGTCCGGCTTTACCGCAAAGGAAGCGGTGGTCAGCACCTTCGGCGTGATCCTGGGCGTCAGCACGGAGCAGCTTGGCAGTGCACTCCATTCCTTGTTTACCACGGCGTCGGCGGCGAGCTTTCTTGCCTTCTGCCTGCTGTACACCCCCTGTGTGGCGGCGGTTTCCACCATCAAGACGGAGCTGAAATCCGGCTGGAAGACGGTGGGGATCGTGTTTGCGCAGTGTATGGTCGCATGGCTGGCGGCATTTGTGGTCTACCATGTGGGGCTGCTGCTGACATGAGCTGGATGGATTATCTGCTGCTCGCCCTGATCGGCGGGTACTGCGTGTACTTACTGCTGCGCAGAAAGAAAAAGGACGGCTGCTGCGGGGATTGCTCCCAATGCGGCGGCTGCTGCAAAAAATAAACGACCCGCTGTCATCCGATTTTGGTGGATGACAGCGGGTTTTCCTACTGTGTTACTGCTTTTTTCGCCGGTTGTACAGCTTGGCGAGGCCGCCCTCGCTGGTTTCCCGGAAACGGTGATCCAGGTTGACGCCGGTTTCCCGCATGGCGCGGCACACCATGTCGTAGCTGATGTTCCGGGAACCGGTGAGAAAATAGCTCAAATTGCAGGCGTTCATGGCGCGGACCGCGGCGACGGCGTTGCGCTCGATGCAGGGAATCTGCACCAGACCGCAGATGGGGTCGCAGGTCAGACCCAGATGGTGCTCCATGGCGACCTCCGCGGCGTACTCCACCTGATCCAGATTCTGGTGGTACAGCTCCGCCAGCGCCGCTGCGGCCATGGAGCAGGCGGTGCCGATCTCCGCCTGACAGCCGCACTCCGCCCCGGAGATGGAGGCGTTGGTCTTGGTCAGGTTGCCGATGATGCCGGCGGTGGCAAGCCCCCGGCAGATCTGCGCGTCGGTAAAGCCCTTGGTCACCTGGGCGTATTTGAGGACGGCGGGCAGTACGCCGCAGGCGCCGCAGGTGGGAGCGGTGACGATGGTGCCGTTGTCCGCGTTCTGCTCGGCGACGGCGTAGGCGTAGGCGGCAATCATCTGGAATTCCTTCATGGCCGGGTTTTCGTCATCGGGGTGCTGCTCGTACAGGTATTTTGCCTTGCGCTGGACGTTCAGACCGCCGGGAAGTACGCCGGTTTTGGAAAGACCCTCGTCAATGGACTGCTTCATGGTCTGCCAGACGTCCAGAAGGAACGCCCAGATCTCCGGTCCTTCGTTCAGCTCCACATAGTCGCTGAGGGTCTGGATGTAGCGCCACTTGCAGAAATCGGCGATCTCCGCGAAGGAATGCTCCACGTAGACTTCTTCACTCTCGGAATCCGTTTGGCCGGGGATGCGGATGTCGCCGCCGCCGATGGATTCCACCCGCAGCCTGTCCGTTTCCGCCCCGTTTTTCAGAGCAATCAGATCCATGGTGTTGGGGTGGGCGGAGGCAGGGAGCGTCTCGTCGGAGAATACGATCTCCGTGGGGACAGGGGAGAGGACTTCCCGCAGCACCCGGTCGGTGCCGTGACCTACGCCGGTTTTGCTCAGAGAGCCGTAGAGGATCACACGGAAGCCGTCGGCCTGGGGGTGGGCGCTTTTAAAATAGTTCGCGGCGCGTTCCGGCCCCATGGTGTGGGAGGATGAGGGACCTTTACCGGTTTTGTAAATTTCACGGATGGATTTCATGGAGGAGCCTCCGAATATCTTGTCTTTGCGCCGGAAAACCGGCGGGGGTTTCTTTCTTCTTTAGTATAGCAAATCCGGGAGAAAATTACAATGGGTTTTCCTCCTGGTTTTGCAGTGCCTCCAGACTCAATTCTCCCGCCAGCTTGTAAAGACTGTCGCAGAGCACCTGCTCCAGCGGAAGTCCTGCCCAGTCGGCGACCCGGGAATAAAACAGAGCCACTGCTGGCTCCAGGTACAGTGTAACCTTCGTCATAAGCGCCTCCTGAGCGGAAAATTTTTATGAAAAACATCTGCTTCATCCTATGCAGACCCTTGACAATGGTGCTATAATAGAGTATCAAGATTTGGCATTCTGAGAGGATGAGGAAATATGGCAAAAGAGAAAAAGGTGGAGCAGATCACCGACATGGAGGTCGATTTTGCGCAGTGGTACACGGACGTGTGCCGGAAGGCCGAGCTGGTGGAGTACGCCTCCGTCAAGGGCTTTACCATCCTGCGCCCCTATGGCTACGCCATCTGGGAGAACATGCAGCGGATCATGGACGGCGAATTTAAGAAAACCGGCCATGAGAACGTGGCAATGCCCGTGCTGATCCCGGAGAGCCTGCTGAAAAAGGAAGGCGAGCTGGTCAACGGATTTGCCCCCGAGGTGGCCTGGGTCACCATGGGCGGCAGTGAGAAGCTGGAAGAGCGTCTGGCCTTCCGTCCCACCTCCGAGACCATGTTCTGCGACCATTGGTCGAATATTCTGCAAACCTACCGGCAGCTGCCCATGCTGTATAACCAGTGGTGCTCCGTCATCCGCTGGGAGAAGACCACCCGCCCCTTCCTGCGCTCCCGGGAGTTCTGGTGGCAGGAGGGTCACACCATCCATGAGACCGCCGAGGAGGCCAAGGCCGAGACGGAGCAGCAGCTGAACTGCTACGCCGATTTCTTTGAAAATGTTCTGGCCATCCCCGTGGTACCCGGACAGAAGACCGAGAAGGAGAAGTTCGCCGGCGCCGAAGCGACCTACACCGTGGAGTGCATGATGAAGGATCACAAGGCACTTCAGGGCGCCACCTCCCACTATTTCGGCGACAAGTTCAGCCGTGCTTACAACGTCACCTTTACCGGCCGGGACAACAAGCAGCAGTACCCCTTCCAGACCTCCTGGGGCAGCACGACCCGGATGATCGGCGCGGTCATCATGACCCACGGCGATAACAACGGCCTGGTTCTGCCTCCCAAGATCGCCCCCATTCAGGTTATCATTCTGCCCATCGCCCAGCATAAGCCCGGTGTTCTGGAAGCGGCGGCGCAGCTGAAAGAGCGCCTGGTGAAGGCAGGATTCCGGGTGAAGGTGGACGATTCCGACAACTCCATGGGTTGGAAGTGCGCTGAGTATGAGATGAAGGGTGTGCCTCTGCGGGTAGAGTGCGGCCCGAGAGATCTGGAAAACGGCCAGTGCATTCTGGTGCGCCGGAACGACGGCGAGAAGACCGTGATCAAGCTGGAAGACCTGGAACAGGCCGTGGAAGCCCAGCTGGAGCTGGTGCAGAAGGGCATGTACGAGAAGGCGAAGAAGAATCTGGAGGAGCACATCTTCGAGGCGCACTCCGTTGAGGAAGCCAAGGCGCTTCAGCAGAAGAACGGCGGCTTCATCAAGACCATGTGGTGCGGCGACGAAGCCTGCGAGCTGAAGATGAAAGAGGTCGCTGGCATGTCCTCCCGGTGTATGCCCCTGAAGCAGGAGCATCTGGGCGACACCTGCGCCTGCTGCGGAAAGCCCGCCAAGCACATGATCTACTGGGGCGTCGCGTACTAAAGAAATTGGAGAGGGAGACGACTGTGATAAGAAGGGAGAGACTTGCTGGCCGTATAAAGGGAAGTGCTATAATCCTTTGGAGTCAGGTCGCGCTAATTGCTCTCTGGATGCTTTCGTTTGACAAGTTTGAGTATGCATCCCTGGACTATCTGTTTTGCGGTGTAGTCGGATTATTCTGCCTGTGGAAGAATCAGGGAATAATCAGGGGGGGTATTGTCCTCTCGCTGGCATTCTCTTTAAGCGTTGTGCTGTCCAACTATGATCGGTTCGTGCCGACGCACAATATTTACAGTATTGTGCAGATGGGGATTTCTGCGCCGGGCGGCTTCCTGGTATGCGGACATATTCTCAGTTGGGCAATGAACCGGCAGGCTTCTTATGCGGACGAGGGCAGGAAGACTCCTGTCAGGGTGTTCCTATTGAGCATGGCGGGAATTTTGGCTGTGTACTGGATGTACCTGTTTTCCAGCGCATTCCCCGGCTTCTTCAGCCCAGATACATCCGCCGCTTTTGCGGAAATCCAGAAGGGTGTCTACAGCGCTCGGAATCCGGTGTATTATACGTTCTTTATCGAGGGCTGTCTGCGGATTGGATACTTGCTTGGGAGAACCGGAAACGATGCGCTTGTGATTTACTCGCTTGTGCAAACGTCCGTGATGGCGGCGTGCTTTGCTTATATGCTGGTAACGCTCCATGAGCGGAATGTATCTTCTAATTGGCTGTTTGCGCTGGGTGCAATCTATGCGGTTGCGCCATGCTATCTTTGCACAGCTGTCTCTATTTGGAAAGATACTCCATTCAGCATTGCGGCTGCATTCATTTGCATTGCATGGTATAGAATCGTAATGAAGGTTGGAAATTCCGCTGGTAATTACAGCGTTTATGCTATCAGCGCGATTGTCTTCTGCCTTTCCAGAACAAACGGATGGTATTCCTTCCTCGCGGTAACCTTGATTGTGCTTGCTTTTGCCAGCCTGAGAAATTGGAGGCTGCTTGGTATTTCCGCAGCGGTTCTTTTTGGCACATGGATCCTTCTGAACCCGGTGCTGGACAGGATTGGCTCCAGTGGAATAGATTATCTGGAAATACTGAGTACACCCCTGCAGCAGATTTCCAGGGTCATTTGGAGCGGTTACGATTTGCAGCCTGAGGACGCCGCACTTTTGGGGAAGGTTCTTGATATGGAAATGGTCGCTGAGAAATTCAAGCTGGCTACTGTGGATCCCATCAAGTTCAAGTGCTTCCGGGTTGAAAACATGGCGTTCTTTCAAGAGCATTTTGGGGAATATGCAGAGTTGTGGCTACGCTGGGCGGTTCGGTATCCGGTAGATTTCCTGCAGGCTTGGATAGATTTAACAAAGGGGTACTGGAGTATTGGATGGGAATATTATGACTATCATTGTTTGGCATCTTTGAGTGAATACGTGCCCTTGGGGTTTGAACCGACTCGGTTTTACGGTTCATTTTCTCAAGGACTCAATCAATTACTTGAGGGTATGGAGAAATCGGCTCTGCTACGACCTTTCTTTAGTAGCGGACTTCAGTTCTGGACTTTACTTGGATGCATGTTAATACAGGGGAGGAATAGACGTAAGAGCTGGGTTGTTGGAATTCCGGCATTGGTGATTCTGGCTGGGCTCTGGCTTTGCACGCCGTTCTTTTGCTTGTACCGATACGCTTATGTTATCGCATTTATTGTGCCGTTTGCGGTTTGCGAAACGGCCGTTAGTCTGCAACTGCCTTGTGTGGAAAAATCCAATGATGGAGAAAACGGGTAGTGGATAGATATGCTTTGCAGTGGGCGTGCAACTTGGCTTAGAACGAATTTTTGGCTCGTTGTCGGCTGTGAGATTCTGTAAAATCATGCCAGACCTGCCTGCGGGCAGGTCTGCTTCTGAGGCTGTAAGTTTACATAATATGGAGGAATATGGAGAAAATTCTGATTATTGGCTGCTCCGGCAGCGGAAAATCCACCCTTGCCGTGGCTTTGGGGGAAAAGCTGGGCTTGCCGGTGGTGCATCTTGACCAGCTGTGGTGGAAAGAGGGCTGGCGTAATGTGACGCGGGAGGAATTTGACTCCCGGCTTGCCATGGCGATGAACATGGACGGGTGGATCATCGACGGAAATTACAGCCGCACCATGGAAATGCGGCTGGCGAAGTGCGACACCGTCATTTATCTGGATTTTGGCCGCTGGGCGTGCCTGCGGGGGATATGTCAGCGGGTGCTCGGCAATTACGGGAAGGTGCGCCCGGACATGGCGCAGGGCTGCCCCGAGCGGTTCGACCCGTCCTTTGTGAAATGGATCTGGAATTACAACAAGAACAACCGGGTGCGCAATTACATGTATCTCGCCCAGGCGAAGCACGCAAAAACAATCGTCCTGAAAAACCGGAAGGAGGTCAGGGCATTCCTCCGGAATCTGGGGGACACGCCGCCCGAGTGAAGCCCAATATAAAAAAGTACAGCCCCAACCGTCAGGTTGGGGCTGTAGAGATATTGAATTCTTACACGATACCCTGGGCGGTCATGGCGTCGGCGACTTTCAGGAAACCGGCGATATTGGCACCGGCAACGTAGTTGCCCTCCATGCCGTATTCCTTGGCGGCATTGTCCAGATTGTGGAAAATGTTCACCATGATGGTCTTCAGCTTGGCGTCCACTTCCTCAAACGTCCAGCTCAGACGCTCGGAGTTCTGGGTCATTTCCAGTGCGGAGGTGGCGACGCCGCCTGCGTTGGAGGCCTTGCCGGGGCAGAACAGAACGCCGTGCTCCTGCAGATAGGCGGTGGCGTCCAGAGAGGTGGGCATGTTCGCGCCCTCGGCTACGGCGAAGCAGCCGTTTGCCACCAGCGTCTTGGCGTCGTCCAGCAGAAGTTCGTTCTGGGTGGCGCAGGGCAGCGCCACGTCGCACTTCACCGTCCACACGCCCTTGCCCTCGTGGTAGACGGAGTTGGGACGTGCTTTGGCGTACTCGGTCAGGCGGGCGCGGCGCACCTGCTTGACGTCGATCAGCGTGGCCACATCGATGCCGTCGGGATCGTAGATCCAGCCGGTGGAATCGGAACAGGTGACGGGCTTGGCGCCCAGCTGCCAAGCTTTTTCGATGGCGTAGGTCGCCACGTTGCCCGCGCCGGAGACCACAACGGTCCTGCCCTCCAGGGACCTGCCGTTGCAGCGGAGCATTTCGTCCGTCAGGTACAGCAGGCCGTAGCCGGTGGCCTGGGTACGGGCAAGGCTGCCGCCGTAGGAAAGACCCTTGCCGGTGAGCACGCCCTCGTACAGATTGCGGATGCGCTTGTACTGGCCAAACAGATAGCCGATCTCCCGACCGCCTACGCCGATGTCACCGGCGGGAACGTCGGTATCCGCGCCGATGTACTTGTACAGCTCCGTCATGAAGCTCTGGCAGAAAGCCATGACTTCCCGGTCGGACTTGCCCTTGGGGTCAAAGTCGGAGCCGCCCTTGCCGCCGCCGATGGGCAGACCGGTGAGGCTGTTCTTGAACACCTGCTCAAAGCCCAGGAACTTAATAACGCTCAGGTTGACGCTGGGATGGAAGCGCAGACCGCCCTTGTAGGGGCCGATGGCGCTGTTGAACTGGACGCGGTAGCCGTTGTTCACCTGAACCTGCCCCTTGTCGTCCACCCACGGAACCCGGAACAGAACGGCGCGCTCGGGGGTGGTCAGACGCTCCAGCAGAGCGTCACGGCGGTAAGCGTCCTCGTTTTTCTCGATAACGGGGCGCAGAGATTCCAGAACCTCATAGACCGCCTGATTGAATTCGGGCTGGTCGGGATTTTGCTTTTTGACCCGGGCAAGGGTCTCGTCAACATAACTCATGAACAAATGTCCCTCCATGAAAGATTGGTGTACCCGAATTGTACCAGAATCGGGCGAAAAAAACAAGGGGTGTCTGCAACTTTTTCACTGTGGAGCTGCATTCCCCCAAAAATCGCCAGTCTATAAAGGCGAAATCAGGATATTGGAAACCGTTATCTTGCCCGGGGGATGATCTCCTCCCGGATGACCGAAACGAGGGTGTCCAGCTCCTCGGCGGTGGTGTCCCGGCACAGGGAAATGCGGAAGGAGCCATCCATGATCTCCGGGGACAGACCCATGGCTTCCAACACATGGCTGCGATGCCCCTTGGCGCAGGCGGAACCGGCGGAAACGCAGATGCCGTGATCCTGTAAAATGTTGATGGTGTTCTGGGTGGGTACGCCGGGGACGGACAGGGAAAGAATGTGGGGCGCGTCGTGAGCGCCGTTGACGACCAGCCCGTCCAGCTTGGAAAGTTGGGAAACGGCGTTATTCAGCAGCGCCCTTTCCCGGGCGGCGTCGGCGCCAAACGTGGCGGATAGGGCGGCGCAGGCGGCGGCAAAGCCGAAAATGGCCGGGGTCGCCTCCGTGCCGCTGCGGTAGCCCCCCTCCTGACCGCCGCCTTGCAGCAGCGCCGGGAAGGATTTCAGCCGGGGAGAGATATACAGCGCGCCGCAGCCCTTGGGGCCGTGGATTTTATGGGAGGAAACGGAGATCAGGTCCGCGCCCAGCGTCTTCGCGGAGAAGGGGACCTTCAGGAAGCCCTGCACCGCGTCGGTGTGGAAAACGGCGTCAGGGCAGAGCCGGTGGGTCAGCCGCGCCATCTGCTGAATGGGCATGACGGAACCGGCCTCGTTGTTGACCATCATGACGGAAACCAGAATGGTGTCCTTCCGCAGAGCGGCTTTCAGCGCGTCCAGGGAAATGCGCCCCAGACTGTCCGGCTGTAAGTAGGTCACGGAAAAGCCCTGGGCTTCCAGATCCTTCATGCAGTTCAAGATAGCGTGATGCTCAATGGCGGTGGTGACGATGTGCTTTCCCCGCTTGCCCATGCGCTTCGCGGTGCCGAACACGGCCCAGTTATCGGCTTCCGTGCCGCCGGAGGTGAAGAACACCCGGTCAGGTTCCGCCCCTATGGCGGCGGCGACGGCGTGGCGGGCGGTACGCAGTTCCCGGGCGGCGCGG
The DNA here is from genome assembly GCA_934569225.1 of uncultured Oscillospiraceae bacterium. GTDB lineage: Bacteria > Bacillota > Clostridia > Oscillospirales > Oscillospiraceae > Faecousia. The sequence goes on along the minus strand of CAKTKC010000012.1, from coordinate 4,538 downwards.
ATGCCGAAATCGTACAGAGCGCTGGGGTTGCCCCAGTTTTCAGTCAGCGCCTTTGTCATGGCCTCCACTGCCTCCGGGCAGGGGCGGGTGGTGGCGGAATTGTCAAGGTAAATCATGTTATTATCCCTTTTCGTCGATTATTTTCCCACGCAGAACCGCTCGAAAATTCGTGCGGTGATGTCCTCCCGGACGGTTGCGCCGGTGATCTCGCCCATGGCTTCCATGGCCTGCTCCACGTCGGTGAGCACCGCGTCGGGGGTGACGCCCAGCTGCAGGCCCTGAAGCGCACGGAGCATGGCTTCGTAAGCCCGTCGGATGGCATCGAACTGCCGGGCGTTGGTGAGAATGGAGCCGTCGCAGGGCGTTTCGTTTTCAAACATGGTGTCAACGGCGTCCGCAAGCTGGTCAAGCCCCGCCCCTGTTTTCGCGCAGATGGGAATGACATTCAGGAAGGGCAGTTCTCCCGGCTCCACGGCGCTGCCAAGGTCGGTCTTGTTGATGAGCGCCACCGCGTTCTCCCGTTCCATGCACAGATCGATGATGGCCTGATCTTCCACGTCCAGCGGCTGGGAGCCGTCGCAGACGAAGATCACCAGATCGGCGTTCTCCACCGCTTCCCGGGAACGCCGGACGCCTATGGCTTCCACGGTATCGGCGGTTTCCCGGATACCGGCGGTGTCGATGAGCCGCAGACGGGTGGAACCCAGCAGCACCGTTTCCTCCACCGTATCCCGGGTGGTGCCGGGGACGTCGGTGACGATGCAGCGGTCAAACCCCGCCAGCGCGTTCAGAAGGCTGGATTTGCCCACATTGGGTTTGCCCACAATGGCAGCGGCCACGCCTTGCCGGAGAATGCGACCCTGACCGTAGGTTTGCAGCAGGGCATACAGCGCTTTGGCATCGCCCCGAAGGCTTTTGCTGTATTGTTCAAGCCCAAAATCCTCGATATCCTCGTCGGGGTAGTCCAGCACCGCGTGGAAATGGCTGCACAGATTGGTCAGATCGTCGTAAATGGGCGCGAGCTGCTTTTGCAGCTTGCCGCCCACCTGCCCCGCGGCGTTGGCGGCGGCATCGGCGGTGTCCGCTTCGATGAGGTCGATGACGGCCTCCGCCTGGGTCAGATCCATTTTCCCGTTGAGGAAGGCGCGCTTGGTAAATTCCCCCCGCTTGGCGGGAAGCGCCCCGGCGAGATACAGAGCCTCCAGCCCCGCCGCCAGCACGGCAGGGGAGCCGTGGCAGTGGAATTCCACCGTGTCCTCGCCGGTGTAGGAGTGGGGCGCGCGGGAGACCACCGCCATGCACTGGTCAATGACCCGGCGCTGCTTGTCGTGCAGGGTTCCGAGAACCAGACGGCGGTCGGGGGAGTCCCCCAGGGACTTTCCGCTATTCAATGTAAATACCTTATCCGCGACCGCAATGCATCCGTCACCCGACAGGCGGATGATGCCGATGGCGGAAACGGAAGCGCCGGTGGATACGGCGGCAATCACGTGGGACATAAAAAGCCTCCTGATTTGATTTTACGCTCGGAGATAGGTCATCCGGCATTCCGTTCCAAACGGAGCGCTTTTCTGCGCGCCGTCCATGCGAAAGCCGTAATGCTCATAAAAACCGATGGCTGGGTCGTTGTTTTCCAGCACCCAAAGCGTAATGGGGGAGCGGCGGTCAAGGCAGTTCAGCGTGGCATCCATGAGCTTCCGCCCAAGCCCCAGACCCTGGGCTTCTTTCAATAGATAGATGGCAAATACCTCGCTCGCGCCGGAATCACCTGTACCATAGCAGCTGAAGCCGACGATTTTTCCGTTCAGCCGGACAATAAGGGTATTTTCCGGCCAGCGGCGGGCAATGTCCTGACATTTTTCCAACGTCTGACGGGCGATAAATGCTTCCGGCATCAAGCCGGTGTAGGTTTCCTGCCAGCTTTTCCAGTGTACGAAACCCTTCCCGTCGGCCTCATCGGGGCGCATCGGATGGATTTTGACGTCCATTTGGGGAACCTCCCTCATTCCGTTCTGCAAAAATGCCAGAGGATCTCCCTCTCCGGCAATGAAGTGCATCAGCATATACGCGCACATAATGGCCACGTTTTCCTCCCGCAGAATCCGCCTGCATTCCGCACGGTCGGCGATAATCACCTGAATGTCCTCCGACGACTCCTGATGTGCCGAGGTGGGTTCGCCGCTGCAATAGCCGAATACGGTGCCGCAGCTTTCGTCGGTCATGCCGATGGTGGTGAAAAACGGCCGGGAACAGGCGCCCGCGTCCACCGGGGTGAAGGTCAGCCCGGTTTCCTCGTACATTTCCCGGATACCGGCGGCCGCCATGTCCTCGCCGCTTTCAACCAGACCGGCGGGAAATTCGTAGACGTAGTCCCCCAGGGGGTAGCGGTACTGGCGGACGAGGACGACCCTGTCCTTTTTCTCCCCGTAAACGCCGAAAAGAACGACGCCGTCGGGCTTATTCTCCCGGGAAATGGCCTTGAGCTGCTCGATTTTCTTTGCCCGGGAAGCGACAAAATAGGGCGCTGACGTTCCGTCCCGGTGGACGGCCTCGAATTCATAAAAGTTCAGAAACGGGGTATCAGACAATTTTTTGATTTCTCCGATTTGGCTCACTGCAATACCCTCCACAATTCCATAATATTCTACTATACCATTATAAAATCAAAAAAGCAATGATATTCCGCCAAAATCCGGGTATACTTCCCTGAGGGAGGGAAAGCAATGACAGACGAACAAATCAAAAGCCGGTTTGCCGAAGCGGGAGATTTCGTGACCCGCACCCTGCGCTGCAACGGAAATACCCTCTACACTTACTACATTGACGGCCTGACCTCCGGCGGGGATATTTCGGAGTACGTGTTCCGGCCGATTTCGGAAAATCTCTCCGGAAACATGGAGGAAGCCTACGATGCAGCCCTCCACGGCGCTGTCTATAACTCGGCAGTGTCCGTCTGCGAGGACGTGGACGAGGTGGCGCTGAAGCTGGTGAACGGCTTCTGCGTCGTTCTGTTCCCCGGCGTGGGCGCTCTTGCCTTCGAGGTAAAAACCGGCGTCAAGCGGGGGCCGTCCTCTCCTGAGGTGGAGAACACGGTAAAGGGGCCGAAGGATGCCTTCGTGGAAACCATCCGGGTCAACACCAGCCTGATCCGCCGCCATCTGCGGACGCCCGATTTGCGATTGTACGAAACAAAGGTAGGCCGCCGGTCACTGACCAACGTGACGGTGGCGTGGGTGGAGGGCATTACAAACCCGGAATTGGTGAAGCGGATGAAGCGGCGGCTGGACACCATAGACATCGACGGCTTTCTGTCGCCGTCGGCGGTGGAGGAGTACGTCACCGGCTCCCGCGCAACGGCGTTCCCGCTGCTGCAATACACGGAGCGCCCTGACCGCTTCTGCCAGGGACTGCTGGACGGCCGGGTCGGGCTTCTGGTGGACGGTCTGCCCTTGGCCTATCTTGCCCCGGCGACGCTGGGGTATCTGCTGGAAAGCCCGGAGGACAGGGGGCGGGATTATGTGCTGGCTTCCTGCATCCGCATTCTCCGCTACGGTGCGCTGCTGACGGGGCTGCTGCTGCCGGCGATTTATATTGCCTTTGTCAGCTTCCATCAGGACTGGATACCCCGGCAGCTGCTGAACATTATCCTATTGAATAAGGAAATGGTGCCGTTTTCCACGGCGGCAGAGGTTCTGGGGCTGCTCATCGCCTACGAGCTGTTGCAGGAATCGGGGATCCACCTGCCTCAGGCCGTCGGACAGGCCGTTTCCACAATCGGCGGTATTGTGGTGGGAACGGCGGCGGTGGAAGCAAGCCTGATATCCCCCGTGGCGCTGGTGGTGATCAGCACGGCGGGGGTGTGCGGCTTTGTCCTGCCAAACAGAGACCTGGCGGAAGCCATTCGGGTCTGGCGGTTCGGCCTGGGCGTGGCGGCGTCGTTTGCGGGCATCAAGGGATTAGTCGCGGGACTTGCGCTCTTGATCCTCCATCTGGCAAGTCTCAAGTGCCTGGACGTGGGATATCTGACTCCGTTTCCCGGCAACAGGGGGCTTTTTAGGAAACGCCTGAAGAAGGAAAAGACGCGGGATCCGAAGCTCCGCCCGCAAGATGAAAAAAATCAGAAATAAACCCAAAAACCGCTTGACAAACACTGACACAAGTGGTAATATATGCAAGCTGTTCCGCGAGGGGCGGCTGCAAAGGGGAAGCGCATGCAAAGGAATTTGAAAAAGATCGAAAAAAGTTCTTGACAAAGGCCTGCAAGCGTGATATACTGAGCAAGCTAACCGCGAGTGCGGTCAGCGCGCTGTATCTTGTAAATTGAATAACGCAGACGAAGATGAAACACCTTGGACAATTATGGATTGTTTAAGCGTAAGCGAAAAAACAGCCAACGAAAATTCTTGAGTAATGAAATGCTAGAAGCAGATTATTCAAAAGCTTGATTTTAAGCTCTGAAAAGGGTTTAAGATACAAATTTTTGAGAGTTTGATCCTGGCTCAGGACGAACGCTGGCGGCGTGCCTAACACATGCAAGT
>CAKTKC010000011.1 GCA_934569225.1 uncultured Oscillospiraceae bacterium | reverse complement strand
GCCAGCACTTCGCCGCCGTTGGCGGTAAAACTGATGTCGTCCAGAGCTTTCACACCGGGGAAATATTTGGTGATATTACGAAACTCTATTACATTTCCCATTTTCTGCTCCCTTTCTGATTTGCATGCTGTTTCTCACATGACAAATATTACGCTTAAATTATATCGGAACCATTCCCGAATGGGAAGTCTAATTTCTGTGTTGAAAAATTTGAGATTTTAGACGTTCTGTTGTTTTTGCATGAAACATGTTCCTGTAATTTGTACAATATGCACATATCACGTTATCCATTTCCGTTTTTGTCCACTTGAGGCAAATATTCCCGCAGCAACTGAACCAGCTCCCGGCGGCCTGCTGCCTCTACAAGGCCGATCATTTTCTTCACCCGGTATTTGACTGTGCTGATGGTAACGAAGCAGCTTTCGGAAATGTTGTCATAGGATTCTTCCCGCAGCAGGCAGTCGATGATTTCCCGATCCAGACTGTCGCATTCATTGAGCATCCGCTCCAGCCGCAGCATACCGGTCAGTTCGGCATCCTGATAAAAGATGTCCCGTGATTCCGGGATGGAGGGCGGGCAGCTGTCCCTGGTGCCGCCGTCCAGCTTCCGCAGGGAGGTCAAAGGGCTAAAATCCCACCGGATGGACATAACGGCGTGGGAAAGATAAGGATTGCGTTTCAGATTTTCCAGCAGAGTCACCGCGGCCTTGCCGTATTCCTGAAAATTGACCCGGATGGAGAGAATATAGGGACTGTAATATTCCGTCAGACTGGTTTCGGCACAGCCGATAATCAGCAGCCGTTCCAGCTCCTGCGGGTAACCAGCAAGAAGATTGCGTACCAGAGAAATAGCCGTGAAATCATTCGCGCAGATCACGGCGTCATAATCCGCCATGGTTCCCTGAAAGCTCCGGAAGCACCGCTCCATGGAGCCGTCATTGATGTAAACGTCCCGCTGATTCTCCTGTCCGACGGCATAGTAAAAGGCTTTTTTTCTGCTTTCGTCGCATACGGAGTGGGGGTTGGTGCCATACAGGGCAATGCGGGTTCGCCCCGTGGCGATCAGGGTATCCACCAGATGGTGCATGGAGCCGTTGGTATCGGAGCAGACCGTACTGTAGCGCACGTCCAGCTCATGAAACGCCTGATTGCACAATAGAATTGGGTAAATTCCCACCCGGTTGGCGTCCTTCAGCACCGTCCGAATCCAGGCGATGGAGGAGCCTATGACGTAGATATAGCCGCTGCCCTGGCTCATTTCTTCAATGGAACGGATAAAGCGGAACGCCATCCGCTTCATCTTCAGCTCCGATACCAGTCCGTTCACCAGATCCTGGCACCAGCCGCTGTGGGAATAGGTATCTTCCACAAAAATCAAAATCATATGTTTCGCCTCCATAGGGGTATGCCCGAATGGCTTCGGGCTGGTTATTTTCTATTATATACCAATAATGCACAAACTGCAAGATGCGTCAAAAAGGGCAAATGTGAAAAAAGTACAAAATCAATCCGTCGAATCCCGAACTTTTTAGTCTTGCCCCCGGTTCGCTCCTCCATTACAATGGAATCAGGAAACCAAGAATATGCTACAGGAGGCTGCTATTTATGCCAGAAACCGTCACCGCTCGCAGGGAGCAGCAGGTGATTCCCACCTATATTCCCAAAGAGCCAAACGCCATGCCCATGTTCTTCGAGAAGAAGCCCTATCAGGGAGCATCCGGCAGACTTTACCCCCTGCCCTATTCCGACGGCATCACCGACGAAAAGAAGGATGTATCCTACGAGGTCTACACCCTGGAAAACGAATACATTCAGACCCAGGTTCTGCCTGCCATCGGCGGCAAGATTCTCTCCGGCTATGACAAGATCGGCCATTATGACTTTATCTACCGCAACCGGGTCATCAAGCCCGCGCTGGTGGGTCTGGCCGGCGCCTGGATTTCCGGCGGCATTGAGTTCAACTGGCCCCAGCATCACCGCCCCACCACCTTCCTGCCTCTGGAGGCGTCTCTGGAAGAAAATCCCGACGGCAGCAAGACCCTGTGGACAGGCGAGGTGGATCCCTTCTATCGGATGAAGGGCATGGCCGGTATCACCGTGGAACCGGGTCGCAGCTACATCAAGGCAAAGATCCGGGTGTACAACCGCACCAATCTGCCCCAGATCTTCATGTGGTGGGCGAATCTGGCGGTGGCAGTGAACGAGTCCTACCGCACCATTTTCCCGCCGGATGTGGAATGGGTCAACGACCACGACCGCCGTGCGGTGCTGCAATGGCCCATGGCCAAGGGCGTTTACAAATCCGCAAGACCCTTTGACTACGGCGATGGCACCGACCTTTCCCTGTACGATTCCGTAAAGGTGCCCTCCTCCTTCCTGGTTTCTCAGGGGCAGTCCGACATGGACTTTGTGGCCGGTTATGACGGCGGCCTGCAAAAGGGCATCGCCACCGTTGCCGACCATCACATTGCCCCCGGCAAGAAAATGTGGACATGGGGACACGGCGATTTCGGCGAGATGTGGTGCTCTAACCTCACCGACGAGGACGGCCCCTACATCGAGCTGATGACCGGCGTCTACACCGACAACCAGCCGGACTTTACATGGATCGCCCCCTTTGAAACCAAGGAATTTGAGCAGTACTGGTACCCCATCCGGGATATCGGCGACGTGAAGAACGCCACCATCGATGCCGCCATGAATCTGGAGCAGCGGGGCGAAAAGGTATTTCTGGGCTTCAATGTCACCGGTTCTTTCCCCAACGCCCGAATCACGGTGCGCAAGGGCGACGAAGTTCTCTTTACCGAGACCGCCGACATGACCCCCGCGGCCAGCTGGTGCAAAGAGCTGGCTCTGAATGAGGACGCTGCCAGCCTGACCGCCGCTCTGACCGACGAAAACGGCAAGGTTCTGGTATCTTACAAGTCCTACGTCCGGGGACAGAAGCAGCCCATCGAGGTTCGCACCCCCGTAAAGCGTCCCTGCGAGTATGACACCGTGGAGGAGCTGTACATCAACGGCTTCCATCTGGAGCAGTACAAGCAGCACAACTTTGACCCCCGGGATTACTATCTGGAAGCGCTGAAGCGGGACCCCGGCGACATCCGCTGCAACACCTCCATGGGACGGCTGGCACTGAAGGACGGAAAGTTCCGGGAATGTGTCGCCTACTGCGGCACCGCCATCGCCCGGCTCACCAGCCGCAACCAGCATCCCGCCGACACGGAAGCCTTCTATCTGAAGGGTCTGGCTTCGCAGTATCTGGGCGAGTATGACGAAGCCTATGATGTTCTTTACCGTGCCGCATGGAACTATCCCCACCGCAGCGCAGCCTACTTCCAGCTGGCCACCCTGGACTGCCGCAAGGGCGAATATCTGGACGCTCTGGAAAAGCTGGAAATTTCTCTGGGACTCAACGCCGGTCACAGCCGCGCCGTGAACCTGAAAACCGCGATCCTGCGCCATCTGGGGCGGGACGAGGAAGCTAAGGATCTGGCAAGCGCTTCCGTTTCCGCCGATCTGCTGGATCTGTGGGCAAGATTGGAGCTGAGCCATTATGAAGACAACGGCGACGCCATCCGGGAAATGTTCGGTCAGAAGCCGGAAAATTATCTGGACGTGATCTGCGATTACCTGGAAGCCGGTCTTACCGAGGACGCTCTGTATGTAATCGAACTGAGCCGGAGCAATTATCCCCTGCTGTATTACTACCGTGGCTACTGCCGGCATCTGCTGGGTCAGGACAGCAGCGAAGATCTTGCCTTCGCCGCTTCTCTGGATACCGGTCTGTGCTTCCCGGCACGGCTGGAGGATATCGCCGTGCTGAAATACGCCATCGCGAGCAATCCTGCCGACACCAATGCCTGCTATTATCTGGGCAGTCTGTACTATGACCGCTTCCGCTACGACGAAGCCGTGGCGATGTGGGAGCAGTGCATCGGCCGGGACAGCACCCATGCCAAGGCGCTTCGGAATCTGGCGCTTGCCTATTTCGACAAGCGGGGCGACGCCGCCTCCGCCCGGGTCTGCATGGAACGGGCGCTGGAATACCGGAAGGATCCCCGTCTGCTGTTTGAATACCAGCAGCTGCTGAAAAACACCAACGTCTCCGTAGCCGAGCGTCTGGATGTATACGGCCGTTACCCCGAGCTGCTGGCGCAGCGGGATGACTGCTACCTGGATCGGATCGTGCTGCTCTGCCAGCTGGGTCGCTACGCGGAAGCCATCCACGCCGCCAAAATCAAGCGGTTCCACATCTACGAAGGCGGCGAGGGCAACCTGACCAAGCAGCACGCCTGGATGCATGTGCTTTACGCCAATGAGCTTGCCTCTGCCGGAAAGGCCGCGGAAGCCTATCAGGTTTACATGAACGGCGTAAATATGCCCAAGTCCTACGGCGAAGCCAAAACCTGGTTCAACCAGGAAGCCCACATCTTCTACTATCTGGGCACTCTGCTGGAATCTCTGGGCAAAACCAAGGAAGCGGCAAATGCCTTCGAGGAAGCCGCCGTCTACAAGGCCGCCGTTTCCGAGCTGTCCATGTTCCGGGCGCTGGCTCTGCGGAAGCTGATGCGGTTCAGTCAGGCGCAGCAGGTTCTGACGGAAATGCTGGAATCCGGCGACAATCTGCTGAAAAACAAGGATATGCGCAGCTATTACGGCGTCGGCTCTCCCACGCCCATGCCCTTCGAGTATGATATCGTGAAGATCAACTCCGTCAACGGCCACATCCTCCGGAGCTACGCCCTGCTGGGTCTGGGACGCAAGGACGAGGCGGAAGCTGAGATTGCCCAGGCTGCCGCATACAGCCCCAATGATTTCCGTATTTACGCTTTCCATCAGGTCAAGGATACCTTCTGATTTATCATCGGAACGCCGCCCCTTTGGGCGGCGTTCTTGATGTTTTTCTTCCGCTATGTTATAATGGCAATATCAACAGAAACGAGGAATGCCTATGCCGCCGCTGTCCATCATGCTCAAGCCCGCCAGCTCTCTGTGCAATCTGCGCTGTCAATACTGCTTTTACGCCGATGAGGCCGCCCACCGGGAGCGGGCTTCCTACGGCATCATGTCAGAGGATACGCTGGAAGCCATTCTGAAACGGACTCTGGCCTTTGCGGAGGGCAGCTGCACCATTGTCTATCAGGGCGGAGAACCGACTCTGGCAGGGCTGGACTTTTTCCGCAGAGCCATGGAACTGGAACAGAAATGGAATGTCAACGATGTCACCATCCATCACTCTATCCAGACCAATGGCATGGTGCTGAACCGGGAATGGGCGGCATTTTTCCGGGAGCACCATTTTCTTGTGGGTCTGTCTCTGGACGGGAACCGGAAAGTCCACGACGCCAACCGCCTGGATCCCACGGGGCAGGGAACCTTCCGCCGGGTCATGGAATCGCTGAACCTGCTGAAGGAATACAAGGTGGAATTCAATGTGCTGACGGTGGTCACCCGCCAGACCGTGCCCCAGATCAAACAGATTTATCAGTTTTTCTCATGGCTCGGCATAGAATATCAGCAGTATATCCCCTGCCTGGATCCGCTGGAAGCGGCACCGGGAAAGCAGAGCTATTCCCTGGACGAGGAATCCTATCTGAAATTTCTGAAAAATCTGTTTGACTGCTGGTATCCGGAGGCGAAGCAGGGACATCTTCGGTATATTCGCTATTTTATCGGCCTGATGAACCTTCTTGCAGGCAATCCTCCCGGCGTCTGCGAGATGAACGGCGTGTGCAGCAGGCAATACGTGGTGGAGGCAGACGGAAGCGTCTACCCCTGCGACTTCTATATGCTGGACGCCTGGCAGCTGGGAAATCTGACCGCAGATTCTTTCCCGGAACTGGAACGCAGGCGGCAGGCGCTGGGTTTCATTGAGGCTTCCTGCGTATACCCCCCGGAATGCCGCAGCTGCAAGTGGGCGTCCCTCTGCCGGTGCGGATGCCGCCGGGATCGGCTGACGATGCCGGACGGCCGTCCGGGTGTGAACCGCTACTGCGGCGCGTTCCGGAGCTTTTTTGAATACGCCGTCCCGAAGCTGATGGAGCTGGTGCGGCAATACAGTAGACAGTAAAAAAGGTGCGCTGCCTTTCATTGGCAGCGCACCTTTTGCGTGTTACAGGATATTCCGAATCAGCTCTGTCAGTTCTTCCCGATTGTCTGCACCGCAGAGCTTCTGCATTTTCTTCACCCGGTATTTGGCCGCGGTTTCGGAAATGAAGCACTGCTGCGCCATGACGGAATAGGACAGCTCCTGACTCAGCAGATGCAGCAGCATAAAATCCGTTTCGTCACACTGATTGAACATGGTTTCCAGATTGGCCAGCTTGGTAAACTCCATATCTCCGAAAAAGCGGTTCTCCGGAATCGGTATTGGCGTGACCGGGCGGTTTTCCGGAAGATAGGGGCGGTTTTCCGTTGTCTCCCGGATGTGCAGACGGCTCTTGAGCTTCACGCTGACAACCGAGAACGCATCGTTTTTCTCCATCATGGCGCAGATGGACAACGCCGCTTTTCCAAAGCTCTCATAGTCGTCGGAAATGGACGTAATGGACGGCCGGAACAGCCTGGACAGGAACATATCCCCGTAACCCACGACGTAAAGCTTCTCCGGTATGGCGTAATTCTTATCCCGAAGCCTGCCCACCAGGCTGACGGCGGCATAGTCGCTGGCGCAGATCACCCCGTCGTAGCGGTGGATCTTTTCGTAAAACTGGTCGAAAATCTCGGTGACGGAGGAACCCAGATAGAAAACATTCCCTTCCCGCCCGGTCAGCTCCTCAAAACGTCTTGCCCGCCAGAGGTCGGAGGACGCGCTGGGGTTGACGCCGAACAGCGCCAGCCTCTCCCTGCCCAGCGTCCTCAGATAGTCCACCGCCAATTCCATGGAGCTGTGAATGTCCATCTTCACCGAGCTGACACTGAGCCCGGAGGAATTGGTCTCCCGGTTGGAAAGAACAATGGGGTGAAGCCCCAGAACGCCTGCTCTGCGGGCAGTCTGATTGATCCATTCTTCGGAAGCGCCTATCAGAAGCACGCAGGAGCGCTCCTCCGCCCCGCCGGGAAGCTCGCTGACCTCCTGGACATGGATGCGGCGCTTCCGCACTTCGTCAAAAATGCCCCGGATGGCGCGCTGACACCAGGGGTATTTTGCAAACTGCTGCTCCACCATCAGATATACCATCGCCGAGACCTCCCTTTGTTCCCCTATGATAGCACAATTTTCCCAGGTAAGTCAATCCGGGGTTTTCGTCTAAAAAACGCTGTAGAATTTTCAGGATTTTGGACTTCTCTATTTGTGGAATATGCGGTATCATGATGGTAATGAATGACCCAAAACTGTTATGTATCCATAAAAGGAGGATTCCCATGTCCAACGCATCCATTCGCATTGAACAGCTTATACTCCCCACCTACCCGGAGCCGGGGAAGGAGGAAATGCCGCTGTTTTCCGAACATCGGGTTCACCAGCGCTCCACCGGCCGCCCCTATCCCAACAAAGTCACCCTGGAAGTAAACCGGAAACAGAAAATCGAGCGCAGCTACACCGTAGTCCATCTGGAAAACGAATATCTGGACGTGCTGATTCTGCCGGAGATCGGCGGCCGGATTTTTGCCGCACGGGACAAGATCACCGACTACGATTTCTTCTACCGCCAGCATGTCATCAAGCCCGGCCTCATCGGAGCGCTCGGTTCCTGGATCTCCGGCGGCGTGGAGTTCAACTGGCCTTATCACCACCGGCCTTCCGGCTTCCTGCCCTGCGACTTTGAAACGGAGGAATGCGGCGACGGCAGCGTCATCTGCTGGCTATCCGAGCATGACCCCATCGACCGGATGAAGGGCATGGTGGGCATCGTCCTGAAACCCGGCTGCGCTTATCTGGAAACCCGCGTGAAGCTGTGCAACCGCACCCCCGTGACAAAGAGCTTCCTGTGGTGGGAGAATGCCGCCGTTCCCGTGAACGAGAGCTACCAGATTTTCTTCCCCAAGGACGTCACCTATGTGAATTTCCATTACCTGGACTCCCGGATCTCCTACCCCATTGCCGGGGATGCCACCTTCAACGGCATCGATATGACCACCGCCCGTGACATCTCCTGGCACAAGAACACGAAGGACGCCACCTCCTATTTTGCCTGTGCTTCCCGGTATGATTTCTTCGGCGGCTATGACCATGGCTTAGACTGCGGCGTCGTCCACATCGGCGACCATCACATTTCCCCCGGCAAGAAGATGTTCACCTGGGCGTACAACCAGCTGTCCAAAACCTGGGAGAATACCCTCACCGATACCGACGGCCAGTATGCCGAACTGATGGCAGGCTCCTACACCGACAACCAGCCCAATTTTGCCTGGCTGGAGCCATACGAGACCAAGGAATTTTCCCAATACTGGTATCCCATTCAGAAAATCGGCACGCCGGACTACGCGAACCTGAAATGCGCCCTGTCGCTTCAGCCGGAGCATGTCTGGATCCAGGCCACGGAAACCTTCGGCAGCGCCCATGTGGAGATCACCTGCGGCGATGAAACCATTCTGTCGGAGCAGGTGACGCTGAATGCGGCCTCCCCCGTTATGCTCCCCTGGGCACGTCCTGACGGGTATGTTGCCATTTCCGTCACCGCCGGTGGGAAAACGATCGCCTGTTACCGGGAGGAAAAGCCGGATAACCTGAAAAAGCCCCCCGTCAAAGATCCCATGCCGCTGGCATCCGAGGTTCGCAGTGCTGACGAGCTGTATCTGGCCGGTGTCCACGTGGAGCAATACCGGGATCCGGCTGTCATGCCGGACGCCTACTGGCTGGAAGGATTGAAGCGTGACCCCTACCACGCAGACTGCCTGCTGGGCATGGCAAAATACTGCTTCCAGACGGGTCGTCTGTCCGAGGCGGAGCGCTACGCCCGGAAGGGTCTTGATTCCCTGACAAAATTCAATATGCACACCCAGTCCGGCGAGCCGTACTATCTGCTGGGTCTGATTCTGGAAGCACAGGAACGCACCGCGGAAGCCTACGATCAGTACCGCAAGGCCACATGGAACGGCAGTGCCGTTGCCAAAGCCATGGCGCGAGCCGCCTGCATTGCCATGAAGCTGGGCGATACGGAAACCGCTCTGGCCCACGCCCGACTGGCACTGAGCCGGGATGCCCAGCATCCGCTGGCACCGGTGGTCATGATCCTGGCCTGCCGGGAAATGGGGAACGAAAAAGCTGCCCAGGCCGTCATTGACCGTGTTATGGCCGAGGATTGCATGAACAATCTGGTTCGCTGGCTGGGCGGCGTGGAGGAAGCGCACTTCTTCACCAAGCTGGATTCCGCCCCCGACCAGACCGTGCTGGACATGGTTTTCGATCTGGAATCCATGGGGCAGTACGCCCCGGCTGCCAGGCTGCTGGAACAGCTCGGCAAGTACCATACCCATACCACCATGACCCTGTATACCCTGGCGTATCTGCGTCACAAACAGGGCATGGCCTGCGGGGAAACCCTCCGTCTGGCAGATGCCGCCGAGATTATCGATACCTACCCCGCCCGTCTGGCCGAGATCCGGGTTCTGACCTTCGCACGGGAGCAGAACGCCGTGAAAGCCCCCTTCCTGCTGGGCTGCCTGCTGTATGACAAGCGCCAATACGAAGCCGCGGCCAGGCTCTTTGCGGAAAGCACGGAAGCGGAACCGGAAAATTACATGACCTACCGCTCTCTGGCCATTGCCTGCTTCACCCATCTGAACCGGAAGGACGAGGCCGTGAAGCTGATGGAAAAAGCGCGGAGCCTCAACTGCTCACAGCAGGTACTGTATGAATCCGCGATCCTGTTGGATTTAATGGGTGCGCCCGCCGGGGAAAAAATCGCGCTTCTGGAGCCTCACGCCGGTGACTTCCGCCGGGACGACCTGTTTGTGGAGCTGGCGAAGGCTTACAACCAGAACTTCCAGCCGGAAAAGGCATTGCAGCTCCTGCTGAGCCATGTATTCGTGGCCTGCGAAGGCGGCGAGCACGCCATTGCGGATCAGTACATGTACGCCTGGTTCCAGCTGGGCATGGCGAAGAAAGCCGCCGGTGACTGGGCAGGCTGCTATGAACTGCTGAAAAAGGCGCTTACCCTGCCCAAGAGCCTCGGTGCCGGCATCTGGAACCGCTGCAAGTACGTCCCCTATCAGTTCCATATGGCCGAGTGCCTGGAGCACATGGGGAAAAAAGAGGACGCCCAGTCCATTTACCGGATGATTCTGGATATTGAGATCGAGTTCTTCAGCAACATGCACCTGCGGGAACTGCCCTACTACCAGGCGCTCGGCGCCGAAGCCCTGGGTTTGCAGCAAAAGGCATGGAACATCATGGCACGAGCCAAGCGGGAGTGGAGCTTCAACCTGGATCGGAAGGACAACGGCTTCTTCTCCACCACGCCCTTCTTCATCTCCTTTGCCCAGGATCCCGCCATCGCCCACCGGGCTTACTACCAGTATCTGCTGGGTCTGGTAAAGCTCTACGAAGGCGACCGGGAAGGAGCAGGTGCGCTGTTCCGGGAAAGCTACGCCGGAAACTCCGACAGTCTCTTCTGCCATTATTACGCACATCTCTGACCATCCGCCCCCCGGCAGTCATTTGCCGGGGGGCATTGACAAGGAGGTTTTTTATGTCCTACGAATCCGTCGCCATCCAGTCCCAGGGCTGGCAGGCGCAAATTGCCCCGGCCTATGGCGCGAATCCCATTTCCCTGCAATACTGCGGACAGGACATTCTGGTTCCCTGGTCAGAGGACGTCCGCGACCCCTTCCTGTGCGGCGCACCGCTGCTGCTTCCCGCAAACCGCACCGCCGGGGGAAAATTCACCTTTCACGGGAAGGAATATACCCTGCTGGTGAACGACGGCTTCCGCTGCGCCAACCTCCATGGCGATCTGTACCATCAGACCTTTCATGTGACGCAGCAGCAGGAAGACCGGGTCACGCTGTGTTACGAAAATACCGGCGAAATTTTCCCATTTCCCTTCCGCATCCGCGTCGCATATCAGGTTGGTCAACAGGGTTTTCTGTCCGCATACACCATCGAAAACCCCAGCGGCGACCCCATGCCCCTGTCCTTCGGGCTGCACACCACCTTCCGGGAGCCGGATTGGTTTTCCGTTCCTCTGGACAGCTGCCAGGAAAAGGACAGCCGCCATATCCCCACAGGCAGGTATATCCCCCTCAACGCTCAGGAGCAGCACTACTGCACCGGCTCAAAATCCCGCGGCGTGCCGATTTCCGGCTTTTACCGCGCCGCCGGTGATACGGCATATATCGGGGAAAATATCCGCTATCAGGTGACCGGCTTTGACCACTGGATTCTCTACAATGGCGGCGGAAACGGTGGTTTTTTGTGCATTGAGCCGCAATTGGGCGGCGTCAACGCCCTGAACGACCCCGACCATTGCCCGCTGGTTTCCGGAAAAGGGGCTCTGCATCTGGAGACCCGAATCTCGCTGTCCCCCAATTAAGCAGAAAAGCCCGCAGTGTAACCGCTGCGAGCTTGAAAATTTTAAGTTATCTGAGTGCCGTCAGCCGCCCGATCAGCACGTACCGGGCGTTTTCAAACTCGTAAGAGCAGGTGGAGAGGGTGACAAACCGGTCTCCCAGCCCGACCTCCACATCTGATACTATTTCCTGATTAAAATCTTAATTTTAATCAGGAAGGCATCGCCTGACGGCGCTGCCTGTTTTGTGATTTATAAGGAAAGAAATCACAAAACAAGTCTCATATGAACTCCATGCCCTTCAGGCAATTAAAATCTTTTTTAAAGATTTTAATTGGAGTTCAGTATCAGATAGACCCTAATCAGAGCTTCCCTTGAATTGCGTATTACTTTGCCAGTTCAAACAATTCCAGCGCGTTGTTCACGATCAGCCCGTCCGCACTGCCGGGCTTGACATCCATGAATGACTGGAAAACCTTTTTGTCCTTGGATGTCTTGTCCAGGATATAGCCTGCCTGATGCAGAGCGGTGTGTGTCACCAGAAATGCTTTTTTATAGGGAACCGCCTCCAGCATGTCCCGGCCGATCTCCGCATACAGTTCCGCACCGGCACAGATCATGGCCACATCCCCCAGAACTGCCAGACGCATTTCCAGGTTCACTGGGTCTGCGGGTACCATCTCCGGCGTTTCAGGCAGGACGGGGACATCGCCCGACTGCCGCAGGCCGTTGCCGCCCATGCGGAACATGGCAAACTTTGTGGGCTTTACCGCGCGTTTCTGTCCGGGCAGCAGCACATCCTTGTGAACGGTTCTGATCGGCATATTGTCAGAGTAAGTATTGATCGCGTTGATGGATTTGACGCAATCCACACCGTGCCAGCGGCCCATGTATTCCATCAGCATATAGCCGATGCCGTCCGGAAAGTGGACACAGGTGGAATAGCCGTCGGGGTACTCATACTGCAGATTGTGGCTCAGCAACGGATTCTGATTTCCGGCAGCACCGGAAGTCCACAGTGCAATAGCGCCGTTGCCGTAAGTCTCTTCCACGAAGCGGCAGGCAATGCCGCTGACATTGCCGGAGGTCTTGGACTTGCCGTCGAAATCCTTCATCATGTGGATGCAGGTATTATGCATTCCGTAGTTCAGGATGACCGCAATGACCTTTTCCTCTTCATCTACAAACTTCAGTGTACGGACGGTCTTATCGCTGTAGCCTTCCAGATTCTTTCCCTCAAGCCAGAATCCAGGGGGGGTCCGGACATCCCGGTTCACATTGGCATAGCTGCTGCCTTCGCCATAGCCATAACGGGCAGGACGCATACCGGAAATCGCCTTGTTGACGGCTTCCATGGCCGCAGACAGCTCGATCTCCCAGTACTTTTCATGAAAAGCAATCTCCGCCGGGGAATTATTCTTGTTTTCGGAATGATTATCCTTGGGTGCAGAATGATTGTGGGTTGCGGAAATGAAAATGTTTTCCGCCGGAATTCCGGTGATCTCCGTCAGCTTTTCCACCAGGCCGGGAGCGGCAGGATAGTTTGCCAGTTCGTAGGAGAGCATCAGCAGCTTCTCGCTGCCATTGTCAATGACTATGGCGCGGCAGTACATATCGTCATAAATTTCGCTTTGCAGCAGCGGCGCCACGCCCCAATCGGCAAAGCTGCTGGGAATGGGATACATATCGGGAGTCGGGTTGATGCAGGCCTTCGCCGCGCCGACCATCAGTTTACGCATATTCATACCGTTCCTTTCATGGTTCTCCAGAGCGTTGGTGACCTGAGCAGCCTCGGTAATGACCTCGAATACCAGCTTGTCCACATTGGCCTGGGAATAAGGGCTGATCAGGGACTCGTCGGTCTGCCAGTAGCTGCCGGTCTTTTCGCAGACATATTCGGCGCCGGCGGTATAGGCAGTCAGCTTGTACGGGGAGGTACCGATTGCCAGATCCGGGTTAGCCTTATGTGCTTCCTCGTTCACGATGACAATGTGGGTCAGCAGCTTCAGCATGGTAGGCTGGCTGACCTCAGTCAGCTTGATTTCAAAGGTGTAATCATCGACAACATTCATGCTATCGATATAAGCGGTGTCGGTCTGGGTGCCGGACTCAGCACATGCCTGATAGGAGTAGACAACGTCAGAAGCGGTGATGGGGTTGCCATCCACATCATGGACATAGTCAAAGATCTCAACACGGGCAGTGTAATCATCGACCATCTCCCAGGACTTACCGATAACGGGAATCGTCTCCGTGCTGCTGACGGTGGGTTTGACGAACAGGGTCTCGAAAACGGTGTTACGGATGGGTTCTGCGTACTCGTTGGTAGCCGCATAGGGAGCGACCTCGGTTACGGAACCGCTCAGGGCGACATGAACAGTCGTCTTGCCGTCGCCGGTGGAAACAGCTCCGCTCGCTGCGGGGGCATCCGCGGCAGGGGTATCGGCTGCAGTCTTGCCGGAGCCGCAGGCTGCCAGGCTGAGGACCATAACGACTGCCAGCAGCATTGCTAACAATTTCTTCATTTTGTTCTCCTCGCTATTCGTTTATTTCGGCTTTTCCCGCCGTTAGGAACAGGGCCTTCACCGGGGATTTCCCCTGTGCTTATACTGTACAGGATCTTCCCCCAAATTCATATTACACCATTTCTACAAAATGTGCAGAATTTTAATTTCCTGGCAGTGTTTTTTATACACTTATGCCATTTGCGTCCCTCATTTATCTGCACCCATGGACTTCCTGCATTGCTGCCGCCGCTGAATTTCCGGAAGTCCGGAACCGCCAAAAGCTGACTATGCTCAGAGAGCGGGTATTCCGGGTAACTGCATAAGGCAATTGCGGAATACGATGCTCTCCAGGCATAGTCAGCTGACGTTGACTCTGGAAATTGGGATATACGCTTTGTGTATTAGGGTCTATCTGAAAACCGGATTCTCTGTCCAACATTTGGGGGTCATATCATTTTTTTGGGCATGTTGATGACGGTTTCCAGATAGACCCTAAATGCATTCGGCTTTTCTGTCAGAACATCTGAATCGTTCCGTCCTTTTTTCTGCGGAAACGCTTCATAAAATCCCATGCCGCCGCAGTTTCCTCCCAGATCGTTCCGTGAGGCATATTTTTCATGACCGTAATGGCAACGCGCGGCTCTCCGGAAGCATTGTTGTAAATCCACGTATCAAACCGGTCTGCTTCCCGGAATCCAAAATTATCCCGATACCACCGGGCATCCCTGTGTTCATCCGGCTGGTAGTACATGGGGCTTGGTTTCTCTGCTTTTTTCGGTTCGGTTCCCGCCAGCCTCAGGAAGGTTTCTATTGTTTCCGAAATAGAGGATGCAGGATCCTCCGGGTGCTCCGTGATCCATCCGTCATTGTCCCCGGTGACCCCGAACATGGGCATTTCCAATCCGTGCCGGCGCAGGCGTTCCAAATCCGGCACCTGCCCCGGCTCCAGCGGGAACATGGGGCCTCCTGCGGCACGGCTCATGGGCCACATGGCGGCAAACAGCTCCGGATGCGCCGCAGCGGCACCGTAGCACTGCATATTGCCGTTGCTGAAGCCCGAAATATAAATTCTCTCCGGGTCAATATCAAACTCCCACAGGAGCTGCTCTGTCAGGAAAGCAAAGCTCTGGTTGTCCGTTTCCCCATACCAGCGGTTCTTGCCATTGTCCTGGGGCGATACGATCAGAATCCCCTCCCGATCTGCCAGCTGCGGCCAGCCATTTTTGCTGAGGAACATCCATGCCGGTTCCCCATGGCCGTGAATGGTGATCACAACCGGTGCTTTTGCCGGCAGATTCTCAGGCCGGTAGACATAAAAGCTGCGGTCACGGCTCTCTCCCGGTACACGGAAGGTATGTCTTTCATAGGGGGATTTTCCTTCTGTGACCTGATCTTCCCACCAGAAAGTCTTCAGTGTCCCGTCAGGCCCATTCTTCCAACGGACGGAAGGCCCCATCCAGTCTTCCATGATCTGTGCAGGAGTGGGGACGATGTTTTCTTTTGTCAGCGCGACCCTCTGCGCCGGTTCTTCCGCATTGGCAAAAAGCATACTGCTCTGCCCCGCCATCAGCACCGGCTTTCCCGGCGCATCCGGTGGGATTTTATCCGCGTTCCGGAAATAGGAAAGTGCCTTTGCATCCTCCGTACCCACGAACCACACCGCTGTAGGTACGTCCTTCACCCGGACGGCATAATCCTCACTGACACCCTTCATTGCATCCGGGTTTTTTCCACTCTTGGACACAAGGAAATGGTCTGACTGCATTTCCGGGCCGGGGAACGTATCCGGCGCTCCACCGATCAGGGTAACGGACGCAAAATGGTTTGGGCGGGCAGCTGCTGCATTGCCGGCTTCCACACTCCCGTCGCCGTAGCCGACGATATGCCACAGGGTCTCCCACATCCATACACAGCCCTGGTGTCTCCCGTTTTCCCTGGAAGTGGGTCTCCAGAGAATGTCGCCGTATTCCCGGCTTTCGGTTTTTCCCCAGGCCAGGCGGTAAAGCTGATCCACAACATCCCCGTCACGAGGAACGCCCTGGGCAGGGACAGCCAGAAGGACACTGTTGTCCCGAAGCGCCTGACGGATCCAACCGGAGCGATGCAGCCAGCCCTTCGCCGCGTCCGGATCGGGGACGTCTTCCTTTGCCGGGAAAAGGAGAATGCTGCGAGCCGGCGTATAGGAATTGCAGCCGGTCGGGACAAACATCACCGCTTCGCCGCCGCCCGGCAGCGAAAGGTATGCAAAGTTACGATCCATTTCCGCCTCCTGCCTGTCCACAACGGTTTTACTGCCGTTCGGACGGGAGAATCGGCGCAAAAACATCCAGGCAGCCCGCGCTTCATCGTGGATGGCACCATGGGGCATATCCTTCAATTCCGTGAAACAGAATCTGGGTTTTCCATCCAGATTCCAGTATTCATAGGTTGTCATCCGATTGCCCTCCCGGTATCCCGCTTCCACGGTATACCGGTTGCTGCTGTCCCACTGGGCATCATGCTTCCACTTCCATGGGCAGGGCACCTGTGCAGGCCTCGGGACGCCGCCATTCAGGCGGATAAAGGTTTCAAAGAGCTTGCCATAGGACTTTCTCGGTACGTCCATTTTGTGATCCAGATCTCCATTGATGGCAAACACGGGCATTTCCCAGCCGCCCTCCAGCAGCTTCTCTTCAAAGCTGCATAAAGGGCTGTTCCAGGGCGAGATCGCCGCGTACAGCTCCGGATGCATGGTGCCGTACCAACAGGTCGCCATGGCGCCATTGGAAAAGCCTGTCAGGTATACCCTTGTCCGGTCAATGTGATAGGTCTTCTCCAGCTTATCCAGCATCAGCGCGTGCATTCCATGATCTCTGGAAATCGTCCAGCTGTTTTCCGGGGAATCCGGAATCACGAAGAGAAATTCCCCGGTCTCATCCTGCAGTTCCTGCCAGCCGTTTTTCTGGGCGAACATCCAGGCAGGCTCTCCGTGGCCGTGCATACACACAACCACCGGCAGTCCCCCTGCATCGGACACCCCCTTCGGCAGCCGGGTAAAAAAGTTGTAGAAATGTCCGTTCCATGTCACGCCGTCCGGAATATACTCTCCGCCGGTTCGCATCTGCGCCTCGGTTTTCAGGCGGGCAGGCGTGCCGTCCGGACTGTTCTTCCAGCGGACACGGGTATCAAATTCACGAAGGATTGCCGCGGTGGTTTCCGGGTCTGCACCAAAGCTTCCACGGGAAACCTTTACCTGATCCGCAGCTGTGGCAGCAGCTGCAAAATAGCGCTCCGCCTCAGCCGTATCCATATCCCCAAGCATCCACACCGCCACGGGAATATCCTTATTCTTATGCCGCCAGCCTTCAGATGCATCCGTCAGCAGCCAGCGATCCGAGAGCGCTTCGCCGCCCGCATATGTGTCCGGCACCCCGCCAACCATGGCTACACCCGCAAATGCATTGGGCTGCTCTACAGCGGCATTTCCGGCATAGACTGCCCCTTCCCCATAGCCAACGCCGAAAATCAAGGTTTCCCAGCACCAGACCGTTTTGAAAATCTCATTTGGATCCGGACTCAGTGCGTCCCTCCAGACCGCTTTATGCAGCAGCTTGACCCGCTGGGACTTTTCTTCTGCCCACCCCTGTTCTGCAACAGGCAGAATCAATACGGCGCCGTTTTCCTCTGCGGCATTCAGCCAGCCGGAAGTTTTCGCAAAGCAGCGAAGACGCACAATGGATCGTGCCTCAGAATCCGGCGCAAAAATCAGAATGGTTTTTGCCGGGATCCAGCTGCGGCACCTGGAAGAAACATAGTACAGGCAGTTTGCCTCACCGCCCAGTTCGTATTCCTGCATGGTTTCTCTCCCCGGAATCAGTGAATTTGCGCAGATGTGGGGTTGTAGCGGCCTGTGGTTTCCCGCCTGGCGCCCATAACCTGTTCTTCCGAAAAGCACATCCACTTGACACCGCTGCGGTTCCGGTACGCATAGGCCAGATGGAGCATACCGTCCCTTGATTGCATAATATACGGATATTCATATGTCAGATTATTGGTGCTGTTTTCCGGTCCCACAAAGCCTTCACCCAGCTCCATGTAGCGGATCATAGGCCAGGTTTCACCGCCGTCTTCGGACAGGGCAACTGCCACAGGGCAGCGCAGACCCGGCCATGCACAGCCGTTGGGATCTGCATTGGGGGCATGGGTGGGATTGTAGGCAATAGCAATCCGCCCGCTCTTCAGCTTTACGGCACTGATGCTGGAATTGTTATTGGGCAGCACTGTAGGTACCGGCTCTGTCCAGGTGTCGCCGTAATCCCCGGATTTACTGATGTAAATGTGATCCGCAGCGCGGCTGCGCATAAAAGCAGCCAGTTTGCCGTCTTCCAGTTCCACCACATTGGCGTGAACACGGCCATTGCTCTTCGGCATCATAACCATTTTCCAGGAGGCACCCTGATCGTCCGAAATGCGGAAAGCCGTAGGATCCCCGGCCAGGCCATCGGCACTGTCAGAGCAGATCCAGTTGCCCATGATCCACCGCCCATTGGAAAGGATCTGGATGGGCTGGCGGCAGAAGGTGCCCTCTTCAGGGAACAGCACCTTCGGGGCTTCCCAGGTCTTTCCGAAATCCCTGGTCGTCTGGCGGCGTACTATGGACGTAAACTGCATGTTGTCCTTCCCCGCTACCCGATCCAGCTGGGCTGTATACAGTGCCCAGATTTCACCATTGGGATTCTGGAACAGGCTGGGATTCTGCTCACTGCGATGCGGATCGCCGGAAACATCCACAACCTGCTCCCAGCGATCCGCCCCCTTTGGCAGACGGGAGGATACAATATGAATATCGGCGTTGCCTTCAAAGCTGCCAGCGAACCATACACACAGCAGGTCGCCGTTTTCAGCCTCCAGCAGTCCGGGCCCGTGGGCAGTCTCAAAGCCGCCCGTGGGCAGAAAAGCTTCTATGCATCCCATATGGGTGTTTTCGTATATCTGTCCGTCAGGAAGCAGCTCCTGCAGTCTGGGAAAATCCATGGTGTTTTCCTCCCTTACGTTTTGTTGTTTGCAAGCCTGATGGCGTAATCCATGGCGTTCACCAGGCTCAAGGCATTGGCATGGCCGCTGCCGGCATGGCCAAAGCCCGTGCCGTGGTCAACAGAGGCACGGATAATGGGCAGTCCCAGGGTCACATTGACCCCCGCCACGGCCTCCCAGTGTTTCTCCTGCTTATTGTACACGAAGCCCTTGACCTTCAGAGGAATATGCCCCTGATCGTGATACATGACGACCACAATATCGTACCAGCCGCCCAGGGCCTTACTGAATACGGTATCGGGGGGCGTGGGTTTCTTTTCAGGGATATTGATTCCCTCAGCGAGCGCTTCATCAATAGCGGGCTGGATCTCCTCAATTTCCTCCGTGCCGAACATGCCATTTTCACCGCAGTGCGGATTCAGCCCAGCGACGCCGATTTTGGGCTGCCTGATGCCGATGGCCTTGCAGCCAGCATTCGCAATTCGGATGCAATCCAGTACCCGCTCCTTCTTAACCAGATCGCACGCCTGCCGCAGGGACACATGGGTGGATACATGAACCACCCGCAGGTCTTCGTGCGCCAGCATCATGGTGTATTTGCTGGTTCTGGTCTCCTCCGCGTAAATCTCGGTATGACCCGAATAGTGATGACCGGCCATATTGATGGCTTCTTTGCTCAGGGCATTGGTAACCGTAGCATCGATTTCTCCATCCAGAGCCATGTGGATCACCTTGACCACGTACTGATAGGCCGCTTCTCCACCCAGGGCTGTAGCGCCCTTTCCAAAGGGCTTCGGTTCGTCAAGATCACTGGTGTCAGGGATGGCATCTGCGGGAACCAGACCCATATCCAGCACATCAATGGTGCCGAACCGGAACCCGGCATCCTTCACATTCTCTACCCGGTTCAGCCGGAGATCAATGCCGGAAACTTTCTTTGCCACCTTTACGGCATAGGCCATGGAGGTCATATCTCCCACGACCAGAGGATTGCAGCGTTCATATATGGCAGGATCCGCCAGAGCGTTGACCGTGATTTCAGGGCCGTTGCCGAAAGGGTCGCCCATGCTGATCCCGAGGATCGGTTTCTGATTCAACATATCGTCCTTCTCCTTTTCGTTATTTCAAATCTCTGTTGTCATCCAGAACCTTACGCAGCGCCCGCAGCCCTTCTTCGCACAGGTAGCTGAAGGGGCGGCGGCACTGGCCCACAGGATACCCAAGTTCCGCAGCCGCGGTTTTGATAACCGTGTTTGGATTGCCGAATCTGAACACGCTTTGCAGAACGGAAATGGCATCCTGAGCCTCCTGCGCTGCTTTCAGATCACCCGCCGCAAAGCTGTTGTAAATGCCGGCAACGGTTGCAGGCCAGATGTTGGCGCGTCCGGCGACGGCGCCTGCGCCGCCCTCCTTCAGGCCGGTCAGAATCGCGCCGTCGTTTCCGGCCAGAATGGCCGTGGGCTTTGCCAGTTCCTTCGTCAGCTGTATATAGGCCTTCAGGTTTTCAATATCGCCGCTGGAATCCTTTGCGCCGACGATCACATCCACATCTCTGCACAGTGCCTGCACCGTTTCCGGCAGAAGCCTGTTGCCTGTACGGGGTGGGATATTGTAGAGAATAATCGGAATGTTGACAGCCTTTGCCACAGCCACATAATGGTCATATAGCTCCTTCTGAGAAGCCAGCGCAAAGCTTGGCGTGATGACGGACAAAACGTCCGCGCCCAATTCTTCCGCCCGCCTGCTCATCCGGATGGTATCCGCAGTGGAAATGCAGCCGGTGCCTGCGTATACCGGAACACGGCCGTGAACCTGATCGATGACGGTTTCCAGTATCGCTTCCTTTTCCGCCATGGAGAGGATATATCCCTCTCCATTGGTGCCGAAGGGAAAAATTCCGTGAACGCCGCCGGCAAGCAGGCGCTCTACCTGATTGCGCAGCTCCTGATGATTCACCGTCTGCTCAAAATCGTCATTCATCGGAGTCAGGATCGGTGGAATAATGCCCTTAATATCCTTTACAGTCGCCATATGCCCTCTCTTTACAGCACCTGGCTGTAGATAGCACGGGCATCCTCCGGGGTGACTTTGCGCATATTGTTACTGAGCAAACGAGTCACCTGCATTCCCGCATCCACCAGGCTCTCCAGATCCTCCGCAGGTACATTGAACTCCGTCAGGCTTGTGGGAATGTCCAGATGCCGGATGATGGCTTCCATTCTTGCAATGACCCAGGCAGCCTTCTCTTCCACGGAGGAACGCTTTTCTGCCTCATGGCAGCTGCGATCGTAAATCACAGCCAGACGTTCCTTGACGACAGGGTCTTCTGCATTGAAGCGCATGACCGGTGCCAGCAGCATCGCATTGGAAACGCCGTGGGCAATGTGGTACTTGCCGCCCAGGGGATAGCTCAGGGCGTGAACCGCGGTGGTTCCGGAAGCCGTAATGGCCAGTCCGCCGTAGTATGCGGCGATCTGCATTTTATTCTTTGCCTCCATGGCTTCGGGATCATCGCAAGCCGCTTCCAGGTTGTTCAGGATCAGGTCGCAGCCCTCCAGTGCATACATATCGCTGAAAGGATTGGCCTTGTTGCCGGTGAAGCACTCAACGCAGTGCGCCAGGGCATCCACACCGGTCGAAGCGGCAATTTTGCGGGGCAGATTCTTGATCAGGCGGGCATCCAGGATCACGTAGTCGGCAATCATGTTCTCGTTTACAATTCCGATTTTCAGTTCTCTTTCGGGGACGCCTACGATGGCATTGGGCGTCACTTCCGCGCCTGTCCCCGCCGTGGTGGGGATCAGAACAATGGGAACGCATTTCTTTGCCATACCGGGATTGTCCAGCAGCTCCCTGACGCCGTATTCGTCCGTTACCAGAACGGAGGCCAATTTTGCCGCATCCATGACACTGCCGCCGCCGCAGGCCACGATCAGATCCGCACCGCTCGCCTTGAATTCATCCACGACCGCCTGTACCGCCATGTAAGAAGGCTCCGCGGGCAGCTCATCCAGCACATAATACTCGACGCCGGTGCTTTTCACGACTGCCTCCGGCATGTCGAACAGGCCAAGCTTCCGCAGTCCTTTATCGGTGAACATGGCAACCTTTCTGGCATCCAGCTTCTTTATGATATCGGCAATGTTTTCCATGGCATTCTCGCCGCCGAATACGGCGTGAGGCATTTTAAGACTATATTGTTTCAGCATACTTTTCCTTTCTTATTTTTCAATATGCAATGTTCCATCCGGATTCCGGGAAAACCTTTTCAGGAAATTCCAGGTGTAATAATGGGTACGGATGTCCAGCGCGTGGGGGCAGCGCTTTGCCAGCAGCAGTTCATACAGGCTGTCCCCTTCGGCATTGAACCAGCGGTGGTGCAGGAACCGCCCGTCATCGCCGTCGTATACCGTCTCATCCGCTGTAATGCCGGACTCGTTGTCCATGTTCTGAACGAAGGCATCCGTATTCAGATGATTGTACGCTCTCCAGTAATAGAACGTTTTCAGTCTGGAGTCTTCGGGATCCGCAATTGGCCACTCGCCATCAATAAGGCCCGCGGTCTGGATCACCGGGACGATGTAATCGAAAGAGGCTTTTGCCTTGTCTGCGGTGATCCTGGTGTTGGAAGGCTCCGTCACGCCATCAAAGATACTCCGGCCGGGATTGTACCTTCTCGACTCCAGTACCGCCAGACTGCTGAAGTATCCCTCGTTATATGCGTTGCAAGGAGCAGCCGCAGCGACCACATTCGGCAGGCTGCAGGCCATGGCGTTGGACATCATGCCGCCCATGGAGAAGCCGGAAACATAGATGCGGCTTTCGTCAATGGGATGGACTGTTTTCATGTGGTCAATCAGTGCCAGGAAGAAGTCCTTATCGCTGTATTCCAGGGACGTTCTGTCGTCCCAGGCATTCCACATGTTTTTCTGGCTTGCCTCGGGGTAGACGACAATGAAATTCTCCTTATCCGCAATTTCATGCCAGTCGCTCTGCTCTGCGCCGTACAGTGGTACGCAGCCGCCGCCATGGAAATAGAAAAGCAGCGGCACCTTCTCCTGACTCCCCCGCAGCTGAGGCGGAATGTATTCGTACCAGGTCTGGGGATAGCCGTTGTTGCAGCCAAGGGAAGAATCCTTTACGTGACCCACAAACCCCTTTCCCGTAAAGTTTGTCCGCTTCTGATAGCAGCCGTAGGTATCGTTCTGCCAGCGACGGGTCTCGCTGAAAAGGCGCTCCCAGGCAACCAACACCATCTTCGCATCAATGGGATTGTCCGTCACCAGAAGACGGCAGTTCGGATTTTTGCCAAAGTACGTGGTTACGCCGTCTTTCGTCTCCTCTCCGGATACGCCGTTTGCCGCCCGAAGGTATGCCGCAGCGGCAGCGTTGCCGGATACAAACGCGGCGGTCTCCACATTCAGCGCATTCTTGGGAATGGAATAGCCCTCCGGGAACGCGCCGATCATCATGGCCGGAATATTTATAGGCTTTCTGGCCGCCATGGTCATCAGCATGGCAGAAGCAGCGCTACTGTCAGCAAGATAGAATATCATGCCGTTGAAACCGCTGATTCCCAGCTCACTGCCCCGCAGGACGCCGAAGCAGCGGATCAGGTAATCCATGTCGTTTTCACGGCCGGGATCCTCGTTGTAATTCCAGCCGCCCTCTGCGGGATTGGGGAACAGCAAAAGGAAATTCCTGTCCTCAGCCAGTGCGTCCAGGCGGTATTTCTCCATCACCGTTCTGGCGGATGCCTCATCGCTTCCATCCCGCAGAACCATCAGGATCTGGCACTGCTTGGGATGGGGGCAGCCGGATTCAGGGGCATAGGCATACATGGCGCGCTCTTGTCCCGTGCCCGCGACTGCATTATTTTCCGCTTCCCGCCGGCCGCTGATGTCGCCCGCAACCTTCTGCAGAAACAGGGTCCCCTCGTATTTCGAGTGCTGTACCAATTCATTCATCTTGTCAATCAATGCGGTTCCCTCCTTTTGTTACCCTTCGATTCTCAGGCTGCCGTCTGGCATACGACGGAATTTTTTCAGAAATTCCCAGGCATATTCGATCTGTCTGGGGACAATGGCGTGGGGCATCCGCTTTAACGTCATCATTTCGTAGAGAACCGGCGCTCCAGCATCCTTGCTGCGCCAGCGCTGATGGAAGAAACGCTGTTCCTCATCCTCATAGAAAGCTTCATCGGAGGCGATATGATTCAGATTCTTTTCATCCAAACGAAGTTCCCCGATATTGTTGATGTCCATCCAACGGGCAATGGTCTTCGTGCGTGTATCGTCGGTTTCCGCTGTAATGGGCCAGGACGCGATCAGATCATCGTTATATCCAACGTTCTGGAACATGGGCATCCGAAAGTCCTTTTCCGCCCGTCTTGCATCCGCCCGGCCATGCTGGACGGTGTACTCAGCATCATCCTCGGACTTTGGCCCGGGAAGCTCCCCAGGCTTTTTGAAATAGGCGAAATCGAAAGCGTTACAGGGAGCCGCACCGGCAAAAATCTCCGGATATACCGCAGTGATCGCATGGGTCATCATGCCGCCCATAGAGAAGCCGGTAGCGTAAATCCGGGTCTCATCAATCGGGTGCACCTGCTTCATATGCTGAATCAGCGCCAGGACGAAGGCAAAGTCACTGGGCATCCGCGGATCATTGCCGATATTCCAGGCCTTGTTGATAGCCGGTGCAGGGAACACTACGATCAGATTTTCCCGGTCTGCCACATCCTGCCAGCCGCTTTGCTCCGCGCCGTAAAGCGGCACACAGTTTACACCGTGGAAATAAAAGACCAGCGGCACCTTTTCACCGGTTCCCCGCAGCTGAGGCGGAATGTACTCATACCAGGTATGCGCAAAGCCGTCGTTGCAGCCAAGCGACGTGTCCTTTACATGGGCAGTGAAGCCCCGTCCGGTAAACATGGTTCGCTTCTGGTAAGTGCCGTTGGTATCGTTTTGCCAGCGGCGGGTCAGGGAGAACAGCCGATCCCAGGCCAGTGCAGCCGTGCAGCTGTCGATCCCCGACGCTGAGGTTATCAGCCTGCAATTGGGGTTTTTGCCATAGTAAATCATCGCGCTGCCATCAGTTTCCTCGACTGACACGCCATTGGCCCGCTTCAGATAGGCCTCTGCCTGAGGATTGCAGCATACCCAGGCAGCGGTTTCGACGGTCTCGGCAGTCTCGGGGATCCTGTAGTCCTCCGGGAAAGCGCCGATCATCATGGCCGGTACGGAAATGGGTCTGCGGACAGCCATGGTCATAAGCAGTGCGGAGGATCCGGGGGTCGTGCCGATGTAATACGTCATACCGTTAAAGCCGTTTACGCCCACGGTACTGCTGCGCAGCGCACCGAAGCAGCGACCAAGGAAGTCCATATCATTATCATAGCACATCACTTCCCCATAGTTCCAGCCCGATGCGGCGGGATTCGGAAATAATACGAGGAAATGCTCTTCTTCACTGAGCTTTTTCAGCCCCAACCGATCCAGAAGTGTTTCCGCGCTTTGCTCACTGTCCTCATCCCGAAGGACGATCAGCACCTGGTTTTGTTTTGCGTCCGGGCATCCGGAGACAGGCGCGTAGACATACATGGTACGATCCGTGCCGTTGGCTGCATGGATATCGTTTTCATGTTCGATTTTTTGGGAAGCTTTGCCAGGTACGTTTTCCAGCGTCAGTCTCCCGGCGACCGGCGAAAACTGAACCAGCTCATTCATTTTGTCATTCATTGAAGCCATACCTTCCTTCTTGCTTTTTCTGTTGGAAATCTATAGAGTATCGCAGTTCCCTCTGCCGGTTTTGCTGTCAGCAGGGTGAAAATGCGCTTGTTTTCGACATTTTGAACCCCGCAACGCCACACAGCAGATTTTGCCATGTGGCGTTGCAGGAGAGTATTAGTTGAACAGGATCAGGGCAGCAGCACTGACAAATACCAGCTGCATGACATACAGCGGAAGGGTATAGGCCCAGAACTGGGTCAGCTTGTACTTGCCGGTGCCCATTGCCAGGGCCGGCATGCCGTCGATGGGCATAATGAAGTTGGTCCACGCCGCACGGGTGCAGACAAGCGCCAGGGGCACGGGGTTATAGCCGTACTGAGTGCACAGCGCAATACCGATGGGGGCAAAGACAAACAGGGAGCCAAAGGAGGCGCCGGTGAAGGTAGCCATCAGGCTGGTCATGATTCCGAACACCATCAGCAGCAGGAAGTAGCTGGGAGCGGAACCGAACAGGCCGGCGATCAGGTTTGCGAGGTAAGCGGACAGGCCG
The DNA here is from genome assembly GCA_934569225.1 of uncultured Oscillospiraceae bacterium. Classification (GTDB taxonomy): domain Bacteria; phylum Bacillota; class Clostridia; order Oscillospirales; family Oscillospiraceae; genus Faecousia. The sequence goes on along the minus strand of CAKTKC010000011.1, from coordinate 68,912 downwards.
GTTGCGGACATTGCCTCGGCGACACCGATAACGGAAGCCATCATGATCATCACCGGAGAGAACATATTGCCCAGCAGCTCCTTGAAGCTGATGGCGCCGACAGCCAGCAGGATACCCGCGATCAGCAGGGGCAGCGCGTAGGCCGGCTCGCCCAGCTTCTGCAGGAACATCATGGAAACCAGCATCACCACATACAGGACATAGACAGCATTCTGCTGGAACTTGGACAGAGTCGGAACAAATTCCTCATCCTTTGCCTTGGCCTCATTTTCAGCGGATGTATCGGAAATATCGTGATCAGGAAGAACACGATGCATGACCGCGGAGTAAACAAGGTAAACAGCAGACCAGACAACATTCATCAGGCAGTACTTCGCAACGGAGACATCCGCCTCGACACCGGCGCTGGCAACCAGACTGACGATGATGCCGATCATCATAACCGCACCGTTGGGCAGCCAGCCGGAGGGAGCCATAGCCGCAGGAAGCAGGACGCGGGAAGCGGGAAGCTTCTTGTTATAGGGGATGGTGGCCATGATGGTGATAATCAGTACATAGAACGCAGTGCCGGTAATAAAGTTGCCAACCACCATGCAGGCAAAAATAATGGCGATAAAGCCGCCGACGCCGCCTTTTCCGGCAATTCTGCCCAGGACGCCTTTCAGCTTGTGGATGGCAACGGTCTTTTGCAGGGCGGCGGTACAGACCATGAAGCCCATGATCATGATAACGTTTTTGTCAGTAAAACCGACAAATGCCGTCGCGATGTCAGCCTGCTTGCACACGACCAGCAGTGCGCAGGCAATCAGGGCGGGTGCGCCGAAGGGAAGCTTGTCGCTGATGATAACTGCAATCATCAGAACGACGATAGCCAGCGTAATGATCATTGATATTGTCATAATGTAGCCTCTTTCTTTTTGTGTGTTTTTATGGTTCTTCTTCCTGTGGTACGCATCTATTCCGGAACCGTTTCACCTCCGTCTTCCGTCTCTTGTGCCAAAAGAGACAGTTTTAAGGAAACCCTTCTCAGCAAGTCCGGTTCCCCGAACCCTCCGGACTTGGATATGAGATACCGCCAGGCTCCCTCAAAACGGTATTTTGCAAGAACGACACCCGGCATGAGTTCCGCAGCCGGAATGATCGTTTTGATACCCAAACAGTGAATGAATGCGATCAGCGTATCACCGCCGATGATAAACAGCGTCGCATCGGGTGCCAGACAGCTGACTCTGCTGATGACCGCCCCCATCTTTTCCGCCACACGTCTGCTGTTTTCTGCCGTGGCTTCCGCCCCGTCCCCCACATCGGTCGATCCGGTGTCAAGAATCGTGATCGCACTGCCCGCGGAAGCTGCCGCTACCCGGTTCGCCAAATGCGTCTCATCTTCCGCATATCCGTTCTGAATCAGGTGAAATCTGGGCATTCCGCACGTCTCCGCTTCCTCGCACTGCTGAATGGAGATGGGATTCACGCTTCCGCAAAAGGTGATCAGCTTCGGTGGGACAGCGATCTTATCCTCAGCGGTTTTGGGAAAACGCAGAACCGTCGGGATGGCTGCGGCAAGGCCCGCACAGCCCGAAACCAGGCTTGCACCCACGTCATGAAAGAGATGCGCCGCAATTCTCTGAATGTCCCCGTCCGTCTGTGCGTCGAATACCGCAATTCCGGCAGGATAGTGTGCCTGGTTCGTATCCGCAGAGTACACGGCTGCGGATGTGGTTTCCGCAATCACATCCGCTACGGCGGAGTGCCGCACCGGGTTGAACGGATCCCGCCGAAAAACGCTCTCAGCCACAGGGATATCGCCGTCTATGTACTGGATGCCATTTCGGGTCACCCGCTTCATTCTGGGGAACGCCGGTACGAAATAAAGCGTTTTCTCCCCTGTCGCCGCCAGGGATGCCGCCAGTTCAGCGCCGACATTTCCCCGGAGCGCACTGTCTACCTTTTTGAGAATGTAACGAGTCCCGCATGCTTTTGCCTTTTTTGTCACATCGTAGACAGCGCGGTATGCATCTTCCTTTGACGCATGGCGCGTGGGCACCACCGTGACCTGCACGGCGCAGTTTTTTGCATCCGCGTCGGCCGAAAAGAATTCTCCTTCTCCAACACAGGTGGATATTCCCGCATCGGCAAAGGCAACGCCCGAATCCAGCGCCCCCGTCAGATCATCCGCGATGATCAATATCTTGTCCATTTCACACCTCCCTGCTGATATGCGTTGTGGTGTTTTCTCTTTTCACTAGCATCTTACCAGCTTTGCGGTTTATTATCAATTCGCCGTTTCAAAGAAAACTGTTCATTTTTGCAACAGTGCAAAAAAGCGTGGAATCTATTTTTTGACATTCTGCACAAACCAAGTATACACTTTACGCCATCTATATACATTCAATGTGTTTCAGAATAAAACATCTGTTTCATCCCTTGACATTTTCGAGTTCAGAAGATACAGTAAAAAGAAAATGCCGATAAACGTATTTTACGGCTGCAGTATCTGGTTACGGAGGTTTTTATGAAAGAAAAAATGAATGTTCTCTTTATTTCTCCTTTTGAAGATATGCGCCCGACGGTTCAGAAAATTGCCAGACTCTTTCCGAATATTGATGCCTCGATCCGCTCCGGAAGCGACGAGGAAGGGCTGCAAATCGCTCTGGATGCTTCCAATGCAAACTTCGATTGCATCGTTTCCCGGGGAAATACTGCAACCATGATTCGCAGCGCGGTAGCGACCCCGGTCGTTGAGGTAAAAACGACACTGAACGATGTCCTTCAGTCGCTGGCAGACGTTCCGCAGCTTCCTGAGATCGTGGGCGCCGTGGGCTACAGTAATGTTTTGTCCGGCATGGATGTTCTGAAACGCTTCCTTCCCTTTGATCTGAAGATATTCGGATTTGATCACATCTCCCAGACAACTGCTATTTTCTCCGAGCTGAAGGCTGCAAACATCCATACCATTGTGTGCGACACCGTTACTTACCATCTGGCATCCGCTCAGGGCTTTGACGCCTATATTCTGCGATCCGGTGAGGATTCCATCCGCTATGCTTTTGATTATGTAAACCTTTTACAGCAATCCAGTGCCTCCATTCTGGAGGAGAACCAGCTTCTGCGCCGGCTGGCTTCCCTGAACGCAGAAGGAGAAACCGTCGTCTTTTCTCAGAACCGCAAGCTTTATTATTCCTCCCTGAGTAAACAGGATACGGCTGTTTTTGATTATCTTCTGGAGCGGCTTGCGGATTTTGATACCACCGATAAATTCAAAATCGTCAAGCAGCATGCAGGATACCTATACCGCATCACCGCGAAAAAGGTCGCGGTTCGCGGCAGATTCTACTACGCCTATTTTATCAGCCGCCGCATCCCAAATTTCCAGAACACCCATCACGGCATCCGGTACGCAGCCGATTACGAAATTCAAGAGGAGATGGACAGCAGCGTTTTTGGCATTGCCAACCTGAAGGCCTATTATTCTCAGGAGCTGAATCAGGCTTTATCCCGTAAAAGCCCTGTTCTGATTTTGGGCGAAGTCGGCGTGGGGAAAAACCACCTTGCCGAAATGATATATCTGAACAGCCAATTCACAAAAAATCCCTTTGTCTTTATCGATTTCCAGCTGATCAACCGGCAGACCTGGAATTTTCTGATTGGGCACAACGAATCTCCTCTCTGCGACCAGAGCAACACACTCTTTTTGAAAAACATTGATGCCTTGACACCGGCACAGATCACCCAGCTTCTCGGTGCGCTTGTCGAAGGTAATGTGGCCAAGCGGAACCGCATTCTGATCTCCTGCTCCTCCCGCCGGAATCAGGCGCTCATTCCCCATCTCGCCAAAGTGGTAGATCAGCTTTCCTGCATCACGATCAACATGCAGCCCCTTCAGGGGAAATATGGAACGATCGAAGCCTCCATAAACTTGCTTTTGTCGGATTATCGCAGAAAGCATAACTGTCAGGTCGGCGATCCGGAACCAGACGCTATGACGCTTCTGCTGCATTATGACTGGCCTCAGAATTATAACCAGCTTATCCGCGTCATCAGCAAGACTGCAACCTTTGCGGGAGACGGCGTTATTACGAAGGAGATCGTTTCAGAGGCGCTGACGACGGAAATGCTGTCCACACAGGGCATAACGGAGCTTTGTGCAAATACATTTCTGGATCTGACCAAACCGCTCAGCGAGATCAACGCGGACATTATCCGAATTCTGCTGGAGCAGAACGACGGCAACCAGTCGCAAACCGCCAAGAGTCTCGGCATCAGCCGGACAACCATGTGGCGAATGCTGAAAGAGCAGAATGGTCAAAAGGAGCACTAATAATTTTACAAACCGGAGCAGGCAAAAAGTCGATGTCATCCTGGACGGTGACATATGCTTTGCCTGCCCCGGTTTATTTTCCAGTCAAAAACCGCTGTGCCCCGATGGCACGGTCGTACTGTGTCTGCATAGGTCGATTTGCACCAAAGGCGGAACTGTTTTTCTCTGCAATGTTTCAATTCGCAACATTTTTTCCCGGTCGAATCATTGCTGCGATTTCTTTCCGATTTTATAATAAAAAGCACAGGTTTCCGGAAATACCCCTCAAAAAAGCAACAGTATCAGAAAGCGAACAAAGAAAATGACAAATACATCTTTCCTATCGCGCCGCATCGTCACGGACAGGCACTTCTATAAGCGAGCCATGCTGCTCATTATTCCCGTTCTGCTGCAGAGCTGCATTAACCAGGGTGTCAACATGATGGATACCATTATGGTCGGGCGGCTGGGTGAAGTGGCAATTTCCGCATCCTCTCTGGCAAACCAATTCTACCTGATATTTAACTTCCTGTGCATGGGCTTAAGCGCTGCGGGTCTGGTGCTTGCCTCCCAGTACTGGGGAGCCGGTGATGCCAAAACCGTCCGTCGGGTATTCGATCTTGTTCTGCAGTTGGTCATCATTGCCGGTGCGCTTTTTGCGCTGGTCAGCGCCCTTATCCCGGAGCAGATCATGGGGATTTACACCAATGACGAGGACGTCATTCTGGAGGGTGCCAAATACCTGCGGATTACTGCCCTGATCTACCTGCCCCATGGCATCAGCCTTGTCACCTCCAATGTAATCCGCTCAGTCGGCAACGTCAAGCTCGGCTTATATATCTCCATCATTTCCTTCGTTGTAAATATTGCCTGCAATTATATTTTTATCTTCGGCAAAATGGGACTGCCGGCCATGGGCGTTATGGGTGCGGCGCTGGGTACTTTTTGCGCGCGGAGTGTAGAACTGATTGTCTGTGCCGTTTATATGCTGTGGTTTGAAAAACATTTGCGTTACAATCCCAAAGGACTTCTGAAGCTGCCAAAAGCTCAGATGGTAAGCGAATTTACCCGTCTGGGACTCCCCGCAGTCATCAGCGACTCCATTCTTGCGTTGGCGGCAAGCGCTATCTCCATCATTCTTGGACATATGGGCAAAGAAGTCGTCAGCGCCTATGCGATCGTAACCGTGGTTGACAGAATGTGTACAGTCGCAACCTCAGGCGTATCCAGCGCCTCCGGCGTCGTAATCGGGCAGACCGTCGGAGAAGGGAAAATGGATCGTGCCATGAAAGAGGGCTATTCCTTCCTGATGATGAGTGCCTGCCTGGGGCTGGCCGCCAGCGTACTGGTACTTTTGGTGGGCACATGGTCAATTGGGCTTTATGACATTACGCCCCACACTGTGGGTGTTGCGTGCAGTATGATGGATGCCAGTGCCATCATCGTCTTTTTTCAGTCTGTGCAGAGTACACTGTCGAAAGGTGTCCTCCGCGGCGGGGGCGATACCAAATTCCTGATGATTGCGGATGTTTTGTTCCAGTGGGTTGTCTCCATCCCTGTGGGATACATCGCCGGAATCGTCCTGAACCTGCCCGCTTTCTGGGTTTTGATTGCACTTCGACTGGACTACATCATCAAATTCATTTGGCTGGTTTCACGCCTGAAAAGCGGAAAATGGATTCAACCCGCCAGAAAAATGTCCTGATCATCATTCTGCACTGAAAATATTCATAGTAAAAAGTCCCGAGAAATTCAAGTCTCTTGGGACTTTTTTGTTTGGACGATAAATACAGTAGATTATTTCACATTTATATGGTAGAATCATTTTATCAAAATGAACTACTGGGGTGGACATATATGAGTCTGAATACAAATACTTTGCCAGCATCCGATTCATCAACCGAAAAACGCAGCATATGTCTCATTAACGATTCCTTCCCTCCGGTGATTGACGGCGTGGCCAATGCGGTCACCAACTATGCCTCCGTCATTCAGCGCAGCTATGGCGACGCCACCGTGGTAACGCCCTACTATCCCGATGCCGACGACAGCATCTACCCCTTTCCGGTGCTGCGCTATCCCAGTATCGATGTCACGAAGCTGGTCGGCTACCGGGCAGGTCTGCCCCTGTCCCCGGAGCTGATGGCGCAGGTTGAGGGGCGTCACATTGACCTGATCCACAGCCACTGCCCCGTCACTTCCACGATCCTCGCCCGGATGCTGCGGCAGCGGCTGCATGTGCCGCTGGTGTTCACCTACCACACCAAATTCGACATCGACATCGCCAATGCCATCCATAGCAAGCGGCTGCAGGAAGCCTCCATCAAGCTGCTGGTGGAGAACATCTCCGCCTGCGACGAGGTATGGACAGTCAGCCGCGGCGCAGGAGAAAATCTCCGTTCCTTGGGCTATCTGGGAGACTACATCGTCATGCCCAATGGCGTGGACATTCCGGCCGATCGTCTGCCGGAGGAGACGGTACGCGCCGTAAGCGAAGGTCTTGACCTGCCGGAGGGTGTGCCGCTGCTGCTGTTCGTGGGACGCATGATGTGGTACAAGGGACTGCGGATCATTCTGGATGCGCTGAAACAGCTGAAGGGCGAGGGGCAGGACTTCCGCATGGTGTTCATCGGCAAGGGCACCGATGGGGAGGCCATCCGCGCCTATGCCGAGGAACTGTGTCTGGGCGACAAGGTATTCTTTCTGCCGCCCTGCTATGACCGGGAAATTATCCGGGCATGGTATTGCCGTGCCGACCTGTTTCTGTTCCCCTCCACGTTTGATACCAACGGTCTTGTGGTGCGGGAGGCGGCGGCCTGCGGCCTTGCCAGCGTGCTGATTGCCGGAAGCTGCGCCGCTGAGGACGTTACCGACGGGCACAACGGCTTTTTCATTGAAGAAAACGCCGCTTCCATGGCGGCGATGCTGCGCCGCCTGCTGCCCCAGCGGGAGCTGATGCGGCAGGTCGGTGAAAATGCCCGGCGGGAAATCTACATCTCATGGGACGCTTCCATTGCCAACGCCTGCCATCGCTATGAGGTGGTGCTTGACAACTTCCGCCGGGGGCTGTATCCCGCACGCGACACCCGGGTGGACGAATTGCTGCTGGGCACGGCAGAGTCGCTGGATGCCATCAACCGTCTCCGTGCCATCCCCCAGCAGCTGCGCGCTGCCATGGACGAGGATGTCCGCCAGTGGCATGACGAGATGCAGGAGAACCGTCTGAACGCCCAGGAGAATCGCCAGAAGCTACAGGAAAAGCTATCGCAACTGCGCCAGCGGATCGACCGATATCTGTAAAGGTGCTTATACTATAGAAATTGGAAAGAAAAAGTCCTGTACGCATCTTACAGCATACAGGACTTTTGTGTCTGTTCGACACTTTAGATGCAGATGTTTTGGGGGTTGGCTCTGTCTACATATCCGCGAAAAGCAAAGCAATTTCCGTTCGCAAATTCCGACATGCCTTAGCCTTAACTATCTTCATTCCAACTCCATTCTGACGTAAGCACCACATCAGCCCCCTTCCTGGGAGGCAGATGCGGTGTTTCCCGGGTGCGTTTTGCGGCGCGCCCTTTTTTATTTGCCGGAACAAAAAAGTCGCTGAAATACAAATAAAGTCGCCGGCGCCCATTTACAGAATGCACTGTAAAGATGGATAATAAGCACAGCAAGTTGGTCATATCGACCAACGGCGGAGGCAAAATACAGGGGTTACCGTATTGCAATCCCGCCAAAAAACTGTACAATATGGATAGACGACCGACAGCTCTGATGCAAAGCCCGGATGGCGGAAAAATACCATCGCGCGACGCTGTCCGACCTTCTTCACCGGCGGATATCTGTATGTACGCCGAAACACGTTCAACAAAAGTAAGGAGGATCAACATGAAAAACAAACCTGCAAAACTGCTTGCGCTGCTTCTGGCTGCCGCGCTTCTGACGGCGTGCATGGCCGGCTGCACAGGAAAGACCGAACAGCCCGCAAAAGCGGAGGCAACTGAGAAGGCAGAGCCGGCAAAGGACAGCACCCCGGCGGACGAAGAAATCACTCTGACCTTCTGGCACACCTACGGCGATGCGGAAGAAGCCCAGTTTAAAGACGTGGTTCTGCCGCTGTGGGAGAAGGCTCATCCGAATATCAAGATCGACGCGGTGCGCCAGGACGGCGGTCAGTTCCACGAGATGATCGTCACCTCCTTCGGCACCGGCATGAGCCCCGACGTTGCCCGCGTTGACATTGCCAACATCGCGGCCTATGCCAAGCAGGGCGGTCTGGTTGCCCTGAGCGATTACGCGGACTTCGCGGAGATCTCCGGCGATTATCTGGACGCGCCCCTGTCCACCAATCTTTACCAGGGCAAGTATTACGGCCTGCCGCTGGACACCAACTGCAAGGCCGCAGTCGTCAACAAGAACGTGCTGAAGGAAATTGGTCTGGATGATGTTCCCGAGACGATGGAAGCCTTCATCGAAGCGGCCAAGGATCGCGGCACCTACAGTCTGAACGTTTCCGGCGTGGGCGACTGGGATATGTACCCCTACTTCTGGCTGTTTGGCGGCACGCTGACCGACGACGGCTTTACGAAGGCGACCGGCTATCTGGACAGCGATGCCAGCATCGCCGCCATGAACAAGCTGATCGAGCTGCACGACCAGAAGATCTTCACCATCCGTGACGTGGACGGCTCCGTGGATGCGTGGGACGGCATCAACAGCGAATACGCTATGTTCTTTGAAGGCCCCTGGTACTTCGGCTCCTATGATGACTGCGAAGCAAAGGGCATCGTTGCCGCGACCATTCCCACCTACGAAGGCCGCAGCGCTTCCGTTGTCGGCGGCGAGGACATCGCTGTTTTCTCCACCAGCAAGCAGAAGGACGCCGCCTATGAATTCGCAAAATTCATGACCAGCGAGGAAGTACAGCTTGCCATGCTGGAGGCCGGTCAGCTGCCCATCCTCAAGTCCCTTGTGGAGAACGACGCGGTCAAGAATAACCCGGTGTGGTCGGTTTACATGAAGCAGATGGAATCCGCCAAAGCGAGAATTCCCTCCCCCAACAACGCCGCGATCCAGGAGATCTGGAGTGAAATGGTGACCAGCATCTTCGTAGAGGGCGCTGACGCTGCGCAGGCGATGCACGACGCCGCCGCAAAGATCGACGGGCAGCTTTCCTAAGGGAAACTCTGAATACCAAAAATATCAGGAGCGCAGAGCCGGAGGGTTCTGCGCTCCCTTGGAAAAAAGGAGGCAGCGCCAATGAAGCTGCTGCAGCATGAACCATCCCCGGTATGTGGAAAATCATCCGTCAAAAAGGGCCTTCGGGCCTATGCGGCGGCAGCACCCTTCGTCCTTCCCGGCCTTCTGCTGGTGCTGGCGTTCGTCATCTATCCGATGTTTTTTACCATCCGGATCGCGCTGTCTGAGTACAGGATCGTGCAGGGCGAGATCACGTTCATCGGCCTGGAAAACTTCAAGGACGTTCTGTCCGGCGGCTCCCGCTTCTGGTACGCTTACCGGAACAATTTCCTGTACGCGCTGGTGACGGTGCCGTTCATTCTGCTGGGCGGAATGCTGTTTGCCTACCTGATCAACAACCTCAGGCGGGGGCAGACGATCTTCCGCGTCGGCTTTTATCTGCCGGTCATCACCTCGTGGGTCATCGTCAGTCTGGTGTTCCAGTATATGTTCAATAACTCCGACCGCGGCCTGATCAACTACCTGCTGGTGGATGTGCTCCACGTCATGGACGACTATGTGCCCTGGCTGCTGCGGGAATGGTCGGGCAACGCGGCAATCTGGCTGATGGGCATCTGGAAAAACGTGGGCTGGTCGATGCTGGTCTACCTCGCGGCATTGCAGGGAATTCCTAAGGAGCGCTACGAGGCGGCAGAGCTGGACGGTGCGGGTCTGTGGAAAAAATTCTGGCATATCACGATGCCGGGACTTCGCCCCACGACCTTTTATGTGATGGTCAATATGATCATCGGTTCCTTCAACGTCTTCATCCAGGTCATGATGCTGACCGGCGGCGACCCCAATGGGAAGACCTCGGTGCTGCAATACCTGCTGTATGACAGAGCATTCAATCAGTTCGAATTCGGCGAGGCTTCCGCCATCGGCATGATTTCCGCCGTGACGATCGTTGCGCTGACGATCATTCTCAATCGCGTCTTCAAGCTGGACAACGTGGAACAGGAGGGATAGAAATGAAGCTCCGCGGCAAAAAAGCAACGGAGATCCTCGGACAGACGGTTTTGTGGGTCATTCTGATCGCATCGCTGCTGATTTTCTCCGTTCCGTTCTTCTTTATGATCACGAACTCCTTTGAGGAGTTCAGCTATGTGCTGCCCTATCCGCCGAAGCTCTTCCCCACGCGGCTGGACTTTTCGGCGTACCGGCACATTCTCAGTATGGACATTTTCCCGACGGCACTGGCAAACAGTGTGATCAATACCGTCATTACCGTTGTGATCTCGGTGTTTGTTTCGACGCTCTCCGCCTACGGCTTTGCCTGCATCCGTTTTCCCGGGCGCGACAAGCTGTTTGCGGTCTACCTGTTTACCCTGATGATGCCGGGTTTCTTGAATATTATTCCTCAGTTTCTGGTGCTCAGGCAGCTCACGCTTCCCGGTCTGCCCAACGGCCTGATCGGTACACGGGCGGGGCTGATTCTGGTGTACGTTGCCACCAATGTCTGCGGACACACCTTCTTTCTGCGCAACTTTTTCCGCAGCCTGCCAAGCTCGCTGGCGGAGTCGGTGCTGCTGGACGGCGGCGGTCACAAGGACATTTTCTTCCGGGTAATGCTGCCCCTCTCTGCCCCGGCGGTGGGCACCATGACCATTTTTGCCTTCCAGGGCTTCTGGGAGGAATACTTTACGGCGAAGGTTCTGGTGGGCGCGAATGAGAAAATGATCACCTTCCCGCTGCTGCTCCAGCGGCTGAACGGACAGTATGCGACACGGTGGGAGTGGGTGTTTGCCGCGTCGATCATGGCGCTGATCCCTGTGATCGTTCTGTTTGTGGTTTTCCAGCGGAAAACGGTCGTGGGCGGACTGACTCAGGGAGCAGTGAAAGGATAAGCCAATGCAGAAAATCACCTGTCATTTTGACAAAGCACAATATCTGCCCGGCGAGCCGGTTCGGCTGATCCTGCCGGCGCATTCGGCGCTTCTTTCAGCGACGTTCTTCCGTATGGAGCGTCCGGTCGCGCTGCAAGCCGTCCGGGAGGGCGACGTGTTGGTATTGACGGATGTGCCGGTGGGCGGCTACGGTGTGCGCATCAGCACAGAAGACGGCGTCTGGGAAGGCGCGTTTGATGTGGTTTCCGACCGCAGAACCGAAATTCGCTACGGCTTCCTGTCTGATTTTTCCTCCGGCGACGGGGACAGGTTGGACGTGGAGTGGATGCGGGATCTGCATCTGAACGCGGTGCAGTTTTACGACTGGATGTACCGGCATGACCGGCTTCTGCCCCCCACCGAGCAATACGACGACCCGATGGGACGCCCGACGGATTTAGGCGTTATCTCGAAGAAAATCAAACGCTGCAAAGCCTGCGGCATCCGCCCGCTGGCCTACGGCGCGGTTTACGCGGCAACAAAGGACACCTTTGCAGCGCACCCAACGTGGGGAATGTACACGATGGACGGTCAGCCGATGACCTTTGCCGGGTGGCTGTACTATATGAATGTGGCATCCTCCTGCGGCTGGGCGGAGCATATTGTGGAGGAATTCCGCAGTGCCGTGCGCTTTGGTTTCTCCGGTATCCACATGGACACGTATGGCTTTCCCAAGCGGGTCTGGGACGCGGAGCACCGCCCCGTGGAGCTGGCGGACGAGTTCCCGCACCTGATCGATGCGGCAGCGCAGGCCGTCCGCGAGGAAGCGGCCGACGGCGGCGTGATCTTCAACGCCGTCAATAACTGGCCGACGGAAACCGTCGCCGCGGCGGCACAGGATGCAGTATACATCGAGGTCTGGCCGCCCCACGATACCTATTTTGACCTTTACCGCCTGATTCGGGAGGCGAGGCTGCTGTCCCACCGGAACGTCATCCTTGCCGCCTATCTGAAGGCGTTTCAGGGGGAGGATATGGACGCGGCGGAGCGCTCGTTCCGTCTTGCGTGGGCGGTGATCTCTGCCTCCGGCGGTACGCAGCTCGTTCTGGGCGAGAACCGCAGCCTGCTGCGGGACAGTTATTATGTCAACTACGCCAACCTGTGGGAAAGCTTTCTTCCAATCGTACAGCGCAATTGCGATTTTCTTGTCAGATACAAGGATTTGTTATATAATGATCCCGGTATGGATATTGGCAAGACGGCCTCTGGCGGCATTAACGAGGACGTCCGTTTCTTCTCCGATGCCTGCGCTTTCTCCACGGACGGGCAGGCGGACACGGTCTGGACGCTCCTCCGCGAATCCCGTGACCGACTGACCCTTCACCTGATCAACCTGACCGGCAACAACGCCATGTGGAATGAGGGAAAGCGGGAACCGACCCCGGCAGCGGGTATTTCGGCGGCCATCCGCCTTGACCGGCCGGTGCGCGGCATCTACTGTGCCTCGCCGGACAGCGAGTGTCTGGAGGCGCAAAAGCTTCCCTACACGGCGGAGCAAACGGAGAACGGCTGCATCTATACCGTAAAGCTGCCCGACGTGCGCTGCTGGACTGCCGTGTGGGTGCAACTGGAGGAATGACGATGCTTCTGTCTTACAATGCAGATCTGCTTCCCCGTGTACGGATGCTGGGGCGGATCAACTACACCGAGCCGTGGATCCACTTTTCCCGGACGATCGACGAGTATGTCCTGTATGTGATCCGTGACGGAAATATGTATCTGCAGGAGGACGGCATTTTCTATCACCTCAAGGCGGGGGATTTCTTCCTGCTTGAGCCGGGGCTGTGCCACGAGGGCTATCAGCGCGCGGCCTGCAATTATTACTATGCCCATTTCACCCACCCGGAAATGGCGCGGGTGGAGGACGACGACGCGGCCATGGCGCTGCTTGCGGAAAAGCGCAGGCTGAGCCTTGTGAGCTACAATCTGGACGAAGCCGACCCCACCGATCCCGTCACGTATCTTCCGAAGCAGTTTCACCTGCCGGGCGGTGAGTTCAATACGATACTCCGCACCGCGCTGGACTGCTACAATGCCCGTGAGGAGCACTACAAGCGCCGCACCGCCGCGCTGCTGCATTCGTTCTTTCTGGAAGTGGCGCATGAGCATCTGCTGGCGCGGGGCGCTGCTCAGGGGAAGAAACTGAAAAAGTCGGAGGTCGTGGCCGAACGGCTGCTCCATTACCTCAACGAGAACTACGCGCGGCCGCTGTCGAGCCAGGAGATCGAAGACGTCTTCGAGATGAATTTCGACTACATGAACCGCGCCTTTTCCAAGCTGACCGACGCGCCGATCTTTACCTATCTCAACACGCTGCGCATTTATAACGCCCAGCAGCTGATCGCGACCACGGATCTGCCGTTTCAGGAGATCGCGTACCTGGTGGGGATCGACGACCGGTATTATTTCTCAAAGCTGTTCCGGAAGAAAACGGGCATGAGTCCCTCAGAGTATTACAAGGAAGTGAGGAACCGCGGCGATGCAGGGATATAAGGTTAGTTTGACGCTGACGCTACAGAAATCGAGTGGAAATGATGTCTGGGAAGACGTGGAATCCTGGTCTTCAGAAGGAAATGCGGGAGCCGCGATTTCGGAGCGCCGTGCGCTTTACAGTAAATATAGCTATCGCGTTAAGGCTACAGCCACAGTGTATGACCTGAATGGGAACTGGATTGAAAGCGAGACCCAAATTGACTACTGACTTGCGATACGGCACGATTCTGCCGGATACGGCATTTCTGTGTGCTGCGGCGGTCGATTACTATTATTCCTGTGCTATAACCAATATATCCCTACAAAAACACTGACCCAAGACCCCCTGATGCATATATAGACGTTTCCCTCGAAAGGCATCCATGAAAAACCCCTCATGCCGGTTTCGAAAGCCTTGGCGACCCCTTTTTAAAATGCGAACAGCGCAGGCGATTTCCAAGTCGCCTGCGCTGTTTTTTACTGTGACACCGTTCTCCAACATCCGCTATCAAAACATGACGGATATTGGAGAGCGGCGTCGTTTCTATTTGCTATGTTCGGCAAGCAAAAGCCCTGAAACCGTCACTTGGCCGAGTGGCGGTTTCTGCTTTTTACCCTGATCGTCACAGTCCAGTAAAGGATATGGAAGGTCAATGTAATTGGCATGACCATCACCCCCTTTCGGGTGGTGTGGCTAACCGCCTGCCGTTGTGCAGCGCCCGGTTCTCGAAAGAACCATGTTTATTCTACCAAAATGTGACATAGAAGTCAAAACATATTTTCGATATGCCAGGAACCATGTTCCGCCGAAGGTGGAATAAGATGCCAGCCGCCATGCGGCAAGCTTTCCCACATCCAGTTCCATATCCTCTTTGAAGGGGAACAGCATACAGGTCAGCCCGTCATGCCGGAATGTATAGGCTTCTTCGAAGCCAGCGCCCTTTTTGAGAATGCCTTCCTTGGCGAGAATCTCATTGATGCCATCCACCCATTCCTGCGGGTCGCCGCCGCAGCCTTGAAGGACAAGTCCCTCCTGATTCTCCATACGGCGGAGCTGCTCCGTCGAAATCAGCCGTATACTCACAGCTCCATCTCCCCCATTTTCATTCCCTGCTCCTGAATAATTTCCTGCTGGGTCAGTTTGCGGAAGCTGTCTTCACCGGGAATGAGAGACAGGCTGCGCCCATTGTCCCAGACAACGCCGAGCTGACCGGAATCGTCCACGTACCGCACAGTACCACGGGTTCCGGATTCTACCGGGGAGTATGGGTCATTCATGTTGTTCAGTATAACACGTGTGCCGAGTGGATAATTCTTCCGGATAGACGCCACCTGCTCACGGCTTGGAAACGGCATATTCATTTGCTTTTTTCCTCCCTATCAGATAATTTCATTACTCGTGTACGCATACACTCCCCGTCCCCGCCCTGACACAGAAAACCGTGACCGGGAAAAGGGCACCCCTCGCACAGTGGGGATGCCCTACAGATGGGCTTCTCTGCAAACCCGGGAGGGCCGGTATGGTCACGGTATTCCGGGACGGTTCTCATAGATTTGGAACTCGTTTGATTCGGATTTTTCACTTTTAACCTCCATATTCTCCGGCGCCCTTTTTCAGACGCGGGTAATTGACTCCGAAAACGAAAAAAAGCCGTCCTTCCCGCATAAGGAAGAACGGCTGAAAATCGGGAACTGGAAGTCAGCGCCCTTTTTGAAAATGAAAAAAGCCGGGATTCTTATGGCTTCACGCCACAAAAATCCCGACAGGTTTCCAAATGATAAATTTCCGAAAACTCTATAAAAATCAGCGCCCTTTTTCAACTTTCCTCCGAAATCAAAAAGGGCGCTGCTCAATCTCTGACTGCATATGGCTGATACAGTTCAAAAGATGCATCACAGCATGTTTGCATCTATGGAACTATAAAAAATCGTGTTCACATTTTGCCTTTGATTTTCAAACTAAGGTTCTACAATAAATGTTGGGGTCAGGCGATGAACCTGACCCCTTAGCTATACAAAAAAGGTTGAGCATAGAGATAAAATCCTTTACAATGAAAGTACCCCTACCACACCGAAAGGAAGAATCTCTATGCTCAACAAAGATTATACTGCAAATCTGCTCAATTTGGAAGATGCAATTATCACAAATGTTGAAAATATTTGTGATGAAGTCCATGTTTATCTTGAGCTGCCACGGATGAAGCACCGCTGCCCGGCCTGTGGAGGCCTCACCGACCGTGTACACGACTATCGGATGCAGATCATCAAGGATGTTCCGCTTGGCAGAACAACGCTGCTGCATCTGCGCAAGCGGCGTTACCGCTGCGACTGCGGCAAGCGCTTCTTTGAGAAGAACACCTTCCTTCCCAGATACTACCGTTCCACCAGCCGGCTGGTTGCCAAGATCATCACCGCGTTCCGTGAAACGGTATCCGCTGCAAAGATCGGCGCACAGTTTCATGTTTCAGGTGCAACCGCAATGCGGTATTTCAAGTATGTCTCTTTCAAGCCAACCAAACTTCCGGAGGTTCTTTCCATTGACGAATTCAAGGGTAATTCCGGCGGTCAGAAATACAACAGTATTGTTGTAGATGCCGAGAAACGCAAGGTAATTGATATTCTCCCCAATCGTTTTGAAAATGACCTTATTCACTATTTCTCACAATTCTCCTCAAAAACAGAGGTGAAATACTTTGTTTGTGACATGAATCCCCATTTCCGAGAGGTGGCGAAAGCTTGCTTCCCGAAAGCCGCTGTGGTTGCGGACAGGTATCACGTTATACGACAGGTTTATTGGGCTATGGAGCGTATCAGAAAGAATGAACAAAACAAGCTCTCAGAAAGGTTACGAAAATACTTCAAGAAATCCCGATATCTTTTGATGAAGCCAATGGAAAAGCTCTCGGAGGAAGAAACGGATAAGCTGGCCCTCATGTTTGAAATAGCGCCCAGACTTGCGGATGCGTACCGGCTGAAAAATGAGTTCCTCAAAGTAATACGTTCCGATTCTTCTAAAACTGGAAAGCCAAAACTTGTTGACTGGCTCACAGCCGTTGAAGTCATGGATTTGCCTGAATTCGACGACTGCATCAAAGCATATCACAACTGGTTCCAAGAAATCCTGAACTCCATGGATGTCCCATGGTCCAATGGCTTCATTGAGGGCTGCAACAACAAAACAAAGGTTCTGAAGCGTGTCTGCTTTGGTATGCGGAATTTCTCCAATTTCAGAAAGAGAATCCTTTTCTGCCATACATAAAAATCGTGCCGGAGCTTTTCTCTCCAACACGATCTATCATCTCTTGTTTTGTCTCTACCCCAACTATTGACATAGAGCCCAAACTAATCTCAGTCTATTTCTCTTGAATTTGCCCTAAAAAGCGCTTTAGATGCAACTTATTTCAAGTTGCATCTAAAGTGTTGAATAAACATGGAGGTACCGGCCAGATTTGAACTGGCGAATGAAGGTTTTGCAGACCTTTGCCTTACCACTTGGCCACGGTACCATATGAAATAAGGAACGCTGCGCGTTCCTTATCTTTTTCTGGAGCGGGCGACGAGGCTCGAACTCGCTACCTCCACCTTGGCAAGGTGGCGCTCTACCGGATGAGCTACGCCCGCATCTGGTGCCGACCGTCGGAATCGAATTGCTTCGATTCCGGGGTCAGCAGAATGGTGCCTCCGGTCGGAATCGAACCAACGACACGAGGATTTTCAGTCCTCTGCTCTACCTACTGAGCTACAGAGGCATATTGAGCAGAAATTTCTGCTCAACTGCACCATAGATGCTTTTTATTTGGCGACCCGGAACGGACTCGAACCGTCGACCTCCAGCGTGACAGGCTGGCGTGCTAACCGACTGCACCACCGGGCCAAATAAATGGTGGGAACAACAGGGCTCGAACCTGTGACCCCATGCTTGTAAGGCATGTGCTCTCCCAGCTGAGCTATGCTCCCAAACAGCGCCGCCCGCGGCTCTTCACCTCAGCGACGTGGTTTATTATACACAGAAACCCCTTTTTTGTCAAGCATTTTTTCCGTTTTTTTCTATGGAATTTTGCTCAGGGACAATCACCGTTTCCCACCATTTTCCCGTCGAATATCAAATTTTTTCCAGCAGTTTCTGAATGTCCTCCGGCGTGAAGCTGTAAACCGCGTCGCAGAACTGGCACTCCACCGGGAAAGTCTTGCCCTCCTGCCGGATTTCCTCCAGTTCCTTCCGCCCCAGACTGATCAGGGCGCGCTCCACCCGCTCCCGGGTACAGTAGCACTTGTACGTCACCTCGGTGGTTTCCAGGAACACAACGCCGAGGCTTCCGCAGACCTGCCCCAGGATGTCCTCGGGGGTCATGCCCGCTTCCAGCATGGGCGTCACTGCCCCCGCCTGAGAAATGCCCTTTTCCAGCGTGTCGATCACTTCGTCAGGCGCGCCGGGCAGCAGCTGCAATAAATACCCGCCCGCCACCTTCACGCTCTGGTCGCGGTCAACCAGCACGCCCAGGGCGCAGGCCGTGGGCGTCTGCTCGCTCTGGGCGAAGTAGGCGGTCACGTCGTCCCCGATTTCGCCGGAAACCAGCTGGGTCGAGCCGATATACGGCTCCTTCATTTGCAGATCGCGGATGACCGTCAGCGTGCCGTCGGTGCCCACGGTCGCACCCACGTCCAGCTTTCCCGGGTATTTTTCCACCAGCGGCACCCGCGGCTCGGTGACGCAGCCACGGACGTTGCCCACGGAATCGGATACCACGGTGATGGTGCCGATGGGGCCGCCGCCCCGCACCTGTAACGTCATGGAGCCGTCCTCCACCTTCTGCATGTTGCCCATCATGGAAGCCGCCGTCAGGCAGCGTCCAAAGGCCGCTGTGGCGTTGGGCGTCGTTTTCTGAATCTGGGCACCCCGGCGCACAAGCTCCGTGGAGCGGATGGCTACGGCCTTCACAAAGCCGTCCATGCTCATGCCCCGGACTAAGTAATCCTTCATTTTATCTTTCCCTTTCTCGCGCTGAAATATACTCTCTGCTCCCCTGCTCCCGGCGCTTCAAAGCGGCGGTCGGCGTAGACCGCGATGTGGGTAAAGCCTGCCGCTTTCAGGTAGGCCGTCAGCTGCTCCTGAGAGTAGGCGTACTCCCTGTGTTCTTCAAAAGAACGAACCCACGTTTCCCCCCGGCGCTGGAACAAATCCATGCCGTAGGAGCAGATATTGCTTTCTTCGTCAAAATCCCCCCGCCAGACACAGTAGACATCATCGTCCTCGTCCAGAAACACCTGGCCGTCCATGGCGCGGAGCTTTTCCGGGGTGTTCACGTCGAAAATGAACATCCCGCCGGGGTTCAGCGCCTTCCAGACCCGCCGGATGGCCTCTTTGCAGTCCTTCGGGTTCGTAATATAGTCCAGGCTGTCCAGGGCGCAGACGGCCAGGTCAACGCCCCTGGGAAGCCACAGCCTTTGCAGGCTCTGGCGGACAAACCGGGGCGGGTTTTGGAGGTCTGCGCATTTCTGCTGGGCGGCGGTGAGCATTTCCTCGGACATGTCCACACCGATGACGGAAAGCCCCTTCCCGGCCAGAATCGCCGACACAGAGCCGGTGCCGCAGGCAAGATCCACGGCCGTCCGTGGCTTCAGCCCTTCTTTCTTCAGAATTTCCTCGTAAAAGGCCACGATTGCCCCGTAGTCCACGTCGTTGGTCAGGCGGTCGTAGCTGGCCGCCAATGCTTCATAGGCACCCATAGCTTTCCTCCCCGCTACAGCAAACATCCCGTCCCGAAAGGGACGGGATGCGGTACACTATCCCAATTTTATCAGCGCTTGAAGATGCTGAAAATCTCGTCGATGTCGCTCATATCCGCCGGTTTGGTGGGCTGCTTGGAAGCGGCTACGGGGGTGTCGATGTCGTCGGGGACAAAGCTGGGCTTGCTGGGGCGGGCGGTCTTGTCCGCGCCGGCGCTGGGGGCGAAGCTCTCGGGCTTCATCTCAAAGCCGGTGGCAATTACGGTCACCCGCATTTCATCCTGAAATTCGTCGGAAATGGTAGCGCCGAAGATGATGTTGGCGTCGGGGTTGGCAGCTTCCTGCACGATCCCGGCGGCGGTCTCCACGTCGTCCAGGGTCATCTCGTTGGAGCCGGTGACGTTCACCAGCACGCCGGTGGCGCCGTTGATGGAGGTCTCCAGCAGCGGGCTGGAAACGGCGGCGGTGGCGGCCTGCTCGGCCTTCTCCCTGCCGGAAGCGGTGCCGACGCCCATGTGGGCGCGTCCGGCGTTCTTCATGACGGCGGACACGTCGGCAAAGTCCAGATTGATGATGACGTTCTTGCAGAAGCCCACCAGCTCGGAAATGGAGGTTACGGCCTGCTTCAGCACATCGTCGGCGATGCCGAAGGCGTTGGCGAAGGTAATCTTCTGGTCGGTGACGTATTTCAGACGATCGTTGGGAATGATGATCAGAGAATCGACCTTGCCGCTGAGATCGGTGATGCCCTGCTCGGCCTGACGCATCCGGTTCGCGCCCTCGAACTTGAAGGGCTTGGTGACAACGCCGACCGTGAGGATACCGGCCTCGTGAGCCAGGTCAGCCACGATGGGAGCCGCGCCGGTTCCGGTGCCGCCGCCCATACCGGCGGTGATAAAGACCATGTCCGTGCCTTCCAGCGCCTTGGAGATGGCAGCCCGGGATTCCTCGGCGGACTTCTTGCCGATCTCGGGCTTGGAGCCTGCGCCCATGCCGCCGGTCAGCTTTTCGCCGATCTGGATCTTGTTCTTGCAGACGGATTTATTCAGATCCTGCTTATCGGTGTTGACCACGACGAAGTCCACGCCGCCCACACCGGCATCGATCATGCGGTTGATAACATTGTTGCCGGCGCCGCCGACGCCGATCACCTTGATTTTCACAACGCGATCCTGTAAAGTTTCGGACATAATCTCTTCCTCCTATGTATCTTTCGCAGACACGGCGGAGCCGCTGCTGCCTGAATTTTGCATCTGTACTTTCCCATTCTATCCCGAAAACCCGATTTGGTCAATAGAAAATCTGGTATTTCGGCAAATTATTTACAAAATAATAACATCACGCGAAGGGCGTATAGCCCACCTGATTCGGCCAGATGGTGAAGCTGATGTCCAGAACGCCGCTCTGGTAGTCGCTCATCTGCAAAATGGCGTCGTTCATGCAGTCAACCTTGTAATCAAGGCGGGATGTGTCGCCCAGATTGACCTGATACCGGGTGCCGTACCAGAGGATAATGTCCTCGGTGCTGGTCACGTCCACGCTGGCGGCCTCGCCCACGATGTCGTTGTTTTCCAGCGCCTTGAGGATCTGCAATGCTGCGGTGAGACGCTGGGCGCCGGTGGTCGTCACCGGGATCAGCTCTCCCAGCTCATTGGTCTCGCTTGGGGTCATCTCCGTGGCGATGCCCTTCTGGTTGACCGCCGGGGCTTCCAGTGTGACGCCCAGAACCTGGGTGGCCGTGGCCGCCTTGGCGTTGTTCGCCTGCTCCACGACCCGACCGTCGGAGTCCATCATCCACCACTGTCCGTCGCTGGACTTGATGGCATAGACCACGCTCTCTTCTTCGATCATAATATTGACCGTATCTGGCAATTTTATACCAATCCGCACACCCTTGACATAGGGCAAATTTGCCATAATCTGGCTGGCGGCGCGGATCTTGCTGAAGGTCAGAAGCTTGTCACCCTCGGAGATGCCGGAGGCCTCCCGCACCGCCCACGCGCTGTAGGTATCCGCGCCGGTGATGGTGATGGTCTTCACCTTGAAAAATACCGACAGACCCATGACGATGGCCAGCACCACCGCCGTCACCGTTATCAGCTGGACGATCAGCCGGTCGCGGTTGAAGGGAAGGGGCTGGGTATAGATCACGGCAGGGGTAGGCGTTTTCGGGCGGCTGCTTTCGGTTTTCCGGGAGTGACGCTTCTTCGGGCGGTTCTTCGCGCTCATAAGCGTCTCGGCAAGCATGGTCAGCGCCGACTTCTTTTTGGGCTTGCTGTTTCCGTAGGCGCGCTTCCTGTTGGGGACATCGTCGTCCACGGGCTTGCGGCGGGGTGCGCCCTTCCGGGAATCGGCGGACTGCTTTGCCCGCTGGCGGGCAGCGGCTTCCTCCCCGGCTCTCTGACGGGGCTGGGCTTCCCTTTTGACCGGACGGTCAGGCTTCTCCTGCCGTGCGGGGCGTCTCTGGGCGTCCTGTTCTGCCGGACGGCGGGGGCGTTCCTGGGTGTTCTGCTCCTGCGCACGGCGGCGCTGTTCCGGGGCGTTTTGTTCTGCTGCACGGCGGGGACGCTCCTGAGCACCCTGTTCCGTTGCGCGGCGAGGACGCTCCTGGGTGTTTTGCTCTGCCGGGCGGCGGGGACGCTCCTGAGCACCCTGTTCCGCTGTGCGGCGAGGGCGCTCCTGAGCACTTTGCTCCGGCGCACGACGCGGGCGCTCCTGGGCGCTTTGCTCTGACGGACGGCGGCGCTGCTCCGGGGCACTTTGTCCGGGGCGCTGGGAAGCGCGCTTCTGTCCGTCTGTCTGCGGACGGCGCTTTCCGGCGTTTTCCCGGCTATCCTGTGTTGTATCCATAGTGTTCCTCCTGGGGTAAGGCGGGTTATTTTTCGCTTTGAGTCAGCTGCTCCACAATGTCACAGATCCGCTCTGCGGAATCCAGGCGAACCATCGTGTGCAGCTTCCGGGACATCTCCCTGCGGCGGTCTTCGTCCGCCAGCAGCGAACGGATCAGCTCATACAGCTTCCCGGGCGTGCAGTCCTTTTCCAGCACCACCACCGCGCCGCCCGCCGCTTCCAGCACACGGGCGTTCTTTTCCTGATGGTTGTTCGTCACATTGGGCGACGGGATGAGGATGCAGGGCGTGCCGGAAGCGCCGATCTCATTGCAGGTGGCGCTGCCCGCCCGGCCGATGACGATGTCCGCCGCCGCCATGACGGTGGGCATGTCGTAAATATACTCCCGGATGTCCAGCGCGGGGCAGTTTTTCCAGTCCACGCCGTTGTCCAAGACGCGCTGGGGCATCCACTCCTTGCCGAAGCTGCCGGTGGCGTGGATGTGGTGGAAGGGGAAGCCGTCGGCCTGCTCCAGAGGAATCATGTCCGCGATGGTCTCGTTCATGACCTTTGCGCCCTGACTGCCGAAGGCGGAGACGACCACGAAGCCGCTTAAGCCCAGCTCCTTCCGCGCGCCCTCTTTGGTGTCGAAAATGAACTCTCTGCGCACGGGCATTCCCACGACTTCCACCTTTTCCGGGTGCCTGTAGTGGCGGACGCTTTCCTCAAAGGCAACCAGCACCCGGCTGGCCTTGTTCGCCGCCAGTTTTGTGGTGACGCCGGGGACGGCGTTGCTCTCATGGACGCAGGTGGGAATGCCCATGGACTGGGCGGCGTACAGCGCCGGGAAGCTGGCATAGCCGCCGGTGCCGATGACCACGTCGGGCTTAAATTCCCGGAAAATCTTTTTGCACGCCTTCACGCCCTCCCGCACGCATTTCACCGCGTGGAGGTTTTTCTTTATCGCGGCCAGGCTTTTCCCCCGGCTGAGGCCGGAGCCTTCCAGGCATTTGAGATCATACCCTGCCTGGGGTACCAGCTTTTCCTCCATGTGGCCTTTCGCGCCGATAAAGAGGATATTGCAGTCCGGGTGGCACTCCCGCATCATATTGGCAACCGCGATGGCCGGGTTGATGTGTCCCGCCGTGCCGCCGCAGGTAAAAATCAGATTCATAGGTCATGCCTCCTGTATTTTTCTCCGGTTTCGCCCTCTGGAAATCCCCAGAACGATGCCCATTTCCCCCAGATTCACCGCCAGCGCCGTGCCGCCGTAGGAAAAGAAGGGCAGCGCAATGCCGGTGGAGGGGAGCAGATTGGTGACCACGCACAGATTCAGAATGGTCTGTACCGCAATCAGCGTCACCAGCCCCGCCGCAAAGACGGTGGAAAACCGGTCGCGGGCGTTCAGCGCGATCCAGTAGCCACGCAGGATGGTGACGGCAAACAGGATCACAATTGCCATTGCCCCCACCAGTCCCAGCTCCTCGCAGATCACCGCGAAGATATAGTCGTTATATTGAAAAGGCAGATACAGATATTTCTGCCGGGACTTGCCGTAGCCCAGTCCGAACAGGCCGCCGGAGCCGATGGCGTACAGCGACTGCAAGATCTGGTATCCGGTGTCCCCCGGGTCAAGCTCCGGGTGGAGCCACGCGGTGACCCGGTCGCCGGCGTAGCCCATGAAGCTGATGTAGACGACCACGAACACGGCGGCAGCCCCCGCCCCGGCCAGCAGCCATCTGGTTCGGGTGCCCGCCACGAACATCATCACCACCGCCACCATACCCATGAGCATAATGGCCGACAGGTGCTTTTCCAGCGCCAGCGGAACCAGAATTCCCATCAGCGCCAGGCCGAAGCCCAGAACGCCGTGGCGGAAGGTTTTTGCGTCCTGCCCATACAGCCGGGTCAACCGGGCGAACAACAGAATCATGGTGAATTTCGCGATCTCGGAGGGCTGAAACTGAATGCCCGCCAGATTGATCCAGCGCCGTGCGCCGTTGACCTCCTCGCCGATGACAAGGACGCTCAGCAGCAGCGCGATGCTCACGCCGTACAGCGGCCAGGCGAACCGGTACCAGACGCCCGTGGGTATCCGGCTGAAAAAGAACATGGCGGCAAGACCGATCGCGGCGCAAACCGCCTGTTTCTGGAGATATTTTGTGGAAATTTCGTAACTGGTGTCGTATTCGCTCTGGGCGTAGCTTGCCGAGTACAGCATAGCCAGTCCCACCGTCAGCAGCAGAAGCACCAGCAGCAAAAAGGGGTAATCAATGCTTTCCCCCGTCCGGGAAAGCCCCGGGCGGCGTTTCTCTTTGGCATGGAGGTTACGCTCCGACGCCATAAGATACATCCTTTCAGGAGTTAATCAGCCGACAAGACCGGCGATGCCGAACCAGGCCAGCACGCACATGGCCGCCGTCACACCGGCGAACACCAGCACGATTTTTTCTTCCTTCCAGCCGCACATTTCAAAATGGTGGTGGATGGGCGCCATCTTGAACAGGCGCTTGCCGTGGGTCGCCTTGAAATAGGAGACCTGCAAAATATCGGACATGGCTTCACAGACATACACGAAGCCGATCAGAATCAGAATCAGGGGCATCTCCAATGCGAAGGCCATGGCGCACACCACGCCGCCTAAGAACAGCGAGCCGGTGTCTCCCATGAAGACCTTGGCCGGATGCCAGTTATAAAAGAGGTACGCGACCAGTCCGCCCGACAGAGCGGCGGGCAGCAGCGCCAAATCGTACTTGCCCATAGCGGCAGCCGCAGCGGTAAAGAATATCATCACAGGCAGGGTGACGCTGGCACACAGGCCGTCCACGCCGTCGGTGAGGTTCACCGCGTTGTCCGTGCCCACCATGACGAACATGGCGAAGAAAATATAGACGATGGGGTGCAGCCGAAAGCTCACATTCACAAAGGGAATGTACAGATGGGTGTCCATAAAGCCGGAGCGGTACATGGCGTACAGGAACAGCGCCGACACCGCCATTTGCAGCATGGCCTTTTGTAACGTCGTCAGCCCCAGATTCCGGTGGAATTTGACCTTGGTAAAATCGTCCAGGAACCCGATAAGGCCGAAGCACAGGGAAAGCGCCAGCACGTAAAACGGGGAATCATCGCTTATGGCGGGGAAATTGCCCACCAGGCAGAGGATTGTCCCGAAAACGAACATCAGTCCGCCCATCATGGGGGTGCCGGCCTTGGTGTTGTGCCAGGTGGGGCCAATCTCCCGGATGGACTGTCCGGCCTTCAGCGCCCGCAGCACCGGCAGCAGCAGATAGCCAATGCCGGCAGTCAGGATGCAGCCCGCCGCCGCCGTAATCAAGATTCTCGTCATGACTTCTTCCTCCGTTACTTCTCTTCGCCTAAGAATTCATCGATTACCTGTTCCAGATGGATGCCGTGGCTGGCCTTGAACAGTAGCACATCGCCG
The DNA here is from genome assembly GCA_934569225.1 of uncultured Oscillospiraceae bacterium. Lineage (GTDB taxonomy): Bacteria > Bacillota > Clostridia > Oscillospirales > Oscillospiraceae > Faecousia. The sequence continues at coordinate 43,021 of CAKTKC010000011.1, read as the reverse complement.
GGCTTTGCCGTGCGCTTCAGTGCCGCCACCAGCTCCTCCCGGTTCGTAAAGGCTCTTCCCCGGGTCTCCGGCATACCGCCGGTGATGGTGCCGCTGATGATCCGCCCGGAATTGGGGCCGTAGGCAAAGACATAGTCTGCCTTTTCCGCGGCAATTCTGCCCACCCGGTAATGCTCCGCCTGGGTGCAGTCACCCAGCTCCAGCATGTCACCCAGCACGGCGATCCGCCGTCCCGGCTTCTTCCCCAGGACAGCCAGCGCCGCCGCCATGGACTCGGGGCCTGCGTTGTAGCAGTCCTTGATGATGGTCATGCCGCCGGACTGGATGATCTCCTGACGGCCGGAAATGTTCCGGAACTGGGAAAGACCCGCCTGAATCTTTTCGGGCAGCACCCCCAGCTTCAGGCCGACCGTCACCGCCGCCAGGGCGTCGTTGACGTAATGCTCCCCTTCCAGCAGCATCTTTACCGGGAAGGACAGCCGCCCGGCCTCCACCCGGAAGTGCAGATAGTCGCCGTCCTGATTGACGTCAAACGCCCGGACGGCACAGCCTTCGGAGGAACCGAAGTATGTAACCCGCTGCTGCGGCTCCTTGTCCAGATTGCGCAGGAGAAAATCGTCGCCGTTGAGCAGGAGCATCCCATGTGGGGTCATGCCCTCCACGATCTCCATTTTCGCCTGCCGGATTCCCTCCTGGGTACCCAGGAACTCAATGTGGGCAGTGCCGATGTTGATGATCACCGCCACGTCCGGCTTTGCGATCTGGGACAGGTAGGATATTTCGCCGAAATGGTTCATGCCCATTTCCAGCACCGCGACCTCGGTATTCTCCGGCATGGCAAGCACCGCCATGGGCATTCCGATGTCGTTATTGTGGTTGGCCGGGGTCTTGCTGGTGACAAAGGCCTGCTCCAGCACGGCGGCGATCATTTCCTTCGTTGTACTCTTGCCAACGGAGCCGGTGACCGCTACCACCTTTGCGCCGATGCGTTTCAGTTCCTCCCGGGCAATTCTCCCCAGAGCGATGCGGGGGTCGTCCACATAGATTGCGGGGTAGTCCCCCACCCTGCGGCTGCACAGAGCCGCCGCAGCCCCCCTGTCCATGGCCTTCTCGATGAAGTCGTGGCCGTCCCGTGCGCCTTGGAGCGCGATGAACAGCTGCCCCGGCTGCATGACCCGGGTGTCGTTGGCCGCGCCTAAAAATGCAATATCCGCGTATTTTTCTTCCACCACGCCGCCGCACCACTCGGCGGCCTGTCTGAGCGTTAATTTTGCCATGCTGTTTCCTCTTTTTCCCGCAGGTGGGCGGCGACCTCTTCCCGTTCATCTAAGTGGCGCTTTACGCCGCCGATGTCCTGATAGGTCTCATGACCCTTTCCTGCCAGAATAATTATATCACCTTTTTTCCCAATGTCCATAGCATATCTGATGGCCGCGCGCCGGTCTTCGATAACAATATATTCCCCGTCTTCCTGTTTTACCCCTGTCAGGATGTCCTGGATGATGGCCATGGGATCCTCCGTGCGGGGATTATCCGAGGTGATGACGGCAAAATCCGACAGCTCCACGCCGATATGTCCCATAATGGGCCGCTTCATGGGATCCCGGTCGCCGCCGCAGCCAAATACCGCGATGACCCGACCCTTGCAGAAATCCTTCACGGAGGAAAGCACGTTTTCCAGTCCGTCGGGGGTGTGGGCGTAGTCGATGAGGATGCTGTAGGGCTTTCCGGGGGTGGGAACGACCTCCACCCTGCCCTTGACGCCGGAGGCCGTTTTCAGCGCGGCGGCGCAGTCCGTCAGGGAAATGCCCAGCTGTTTTGCGATACCGATAACCGTCAGCGCGTTGTAGACGGTGAACTTTCCGGGGATGGGCAGAGACACCGTTGCCCGCTCGCCGCCGGATACGGCCGTAAAGCGAATGCCCTGTGCCAGAAGCTCCAGATCTTCGCCCCGCAGGTCGGCAGGGCTGTGTACGCCCGTGGTCAGCACCGGGCAGGCAGCCGCCGCGAGAATCCTGTCCGAATAGCTGTCGTCTACATTGACCACCGCCAGACGGCAGCGGCGGAACAGCTCGGCCTTGGCCTCGCAATAGGCATCCATGGTCTTGTGGAAGTCCAGATGATCTTCCGTCAGATTGGTAAAGGCGGCGACGTCAAACCGGATACCGCCGATGCGCTCCAAGGAAACGGCGTGGCTGGAAACCTCCATCACCACATGGGTGCATCCGGCGTCCCGCATTCTGGCAAACAGCGCCTGCAATTCAAAGCTCTCCGGGGTGGTGCGCTCAGTGGGAATGGTCTCCTGACCGATCATGTTGGCCATGGTGCCGATCAGCCCCACCTTCGCCCCCAGGCAGGTTTCCAGAACCTGCTTAAGAAGAAGCGTGGAGGATGTTTTTCCGTTGGTGCCGGTAATGCCGATCATGGTCATATGCTCTGCGGGGCGGCCAAAGAAATTGCACCCCAGCAGCGCCAGCGCCAGCCTGTCGGATTCCACCAGAACATAGGGAATATCCGTCTCCGGCTTCTTCGCCGTGACCACCGCCGCCGCACCTTTTTCCGCGGCCATGGGAATAAACTGATTGCCGTCGGCGGCAAAGCCGGACACGGCTACAAACAGGCTGCCCGGTGTCACCTTCCGGGAATCATAACAAATCTCTTTGATTTCAAGCTCCGGGTCTGCGGTGCATTCCAGCACGGAAATGCCCGTCAAAAGTTCCTTCAGCTTCATATTCATCCTCCGTTGTCAGTCTCTGGCCGCGGTATCCGCGAATACCAGCGTGATCGTCGTTCCCGCAGGAACCTCGGTATCCTTGGGAGCGCTCTGTGCCGTTACCGTCACGCCGGTGGAAATTTCATCGTTCCCCGTCACCAGAATGTACAGCCCCAGCGCACCTGCGGCGTCGCTGGCCTGCTGGCGGTTCATGCCGTAAAAATCGGGAACCTTCACCGTTTCCGGCTCCGGGGTCTGCCCCAGGAACAGAAGCACCTGGCTTCCGCCAGGGACGGTCTGTCCGGGAGACGGGATCTGTCCCGTCACCGTTTCGCCGCTTCCGGAAATTGCCGCCGTCAGCCCTTCTTTTTTCAGAAGCGCCTGGGCGTCCTTCGCCGTCATGCCGGTCAGATCCTCCATGACGATCTGCTTTCCCGCAAGATCGTCCTCGGAAAAGGACTGCTTCACGCCTAAGTATGGCAGCACGTCCGCCATCACCGCACCCACGGTGGGCGCCGCCATGACGCCGCCGGAAATGTAGATTCCCGTTGTCCGGGACGGTGTATCCAATGCGGCAAGTATAATATACTCCGGATCGTCCATAGGTGCAATCCCCACAAAAGATACGATTTTATCCTGGACGCGCTGGCCATTCTCGTCAAAAACGTCAATTTTTTCGCTGGTTCCGGTCTTTCCGCCGATGGAAAATCCGGCAACTTTGGCATTTTTTGCCGTTCCCTCCGTGACGACGGATTCAATGAGGGCGCGCATGGTGTCGGAGGTCTCCTTGGAAATGGTTCTGCGCACCACCGTCGGCTCCGCCTTCATCACCGTGTTGCCGTCGGTGTCCAGAATCTCCGAGACGATGTACGGCTCCATCAGCTGCCCGCCGTTGACAACGGAGGAGATCGCCCGCACCAGCTGTAAAGGGGTGATCTTGAAGGTCTGTCCGAAGGAGCCGGAGGTCAGGGACGCCGTGCCCCATTTGTCCGTGTCCGTGACCAGTGCTTTGTCGAAAAAGACGCCCTTGCTCTCTCCCGCGAGATCGATGCCGGTTTTTTCCAGCACCCCGAAGTTTTTGACGTAATCATAAAACCGTTCCCCGCCCAGCTTCAGGGCGATGTGGGCAAAGGCGATGTTGCAGGAATTTTGCAGCGCCTGAGGCGTCTTTTCCGCCCCGTGTCCCGTGGAGCGCCAGCAGTGGAGCCGCTGGGCGCGTCCCGGAATCTGCTCAGAACCGGAGCAATGGAAGGGGGTATTCAGGTCGATGGCGCCGCAGTCCAGCGCCGCCGACATGGTCAGCACCTTGAAGGTGGACCCCGGCTCATAGCCGTCGGAAATCACCCGGTTGCGCCACTGTTTCAATCGGGCGGCGGAGAGGGCTTCGCCGTAGGCCGTCTTCCCCGCCTCATAGGCTTCGCTCCCCTCCGGCTCGGCGAGGTACAAGCGTTTCATTTCTTCCAGCTGCGCCGCCGTATCCGTGTCTGCGATTTCCAGATAGTTGTTGGGGTCGTAGCTGCCCAGCGTAGCCATGGCGAGGATTTCCCCCGTCTTGCAGTTCATCACCAGCCCGAAGGCGCCATTTTGAACATCGTAGCGGGCAATGGCGGCGGAAAGCTGTTTTTCCAGGCACGCCTGCACCGTGGCGTCCAGCGTTAAGATCACGCTGTCCCCCTGCCGGGAGGAAACGTAGTTTTCATAGGAAAAGGGCATATCCATTTCGTTATTGCCCTTGGTTGTAATGACTCTGCCCGTGCTGCCCGCGAGGAAGCTGTTGTAGGCTGCTTCCACCCCTTCGCAGCCCTCGTTGGATGCGTTGGTAAAGCCGACGACCTGCGCCGCCAGGGTTTCATAGGGGTAGACCCGCTGGGACGTGGGTTCCAGATGGATGCCGGAAATGCCCTTTTCATTGATGTAATCCCGGATTTTCCCGGCGGTTTCCTCGTCAATGCGGGTGCCGACCTGCTTGTAGCGCCGCTTGATGTCCGCCGCCTGTTCCTCAATCCACGCGGGGTCTTTCCCCAGAATTTCTCCCAGCGTCCGGGCAATTTCGGGAATATCCGCCTTGGACTGCTTCAGCTCATGGGGGTTGAGATATACATTCTCCACGCTGACGGAGGTCGCCAGAATATTCATATTCCGGTCGAAGATGTCCCCCCGGTCGGCGGTCACCGTCGTCGTGCGGGTCTGGTTGCGCAGAGCGAGGGAGGAATAATAATCGTAATTCGTGACCATCAGGCTGTACAGCCGCAGCCCCACCGGCAGGAAGGCCAGCGCCCCCAGCAGCGCGGATACCAGCATGATGCGCCTGTGCTGGCCGCTGTCCAGCCGCAGGCGGTTAAATTCCCGCTTCTTCCTCCCCATAAGCCACCGGCCTTTCAGTCAAGATACAACTTTGGGCAGCAAGGGAATCCCTCGCCGCCCAGTGCAGCTGCTATCTTACTTTATGAGGAGGGACGGACTTTATGCAGGGGAACCGCTTTTTCTGCTCAGCCGAAAGAAGCGGATTCCGTGTCTCCGAACAGGCCGCTGAAAAACCAGACGATGTCGTCCCAGAGCGTCCGTTCTGGCTTCGGCTGGGAGCGTGTGACGGTGATGGTTCTGCTTGGCACTTCCTCCACCGGCACCATGCCGAGGGCCAGCGCCTTGTCCCGGATGTCCTCCAGGTCGTAGCCGTCCCGGTAGGTGCGTTCCAGCTCGGCGTTGTCGCGGTTCAGTTGGGAGACGTAGCCGGACATTTCCTCATACTGCGCCCAGTCGCTGCGCAGCTGCAATGCCCCCACCACCATGACCGCCAGCATCACCACCGCCACCGTGATGCCGATCAGCGCCACAGGGTCGATATAGATTGCCTTTACCTGCTCCCCCTTGGCAATGGGGAGCTTTGTTTTGGCCTTTTTCTTCTTTTTCTTCGGCGCAAGCACCTGCGCCTCGCTGCCGGGGACATAGAACTGACCAATGTACTGAATTTTGGGCTTTTCTGTCATCATTCTATCCCCTTTCCGGAAATTTCTGCCGATTATAACTTCTCACAAATCCGCAGCTTCGCGCTGCGCGCTCTGGGATTCCGTTCCAGCTCTTCTTCCCCGGAAACAATGGGCTTGCGGGTCACGATCCGCACCTGGGGCTTCTTGCCGCAGACGCACACCGGGAAGCTGGGCGGGCAGGTGCAGCCCTTCGCCGCCTCTGCCATGGCGTTCTTCACGATTCGGTCTTCCAGAGAATGGAAGGTGATCACCGCCAGCCGTCCGCCGGGATTCAGCAGCGGAACGGCCTTTTTCATCACTGTTTCCACCGCCCCCAGCTCGTCGTTGACGGCGATGCGGATGGCCTGAAAGCTTCGCTTGGCCGGATGCTGCTTCTCCCGCAGAGCGGAAGCGGGCATGGCGCTCTTGATCACGTCCACCAGCTCCAGGGTCGTCTCGATGGGCGCCTGCTCTCTGCGGCGGCAGATGGCCGCGGCGATCCGGGGCGCAAAGCGTTCCTCGCCGTAATCATACAAAATACGCTTGAGTTCCTCGTAAGACCAGGTGTTTACGATCTGACGGGCGTCCCGGGTATCCTCGCCGTTCATGCGCATATCCAGCGGTGCGTCCGTCATATAGGAAAAGCCCCGCTGCCCGTCATCCAGCTGGGGAGAGGAAACGCCCAAATCCAGCAGAATGCCGTCCACCTTGTCGATGCCCAGCTCTTGCAGCGCCTCATCCATGTCACAGAAATTGGCATGAACCAGCGTGACCCGGTCTTCATAGGGCTTTAACCGTTCCGCCGCCGCTTCCAGCGCCACGTTGTCCCGGTCAATGCCGATGAGCCGCCCGGTGGTGAGCTTCGCGGCAATGCGGCTGGAATGCCCCGCGCCGCCCAGCGTTCCGTCCACGTAAATGCCGTCGGGCTTGATGGCAAGCCCCTGGATACATTCCTCTAACAGCACGGAAACATGATGAAATTCACTCATAGGCCGATCGCCTCCAGGGACGCCAGCAGCTTCTCCGGGGTCAGGTTCTCCTGCTCAAAGTCGGCGAATTCCTTCGCGTCCCAGATCTCCGCCTGTCCCGCCCGGCCGACGATCATGACCTCCCGGTCAATTCCGGCGTAGCTGAGAAGAAACTGTGTCAGGCTGAAACGGTACTGTTTATCCGGGCTGCATTCGGCGGCGTTCATAAAAATCAGGCTGGTAGCGCCGGAGCGCTGGGAAATGCTCATGGCATTGTAGTTATCCGAAAGGCGCTTCCACTCCTCGGCGGTGTAAACGGTGAGACAGCGGTGACCACAGTTGACGCCCAGGGTGACAAAAAAGGTATCCCCCAGCTCTGTCCTCAGCTTGGACGGCACGAACAGACGGCTCTTTTCGTCCAGCTTCGCAGGATATTTCCCGATCACGGCGCTCACCTCCCTTTCGCTCCACTTTACTGCCCTTTTACTCCATGTAGAGACAGTATACTACCCGCGAGGGAAAAAATCAATCTTTTTCTCAGGGATTTTTCGATTTCCGCCAGAAATCGAGGAATATTCGCATATTTGTTCTAATAAAACAAACAATTTCTCAGCTTCAATTCAGATAACCGCGCCCCAGAGCGTCAGAAAACCAGCTTCCCGTCCTCCCATTTGGGCTTTACCCGGGCAGGCTTTTTCCCGCAGCGCAGCAGGTAGCTTGCCAGCGGCCCCTCCACCTCGGTCTGCACCAGGCGGCGGATCTGCCGTGCGCCGTCCTTTCCGGGACGCTTTTTCAGAAGCTCCGCCGCCAGTTCCGGGGGCAGCAGAAGCTGGGTTCCCAGCGCCGCCGTCCGCTCCTGAAGCTGCCGCAGATACTTCCAGGTGATAGCTTCCAGTGCCCCGGCTCCCAGGGGCTCAAAGCACACCGTCTGGTCGATTCGTCCCAGGAATTCCGGGGAGAAGGTCTGCTGTAACGCTTCGCCGATCTCCGCGCTCCGTCCCCCGGCGCAGAAGCCCAGGCCGTCGCCCCGAATCTGACCGCCCACATTGGAGGTCATGACCACGATGGCGTTCTTGAAGCTGACATGCCGCCCCGTGGAATCCGTCAGCGTTCCTTCCTCCATGATTTGCAGCAGGATACCCAGCACATCCGGGTGGGCTTTTTCCAGCTCATCCATCAGCACCAGACAGTAGGGGCGGCGGCGCACCGCCTCCGTCAGCTTGCCGCCCTCCTCATAGCCGACGTATCCGGGAGGTGCGCCGATCAGGCGGGAGACCGACTGCTTTTCCATATATTCCGTCATATCCAGCCGGATCATGGCGTCCCGGCTGCCGTAGACCTCCTGGGCAAGCGCCCGGCACAGCTCCGTCTTTCCCACGCCCGTCGGCCCCGTGAACAGCAGACACGCAATGGGCCGCGACCCGTCCCGGATGCCGCAGTAGCCCCGGCGCACCGCCTCGGCCACGGCGCTCACCGCCTTGCTCTGCCCCACCACCTGGGCGGACAGCAGCCCTTCCAGCCCCAGCAGCCGTTCCCGCTCCCCGGCGGTGAGCCGCCCCACGGGAATCCCCGTCCGGGCGGAGACCACCCATGCAATATCCGCCCCGGTGACGCACCGGGCGCGTTTTCCGTCGGCGGGCTTTGACAGGTGCTGCATTTTGTCCCGCAGCTCCGCGGCCTTTTCAAATTTCCGTTCCCGTACCGCTTCGTTCAGCTCCTGTTCCAGCTCTTTTCTGGCAGGGCCGCCCCGGGACAGCTGCATTTCCTCCATCCGCGCCCGGGCAGCCCCTTCATCCAGCAGATCGATGGCTTTGTCCGGCAGATACAGGTCGGGCAGGTACCGCCGGGACAGGCGCACCGCCTCCTTCACCGCTTCCTCGGAAATCCGCAGATGGTGATGCCGCTCCAGACCCGGTTTCAGCGCCCGGAGGATCGCAAGCGTTGCTTCCTCCCCCGGCTCCTCCACCACCACTGGGCGAAAGCGCCGTTCCAGCGCCGCGTCCTTTTCAATATATTTCCGGTATTCCTCCCGGGTCGTCGCGCCCAACATTTGCAGCTCGCCCCGCCCCAACGCAGGCTTGAAGATGTTCGCCGCGTCGATGGCACCCTCGGCCGCGCCCGCGCCGACGATGGTGTGCATTTCGTCCACAAAGAGAATCACATCCCCGCTGCGGCGGATTTCCCCCAGCACGTCCCGCAGACGCTCCTCGAACTCGCCCCGGTATTTTGTTCCTGCAACCAAAGACGCCATGTTCAGGCTCACCAGCCGTTTGTCCTTCAGCTGGGGCGGCACGTTGCCCACCGCCATCCGCTGGGCAAGCCCCTCGGCAATGGCGGTTTTTCCCACCCCCGGCTCGCCGACCAATGCGGGGTTATTCTTGTTTTTCCGGCACAGAATGCCGATGACCGTGTCGATCTCCCGTTCTCTCCCGATCACCGGATCCATGCCTGACGCCTTGAGAATCAGATCTTCGCTGAACTGCTCCAGAAGTTTCGTTGTGACCGCCTCCTTTTTTCCTCTCACGGGAGCGCCCTGCTCCCAGTGCAGATAGTCCACCGCATGGGTAAACAGCTCGTCGGTGCTGATGCCGTTGAGCTTCAGCAGCTCATATGCGTCGCTGTTTTCCCGCCTTGCCATCGCCAGCAGCAGATGCTGCGGCGTGATTTCCCGGCTGCCCAAAATCTTTGCTTCCCGCGCCGCCACCCGGAGAAGCGCCCGGGACTCCCCGGTCAGCCCCTGGGGCAGAGGCAGCTCCGGCGTCCCCATTCCGTAAAGCAGCCGCGCCATCGCCTCCGTCAAATCCGGGTCCATACCCAGAAGCCGAAGGGTCTGCCCCGCCGCCCCGGGTTCCCGCGCCATCACCAGCAGCAGATGGGCAGAGCCGACGTAGCTGTGCCCCAGACTTCTTGCCAATTGGGCGGCGCGCTGGATCAGGTCGGATGTCAGTATATCGTAATGCACGGTATCCCTCCCGCGTGATTGTTTTGCCTTTCCTTTTCCGGAAAATTCTCACCACCCCAGGCAAAAAATATTCAAAAAATTTTTATAAAAAGGAATTGCTTTTTGGAAAAACCATGTTACAATGGGGATACGCTAGTTGTGTGGCGTGCAATACATATTAGATAAATGGAGGTAACACCATGGCTTACACGATTACTGACCGCTGTGTCGCCTGCGGCTCCTGCGCCGAGCAGTGCCCTGTCGAGGCTATTTCCGAGGGTGACGGCAAGTACGAGATCAACCCCGATATCTGCGTTTCCTGCGGTTCCTGCGCCGATCAGTGCCCCGCCGACGCGATCGAGGAAGGCTAATCTTTCTCAGACCCGAATTGGCCTGCGCAAATGCTTGCGCAGGCTGATTTTTTGTTGTATAATGGTACAAACATAGCATCAGTTGACAAGGGAACACATGGTTTTCCCGGGCCTAAATGGCGTCTGGCTGCGTTATCCTCGCCCGCGGGCGTCAGCCCGCCTGCCTCGTCTGCCTTGCCAGCCCCCGTTTATGCTCCGGGAAAACTCGAAGACCCGTCGGGCGCTCTGGCGCGTCGATGGCAAGGCAGAGGACGCAGGCTTGCTGCCGCAAGTCAAGGACGATAACGCGGCCAGCGGCGTGCCAGAACGTCCGACGGGCATGTGTCCCCTTGTCAACTGATGCTAACTCGGAGGCATTCATGGAGCAGTTACCCAACGGAATTACCCTGAACCTGCCGGAAGGCGCTTTTCCATTAAGCACCGATTCCATGGTGCTGTCCCATTTTGTCCGGCTTCCTAAGAATGCTCGGGTGCTGGATCTCGGCTCCGGCTGCGGCACGCTGGGACTGCTTCTGTGCGCCGTGAATGAAAGCTGCCGCGTCACCGGCGTGGAGCTGTCCCAGGACGCCCACCTTGCCGCCCTGGACAACATCCGCCGCAACGGCCTGACAGCCCGCATGGAAAGTATATGCGCCGATGTGCGGCAAGTTCCCGGCAGCTTTCCTCCGGGGAGCTTTGATGTCTGCATCTCCAATCCCCCCTATTTTTCCGGCGGCCCCGCCAGCCGCACTGCCGCCCTCGCCCGCCGGGAGGACGCCTGTTCCCCTGCCGACCTGTTCGGGGCGGCCGCCTGGGCGCTGAAATACGGCGGCGACTTTTTCCTCGTCCACCGTCCGGAACGGCTGGCCGAGCTGATCATCCGGGGTTCGGAGGTCAATCTGGAGGCCAAGCGGCTGTGTCTCCTGCGCCATCGGGAGGATTCCCCGGTGAATCTTGTCCTGCTGCAGCTGCGCAAGGGCGGAAAGCCGAGCCTGAAGTGGGAGGAGATCGTCCTCCACGACGCAAGCGGCGCTCCCACGGAGCAATACCGCCGAATTTACCATCTCTAGGAGGTTCCACATGGCCGGAATGCTGTATCTTGTCCCGACCCCCATCGGCAATCTGGGGGATATCTCCCTGCGCTGCCGGGAAACCCTGGAAAGCGCCGACTTCATCGCCGCCGAGGACACCCGGGTGACGCTGAAACTACTCAACCATCTGGGCATCAAAAAAAGCCTTGTCAGCTACTACGAGCATAACAAGGCCACAAAGGGCGACCGGATCGTCGACCGCATTCTCGCCGGGGAAACCTGTGCGCTGGTCTCCGACGCAGGCAGCCCCGCTATCTCCGACCCCGGCGAAGACCTGGTCAAGCAGTGCGCCGAGGCCGGTATCACCGTCTGCGCCATTCCAGGTCCCTGCGCCGCCATCACGGCGCTTAGCATTTCCGGGCAGTCCACCGGGCGGTTCTGCTTTGAGGGCTTTCTCTCCACGGCGAAAAAAAGCCGCCGGGAGCATCTGGACGCCCTGCAAACCGAGACCCGGACGATGATCTTTTACGAAGCCCCCCACAAGCTGGTGTCCACCCTGGCGGACATGTCGGAAGCCTTCGGCGCTGACCGCCCCGTCAGTCTGTGCCGGGAGCTGACGAAGCTCCACGAAGAGGTCGTCCGCACCACGCTGGGGGAAGCCCTCATTATGTACACCGAAACGCCGCCCAAGGGCGAATTCGTCCTCATCGTCGCGGGTGCGCCGGAAACCGTAAAGGAGTCCGCCTCCGAGGACGATGCCGCCGCCCGTGTCGCCCAACTGATTTCCCAGGGTCTCAGCCGCAAGGATGCGGTCAAGCAGACCGCCGCAGAGCTGGGACTTCCCAAAAATGTGGTTTATGACATTGCGTTAAAAGACCCCGAATGACGTTAAAATCATTCGGGGTCTTTTTTAGGGTCTGTCTGAAAACCGGAAATATGCCCAACCGCGAGGGATTTTCCGCCTGATGAAGCCATTTTTCCGCGGGAATACTTTGTGTATTGCAAGGGAAAATGGTACACAGCAGGCGGAAAAGGCCCGCTGTTTGGGCGTGTTGATGGTTTTCAGATAGGCCCTAATATTCCGTCATGTTTCTGATGCATTCCTGGCAGATGTTCTTCTGCCGGTAGGAGATCAGCCCTCTGGAAGAACCGCAGAAAACGCATGCCGGCTCGAACTTTTGCAGGATGATGCGATCACTTTCCATGTAGATCTCCAGCTCGTCCCGCTCCGCGATGTCCAGTATGCGGCGCAGTTCAATGGGCAGCACGATTCTGCCAAGCTCATCTACCTTTCGGATAATGCCCGTAGACTTCATTGCGGTCAGCTCCCCTCTTTTGCCTCTCAACGGCTTATTTGCATTATCATTATACATATTTTATCTACTATAGTCAAATACTTTTTACGACAATCCGGTTTTTTTGTTGAAATTTTTCCATTCTTTTCCATTTCTTATCCGCATACCATGCCTTAAAGGAGGAATGCGCATGGTCATGAGCTGGATATGGACGGGCATTGTGCTGATAAGCATTCTCTGCGCACTGGTTCTGGGCAACGGCAGCGCATTGGCGGCGGCCACGGTCAGCGGTGCCCAGGCCGGGATACAGCTTGCCCTGTCCATGGCGGGAAGCCTGTGCCTGTGGACGGGGGCGGGACGGCTGATGGAGCACGCCGGTATCACACAAATGCTCTCCCGGCTTCTACGTCCCCTGCTGCACCGGGTGTTTCCCAGCACAAAGGAGGACGCCGCCCTGGCGGGAAGCCTGAGCGCCAACATCTGCGCCAATTTCCTCGGTCTCGGCAACGCCGCCACCCCCATGGGCATTCAGGCGGCACAGCGGATGAAGCGGGGCGGCACCGCCACAGATGAGCTTTGCCGTCTTATTGTGCTGAATACCGCCTCCATCCAGCTGATTCCGGCAAATGTGGCGGCCGTCCGCAGCGCACTGGGCTGCACGACCCCCTTTGACATTCTTCCAGCGGTGTGGGTCACCAGTCTGTGCTCCGCCGGGCTGGGAGTCACGGCGGTCTGGCTGCTGGGAAAGGTCTGGCGGAAATGACGGACTATATTGTTCCGGTGCTTCTGTTTCTGGCGGCGGCGCTGGCTCTTGGAAAGCGGGAAAACGCCTATGATCTTCTCCTTCAGGGCGGCGCGGATGGACTGAAGCTGCTTGTGACCATCCTCCCGGCGCTGGTTCTGCTGCTCACCGCCGTTTACATGCTCCGGGCGTCCGGGGCGGTGGCGCTTCTGAGTGGATTTTTCGCCCCGGTGTTTTCCTTCTTCGGCATTCCGCCGGAAACTGCCATGCTCGTGCTCATCCGACCCATCAGCGGCAGCGCTGCCCTTGCAGTGGGTGCAGAGCTGATGGCGCAGTACGGTGTGGATTCCCAGATCGGCCGCACGGCGGCGGTGATGCTGGGTTCCACGGAGACGACCTTTTACACCATCAGCGTCTACTTTGGCGCGGCAGGCATCAAAAAGACCCGCTACACCCTCCCGGCGGCGCTGTTCGCGGACTTTGTCGGCTTTCTCATGGCGTCGTGGACGGTGAAATGGTTCTTCTGAAAATGTTCAGGCGCACCCTCGCGGGTGCGCCTCAGCGTGTCAAAAAAGCCTCGCAGAGTTTGCCGCCCGCAGGCGGCAAATAAAGTCAGATCATTTTCTGCCGGGGCGTGTACCTGGCAGAAAATACCTTACAGGCTGCAAGTGTGCGAGTTGTCCGCCAAAGGCGGACAAGGAGTGCGCGCGGCAGACTGCAATCCTCTTGTCAAAAAAGGCCAACGGCCTTTTTTGACAGTCTGAGGCGCACCCTCGCGGGTGCGCCTGTTCGTTATTCTTCCTTGCTTTCCTGCTTTGCGGCGCTGCTTCTCCTGCGCCGGCGGCGGGGACGGGGTGTTTCCTCCGGGTCGGCCTTTTCCGCACGGCGGGCGTAGGCTTCCGCCGCTTCGGAGGTGGCCTCGTAGGTCAGCCGGCTGACCCGGGTCAGGCCATCGGGCTGCTGGGAAAGCCGCACCCGAATGAGGAATTTTCCATGCTCCGGGCAGGCGGCCAAGTCCATATACCGGTGTCCGGGCTGGGAAAACCACCGGGAACCCAGCATCCGCCCGCCGCAGACGGGACACTTGTTCTCCTCCCCGGACATGGCGGCCAAAGCTTCCCGCTTGTCGGCGTAATCGTAGAACACCTTCCGGGCGATGCAGCCGGGAAGCTCCGCGCCGTGGAAGCCGTTTTCGTGGCTTTTCAGCGCCGCGTCATACTCCCGCGCGCCCTTTTTCAAGTCCAGCATGGCGCAGATCAGCGCCGTATGGTAGGCGTCGCCCAGGGCGTCGTGGGCGGGGCGGGTCGCCTCGATGCTGAACATTTCCATGGCGGTTTTCAACGCCTTCTGGGAGGTGGAGCCGTCTGTCTGGGCGTTGAAGATCATCTGGGCATTGTACCACTTCTCCGTAAAGCGTTCGTCCAGGCCGAAAAGCCGCAGATTCTCCCGGAGAATGCCGATATCATCAAAGCCCCAGGTCAGAAACACCACGTCCTCGCCGCACCATTCCCGGAACTTCTCGATCGCCTCGGGAAACGGTACGCCCTCATCCCGCAGGCGGGCTTCCTTGATGCCGGTGAGCTTGCTGACCCGGCGGTTTAGGTGCCGGTAATACTTGGGCTTCACCATGATCTGGAATTCATCCTGAACGAACTGCTCCTCCGACACCCGGACGGCGCCGATCTGGATGATCTCCCCCCGGATATCCACGGGCAGCACCTTTTTTGAGGAAGGAGACCCCGGCCAGGGCTGATTCCATTCCATATCCAATACAATATAATTCATCGCGCGTAACCTCTATCGCTTATGATACTACGCGATATCATAACACACAAACCCGGCATCTGTAAACAGGAAGTTGCAAAAGTTCTGACATTATCCTATGTAACCCCCGTTTTTCAGGGGCAGAGAATCTTTTCAGGGAAGCTCTGAATAAATCGGCAAGAGCTGACAGCGAGAGATTTTTCACCAGATGAAGGTATTAAAAGCGGGAAAAATATCCGCTGCTCAGCCGAAGGCGATTTGTTCAGAGTTTCCCTACTCTTTTTTGTCCAGCTTGCCCTCCTGCCATCCGGCGCTTTTGCCGCAGACGGGACAGGGGTCGCAGGCGCGGGTGCTGTCGTAGGTGTAGCCGCAGTTCAGACAGCGCCAGCGGATCGGCTCCTGCTTTTCCGTCAGCTCGCCCCTGGTCAGTTGCTGCTCCAGAGACTGGAACTGGTTGTGGTGAACGCCCTCGATTCTGGCGATCTGCATCCACAGACGCGCCGCGTCGTCGTAGCCCTCCCGCCGCGCCATTTCCGCGAAGCCGGGATAAACGTCGTCATGCTCGTCCTTTTCCCCGTTGGCGGCGAAGGCCAGATTTTCCGCCGTGGTTCCCAGCTGGAAGGGATAGCCGGCGCTGAAATTCACGTTCTCGGCGCAGCCGCCCAGCCGTTTCAGCATTTCCAAAAATTCCTCCGCATGGACGGTTTCGTTTGCCGCCGTTTCTTCAAAGATTCTCGCGATCCACTCGAAGTTTTCCTTCCGCGCCACCCCGGCGTAGACGGTGTAGCGGGTTCGCGCCTGAGATTCCCCGGCAAAGGAACGAACCAGATTCTTTCTGGTTTCCGAATTCAAAAAGTCCATAATCAGAAGCCCCTTTCTCGGGAAAAGGATACCCCATTATATGGAATAATATGCAAGAAAACGTCCCGGAACGGCAAGCCGTTCCGGGACTGGATTCCATTTAACGATTACAGCAGATCCTTCACCAGAGACAGAGCCGCCTCGTCCGCCACCAGGGTAAAGTCGGGGTGCAGCTGGAGGATGGAGCCGGGCGCCTGGGGCTTGATGGGGCCAAAGAAGCAGTCCTTCACGGCCTGTGCCTTCTTTTCGCCGTTGACCACCAGCAGAACGCGCTTTGCCTTCATGATGGAACCGATGCCCATGGTGTAAGCGTGGGTGGGAACGTCGTCCCGGGAAGCAAAGAAGCGGGCGTTGGCGTCGATGGTGGAAGCGGTCAGAGCCACCTTGTTGGTGCCCTTGACGAACGCGTCCGCAGGCTCGTTGAAGCCGATGTGGCCATTGGGGCCGAGACCCAGCAGCTGGAGGTCGGCGCCGCCGAAGGCGTCGATAACGGCATCGTACCGGGCGCACTCCGCTTCTGCGTCGGGGTTCATGCCATTGGGGATGTTGCAGTTGGCCTGATCGATGTTCACATGGTCGAACAGGTTGGTGCGCATAAAGTAAGCGTAGCTCTGGTCATGATCCTTGGTCAGGCCCACGTACTCGTCCAGATTCACGGTTCTGACCTGGGAGAAGTCCAGATCACCGGCTTCATACTTGGCAATCAGTTCCTTATAAGTACCCACGGGGCTGCTGCCGGTGGCCAGACCCAGCACGCAGTCGGGCTTCAGATAAATCTGGGCAGCGATAATATTGGCAGCCTTGCGGCTCACGTCGTTATAATCCTTGGCACGAATCAGTCTCATTGGTAAAGTTCCCCTTTCGTAATTGACTAATGGTATTATACCATCCTTTTCATTTTCTGTACAGTGCTTTCGGGGTTTTTAGTTCATTTTGGTAAATCCATTCGTATTTCCTGAACATATCCAATCTGGCATTATTTTATATCACAATTTTGGCACTGTATTTATAGCCAGAACTTGCTATACTGTTTCCATACCAATTCGGGAGGTAATTCAAATGGAAAAGAATCATACCCTGACCACACGGAAAATCGTTTTCACGGCGCTGATGGCGGCTTTGACCGTAGCCGGTTCCGCGCTTCGCGTCACCCTGCCCCTGGACATCGCGGGCACCACGTCCTTCCATCTGGGCAACATCATGTGCGCCCTCAGCGGCATCCTGCTGGGTCCCTGGCTGGGCGGTCTGGCCTCCGGCCTCGGCTCTGCCATTTATGATATCATGAACCCGCTGTACATCTCCGAGTGCTGGATCACCTTCCTGACCAAAGGTGCCTACGGCCTGGTGGCAGGTCTGATCATCCGGGCGGGCGGAAAGAAATTCGGCTATGTCAAGGCGCTTCTCGCCACCCTGGCCGGAGCGCTGACCTACGCGGCGCTGTACCTCGCCAAGAGCTATTTCTACAGCGGCCTGCTCATCAAGGGTCTGACCCCCGACGCGGCGATGCTTACCGTCATCGCCAAGCTCCCCGCCACTGCCTTCAACGCCGTGGTTGCCCTCATCTTCGCCCCCATCCTCGCGGTCGCCATTCAGAAGGCGCTGGAGGAAAACCATGTGACGGTGGAATAACGTCAAAATTTGCGGGATGCAGAGTTTTCTGCATCCCGTTTTTTTACGGCTACGCCTTTGGATATTCCTCCCAGTCTAAATCTTGATAGGGATACACCCTGCCCCAGCCGTTTTCCGTCCGCTGAATGCTGCTCCTGTGGACGGACAGCAGCCGGACGATATCATAGACATTGATCCATATCTCCGAATTGCATTCCTTCTGACTCTCGTCGAATACCAGCTCCAGGCCGAAGTGCAGATGCACCGTCTCGATATTGTTGACGTTTTCCCGGTCGGAATAACCGGTTCTGCCCATGAAGCCGATGACGTCCCCCGCCTGCACGGTATCCCCCTCGGCAAGCCCCGGGGCGAAGGGCGTGTCCTTCTGCAAATGGGCGTAATAATAGTAGCGCCGGCTGTCAAAGCTGCGGATACCCACCCGCCAGCCGCCGTACCGGTTCCAGCCCATGGCCTCTATCACGCCGCCCTCCACCGCTACAACGGGCGTCCCTAAAGCGCCCATCAGGTCGTTGCCCAGGTGCTTTCGCCGGAATCCGAAGGAACGCGCCACACCGAAATCGTCACAGTGGCTGTAGCCGTATCCCGCAGCGATGGGGGAAAATGCCTTCAGACCATAGCTTGCCACCCACTGCCCGTCCTTTTCGATGGCGTAGCTGCCCACAAGCCCGCCCAGCGCAGCAGTGTACGCCCGATGGTAATAATCATAATATTTGTACAGATCGCCCAGCAGCTGTGCCGGGGATTTATCCTTTTTCAAATCGGAAACCGCCTGCTTCACCGAGGCAAGTCCGCACTTTCCCCCGGTGCGGCAAGCCGCAAGCGCCAATATGTCGATCCAGGAAATGTGCTTTTCCTGCTCGAAGGTCGCAATGTCCTGATCCAGTGCATACTTCATGGACTCGTAGGACACATTAAAATCCACCCACTTGATGGTCTCCGCCTGAACCGGCAGCACCAGCATGGGCAGGATCAATATGGACGCCAAAAGCCGCTTCATGCCCTCACCTCTTGGGTTAGAATATGACGCGGCCGACTTTTTATCAATGGAAATAACTGGATTCTATGCCAAATCCCGCACCACGTCCTTCGCCACCCGGTAGATATCCTCCATGGTGGTCAGGGACGAGATCTGATTCTTATAGTATCCGCTGTGGGGAACGCCCTTTAAGTACCAGGCGAAATGCTTCCGGGCTTCCAGACAGGCAATGTGTTCGCCGTGGTCTTCCTCGGCAAGCTGAAATTGCCGCACCGCCACCGCCACCCGGTCTTTGAGACAGGGGCGTCCTGCATATTCTTCCCCGGCAAGGGCGGCATTGACCTCCCCAAAAATCCAGGGATCGCCGAACACACTCCGGCCGATCATCAGTCCGTCCGCCCCGGTGCGTTTCAGGCAACGCACCGCCGCCTCGCCGCCGGTAATATCCCCGTTGGCAATAACAGGGATGGTCAGCTGCTCCTTGACCTTGCGGATGGCGTCCCAATCGGCGGTGCCGCTGTAGAGCATACTCCGGGTGCGCCCGTGAACGGCCACCATGGCCGCGCCGCTGTCCTCCATGCGCCGGGTAAAGTCCAGCACATTGATGCTGCCCTTGTCCCAGCCCAGACGGCATTTGACGGTGACGGGCACGTTCACCGCTTTGACCACAGCCTCCACGATCTTCCCCGCCAGCTCCGGCGTGCGCATCAGGCCGCAGCCGTCGCCGTTGTTCGCCACCTTAGGCATGGGACAGCCCATGTTGATGTCCAGAAAGTCGCAGCCGGAGATTTCCAGCGCCAGCCGCGCCCCCTCCGCCATGGTGTCCGGGTCGTTGCCGAAAATCTGCGCGCCGCAGACGCTGCCCGGATTTTTCCGGAGCAGTTTGGCGCTTTTAGAATCCCGGTACACCAGCGCCCGGGAGGATACCATTTCCGTCACGGTGACGCCTGCCCCCAGCTCGGCGCAGACGGTGCGGAAAGCCCAGTCCGTGACCCCGGCCATGGGCGCGAGAAACACGGGATTTTTCACTTCGATCGTTCCGATTCGCAATACACTCACCTCATCCGCAGGGAAACTTTCCCTCGGGCAGCACCTCGCCGCCCGCAGCAATATGGGGAATTGTATCACAGATCGGGCAGTTACGCAACCTTAAAACAGCACTGTAATCAGCCAGGTCAGCCCGGTCAGCAGCGCGCCGCCCGCCGCCCATACCGCGCCGTAAAGGTACAGATGCCGTTTTCTTTTCGTCCGGTCGCCGGTGTGGATAGCCTTCTGAGCTTCCTTCAGAAGCGCCTCGTCGGTGATTCCCTCCCCCACTGCGTTATCCTTGAGAATGAAAATCGCCTGTTCAAACAGCTTCGGGTCGGGAGAATGCACCACGATCACCTGACGGGAAATGCCTTTTACCATAATTTACCGCCTCCTTATGGAAAAGTTTTCCCACAAGGAGGCGATTTATACCATCACGGTTTATTCTTCGTCCTTTGGCCGCTTATACCGTCCCTTCGGCTCCCAAGCCGCCAGCGGGTAACGCTGCATGGCGCCGAAAATCCGCTCCTTCAGATCGGGATAGGTCTTGCTCAGCTCGAAAATCAGCTGCTTGACCTCTCCCCGCTTCGTGATTTTATCCACAGGGCAGCGGTTTTGCAGCACCGGCAGGTTCATCCGCGCCGCGAAATTGTCCAGCGTCTTTTCGTGAATATACAGCATGGGGCGGATCTGCACGATGCCGGTTCTGTCAAGGTTCGTCACCGGCTGGAAGCAGTTGATGCGCCCCTCGAACAGCAGCGACATGAGGAACGTCTCCACCGCGTCGTCATAGTGGTGTCCCAGCGCCAGCTTGTTGAAGCCCTTGTCCAGAATCGCCTGATTCAGCGCCCCACGGCGCATTTTGGCGCACATGGAGCAGGGGTTCTTCTCCTTGCGGTAGTCAAAAATGATGGGGGCGATCTCCGTTTTCACTACGGTGTACGGCACCTTCCATTCCTCGCACAGCGCCGCCACCTGGGAATAGTCCATCCCCAGCCCCATATCAATGGTGATCGCTTCCAGTTCATAGGGCTTATTAAAGTAATCCCGCAGCCCCGCCAGCAGGACGAGCAGCGCGAGGGAATCCTTTCCCCCCGACACGCCCACGGCAATGCGGTCGCCCGCCTCGATCATATTATAGTCGTCCACACACCGCCGAACCAGTCCCATCAGCTTTTGCATAGTTGCTTTTCCTCCGAAATTCGCTTAAAATAGAGTGTTAGAAAATGAGAGCATTTGCGAGTATTTTTGAGTATTTGAAAGATCATTCAGGATTTCATAAAATTTCTCAAAAATGCTGTTGACATTTGATTTTTAATGTGGTATAAAGTTCAAGCGTCCTGGAGGCAATTATACTTCAAGCGCCTGAGAATGTCAAAATATTTTAATCCAATTGGAGGAAATCATAATGTCCACTACTCTGCTGAAAAAGGAGACCCTGGAGCGCAAGTGGTATGTGATCGACGCTGCCGGTAAGCCCCTGGGCCGTACCGCTGTCGCCGCCGCTAACCTGCTTCGCGGCAAGCACAAGGTCGACTTCACCCCCAACGTTGACTGCGGCGATAACGTCATCATCATCAACACCGACAAGGCTGTTCTGACCGGCAAGAAGGCCGAGCAGAAGAAGTACTACCGTGTGTCCGGCTGGATCGGCGGTCTGAAGGAGACCAAGGCCCGCGACATGATGGCTGCCCGCTCCGACTACGCCGTTGAGCTGGCCGTCAAGGGCATGCTGCCCAAGAACACCCTGGGCAAGAACGCTCTGACCCGCCTGCACCTGTACAAGGGCGCCGAGCATCCCCACGCTGCCCAGAAGCCCGAAGTTTGGAATCTGGACTAATTTGGAGGTAACTTAGAATGTACGAGAGCAAGAAGAAGTATTTTTACGGCACCGGCCGTCGTAAGTCCTCCGTTGCCCGTGTTCGCGTTTACGAGAACGGCACCGGTTCCATCATCGTCAACGGCCGTGACATCGACGAGTATTTCGGTCTGGACACCCTGAAGCTGATCGTCCGTCAGCCCCTGGTCACCACCGATCTGCTGGGCAAGGTTGACATCGTTGTCTCCGTCGCGGGCGGCGGCGTTTCCGGTCAGGCCGGCGCTATCCGCCACGGCATTTCCCGTGCCCTGGTCACTCTGAACCCCGAGTACCGCGCTTCTCTGAAGGCCGCCGGCTTCATGACCCGCGACCCCAGAATGAAGGAAAGAAAGAAGTACGGCTTGAAGGCCGCTCGTCGGGCTCCCCAGTTCAGCAAGCGCTGATCGGACGCAAATTTACAACTCAAAAGCTCAAAAACCCCGGGAAATCACCATTTTCCGGGGTTTTCTTATACCCTTTTCGTCTGATTGCTTTTGAAGCTTTTCGCTGTTCTTGACCGTATGTGACCTCGGTTAACCCATTTTATAAGGGCTAAAAATGGGTTAACCGGGACAAATGGGTGAGTAAATGGGTTAACTGAAGGGTCAACACAAGGTGAATTTGCTGAGTTTTTTCATGAACACCCCTAAGTAAAAATGAACTGCATTGACGCTGATGCAGTTTGTACTAATTTCATAAAATATGACTATGGGAAAATGATTTTAAATTCTTTGTCAGGAGGTAAGCCCACATGAAAAAAGGGATGCTTATATATGACTCCTCCACAAATCGCTTTGACGTTTTGCATGATGAAGGAAACAGTTATGGCGGCCTGCACTGCGGAACTACAATGGAGGTCTTGATAAATGACGAATGGATACCCACTCGCATGGAGTACGGAAACGACTGGTATCTCGTAGGAGTGCAGAAGGAATCGTTACCCGGACTTCAAGTAAGAATATAGTAACCACATGCTGCAAGGGCAGTCTCTTGATTAAAGGGGCTGCCTTGTTTTTATATCCAATCGCAGAAAGGAGGATCCCGTCATGCCGAAATGCCTGTTCAGATACCAATGGGTTAAGATGCCCAGGACTCATTTGCCGGTCGGCAAGGGAATCATGGGTTATTGGGCGAAGCTGGCCTCGCGGGCGGCATTTCGCAAGGGTCGGGCAAAATACTGCGGATACACAAACGATGTAATGCCAGGGATGTGGTCCGGTGGCGTGGTCGGCTTGAAGAGCATTCTGGGCGTCAAAAGCCGCACGGAGGCTCTGGAAATCATGAATACGCTCAGCCGGTTCGGGTATATCCGTTACACGCTTGACGAGAAAACAAAGAAGCTGGAATATGCCGTCACCGATTGGGTCGTAAAATGCTCCGGCGCCGAATGCATGAGTGGAACAGTCTACGCAACAGACGGCTATGGCTTTCTCTGCCTTCCCCGCAACATCACGCAGCGCCTTGCGGATCAGCATTATACATTCGGCGAATCAGATGCATGGCTGGACCTCTGGTGCCACACGGTTTGGCAGGAGACCGGCAATGCGTTTTCTTATCTGGCGCCTGCCGTTCAATTCGGGAGACTTGGCGCCGCTTTGACATTGGAAGCCTTGGGACGGCGCTGGGGCTGGGAAAAGACAAAGGTGTGGAGATTTTTTCAGAAGAATGAGGATGCCTTCGCTCTGCGCCGTCTGCCGGGCTCCTACGGCAGCCTCATTTTCAATAGACTGTATCCGCTGGATACAGAGGCTTCCCTGCCCACCTGCGCAGAAATTGAACACATTATTGAGAAAATGCGTATTTGCGCCGGAAATGCGCATACTGGAGGCTCGGACAATGCACGCCTGAACAAGATGATCCTTTGGTACAGCCGTAGGATCATTATCATGAGAACCACTGATTATGCCGAACAGGTATCAAAAAATCGTGTTGCACTTTCGTCCCCTATAATACGCGCGTATATTTCTCTGTGTTGGAATCGGAATCAAGCCAAACTGCAAAAGACTGTTGGTGGTCGCTCGTACCGTCAACAGCCTTTTTTATGTGCAATCTGCAAAAACACAAGATGTAGTATTTTGATGTTGACATATACTACAACATATGGTACACTTACGATACTATCCGCATTTGGGAAGGGGGGAGCGCTGCCATGCGCATTGGCGGAATGCAGAAACTGACGCTGCTGGATTATCCCGGTAAGGTCGCCTGTACAGTATTTCTGTCCGGCTGCAATCTGCGCTGCCCCTACTGCCATAACCCCGGTCTGGTGCTTCCTGAGCGGAGCAGGGGGGCGGAAATCCCGGAGGCGGAGGCGCTTGCATATCTGGAGCGGCGCAGGGGCAAACTGGACGGTGTCTGCGTCACCGGCGGGGAGCCGACGCTCCAACCGGAGCTGCCGGAGTTTCTTGAGAAAATCCGTGATCTTGGCTATGCCGTAAAGCTGGACACCAACGGCACCAATCCCGGAATGCTGAAGGGCCTTCTTCACGATGGCGTTCTTAACTATGTGGCGATGGACATCAAGAACAGTCCTCAGCGTTATGCGGAAACATGCGGCGGCGCGGACGTTCTTTCCAGGGTTCAGGAAAGCGTCCTTCTGCTGCAGGACAGCCTGGCAGACTATGAATTCCGGACTACGGTATGCAAGCCGCTGCATACCGAAAGGGAGATGGAGGAGATCGGGCGCTGGCTCAGGGGGGCAAGACGCTATTTCCTCCAGCCGTTTGCGGACTCGGGCAGCTTGGTGTCCGGCGGTGTGCAGGCACATACACGAGATGAACTGGCGCGGCTGCGGCAAGCCGTGCTCCCCTATATTCCAAATACACAGCTGCGAGGCATTTAAGGAGGGACTCATATGTATCAGGTAATCAAACGGGACGGCAGAAAGGTGGACTTTGACCTGTCGCGCATCGCAAAGGCCATCACCAAGGCCTTTCACGCGGCGAAGGTTCCCTACAATACGGATATCATCGATCTGCTCGTTCTTCAGGTAACGGCCGACTATGTCGGCAAGGTTCGCAACAACGAGATCGGCGTGGAGGACATTCAGGACAGTGTGGAGGCGGTGCTTCAGCGCGCCGGATACGCACCCGTGGCAAAATCCTACATTCTCTACCGGAAAAACCGGGAGAAGCTGCGGGAGATGCGCTCCACCGTGCTGGACTATAAAAAGCTGGTGGATGACTATCTGCGGGTGTCTGACTGGAGAGTCAAGGAAAACTCCACTGTCACCTACTCTGTTGGCGGGCTGATTCTGTCCAACTCCGGCGCCATCACCGCCAACTACTGGCTCAGCGAGATCTACGACGAGGAAATCGGCGACGCCCACCGCAATGCGGATATCCACCTCCACGATCTTTCCATGCTCACCGGCTACTGCGCCGGTTGGAGTTTAAAACAGCTTATTCAGGAGGGGCTTGGCGGCGTGACCGGCAAGATCACCAGTGCGCCGGCGAGGCATCTGGCGTCGCTGTGCAACCAGATGGTGAATTTCCTCGGCATCATGCAGAACGAGTGGGCTGGGGCGCAGGCGTTTTCCAGCTTCGACACCTATCTTGCGCCCTTTGTGCGCACGGACAAGCTCAGCTACAACGAGGTCAAGCACTGCATCGAGAGCTTTGTGTTCGGCGTCAATACGCCCAGCCGCTGGGGAACGCAGGCTCCGTTTTCCAACATCACGCTGGACTGGACGGTACCCGCCGACCTGGCCGACCAGCCCTGCATCGTGGGCGGCAAGCCCATGGACTTCACCTACGGCGACTGTCAGGCGGAGATGAACCTCATCAACAAGGCCTTTATCGAGGTCATGATTGAAGGCGACGCCAACGGCCGCGGCTTCCAGTATCCCATCCCCACCTATTCCATCACCAAGGATTTTGACTGGTCCGAGACGGAGAACAACCGCCTGCTCTTTGAGATGACGGCAAAATACGGCACGCCTTATTTCTCCAACTATATCAATTCCGATATGGAACCCAGTGATGTGCGCAGCATGTGCTGCCGTCTGCGGCTGGATCTGCGGGAGCTGCGCAAGAAAAGCGGCGGCTTCTTCGGCAGCGGCGAGTCCACCGGCTCCGTGGGCGTCGTGACCATCAATCTGCCCCGCATCGCGTACCTTGCCAAGGATGAAGCGGACTTCTTCGTCCGGCTGGATAGGATGATGGATATTGCCGCCCGCAGTTTGAAGATAAAGCGCACAACCATTGAAAAGCTGCTGGCGGAGGGACTGTATCCGTATACAAAGCGCTATCTCGGCGGCTTTGACAACCATTTCTCCACCATCGGGCTTGTGGGCATGAACGAGGCGGGGCTGAACGCAAATTGGCTGCGCAAGGACCTCACCCACGAGGAAACGCAGGACTTTGCCGTCCGGGTGCTGAAGCATATGCGCGAGCGCCTCTCCGATTATCAGGAGCAGTACGGCGACCTCTATAATCTGGAAGCGACCCCGGCGGAATCCACCGCCTACCGCCTGGCCAAGCACGATAAGGCGCGCTATCCCGATATCATCAC
This sequence comes from uncultured Oscillospiraceae bacterium, assembly GCA_934569225.1. Lineage (GTDB taxonomy): Bacteria > Bacillota > Clostridia > Oscillospirales > Oscillospiraceae > Faecousia. Next base: position 17,386 of record CAKTKC010000011.1, on the reverse strand, counting down.
CGCACACGAGGGCGGAACCCCCTACTATACCAACTCCAGCCACCTGCCAGTGGGCTACACCGAGGATGTATTTTCCGCGCTGGATGTGCAGGATAAGCTCCAGACGCTCTATACCAGCGGCACGGTGTTCCATACCTTTCTGGGGGAAAAGCTGCCCAGCTGGCAGTCCGCCGCCGCGCTGGTTCGGAAGATCGCGGAGAACTATGAGCTGCCCTATTACACGCTGTCGCCGACCTACTCCATCTGCACGGAGCACGGCTACCTGAAGGGTGAGCAGAAGGTCTGCCCGGTCTGCGGGAAGACCACGGAGGTCTACAGCCGGATCACCGGCTACTACCGGCCGGTGCAGAACTGGAACGACGGCAAGAGTCAGGAATATCTGGACCGAAAGACCTATCAGGTGGGCGGCAAACAAGGGAGTTGCCCGAAGGTGCAAGAGGACAAGCCAGCTGAAAAGCCAGTCGGGGAATATTATCTCTACACCACCGCAACCTGCCCGAACTGCCGCAGCATCAAGCCCATTCTGGAAAAGGCGGGAATCCCCTTTGAGGAACGGGATGTGGAGCAGTATCTCCGGGAGGCGACCGCGCTCGGGCTGACCCAGGCTCCGACCCTTGTCGTGCAGGGCGACCCGCCCGCCGTCTATGCCGGCGTGGCGAAGATCAAGGCGTTTCTGAAGCAGATGGAGACGAATTGATCATTTAGAGAAGCTCTGATTAAATCGGCAAGGACTGTGAGCGAGAGATTTTTCGGCCAATCGAGGTACCGGAAACGGCGGAATACTGTATGTATTTCCCGTTTTCGATACCGAAGAGTGGGTGGAAAAGATCCGCTCACAGCCGCAGACGATTTATTCAGAGGTTCCTTAGAAAATATCCGGATTTCGGCAGTTGGCAGGCGGCGTTTGCCCCCTGTCGGCCGTCGATCTCCTGATAAATAAAAAAGAAAGGAAGACTTTGTAATGAAAGGATTCGCAATGCTCAAAATCGGCCAGACAGGCTGGATTGAAAAGGAAGCTCCCGTCTGTGGACCGATGGATGCTATCTGCAAGCCCCTTGCATTGGCTCCCTGTACCTCCGACGTACACACGGTTTGGGCGGGGGCGATCGGCGACCGAAAGGATATGATTCTCGGTCACGAGGCAGTCGGCGAGATCGTCGAGGTGGGCAAGCTCGTCAAGGACTTCAAGGTCGGCGACCGGGTGCTTGTCTCCGCGATTACGCCGGATTGGAACTCTCTGGAGGCGCAGGGAGGCTTCGCAATGCATTCCGGAGGAATGCTCTCCGGATGGAAATTCTCGAATTTTAAGGACGGCGTGTTCGGGGAATATTTCCACGTCAACGACGCCGACGGAAATCTCGCCCTGCTGCCGGAGGGAATGGATCTGGGCGCGGCCTGCATGATCAGCGATATGGTTCCCACCGGATTTCACGGCGCCGAGCTGGCGGAGATCCAGTTCGGCGACACCGTGGCGGTGATCGGTATCGGTCCTGTCGGACTCATGTCCGTCGCCGCTGCGGCCATTCGCGGCGCGTCCGATATCTACGCCGTGGGATCGCGTAAAAACTGCGCCCAGCTCGCCCTGGAATTTGGCGCGACGGATATCATCAACTACCGTCAGGGCGACATCGTTGAGCAGATCATGGAGAAAACCCACGGCAAGGGCGTAGACCGCATCATCGTCGCCGGAGGCGACAACGACACCTTTGCGCAGGCAATCCGTATGCTGAAGCCGGGCGGGGTGATCGGCAACGTCAATTACCTCGGCGAGGGAGACACCATTGGCCTTCCCCGCGTTGAGCTTGGCTGCGGAATGGGTCACAAGAAGATCGTCGGCGGCCTGATGCCCGGTGGGAGACTGCGCTCGGAAAAGCTGGCCCGTTTGGTTCAGTCCGGCCGGATTCACCCCGAAAAGCTCATCACGCATACCTTCCACGGTCTGGAAAATGTGGAGCCGGCACTCATGCTGATGAAGGACAAGCCGGCGGATCTTATCAAGCCTCTGGTTTTGCTGTAAGGCACGGTAAGCAAAGAATAGCGTTTGATACTGTTAATCCTGATTTTCATCGGGGTTCGGTATGAATAGCGCAGGCAGCCGCGCGGAGCGATCGCTCACTCCGCACGGCTGCCTTTTTCCTTGCGGGCGGGGTCATCCGAGATGGCGGCCGCCCGGTTTATACGAGTTTTTAATAAAACGCTTAAAAGCGTTTTATTCGGCCGCAGGATTGCGGCCAGCGGCCACTGCCGCTAAAAAACGAAGTCAATACATTTCTTACCGCCGCCCAGGCGGTCTGCCGTGAAACGGCAGAATAAAATGATGAAATCATTTTATTAAGAAATAGTATTATTTGGTTCCGGAAGCATTGCTGCACGCGTATTCCCGCAGCATCCCGCAGTAGATCTGCTTGTGCGGCAGCCGGAGAAAGTGAATCGGCTGTATGACGGAGGCACGCAGCTTCTCCGCGCCGTCGATTCGACCCTTTATTAGAAGCTCTCCCACAAATTCCGAGCAGTAATAGCAGTTTTCCCGTTTCCAGATAATATGGAAGAATGCCAGGCACATCCCGGCAAAGTTGTAGCGGTACTTCTTCCTTCCCTTCCACATCTCTTTGAGGATATTCCGGAGCTGCGCATACTGCTCTTCACTGACCGTCACGCTCAGAACCAGCACTTTCGTATTGGAGAAGCGTCTGAAGGTTCCGGCATGGGGGGACTCCATCACAAAGCCGCCCCAAAACGGATTGTAGGGATACCTGCGGCCGAAGGAGTACATTTCCTCCAAATCCTCGGACAGGCTAATGGAGGCATGGTTGTACTCGGCGCCCGTGAGGGCCTTGAGGATGCGGGACAGCAGCGTCCCTGTCTGGCTGATTACGATATACAGCTGTTTGTTACGGGTGTTCATATGGATATCCTTTCACTGTTCTGTGATGCAAGGGACGCGCGGGGAATGAAGAGAATGCCTCGCTTCCGGCGGGAGTCTTCGTGCGCGGTTTATTGCGCCGCCAGCTCCACCGCAATGACAGTTCCCTTCTCCGAGCTTTCCTCAACCCAAACGGAGCCGCCGTGGAGATTGGCAATCTCCCACACCAGCGAGAGCCCCAGTCCTGCGCCGCCGTACTCCCGGCTGCGGGACTTATCTACACGGAAGAAGGGCTGGAAAATACTCCGCCGATACGCCTCCGGGATGCCGCAGCCGGTGTCTGAGACGCGGAGAAGGAGCTTTTTCGGCTCCTGTGTGACGGAAACCCGCACCGAGCCGCCGGAATGGTTGTACTTGATGGCATTCTCAGCCAGGTTGAAGACCAGGCGGTAGATCAGCGCATCGCTGCCGGTCATAACGCCGTCGCCCTCCGCCGTCAGCGTGACGCCGCGCTTTTCCGCCAGCGGCGCGAGATCCGTGAAGATCTCCTCGATCATGGGAGCGAGCTGAATCCGCTCGTTCCGCGCCACCTGCCGCAGATTGCTCATCTCCAGCAGAGTCTTGGTCATCCGGGTCAGCCGCTCCGTCTGCTCCCGCAGAAGGGCGAGAAACTCCGCCGTCTCCGGCCGCACGTCGGGATGTTCTGCGGAAAACAGCTCCAGCTGCGCCTGCATCAGCGCCAGCGGCGTGCGCAGCTCGTGGGCGGCGTTGCCGGTGAACTGCCGCTGGGCGGCAAAGGCTGCGTTCAGCCGCTCCAGCATCTGATTGAAGGAGCGGCTGAGCTGCGCAAACTCCGGAAGCACGGCTTCGTCGATCTTCATATCCGCCAGATTGTTCAGCTGCACCTTTTCCACCTGCGAGGCAAAGCTGCGCAGGGGCTTGAGGGCGTGGCCGCTGATGAAGTAGGCAAGAATGCCGCTGAGCAGCGTCACCACAGCCGTGATGTACCAGTTGGTGGTGCGAAAGCGCCCCTGCGCGCCATTGACGACAATCGTCAGATCTCCATCGGGCGCTATGAGCTGCGGATCAAAGCTCGCCGTGCTTTCCTCATTCGGAAGCACATTGCCGCTGCCCTGCAACGTGTCCGCGATTGTGTCCATATAGTACACGCCGGAGGAACAGAGCAGCAGATTCATAGCCACGCAGGTGACGCCGATGAGCAGAACGGTCATCAGCGTGATACGCCACTGTAAAGAGATCCGCTTCATTCTTCATTGCCTCCCATCAGATAGCCCTCGCCGATGCGGTTGCGGATGGGATCGTAGCCCAGCGCGGAGCGGAGCTTTTTCCGCAGGGCGGAAATATGGACCCGGATGGAGTTGCTGAAGTTGTCTACGCTGTTGTCCCAGACGTGGTCTATCAGCTCCTCCTGGCTCACCGGCCGCCCCTGATGCACCATCAGATATTCCAGAATCCCCGTCTCCTTGCGGGTCAGCGTCAGGGTCTGTCCGTTGACGCAGGCGGTGCGGGAGCGAGTGTCGAAGGTCAGGGCTCCGCAGGTCAATATCACATCCTGCTGGGTGAACTGCCGCAGGGTCAAGCTGCGAATGCGAGCCTCCAGCTCGGCCAAATGAAAGGGCTTTGCCAGATAATCGTTGGCGCCCGCGTCCAGCCCCTCCACCTTGTCCTCCACCTCGCTGCGGGCGGAGAGAATCAGTACCTTTGTCTCCCGGTCGGTCTGCCGCAGGGTGCGTAGCACCGTCATGCCGTCCTTCCCCGGCAGATTCAAATCAAGAAGCACCAGATCGTAGCGTTCCACACCCAGCAGTTCCAGCGCCTTCTCCCCGTCGTAGCAGCAGTCCACGCTGTAGGCCAGCCGCCGCAGGCTGCGGACGATGGTCTCGCACAGGGCGCGTTCGTCCTCAACTACCAGAAGATGCATGAAAGTCCCTCCTTTGTATTTCCTGTTGTTTGTCATTATAGCAAAAGCAAATAAGGTTTGTGTTAACTTTTTGTTCTTAACGAGGATTTTACCTCTCCTGCGTTATGATGGTGGCAGAAAACAGAAAGGGTGATGAAACATGAGCCACGGAAAAAAGGCGGCGGCGCAGGCCGTGCTGCTGATCGCCGGAATCGCCATGGTGTGCTTCGGCGTATGGCGGGGCGAGGCGGAGACGGTGCTGAGCAAGGCAATCAAATTGTGTCTGGAGTGTGTGGGCATTGGATAGGAAGTTTTCAGGCATCTCACAGGCCATGTCCCGTCTCCGGGGCTGGATACAGGCGGGAGCGACGCTGCTGACCAATCTGCACCTGCCGAATTTTTTCAAGGGCGGGCTGTATCAGGGCGCGGGGAAAACCGTCTGCGTGCCGGGGCTGAACTGTTACTCTTGTCCTGCGGCATCGGGCGCCTGTCCTATCGGGGCATTTCAGGCGGTGGTAGGCTCGTCAAAGTTCAGCTTCTCTTATTACATCACGGGCTTTCTCATCCTGCTGGGAGTCCTGCTGGGACGCTTCATCTGCGGCTTTCTGTGCCCCTTTGGCTGGTTTCAGGAGCTGCTGCACAAAATCCCCACGAAGAAGCTCTCCACAAGGAAGCTCAAGCCGCTGACGTACCTGAAATACGCCGTTTTGCTGGTGATGGTTTTTCTGCTGCCGGCGTTTCTTGTGAACGACGTTGGCATGGGGGATCCGTTCTTCTGCAAGTACCTCTGCCCCCAGGGGGTGCTGGAGGGAGCCATCCCGCTGTCCCTCGCCAGTTCCGGCATCCGGGCGGCGCTGGGCAGTCTGTTTACATGGAAGCTCGGCATCCTGCTGACGGTCATCGTGCTGAGCGTGCTGTTCTACCGCCCCTTCTGCAAGTGGCTGTGCCCGCTTGGCGCGTTTTACGCGCTGTTCAACCGGGTGTCCCTCTTTCAGATGAAGGTGGACAAAAGCAAGTGCGTCTCCTGCGGGAAATGTGCCAGAGCCTGCAAAATGGATGTGGATGTGACGAAAACGCCCAACCACGCCGAATGTATCCGCTGCGGAATGTGTATCCGTGCCTGTCCCACCAACGCCGTGTGCTTCCGCTGCGGCTTTGGAGACGGTAAAGATAAAGAAAAAGCGGCAGAAACGCCGCGAAAAATCAACAATAATCAGGAGGAACAAAACGTATGAATAAGAGGAATATTTCCGGCAGATTGCTGGTGCTGCTGCTTGCCGCACTGATGGCGCTTTCTCTGGCAGCCTGCGGCGCAAAGGGCGTCGGTAAAATGGGCAGTGAGCCGAAGAGCCTCGAGGAGGCGATCGCCATGCACAAGGAGCTGACAGCGGAGGAAACCGCGATTTTCTCGGAGAATACCGCGCTTTGGGAAAAGGTTTTTATGGCTGCCGACAAGGGCATGGCCATGGTTGAGGACGGCAAAAACTACGGCGATTTCCTGCTGGACACCATCAAGGCTGCCAAGGATCAGTTTACCGCAAGCGAGCGGAGACTGCTCCGCAGCGAAGCGAAGAAGATTCGCGATATCGAAAGCGCACTGACCATGCTGGAGGAAAAGTATCCCGAGGTTGCGCAAATGTCCATGGACAGCGATATGAGTATGCCGGCCGGCGACGACATGAGCATGGTTCCCGATGACGGCAGCATGCAGAAATTCCCCGCCTTTGAGGGCAAGGATCTGGATGGAAACCCGGTGAAGAGCGACGATCTGTTCTCCGGCAACGCCGTCACCGTAGTGAATTTCTGGTTCACCACCTGCAACCCCTGCGTGGGCGAGCTTGCCGAGCTGGACGCGCTGAACAAGGAGCTTGCGGAGAAGGGCGGCGCACTCATCGGCGTCAACGCCTTCACGCTGGACGGCGACGAAGCGGCAATCTCTGACGCAAAGGATGTGCTGATGAAGAAGGGCGCGACCTATCAGAATGTGTATTTCGCTTCCGACGGCGAGGCGGGAAAGTTCACTACAAACATTTTTGCCTACCCCACCACCTATGTGGTTGACCGCAACGGCAATATCGTGGGTGACCCCATCGTAGGCGCCATCACGGAAAAGAAGCAGGCGGAGACGCTGCAAAAGCTCATCGACCAGGCTCTTGCCGCCGATATGGGCTGACAAACGAATTTATCTTCTCAGAAAGGAGGGATACACCATGTATCGGAGAGTATTGCCGCTTCTGCTCACCGCGGTACTGCTGCTGAGCGGCTGCACTGCCGGGCAGAAAAATATGCCGCAGAAAACGGACGAGAAGGAAATGACCGGACAGCCCTCTGATATGTCCGGTGAAGGAAGCATGTATATGGATACCACGGAAAATGTCATATATCTGGCGGGCGGCTGCTTCTGGGGCATGGAACAGCTGATGCAATCCATCCCCGGCGTCATCGATGCCGAGAGCGGCTATGCCAACGGCACCTGCGAGGCGGACGCCGATTACAAGACTGTCTGCAAGGGAGAGACCGGCTTTCGGGAGACTGTGCGGGTGGAGTATGACCCCGGACAGGTGAGTCTCGACGCCCTGCTGCTGGCCTACTTCTACGTCATTGACCCCACAGTGGAGAACCGGCAGGGCAACGACGTGGGCAGTCAGTACCAGACCGGCGTCTACTACACCAACGAAAGCGCGAAGGAAACGGTGGAGCGCATCGCGGAGATCGAGCGGGGACGCAGTGAAAAGTTCTTCGTGGAGATCGGCCCACTCAAGAACTACTACCCCGCCGAGGAGTACCACCAGAACTACCTCGAAAAGAACCCGAACGGCTACTGCCACATCCCGCGCGCGGAGATGGAGCTGTTTTCCCGGCTGCGCATCGATCCGGGCGACTATCAGAAGCCCGCGGCGGAATCCATCCGGGACAAGCTGACGGCGGAGCAGTACCGTGTTACGCAGGAGAGCGGCACGGAGCGCGCTTTCACAGGCGAGTTCTGGGATAAGTTTGAAAAGGGCATCTATGTGGATGTCGTCACCGGCGAGCCGCTCTTTTCCTCCACGGATAAGTACGAGAGCGGCTGCGGCTGGCCCGCCTTCACCAAGCCCATTGAAGAGCCTGCCGTGGTGGAGCTGGAGGACCTGAGCCACGGCATGCGCCGCACAGAGGTCAGAAGCCGTGCCGGAGATTCTCACCTTGGTCATGTGTTCACCGGCGATCCGGAGTCCCCCAATGGCGTGCGCTACTGCATCAACAGCGCGTCCCTCCGCTTTGTGCCCTATGGAAAAATGGAGGCAGAGGGGTACGGATACCTTTTGTATCTGTTTGAGAAATGATTTCAGGTGCATACACATCAAGCGGAAAAGCAGGAAGGCTGTTCTTCAAAAGAACAGCCCTCTTTTTCTGGGAAGATAGCGAATGGGGCGCGGGGGACAATCCCGTGCCACAAAGGTGTGCGGATTACTTTTCTGCGGTTTCCCGTGATGCGCCCTTGCGCCGCCTGAGCGGCCATACTGCCAGTGCAAGACATCCGGCAAGGGAGACAATCAGCGTAATGCTCCACAGCCCCAGGTTGCTGCTGTCGCCGGTTCGCGGGATCGTGGTCGCCTGCCAGCCTGCATACACGGTGGTGTCCTCCGTCAGATAAACCTCGGAAATCCTGGTTGTCTGGCCGCTGTCGCTGTACCAGCCGACGAAGGTATAGCCGCGTCGGGTCGGAACATACTTTGTCAGGTCAATGCAGGTGTTGTACGTTCCCCGCACGTCGGCAATGTGGCTGCCGCCTCTTGTTTCAAAGTGCAGCGCGAACTCGGCGACGGGCGGATTGTCGCCGCCGGTATACGTCCAGTGGGCGTAGGCGGTGGTATTTGCAGAGAATACGGTATCCGTCGTGATCTTTGTGCCGCCGCTCTTTTCGGTGTACCAGCCGTCGAAGCTGTGCTTACTGCGGGAGGCACCGGGCAGAGAACTTAGCCTCTGATTGGTGGTGGTCATGCTGCCGACAGAGGGCATACCGCCGTTGCCGTCAAATGTGACGATGAACTCGGTGGGTGCAGGAGGTGCGTCCTTTTCGAAGATGGCCTTGACCTCTACGTTGCTGTTCGGCATGGTGAAATTATTGTTGGTGATGGTCACATTGCCGCTGATGACCTGCCACTCCTTAAAGTGGTAGCCCTTGTTGGGCGTAGCGGTCAGGGTGATCTCTGTGCCGACAACAGCTTTTGCATGAGAGGCGGAAGCTGTGCCGTTTCCATCCGTTTTCACGGTGATGGTGAACTCGGTGAGCACAGGGGGTGCATTTTTCTCGAAGATGGCCTTGACCTCCACATTGCTGTCCGGCATGGTGAACTTATCGTCCTTGATGGTTACATTGCCGCTGATGACCTGCCACTCCTTAAAGTGGTAGCCCTTGTTGGGCGTAGCGGTCAGGGTGATCTCCGTACCAGCCACGGCCTTGTCAGGAGATGCGGAAGCCGTGCCGTTGCCGTCCGTTTTCACGGTGACGGTGTACTCGGCAGGCGCGTCTTTGGCTATCGTAATAGACAGCTCCTTCTTATCGTTGCCCACGCTGTTGAGAGCTCGAACGGTAAATTGGGCGGTTCCTTCCACAGTGGGCGTGCCGCTGATCTCGCCGGTGGTTTGTTTCAGCGTCAAGCCATCGGGCAGCTCGCCGCTGAAAAGCTCCCACAGAATGAAGCCTCCCCCATTTGCCTGAAGCTGATGGTGGTACGGCGTGCCGACCGTGCCGCCGGGCAGCGTCGTGGTAGTAATCGCCGGCGCATCCTCCGAACCGAGGAGCTTCACCCGGATCGCGGCTGTTACCGCAGGCTCCGGCTGCTGATACTTGTGCTCGTCGTTAGCGTCGAATACCAGCGTACCGGGGATGGTCTGCCAAGCCGTGGACTGCGCGTCATAGGACGATTCATCCCACGAAACCTCCATGCCAACCCTGAGACCGTCGATGGCCTCGACGACCACAATTTCCGGCAGGTTAAGCCCTGCAAAGGTCGTGCCGAGTTTCTTCTCCGTAATGGGATCCGGCTCCTCGCAGCTCTTGAAGGTGTTTTTGATGACGTTGACCTTGACCGTGGTCTCCGCCTTCCTGTAGCCGCGCTGGTCAGCCGGCGTGAATACCACCGTCACAACGTTCTCGCCCAGCTCGTCAAACCATCCGGGCGTGCCCTCCTTGAAGGAGAACGTGCCGGGAACGACGGTATCCGTCCCCTTGACCTTTGCCACGCCGTCCGCAAGAATGGCGCTTCCCCCGCCTGTGGCTCCCATCTCGAAGATCCGATTGACGAACATGGTATTGTCGGGCAGCGTAAAATCGCCGTTTTTCCACCGGAAGACGGGCGGCTGCGTGATCTCCGTCTCCACCGGGTCGGCCTGCAGCGTGACCTTTACCACGCCTCTGAGGTCGGCGCCCTCGGGTACGATGTAATACTTCTCAAATTCGGCGCGGTTGACCGTACCGTAGATGGTCTGCTCCTCATAAGAATTGGGGTCGTAGTTTGAATCGTCCCACTTGATGATGCCGGGCACACTGCCGTTCAGCCCGCTTCCCTCGTGGTTTGGTTCATCGGCCTCCGCGAAGAAATAGAACGCGTTCGGCAGGCCGAGATCTTCAAAGGCTGTTCCAATCTTTTTATTGTCAATATACGATGTATTGGCTTGCCTGAATTTGCGGGGAATGACGTCCACGTTGACGGTACATTCCGCCGTGCTGAACCTCAGCAGGTCATCGGGTGTGAAGGTGACCTTGAGCGCCAGCGACCCCACCTGAACAAGCCCGCCGTCTCTGTTCCAGTAGCCGTATTTTTCCTGCTCCTCGTTCAGAGTGAACACGCCGGGAACCGTTTCGCCATCTGCCGTGGCTTTTCCGCCGGAAAGATACTCGTCGGAAAAGGCAAGCTGGCAAAAATCGCCGCTGTATATCCGCCTGGAGTAGGTGGGCGGCTCCAGCGTGGGCGTAAAGACACGGTCGTCAATGAGTGTGATTCTGGCGATGGCCTTGACCGTGCTTGTCGGCTCCAGCTCATCCTCGTAGCGGCTTTCTTCAACATGCAGCTGGCCGGTAATGATCTGCTCGCCACGAGCGTTCGGGTCATAGGAGGAGCTGTCCCATGTCACGGGGATGGGAAAGAAGATCCTGCCGGTGTTGGTCTTTACCTCGACGAAGTGAGGAAGCCACAGATCCTCAAACGCCGTGCCCAACGGCACGTCGGGGAAGTCTTCCTCTATGACGCTTGTGATCGTGTACTTGATCCCCGTCACGGTGACGATACATTCCGCCGTGGCGTATGTCTCCGCGTCGTTGGGGGTAAAGAGGATTTCCATGCGGTTTTCGCCCGGGTCTACTACGCCGCCCCAATTGTGCTTGAAGCGGAACGAGCCGGGAACAACGGTGTCCGTACCATCGACCTTTGCTTCGCCGCCTTTGAGATCCTCATCAAGGTACCACTCGCCGACATACCCCTCAGAGGGCAGCGTGGGCGGGGTGGTGATGACCGTTTTGGTGAGCGGCAAAAGCTCTCCGTAGGCCGTATGACAGGTTTCGCAAATGGCCTTCTCCGTACCGGTGGCCTTGCCGCCGGAGCAGCTGCCTGTTTCGGTATGGCTGCTGTCCGTGGTGCAGGTGCGTGTGTGCGTTCCGTTGCCGTTGGAGGTCCATTCGCCCCAGCTATGATTGTGCACCTCCCATATGGCGTAGATGGTTTCGTTCAAAGACGGATGTACCATCAGGTAATCCCAATAATATCCCTCTTCGCGAAGATACCTTGGTTCCCCATTCGGACTTTCTGCCCAACCCTTGAAGGTATATCCGTCACGGGTTGGAATTTTTTCTGATATAGGAACCTGTACATAAAGTTCCGAACTGGTCATGCTCTGACTTGGCGGCGCACCGCTGCCGCCGTTGGCATCGTAATGCAGCGTATAGGTAAATTGGGTGGCAGCGGGACGGACTGCCCCGAGCAGAGGCATTGGCGTTTTGCTGTCCTTGGAATTGCAAATCTCACATACATAGGTGCAGGGCTTCCCCATGGCAGCCGGTGCGTAGCCGCAATCCTTGTCATGCGCGTGCTTGCAGTCTGATGCTTGAAGGATGCAGCCGCTTTTCTCGGTGCACCCATGGACGCATTCCGTCGGTGCTGCGTTTTCGGCCTCCGATAAGCTGTCGGCATTCTCCGACACGCCTTCCGCCGGGTAGCATTCCGCCGTATGCTTATGGACGCACCGGGTTATGAGACTATGACATTCCTCCGTGTGTTCATGGGAACAGGGAATTTCCGCCGTCCCTTCGGTATAGCCGCAGGCCTCGTCATGCTTCGGATGGTGTTCGCACAGGCCGCCCGTTTCCGATGCGCGTGCGCCGGTCTTTCCCTCCGCCGCAAAGGCAGGCGCAGGCAGCATGGTCAGCACCATGCAGCATAGGAGCAGGATGCTGAGGATTCGTTTTTTCATGATATCGTTCCCTCCTGTTCGTGTTGCGCGGGCTTGCCTGTCCCGCCTTTGCTCTGAGTTTCCCTGTTCCTGAGCCGGATGCACAGCACGGTGATCACCGCCGCCGCGGCAAAGGAAACGACAGCCACCAGCACATAGCCGCCCGCGTCCTCCCGCAGCAGCATCGCACCGAACACGCCCCATGCTTCCGGTTGCCCCGGCCCGACGACCGTGCCCGCCGTCTGCATCAGCGCCGCGAACAGCAGCATACACGCAGCGCTCAGCCCGTATATGCCGCGCCGCTGCCTCCGGCGGGTGTTTTCCCGCACCCGCTGTTTGACGAGTGCGACCCGTTTTGCGGTACCGTACATATCGTTTGAACCCCCTTTCCGGTTTGTCTGAAACTGTGGCCTAAAAACCCTTTCACTTATATAGGTACAAAAAATCGAAAAAACTCTCACCCAAAGCAAAAAATTTTTCAAAAAAAATTTGAGAGCCGCCAGAAAGCAGCTCTCAGGGAGTGGATATTCGGTTATTTCCTCTGCGATAATCGGAAAGCAGACAACCTTCCCGCTGCCACCAGCAGCACCGGAAGAGCGTAGGCGATGTACTGCGCCGCGCCGCCGTGGGCAATCAGCAGATTATAGATGGCGTGGAGGGTGATGGCTGCGCCCAGCAGCCCGCAGGTACCCGCGATCTTCAGCCACGTCCGCTGCCACGCATAGGCAAGCCCGCCGCCCACGATCAAGCCGCAGAGGACGTGCATGGCCCCTGTACCGAAGCCACGGAAGAAGATGAAGGAGAAGCGGTCCGCACCGTTCCGGATGAGATAGCACACATTTTCAAAGGTGGCGAAGGCGAGGGCAACTGTTATTGCCGCAGCCTTGATTTTCTCCCCCTCCGGCTCGAATACCAGAAGATAGAACACCAGCGGCAGCAGCTTCATCATTTCCTCTACCACCGGCGCGATCTCTGCCGTGGCGGCAAGGGCGTCCGCCTGACACACCGCCGCGAGGAAGGTGTTGATATAGGCCGAGAGCAGACACACCCCCATCCCGGCAATGCAGAACAGGAAGAAGCGGAGCTGCCGCCTGCCCATGCACAAAGCGGCCACCAGCAGCGGGGATACCATGCAGATGAAGATGTTTTCAATATAGGTCATGCCGCCACCGCCCTTCTCGTGGCGGGCAGCAGCCCGAGAATGGCCAGCGTCAGCAGCATATCACACCAGAAGGTGGGGCTTGCCGGTGAGGTATCCGGCCAAAAGCAGCCCACCGTCCAGAGCAGGTACTCCGAGAAAACAAAGCACAGCACACCGATGTGGAAGTATCGTATATTCCGCGCCGCGCCCGTCTGCGTTTTCGCATAGGCAAGCCCCCGCATGGCGCAGAAGGAGAGCCATATCATCATGCCGCACCAGATCAGGTTGGAGAGAATATCCCCGAAGATGCAGTAGAACGCCAGCAGCGGCACGCCGAACGCAGGCGCAAGCCACGCCCTGCGGCAGCGGAAGGCGCGTTCCTCCGGTGTGGAGAGCGTCGCCTGCAAAATGCGCAGGAAGATGAGGCTCGCCACCCAGCCGAACTCCGAGACATAAAAGACGCGCGGCGTGGTATCGAACAGCAGCAGATACAGCGTCCAGTAGAGCGAGCCGAGGGCAAAGCAGCCGTAGAAGCACAGCAGCAGGAAGTATGCCTGTCTACCGCTTTTCCGGCAGGCGATGCCCGAAAGCAGCGCGCCGACGAACGTGGTCAGTAATTGCAGCAGGTTCTCAATCAGCTCCATGCGCATCCTCACTTTCCTTGTCCTGCGCGTCCTCGCGGCTGAACTGCCGGATGCGGAAGCACAGAACGGTCACGCACACGCCGAGCAGAAACGCCAGCAGCCCGATGACGATGTATCCCAAGGCGGCGCCGCCGTGAAAGATGCTTGCCGCCGTTTCAAAGCCGGAGTAGTCGCCGGTCTGGATGCTTGCGGCAATTCCTGGCATGGCGAGGGACGCGCCGATGAGCAGCGCAAGGCACGCCGCCGCGGCGGAAGCCACGGTGACCGCATTGCGCCGCCGCCGTTTCTCCCGCTCAATTTTGGCGATGCGCCGCTTCGTCTCCGCGACCCGTTCCTCATGGCTCCGCATTTGTGATTCCCTCCCGTTCCAAGAGCCTTCGCAGGCTCTCTTTTCCCCGATACACCATGTTGGTGATCTGTTTTACCGTTTTCCCCGTGACCTCCGCCGCTTGCGCATAGCTCATGCCTTCAAAATAGGTGAGATATAAAACCTCCCGGTAGTCCGGGTTCATTTCGCTCATGCAGAAATGCAGAATGCGGTTGCGCTCCTCAGTCTGTATAACCTCCTCCGCCAGCAGCCGTCCGTCCGGCTCGTCGGTCAGCGCATCGAGGCTGAACAGGGGCTTCCGCTTGCTCTTATGGCGCAGCGCCATGTGCCGCGCCGCCTTATAGAGATACGCCTTGAAGCCGCCGTCCCGTATCTTCGGCTTTTTCGTGAACAGATAGGCGAAAACATCCAGCATCAGCTCCTCCGCCTCGTGAACGTCGTGCAGATAGCCGTCAATATACAGGGTCAGGGGGTCGCCGTATTTTTTCATCAGGGCCTCCAGCCCCGCGTCGTCGCCGCTTAAGTATTGACGGTATAGGGTTTCGTCACACGCCATGTCGTTCACTTCCTTTTTGCGGATGCTTCCAATGCGGAGGGGTGTCTGTCCTGCCGCGCAGATGGTTTATTCAGACAGAGCCTCCAGATAACCGCAAAGGGCAGAGGCCAGTTTGCTGATGTCGGCACCGGATGTGTTTACAAGCAGATCGTAGTTTTCCCGCGCGCCCCATTTCTGCCCGCTGAAGAACGTGTAATACTTTGCACGGTTACGGTCGATCTCCGTAATCCGTTTCTTCATCTGCGCTTCTGTCAGATTCTCGTCCTCCGGACGGCGCTCCATGCAGCGTTTGATTCTGCTCTCCATATCCGCATAAGCAAAAATACGTACAGGTTTCTGTTCCCGGAGAATGTAATCCGCACAGCGCCCGACGATGACGCAGTCGGATTTGCAGGACAGCTCACGAAGCAGCTCATGCTGCTTTGTGTAGATGGAAAGATCCGGATAGAATATGGGTTCTGATGGCAGATAAAAGCGTTGTCCGGTATGAATGGGAAAATGCAAAATGGGGCGCATCTCCTCAATCTGCCGGATATACGCCTCAGACAGTGCGGTTCTTTTTGCGATCTCGGTTATGATCTCCTGATCGTAGTAGGCGATCTCCAGCTTTTCCGCGATTCTGCGGCCAAGCTCACGGCCGCCGCTGCCGAATTCACGGCCAATGGTGATGATCCGTTTCATGTTGTGCTCCTTTCCGGCAAAAGCCTATTAGACGGGCTGATAACGGCTGCGTATAATACTATTTCTTAATAAAATGATTTCATCATTTTATTTAAGCCGTTTCACGGCAGACCGCCTGGGCGGCGGTAAGATAGGAGTACCCCAACAGCCTGCCTTTTGCCCCCAAAAGACGATGCTTGCTGGTATGCTTCATTGTTGATTCTCCAAGCACAACAATGGGTTATAAATGTTGGTTATAGTTGCGTATCCAACAACATGGGCTCCTTCTTGTATGCTGATTTTTTTCCCAATCCATAAACAATGCGGATATGACTCGGGAGATAAAAATGTAATTGTTCCCTTTACTGTTCCATTTGGAGGGACGGACTCGACACCGTAGTAATGGTGAATGCCTGTGGTTAAATAATTATCCGTTATTAAATGCGCTGGTCTATAGCCATCATTCGCAGGACTTTTTCTCGTGCCATTGAATTCAAATATTACTTCAACATCTGGTAATTGATTCATAATATTCGCCTCCTTATTGCATAAATTTAATCGTTCCGCTGACTGCTTGATTAAATGCCCCAAGCTGATCTCCATAAACAGTCAAAGTGCCTGCACGGAATATGCTTGTGTCAACTCCTCCGGTATACAGCTGACTAAGCATACTGTTGGGAACTCTTGCACTAACAATGGTGTTCTGTCCTATCATATTTCCGAATTGCCTTGTTTCGGAGAGATTAAAGCCAAATTGCTTACTTTCCATGCCGCCAGGAGCTAAATTAAATTGTCCCGTATTCTTTATATCTTGAGCCTCTGCATTGCTAACAGATCTATATACCGTTAATGTATTGACTTCGTTTTTTAGCGGCAGTGGCCGCTGGCCGCAATCCTGCGGCAGAATAAAACGCTTTTAAGCGTTTTATTAAAAACTCGTATAAGGGAGAATGGAAGCAGGATGACTCCGCGGGCGAATGCACGCTTTTATAAGATTTCAATCCCTCTCTTTAATTATATCATGGAATGCATGTTGATGGCAACTGGAATCGCAGAGCATATCCATAGCACGCGCAGTCTGCCCAAGGTGCTTCTGGTTGATAGCGGATCACTTTCCCTTCTGATTCAGAAGCCAGGCTGTCATGTCCCGCAAAGTCTCCTCCACGGGGCGCGGCTGATACGCAAAGCATTCCGATGCTGCGGCATGGCTGAAGCAGCCGTTTGAGGCAAGGACGGCAACGGAATAAGGGGTGAAAAACAGCGGCTTTCGCTCCTTCAGGCTCAGGCGTTCGTAGTATGGAGCCGCCAGCTTTGCAAGCCCCAGCGGCAGGCAGATGGGGCGATACCTCAGCTTTGCAGCCTTTCCCACGAGCTGAAGCATCTTGCGAATGGTGACATAGTGGCCGGACAAAATGTATCCCTTGCCGGGTTCTCCCTTTTCGGAACAGGCGAGAATGCCATTTGCCACATCCCGCACATCCACGAAGTCATATCCGCCGCGAACGGCAAAGGGCAGCTTTCCGGAAAGAAACGATTTTGCCATTGAGGTGAAGCTCCCGCCCTGTATGTCGCCCGGTCCGATGATGCCGGAGGGAAAGACAATACTGGCATTCAGCCCGCGCTTCGCCGCATCGAAGACCAACTCTGTTGCAGTCGCCTTGCTCTTGGCGTAATCTCCGTACACAAGCCCCGGAGAGAATTCGCAATCCTCCGTAATGATGCAGCCCTTTGGCTTTTCCGGTATGGCATGGACAGAGCTGACATGGATCAGCCTTCCCACATTGCGCTTCATACATTGCCGGAGAACCCGCCATGTCCCACCTACATTGACCTGATAGAGCTTCG
>CAKTKC010000010.1 GCA_934569225.1 uncultured Oscillospiraceae bacterium | reverse complement strand
AGTCATTCTGCGTAAGGGATGATATTGGAAGTTACATCCGAACCGTGTATCACATGGTAAGCCATACTCCTAAGCGGTAGGTCGGAGGTTCAAGTCCCCTCTGGTGTGCCAGAGTGCCGGGTTTTCTGCGAAATTGCGGAAAACCCGGTGCTTTTTTGTCGTTTCAGGGGGATTTATCCGTCTGCAAGGGCACAATCCTGCCGGGGGCGAAAACACGGAAAGGTGACGAAAAAGTAACGGAATTGGTTATGGGTTCGTCTAGACGCACAAAAAGAATGGCGAAATAGTATGCTTTTTGTAGAATCCAATGAAATGCAAAAAACATTTGACAACGAGTGGCGGATAGTGCATAATATATGTAACGTTTCTGGGGGGAATACCTCCTGAGGAACGTAAATCTGACGGATGACTTCTGATCGTCTGTCTAAAAAATTTCTGAGGGAGGAATTCTGAATGAAAAAGTTCACCAAGCTTCTGAGCCTGCTTCTGGCAGTCGTTATGATGCTGGGTCTGGCTGCCTGCGGTTCCAATGGCACCACCGAGACTGCTGCACCTACTGCTGCCGACGTGTCCGCTGAGACCAAAGCAGATACTGCAGCAGCACCCACTGCGCCCAACCGCGCGATTCTGGGCAGCACCACCGAGCTGTCCGGCGACTTCCGTTATCCCGGCTGGGGCGGTTCTTCCGCCGGCGCGTCCGATCAGGACATCCAGAAGCTGACCATCGGCTACGGCACTATGGAGACCAACCAGGGCGGCGCTTACGTCTGGAACGAGACCGCTGTCAAGGATCACACCGAGACTGACAACGACGACGGCACCGCTACTTACACCGTGACCATCAACGAGGGCCTGACCTTCTCCGATGGCACCCCCATCACCGCTGTCAACTATCTGGCACAGGTCATGGCGTTCTCCACCCCCGTTGCTGTTGCTGCCGGTATGCCCGGCACCATGGGCCAGTCCTTCGTGGGCTACAAGGAGTTCAACGCCTACACCGGCGAAGAGGCTGAGGGCACTTCCAAGATCTTCTCCGGCATCCGTCTGCTGGATGAGTACACCTTCTCCGTGACCGTGTCCTCTGACTACCTGCCTTACTACTTCGCTTACACCTATGCTGCGTTTGATCCCGCTCCTCTGGGTCTGTGGCTGGGCGACGGCGTGGAGATCAAGGATGACGGCGAAGGCTGCTACCTGTCCGATGCGTTCTACGCTAAGGACGACGCCGGTGAGTACGTCACCACCGCTCACCTGAACGAGAGCCGTTACGACGTCTCCACCTACCCCTTCTCCGGCGCTTACGTTATCACCGACTGGGATCAGGGCACCAAGCAGTGCACTCTGACCATCAACCCTGAGTTCAAGGGCAACTTCGAGGGTCAGACCCCCTCCATCGAGACCATTGTCTATGTCTTCGTCGTTTCCGAGACTCAGCTGGAGCAGCTGAAGACCGGCGCTGTTGACGTCCTGTCCGGCATCACCGGCGGTGACGACACCAAGGCCGCTCTGGCGATCGTTGACGATGTGAACTTCTCTGAGGTTCACTACCAGAGAGCCGGTTACGGCAAGGTCGAGTTCGAGTGCGACTTCGGACCCACCATGTTCCCCGAGGTTCGTCAGGCCATCACCTACCTGCTGAACCGTACCGAGTTCTGCCAGACCTTCACCGGTGGCTACGGCGTCGTCGTTGACGGCCCCTACTCCCCCGACTTCGATATGTGGAAGGCTGTTCAGGACGACATCGAGCTGACCGACTACACCTTCTCTCCCGACACCGCCAAGAAGGTTCTGGAAGAGGGCGGCTGGATCTACAACTCCAAGGGCGAGCCTTATGTTGAGGGCGCTACCGGTGTTGACGCTGTCCGTTACAAGAAGCTGACCGCTGAAGAAGCCAATGCGAAGGACATCTACGGCAACGACGCCGGCAACAAGACCTTCGCTTCTGTTGCGAACACCGACAACGTGGTTTACAAGACCGTTGAGATCAACGGCGAGTACTACATGCCTCTGGCCATCAACTGGTTCGGCACCACGCCCAACACCGTTACCGACCTGCTGAACACCAATCTGGCCAACTCCTCCGACGTTGCTGCTGCCGGTATGGTCATCCGTGCTACCACCGGTGACTTCACCACCCTGCTTGGCAACATCTACCGTGACGCCTCCATGGGCTACGGCGGAACCCCCATCTACGGCATGTACAACCTGGCTACCGGCTGGAACAACGCTGTGTATGACTACGCCTACAACTGGAGCCCCAGCCCCGATTGGGCTGGCTACTCCTCCAACAAGGTCATTGATCCTTACGACGTGGAGTTCCCCTACGATCTGGCTGCTGACCGTCTGACCTACGAAGAGGCTGTTGAGGCTTCCGGCGACAAGCTGGGCATGGATTACCTGTCCATGGGTATGGTTTACAACGCCACTACCGAGGACGAGTACAACGAGTGGTGGATGGCTTACATCGAGAGATGGAACGAGCTTATGCCCGACATCCCCCTGTACTCCAACTACTACTACGACGTGTACAACGCCAACATTGAGAATTTTGTGACTTCTCCCTTCTTCGGACCTGCTCGCGCGATTCTCTACTCCAACATCAAGGGCTACTAATCCGGCTGACTGCTTGAGCTTGTAGAACTTGGAATGGGGCAGCCCCCAAAGGCTGCCCCATTTTGGAGTCTATGTCCCATACTATAATAAAATAGAGGGGCGCCCCAGTTGTCGGTTTTCCTCAGACCACACCTTTGCACAAAAGGACTCTGATGAAAACCGATAACTCTGTTTTGGACAATGCGCAAACAAAACCCGTGGAAAACGGTCTGTGCGCCGAAAGAGATCCCTGCTGCAGCTTTGCTGCGGGGAGGGGAGAGGGCGGATGCGGCCGCTCATACTGAACTCCAATTAAAATCTTTAAAAAAGATTTTAATTGCCTGAAGGGCATGGAGTTCATATGAGACTTGTTTTGTGATTTCTTTCCTTATAAATCACAAAACAGGCAGCGCCGTCAGGCGATGCCTTCCTGATTAAAATTAAGATTTTAATCAGGAAATAGTATCAAATGTGCATTTTGGGGACTTGCGACCGGCGGAAAGGGGCGGTGATTCGCCCTTTTGAGGGCGGTCGCGGCCTGCTTCTCAAATTTTTTGCGGCCTCTTAGGTATAAAATTTCATTTTTCGACCCAGAGACCGTTTTCTACACTTGCTTTGTTTGCAATTTTAGGGTAGAATATATGAATACGTCAGACGGCTGTCTGCCGCGGGAAGATTGTGTTTCCCCGCCCGGATCACCGTCTTAAGAAAGGGAGTATACCATGGGAAAATACATCGCTAAACGACTTGGCTACATGGTCGTTGTTGCACTGATTCTCTCACTTCTGATGTTCCTTGTGTACACCATGATCCCCTACGACCGCGCGGTGGTAGAAGTGGATTCCTACAAGGCCAGTCTGAAGAACAACCCCAACGCAGGCGAGCTCTACGAAAAGAAGCTGGCAGAGAAGCGCCGTGAATTGGGCACGGATCAGAATGTGATTATTCGTTATCTTGGCTGGGTGGGCGTTGTTCCCATCAACGGCAAGTATCAGGGCATCCTGCAGGGAGACTTCGGCTGGAGCTATAAGTATTCCCGTCCTGCGTATGACGTTCTGAAAGCGCCGATGAAGAACACCATCTTTATCAATATATTTGCCACCATTCTCGGCCTGGGCATAACCATTCCCCTTGGTATCTACTGCGCCGTCCATCGGGGCAGCAAGCGGGACACGGCGGTGCAGGTGGGCACGATTGTCGGTTATTCGATCCCTGTCTTCATCACGTCCATCGTGTTTATCTGGCTGTTCGCCATTATTCTCGGCTGGTTCCCGGTGTCGGGCATGAAAACGCCCGGTTCCGATTACACCGGCATGAAGAAATTCCTGGACGAGCTGTACTACATGGCTCTGCCCCTGATCGTCATGACCTTCACGTCTCTGGGCGGCATGACCCGTTATGTCCGCGCGTCCATGAGTGAGGCGCTGAGCCTCGACTGCATCCGTACCGCGAGAGCCAAGGGCCTGAAGGAAAAGACCGTCATTTATTCCCACGCTTTCCGGAACGCTCTGATCCCCATTATTACGCTGGTCATCGGCTGGTTCATCGGCATTTTCTCCGGCTCCGTGGTCGTGGAAAATATCTTCGGCCTGAACGGCGTGGGCAAGCTCTACATTGCCTCCCTGAACGACAAGGACTTTGAGGTCGTGCTGCTGCTGCAGATGTTCTACGTTATCATTTCCCTGTTGGGCAACCTGGTGATCGATATTGCCTACGGCATCGCTGACCCCCGTGTCCGGGTCAACAAGTAAAGGAGGAAGGAACAATGAGCAAACAGAATACTTCCTCCAAGGGCTTTGCCCCATGGCGCTGGCTGAAGCGGATGTTTTTTGGCGCTTCCAAGGAGTACACCCTTGCGGACGAGCGCTATGACAGTCCCGGAAAGCTGGCGGTCAAGCGCTTCTTCCGGAACCCGCTGGCGGTTATCGCACTGGTGATTCTCGTCGGCATGTTCCTGTTCGTGTTTATCGGACCCATCTTTGCGCCTGTTGACCTGACGGAGACAGGCAGTGAGATGCTCCATGTGAACGTCAGACCCACCATGAGCCTGATGAAGCTGCCCGACGATATGAAGGACGGCGCGGTGGACATTTTCTCCCGCGGAACCTTCACCGTCGGCGTCAGCACCGACGGCAACATGTATACCTGGGGCTACTACACCCCCACCAAGGATCCCAAGCTGAACCCCCTGAACATCCCGGACGAAGTGAAGAATGCCAAGATCGTACACGCGGCAGCAGGTACTGACCACGCCGTCGCCATTTCCGAGGACGGCCATGTCTACGCGTGGGGCGCTTACGACAACGGCCAGTACGGTTGGGACGGCTCCATGATCGCCTCCGCCCGGAAGCAGCCCGAGGAGCTGATGGGCGACAACACCATCGACGCTTCTCAGGTTCGCCAGCTGGTCGCGGGCAACCAGGTCACCGCCATTCTCATGGAGGACGGCACCATCTACGCCTGGGGCAACGACGGCCTGAATGCTACCAACCTTTCCTCCGTCATCAAGCACGGCAAGAAGGAGAGCAAGCTGGTGAAGCTGGTCTTCACCAACGACGGCCTGTACGGCATTGACGAGGACGGCAACTTTGTCCCTGGCAAGAGCTCCAAGTTCAACACCATCACCGTTCAGGATGAGAACAGCCAGAATAAGGTCGTTGACATCTTTGAATATATCGGCGACCGGAAGGTCGTGGACATCGCGGCCACCGGCGGCGCCATTGCCCTTGTCACTGACGACGGCGAGCTGATTGTCGCCGGTATGAAGGAAGCCACTCCTGTGATTCCCGAGGGCGACACCATCAAGCACGTGTCCGGCGGCACCCGCCACTTTACCCTGGTCACCGAGCAGGGCAGAGTGTACGCCTGGGGTCAGGACTTCCGGAATCAGTGCGACGTTCCCGCAGACCTGCAGGAAGCGGGGACGGTGGACACCGTATTCTCCAGCGGCTTCCAGAATTATGCCTTCAAGGACGGCAAGTTCGTTGGGGCGTGGGGCTTAAAGGGCTATGTTTTCGGCACCGACGATATGGGCCGTGATGTGTTCAACCGCCTCATGAACGGCGGCAAGATGACCATGACCATCGGCGCGGTCGCCGTTATCGTCTCCACCATCATCGGTATCATCGTGGGCTGTATCTCCGGCTACTTCGGCGGCTGGGTGGACATTCTGCTGATGCGTATTACAGAGATCGTGGGCGCAATTCCGTTCCTGCCCTTCGCGCTGGTTCTGTCCGCCATCCTGCAATCCTCCGACCTGCATGAAAATACCCGAATCTTCATCATCATGCTGATTCTGGGTCTGCTCAGCTGGACGGGACTTGCCAAGCTGATCCGCGGTCAGATCCTGGCCGAGCGGGAAAAGGAATTCGTCACCGCTGCCCGCTCCATGGGCGTCAAGGAGGGCAGAATCGCCTTCAAGCACATCCTGCCCAACGTGATCTCCGTCATTCTGGTCTCCGTGACGCTGGATTTTGCCGGCTGTATGCTGACCGAATCCAGCCTGTCTTACCTGGGCTTCGGCGTCCAGCTGCCCCGTCCTACCTGGGGCAACATGCTTGACGGCTCCCGGAATGCGCTGGTCATTCAGTCCTACTGGTGGCGCTGGGTATTCCCCGCACTGTTCCTTTCCATCGTCGTTATCTGCATCAACATCATCGGCGATACCCTGCGGGAAGTGCTCGATCCCAAATCGGAGGTGGATAAATAATGGCAGACATGAATAAGCCTCTGCTGGAGGTCAAGAACCTCAAGACCTTCTTCAAAACCAGAAACGGCATTGTCAAGGCCGTAAACGATGTTTCCTATTCCATTTACCCCGGTAAGACTCTGGGCATCGTGGGCGAGTCCGGTTCCGGCAAGTCCGTCTCCGCCATGAGCGTGCTGCGGCTGCTGGACGCCAACGGCTATATCGCCGGCGGCATCGTCACCTTTGACGGCCAGGACCTTTCCAAGGTCACCACCGAGCAGATGTACCACATCCGTGGCAACCGAATTTCCGTTATTTTCCAGGAGCCCATGACCAGCCTGAACCCGGTGTTCAGCGTGAAGAAGCAGCTGTCCGAGCCCTTCATCATCCATCAGGGTATGAGCAAGAAGGAAGCCGCCGCCAAGTGCATTGAGATGCTGAAGGCCGTGCAGATTCCCAACCCGGAGGCAGTTGCCAAGCAGTATCCCCACCAGCTGTCCGGCGGTATGCGGCAGCGTGTCATGATCGCCATGGCTCTTGCCTGTAAGCCCGACATTCTGATCGCAGACGAGCCGACTACCGCTCTGGACGTGACCATTCAGGCGCAGATCCTGCGGCTGATGAACGATCTGCAGAAGGAAAACGGAACCGCCATCATGTTCATCACCCACGATCTGGGCGTTATCAACGAAATGGCGGACGACGTGGTGGTCATGTACTGCGGTCAGGTGGTGGAGCAGGCACCCGCACGGGTGATCTTCACCAACTGCGAGAAGTCCCACCCCTATACGGAAGGGTTGATGTACTCCATCCCCCGGCTGAACGACGACCGGAAGAAGCTGGATCCCATTCCCGGCACCGTACCCCATCCGCTGGATCTTCCCAAGGGCTGCAAGTTCGCTCCCCGGTGCAAATACTGCACCCAGAAGTGCATCGACGCAGAGCCTGAGCTGAAGCAGGTGGCAGAGGGACAGTACGTCCGCTGCTTCTACCCCGAAAAAGCAGAAAGGAGCAGTGCTGAGCATGGAAAAATTGTTGTCCATTACTAATCTGAAAAAGTATTTCCCCGTTGCCAAGTCTTCTTTCTTTGCAAAGCAGATGTATGTCCGGGCGAATGAGGACATCACCCTTGACATCTACAAGGGCGAGACCCTGGGGCTGGTGGGCGAGTCCGGCTGCGGCAAGTCTACCTTAGGACGTGTGCTCCTGCAGCTGTACGAACAGACCGCAGGCAGCACGATGTACTACGGACGGACGCTGGATACCGTCGCGCCGGAGTATGTGCTGGATACCCTGAAAAATGCCGATAAGTACGTGTCGAATTACCACAAGGCCGTTGCCCATGCTGAGGAAATGGCCAAGAAGTGCGACGCGCTGGGCGACAAGGCGACGTTCTTTGACATTCAGGATAAGAATCTGGCCGCCTGCGACGCCAAGACCGCTCTTGACTACGCTGCCAAGATTCTGGGCGGCTTCATGGTGAAGGACACCAACAAGGGCGCGGCGCTGCTGCTGAACCGGTACCGCCATGCCTTCCGTGCTGCCGCGCTGCAAGCTCAGATCGACGAGCACCATGTGGAGATCGAAATGCTGGAGGGCGTCGCCGAGGACGAGCCCAAGAAGGCGGCCTCCTGTGAGAAGAAGATCAAGAGCCATCAGGCAAAGATCAACGAGCTGGAAAATCTCCACAAGGCCGCCGTGGCCGCCACCGAGGAAGCGGAGAAGGTGCTTGCCGCCGAGCGCGCCAAGTATGCCGGCGATCCGGAGTTCCAGAAGTACGAGGCCATGCTGGATGACGGCGTAGACCTGAAGCGCCTGAAGTACAAGGAAATGCGGCTTCTGCGGAAGGATTTGCAGATCATCTTCCAGGATCCCTATTCCTCTCTGAACCCCCGGATGACTGTGGGTCAGATCATTGAGGAAGGTCTGATCACCCACAAGTTCTTCAAGCGCGGCTCCAAGCGGATGAAGCCCTACGTGTTCGAGACGATGAACAAGTGCGGCCTGCAGAACTATATGTACAACCGCTATCCCCACCAGTTCTCCGGCGGCCAGCGGCAGCGTATCTGTATCGCCCGTTCCCTTGCCGTGAAGCCCAAGTTTGTTGTGTGCGACGAGTGCGTGTCCGCTCTGGACGTGTCCATTCAGTCCCAGATCATCAACCTGCTGCAGGAGCTGAAGGAGAAGGACGGCCTGACCTATCTGTTCATTTCCCATAATCTGTCCGTTGTCCGCTACATTTCCGACCGGATCGGCGTTATGTATCTGGGCAACATGGTGGAGATCGCCACGACCGACGAGCTGTTCGCTGATCCCCGGCATCCCTACACCGTGGCGCTGCTGTCCTCCATCCCCACGACGGATCCCGACAGCCTGACCAAGGAGCGGATCATTCTGGAGGGCAACATTCCCAGCCCCATCAAGCCCCCCTCCGGCTGTAAGTTCCACACCCGGTGCTACATGGCCTGCGACAAGTGCAAGCGTGTGCCGCCGGAGCTGAAGGAAGTAAAGCCCGGTCACTTCGTGGCGTGCCACTTCGCCGACCAGCAGAAGATCGATGAGAACGGCAATTACCTGTTCGACATCAAGACCACCACCAACCAGAGATAATGCTGAAAAAGAAAAACCTTGACCCGGAAAAGGAAGCGGAGCTGCAAAAGGAACCCAAGGAGAAGGGCGACGTGCCGGCTATGCTGCTGGCGGCGTTTCTGAACCTTTTTCTCCCTGCCGTCATTGCCCTGCTGATTTTCGCGGGACTGATCTGGCTGGTATTCCGGTAATAAAGTCGTGTCGGAGTGAATAGCTCCGACACGATTTTATGTGCGGCGGAAACGCTTTTCTCCGTTTGATATGGCTGCGGCCGGTGAATAATAAAAAGGGTGGAAGAACACAGTGGAATGGGAGCAAAGGGCTGATTTATAGTTTGAACCTCGTCTTGATTTTTTGCGGATTCAATGATAGAATTATCAGAGTAACAGCGACAATTCATAAATGTACCCTATATCCCAAGGAAATGAGAGATTGTGATGAACATTGAATTTGACGCATATAAGCAGAAGCTGAACGACTGCCGCCCCGCGCTGGACGGACTGGCGGATTCCCTGAATCTGGAGGGAATGCGCAACGAGCTGGAGCGTCTGCATGCCATGCAGGAAGCCCCCGGCTTCTGGGACGACCCGGAGAAGAGCCAGAAAATCGTTGTCAAGACCCGTCAGACCGAGAGCAAGATCGAGCATTATGAAAAAATGCTGTCGAACTGGGACGACCTGATGACCATCTGCGAGATGGCAGAGGAAGAAGACGACGATTCCATGCTGGAAGAGCTGAAAACCGGCTTTGCCGCTCTGACGGAGGATATGGAGACCTGCCGTCTGGAAACTCTGCTCACCGGTCACTATGACAAGAACAACGCCATGATGAGCTTTCAGGCAGGCGCTGGCGGTACCGAAGCCCAGGACTGGTGCCAGATGCTCTACCGGATGTATACCCGCTGGGCGGAGCGTCACGGCTTCACCTACAAGATCATGGACTATCAGGAGGGCGACGAGGCTGGTCTGAAATCCGCTTCCATTATGATCGAGGGCGAGAACGCCTACGGCTTCCTGAAGGGGGAGAACGGCGTTCACCGTCTGGTTCGCGTTTCACCCTTTGATGCCAATGCCCGCCGTCAGACCTCCTTTGCCGCCGTGGAAGTCATCCCGGATATCGAAAACGACAGCCAGGACGTGGAAATTCGCCCTGAGGACTACGAAATGCAGGTCTACCGTTCCTCCGGCGCGGGCGGCCAGCACATCAATAAGACTTCCTCCGCCGTCCGTCTGATCCACAGGGCCACCGGCATTGTGGTTTCCTGCCAGACAGAGCGCAGCCAGTTCCAGAACAAGGAGACCTGCCTTCGGATGCTGCGCAGCAAGCTGGTGGAGATCAAGGAGCGGGAGCATCTGGATAAAATTTCCGACATCAAGGGTGTTCAGCAGAAGATCGAGTGGGGCAGCCAGATCCGAAACTACGTGTTCATGCCCTACACGCTGGTCAAGGACACCCGTACCGGCTGCGAGACCTCCAATGTAAACGCGGTCATGGACGGCGCGCTGGATCCCTTCATTGAAAGCTACCTGAACTGCCTTGCCACCGGCAGCTGGGTGCAGAAGTAAAAAGTCCATGAACTTTCCGAGTTTTTCGGGATTTGCCCTTGAAATTTGGAAAAACATATGCTATACTATTCGGGCTATCGGAAGGTTCGCGTTTTTTTGACGAACCGTTTACTATTTGAGTCCGCAAATCTGGCGGAGGGAGGTTTTTGTAATGGGTGTTCTGGAGACGATTCTGATTGTTTTGGAGGCTCTGTGCAGCGTTGCGCTGATCGTGGTCGTGTTGATGCAGTCCGGCAAGGAGGCTGGCCTGTCCGCTGCGATTTCCGGCGCTTCCGAATCTTATCTGAGTAAGAATAAGAAGGGCGGCCTGGATCATACGCTGGCCGTGTCCACCAAGTGGATCGCCATTGTCTGGGTTCTGCTGACTCTGGTGCTGAGCTTCATGTAATGCGAAATGATGAAAGGCCACGGAAGTATCCGTGGCCTTTCTGTATAGTATTGGAGGGGAAGGACGATTATGAAACCATTTGTTGCGGATGTACATATGCACTCGCTTCTCAGCGGCCACGCCTTCGGCACCATCCGGGAGCTGGCGGCGGAGGCGTCCCGGCGGGGACTCGGCCTGATCGGCGTTACGGAACACGCCCCCGGCATTCCGGGGACGGTTGACCCGATTTATTTCCGGAACCTCTGCGATGCCCCGAGGGAGCTGTACGGCGTGGAGATGCTTTACGGCAGTGAGGTCAACGTCCTGAACGGGGGAGAGCTGTCCCTGGATCAGCGGCATCTGAATTACCTGGATTACGCCGTTGCCGGAATTCATGGGACGTGCTACGAGGACGCAGGAGCCGTGAAAAATACGGACAACGTGATCCGCTGCATGGAAAATCCCAAGGTGAAGATCATTTCCCACCCGGATTCCGATCTGTATCCCATGGACTATCCGGCGCTGGTGGAGGGCGCGAAGGAATTCGGCGTTGCCCTGGAACTGAACAACAGTTCCTTAAGAAAGCCCAAATCCCGGCCGAACTGTGTGGATAATTACCGGAAAATGATCCCGCTTTGCATGGAGCGGGGCGTTTTCGTCGTGGTGGATACGGACGCCCACGACCCCAGCGCGGTGGGCAACTTCGATCTGGCGCGGAAGCTGCTGGAAACAATGGACATCAATGAGGAGCTGATTCTCAACAACGATTTGCAGAAGCTTAAGAAATTCCTTTTGGATGGGTAAAAATGTGCAGGACTACGGATTTTTCCGTAGTCTTTGCTGTTTTCTGGTGAGAGATTGCGATAGACTTTTGATAGCGCCTGTGGTAGAATAAGGGTAAGAAATTCCATCCAATGAAAAGGAGTGTCTGTATGGAAACGAAACGACTGGCAGGTCTGGAGCCTGCTGCGGTTTTTCATTATTTTGAGGAAATCTGCGCCATTCCCCACGGTTCCCGGAATACGAAGAAAATATCCGATTATCTGGTGGATTTTGCCAAAGAGCATGGCCTGCGGTACATTCAGGACGCGGCAAACAACGTGATCCTCTTTGGAAACGGCACCTGCGGCATGGAGGATCATGCCCCCGTGATCTTGCAGGGGCACATGGACATGGTGTGCGAAAAGGACATGGACTGCCCGCTGGACATGGAGAAGGATGGGCTGGACGTCACCCATGACGACAAGTTTGTCTATGCCAAGGGTACCACCCTGGGCGGCGACGACGGCATTGCCGTGGCTTACGCCCTGGCGCTGCTGGCGGACGACACCATTCCCCATCCGCCGCTGGAGGTTATCATCACCGTGGACGAGGAAATCGGGATGCTGGGCGCGGATGTCATCGATCTGTCCCAGCTGAAAGGCCGGACGATGATCAATCTGGACTCCGAGGACGAGGGGATTTTCACCGTGTCCTGCGCCGGCGGCGCGACCGCGACCATCAGCCTGCCCGCAGAGCGGAAGGCGGTTTACGGCCCCTGCGTCCGGCTCAGCGTGGACGGCTTGCAGGGCGGCCATTCCGGCGCGGAAATCCACAAGAACCGCGCCAACGCCAACAAGGTCATGGGCGAATTCATGGACCGCATTCAGAAGCTCATGCCGCTCTGCCTGACCTCCCTGTCCGGCGGCACCAAGGACAACGCCATTCCCCGCTCCTGCCAGGCGACCCTGGTGGCTATGGGCATTCAGCTGGAGCGGATCAACGCTGTGGCGGAGGAATTGCAGGCGGAGATTCGGGAAAAATACGACGAGCCGGATGCCACCATTCAGGCCTTCGACGTGGACGCGCTGGGCGGCAACGGCCTGTCCACCCAGGCGACCGCCAAGGTCATCGGTCTGCTCTGCGCCGCGCCTAACGGGGTGCAGGCCAGAAGTAAGGACATTGACGGCCTGGTGCAGACCAGCCTGAACATGGGAATTACGAAGCTGGGAGAGCGGTTCAACGTCACCTTCTCCGTCAGAAGCTCCGTCAACAGCGAGAAGGAAGGGCTTCTGGAGAAGCTGAAAAGCCTTGCCGAGTTCTTTGAAGGGAATTATTCCCAGTCCGGGGAGTACCCCGCCTGGGAGTTCAGGAAGGATTCCGTCCTCCGGGACACCATGGTTCGCCTTTACCGGGAGATGTTCGGTAAGGATCCCCAGGTTCTGGCCATCCACGCGGGACTGGAATGCGGCCTTTTGGGAGAAAAGCTGCCGGGACTGGACTGCGTATCCATCGGCCCGCAGATGCACGACATTCACACCAGCCGGGAAAAGCTGGACATCGCGTCCACGGAGCGTACCTGGAAGTTCCTGCTGGAAGTTCTGAAAAACCTGTAAAAACGCAAAAATGACCCGCCATGGCGGGTCATTTTTCATGCACTTTTGGAGAATGTGCGTGCTTTTGTGATGGCCTTACCCCGGAGAAGTCCCTTGAGCCAGGCGATGTCTTCCCGCCCCAGAACCCCAAACAGACACATCAGGCAGCCCAGCAGAATGGGATATGTTCCTGCCCGAAGCACCGGGGCGGCAAAGCGGGAAGCACCCCATCCGGCGGCAATGGCGGCCGCAACGGACAGCGCCGGGGCGGAGAAGGGGATGGTCTCTCCGGTGATGGTCAGAAGCCGCCGCAGACTGAGAATGAAATTCACCAGATGGGTGATGAAAAAGCTGAAAAAGTAACCTTCCATTCCGTATTTCGGCAGCAAAAAATACAGAAAAAGCACATCCATGGAATTGGTGATGATGTTGTAGCGGACGCAGACCTTCTGCTGCCCCAAGCCTTTGGTCATGGCGTCGGTGATGGCGTCGCAGTAAAGCATGGGAATGAGCAGCGCATAAAGCCGCAGCCAATGTCCCGCTTCGGCATTGTGGTACAGGGAACTGCACAGCCCTTCGGCCAGCAGAAATTCCAGACCGCTGAACACGATGCCGTACAGCATTGCGGTGCGCAGACTCCGCCGCACCAGATAGGAGATGCGCTGTCTGCTTCCTGCGGCGGCACACCGGGCAAGCTCCGGGATGAGCAGCTCGGCCAGACCGAACAGGATACAGGCGGGGAACATCAGGACAGGGAACACCATGCCGCTGACGACGCCGAAGGCCGCAAGGGGGCTGTCAATCAGGGAGTTCAGCGCCAGGCGCTTGGGAACCATCAGATTTTCCGTGGTGCTGATGCCGGATTTCAGTACATCCGCCATGGCAAGGGGGACGGCTGCCTGTAAAAGACGGCTCCTTATGGGGATTTTTGCCCCGGGCTTTCCCCGCTCGGCAAGGCGCAGCAGCATCAGGCAGCACAGCGTCAGGCAGGCGCCGAAGCATCCGCCCATGACCACGCTCTGACAGGCGCGCCCGGGGTCGTCCCCCGCCCAGAGGGTCAGCACGGCCGTGGTCACGACCATGGAGCACAGCTGCTCCGCCGCTTCCACCGCGGCCAGCGTCCCGATACGGTTGGCAGCGGTGAAATACCCCGTCATGACGCCGCACAGGCAGGAGACGGGAAGAAACGCGGCAAACAGCCGCAGGGAATTCACCGTGCGCACGTCCCCAATCCAGTTTTCCGCCAGCGCGGGCGCGAGAAAATAGAGGGCGGCGGCCACGGCGGTACTGCACAGAATGCTGTACACGAAGCAGCCGGACAGAACCCAAGTCATATTTCCGGGGCGCTTTTTCCCCAGCTCCTCGGCGGTCAGGTACATGGCGGCGGTTCGCACACCGGCAATGCCGGTCACCATGGCGAGGCTTCCCACGGACATGGTCAGCTGCAAAAGACCCACTCCGGCAGCGCCGATGCGCCCGGAGATATACACCTGAAAAGAAGTTCCCACCAGCCGCAGCAGCAGGTTCACCCCTGTGAGCAGCAGAGCGGAATAGAAGATCGGCAGCTTTTTGGGCAAAGAAATCCCCCCTTGTCCACAGCATATGCGGACAGGGAGGGTGACAGAACAGAAATGAAAAATGTTCCGGAATCAATCGGTTTCGACCGAAAACGGCGCTGTTTTACGCCTGCGGATTGAACTCTTTACAGTACATGGTCAGCGGGCATTCGCCGCACATGGGATTCCGGGCGGTGCAGCAGTCCCGGCCAAAGAGGACGATCCGGTGGCAGAAGTCCGAGCTTTCCTCCGGGGGGAGGATCTTGCGCAGCTGCTGCTCCACCTTTTCCGGCTCCTTGCCCGTGCTCAGCCCCAGCCGTCCGCAGATGCGGATGCAGTGGGTGTCGCACACGACGCTGCCCGGGACGGCGTACAGGTCGCCCAGCAACAGATTTGCGGTTTTCCGCCCCACGCCGGGAAGGCGCAGCAGTTCCTCCATGGTGCCGGGGACTTTTCCGCCGTAGTCCGTCAGCAGCATCTGACAGGCGAGGACGATGTCCCGCGCCTTGTGCTTGTAAAAGCCGCAGGAGCGGACGTAGTTTTCCACATCGGCGATATCTGCCGCCGCCATGGCTTCCAGCGTGGGGTAGGCGGCAAAGAGGGCGGGGGTCACCAGATTCACACGGGCGTCGGTACACTGGGCGGAGAGCCGCACGGCGATCATCAGCTCGTAGTCTTTCGCGTAATGCAGGGCGCAGGCCGCGTCGTCGTAGCGCTGCTTGAGGATATCAATGATGGCTTTTGCTTTTTCTTTTTTGTTCACGAGAATCGTTCCTTTTATCTGTTTTGCCCCAATATACCACGAAAACCGTAGTTTTGCAACAAAAAAAGACAAGCCGTTACAGTAAATCCATGGGAATCTGGGCAGTGAGGGCGGAAATCTCGTAGGCCGTTCGCTCCTCCGCGCCTTCCTCGGTCAGTTTTGTGTAGACGCGGCTCTGCAATCGGCCTGTGATGCCGATCTTATCCCGGGTGTGGCACCGGGAAGCCTCCTGCGCCGTCCTGCCCCAAAGGATGCAGGGCAGATAATCCACTCGCTGGAACGCCCTCGGCACCGCCAGCATCACGTCGCAGATCTCCCGCCCCAGAGGGGTGCGGCGGTAAATTGGTTCCCGGCAGAGGAAGCCCTCCAGTACCGCGTCGTTCAGCGCTTCGCCGTCCTCGCAGGTCAGCGCCGACGCGAAGACGAATATCATCAGATGCCGCCGCCCGTCGGTGCGGACGTTGTGGGAGCGGATCTGGCCGGTGACGGTGAGCATCCCGCCCGGGTCAATTCCAGCGGATTCCAGAAGGGAGGCTTCCGCGATGACCGGCAGGGTGTCCGCCGCCCCGGAAAGCCTCGGCACCTCCAGAAAAAAACGGTAAAACTGCTTTCCATGGTTTTCGTGGGAAAACGTGGGGGGTGCGGACAGATTTCCCCGCAGGGTGATTTGATTTGCATTATGTTCCATAGTACCACCTCAAATTCAGATGTATGGAACATCCTATGCTTTGGGTGAGAAAAGAGAACCGGAGGAACATATGACGCAAAAATCAGCGGCATTCCCTTGAAAATGCCGCTGAAGTTTCACACTATCCAATTCCAGACCAGCGCCGCCAGAAACGGCTGCACGAAGAACATGACGCCGAAGGTCATGCCGCAGACGAGAAACACATCCTTTGTCCGCGCCGACGGCTCCGTCCCCGGGAAAAGCTTCAGCACGACTCTGGCAAGCAGATACCCTAAAACCGTACCGACGGTGTTGGTCATCAGGTCGTTGATGTCCGTCGCCCGGAAGGTGAAAATCTGCAAAAGCTCAATGAGCAGGGAGGTGCAGAAGCCGAACAGAAGCGTGTACCCGAAGGCACTGAATTTCTTCCAGAAAAGGGGAAGAAAGAAGCCCAGCGGAACGAACAGCAGCACGTTTAGCAGACTGTTTTTGCAATCTGAAAACATATACAGAAACGGGACAAAATTGTAGTTAAAATCCAGGCGGATATAGGTTATGCAGGGAAGCCCCACCACGGCGTCCACACCGGCCAGGTATATGGCGAAAATAAGGTAGCCGACGGTGCGCCCCAAATCATGGAAATAAATCCGGTTTACGACGAGAAATAACGGAACCAGAATTACCGCCGCCACGCCGGCTTCCAGACCCATGTCAAAAAATCTGTACATCGGCAGCCTCCGTCAGAAGATGGGGTTGGTCAGCAATACGGCCAGCACACAGCAGCAGGCGTTCAGGGCAAAGCGGGTATCGGTGTAGATGTTTGCCGCCTGGGCTTCATACTCCCGGTGGTAGCTGTAAATGGCTTCCATCACGCTTCCGGCGATTTTCGGGTTGACCTTGGGGTCTTGCTTCATGTATTCCAGAAAATGGTCTTGCAGCGCCGCTTCATATTCCCGATGATCGCTCAGGGCGGTGGGGAAGGTGTCGTTGTGGGCGTAGGTGAACGCGTCGGTGGTGTAGTGGATCAGCTTGCCCAGGGTGTAGTAGTCAAACAGGTTCAGCTTTTCCTTCCGTTCCAGCCGGGCGGAAATGGCACGCATGAAGCGCCGGGCATTGCGGTAATTGTGACCCCGCAGCCACTGGCAGCGGATGGAGCCTTTCAGGTATGTAGCGGGGTTCCGATCCGGCTCGATGCATCCCAGCAAAAAGGCCTTCACATACCGCTCCGGGGTGTCGCTCATGTAGTGCTGCACCAGGTATTTTCCCAGACAGCGGTGACTTTTTCCGCGCATGTTGCAGCTCCTTCCTTTTGAGGTTTCCGAAAGAGTATAACACATCTCCGGGGAAAATGTGTGAACAATTCCAAAAATCGGCGATTATCACAAGGTGCTTTGGAAACGGCATGTGCTTTTTGGACAAAAATACATGGGGATTTTCCGGAAACACGAAAAAGCAGCTCTTTGGTGTACCGTGCGAGCACCCCTTGCCTCTCCCTATGGGAGAGGTGGCCGAGCGAAGCGAGGACGGAGAGGGGAAATGGGGGTGCCATACCCTCTCAGTCACCTTCGGTGACAGCTCCCCCAAAGGGGGAGCCAAGGGGGTGCGTGCTTGTATAAGAAATGGAGCATATCATACTGATACGCTCCATTAAACTGTTTTACGACTACCTGTTAAAGCTGGGGCTGCTTTGTGAGAAAATCCTTACTCCGTAACGGTGAAGGTGATGACCGTGATGGCCAGACCGTTGAAGTAAATACTGAGAGAGTAATCGCCGACGGCGTCGGGAGCGGTGGGAACATCCAGCTCGCCGTAGTGGTAGTCGCCTGCGTACCAGATCTCCTTCCAGTCGCCGGTGTCCTCGGAAATGTATTTGGGAATCACATTGCCGTAGCTGTCCCGGATGACGTAGAGGATATCCAACGGGTCTTCGGGGACGTAGAAATTGGTGGTGCCCTGCAAGACCACGGAAATCTTGTCGCCAACGGCAAATTCACTGGTATAGGCGGCGGTGCCGATGGAATCGAAATGCCAATCTTCCGTGTCCGGCGTCTTGACCAGATGGGCGGTGATGTTGTCCCCGGACAGGCCGTGGTCGTCATACACGCTGGCATTGCGGATGGTCTGGGTCTTGACGTTTCCGAAAATGGAGGTGCCGTCAGCCGCCTGAATGGTGAACTGGTACTTCGCGCTGGGAATCAGGGGCGAAATTACCGCGGAGGGCTGGGTGCACTTGACCACGTTAGGCGTCGGGCTGCCGTCGATCTGGTACATCAGCAGCCAGCCGCCGGAGGGGGCGGTGCCGGTGTATTCCCATGTCACGGCGATCTGATCCAGCGCGCTGTCGTCCACGTTCATGCTTGTGATGTTGATGGGATTGGCGGTGACGCTGGTGCGGGCGGGCTGGGTCATGCCGGCGGCCGTGACCTCGATGGTGTAGGCGGCCGAGGGGTCGATGTCTGTGAAGTAGACCTCGGTATTGGTGACGGTGAGCTGCTTGTCGTAGCCGTTATTATCACTGTAGCAGCGGACGTTCCAGCTTTCGATGACCACATCGCCGGGGGCGTCCCAGCGGACGGTCATATCGCTGCCGCTGCTGGCGGCGACGGTCAGATTTTCCGCCAGAACCAGACGGGAAGCCATGAATTCCAGGGTGTTCTCCCCGGTGAAGGTCTCCCCGGAGGAAGCGTTGGCAGGCTCTAGGGTGAAGGTGTACAGTTTCCCCACGGTCAGTCCCTTGACGGTGACGGTGTGGCCGGAGAAGCTTTCGCTTTTCGTCTCCTCGCCCTCGGCGGAGTAGCTTACGACCCACTCATCCGGGTCGGCGCCGCTGACCGCGAAGTTCAGCATGACGGAGCCGTCCTCGGCGCCGGTGATGGCGGAGAAGCTGGCGATTCTGGTGGAACCCTTGGTGGTGAAGATGTCGGAGGTCTGACCCACCAGCTTGTGGAAGCCGCTGATGTCCAGCTGGATTCGGTACAGGGAATCCGGCAGCAGGTCGGTAAAGGTTGCCTTGCCGTCCACCACGCCCCGGGTCACGGCATTGCCGTAGTTGTCCATGCAGATGACGCTGAGCTTGGAGTCGTCCACCTGGGTGTCCACGCTGACAACCAGCTGGTACTGGTCGCCCTCAATGGAAATGCTGTTGATGGTTTGCAGGTAGTATTTCTGGTACGCCCAGAACAGTCCCGCGCCGATGGCGGCGAGGATCGCCAGCGTGATGACGGCTGTGGCGGCCTTTTTGGCTTTCTGTCTGCGCTCCTGCTTCTTCGCTTCCTTTTGCAGACGCTTTTCTTCCTCCGCGTCGGCAAAGGGCTCGTTGCTGTTGTCGGGCAGCGGCTCGTTGTCCTCCTCGTCCTGGGCGAAGGAGAAACGGTCGGGGGAATCCTCCTCCGGTTCCGCCGTGACCGCCGACTGCGGAACCTCGTGGGCAATCAGGGCGTCGGCCTCGTCCATGATCTGGGAAACTTCCTCGGACATCTGGTGGGGCAGAAGATCGGCCGCGTCGGCAGATTCCGGGAGGGTTTCGTCCTGCGTATCCTCCACGACGGTTTCCTCCGGCTGGGCGGGGGCTTCCTCGGGAGCGGGGGCGGGCTGCACCGGCACCACATCCTCCGGCTTGGCTTCGATGGGGGTGTAGATGGTGATGGGAGTGTCGTTGATGGAATTGCGCTGCATGTAGGCGGCCAGCGCCTTACCCAGCTCCTTCGGCTCCTGCCAGCGTTTGGCAGGGTCGGGGTCAATGGCCTTCATGATGATCTCCGCGATCTCGTAGTCGGCATTGACGGGAGAGGGGAGCGCTTCGTCGGGCGCCTTGTCCTTGAAGGGCAGACTGCCGTCGTTGTAAAGCTGATAGAGGATCATGCCCACGGCGTAGGTATCCGCCGTTTCGTTCAGCGTGGCCATAGCGTCGTGCAGCTCTGGGGGAGAATAGGGGCTGCGGTACTTGTCCGGCAGGGACGTGTAGCGCAGAGCGTCCAGCGGGATGAAGCCCAGATCGCCGATGCGGTAGCTCTTCTTCTCGGTCAGGAAGATGTTGGTGGGCTTCAGGTCCACGTACAGACACCCGGCCTGACGGCAGACGGAAAGCGCGGAGCACAGGTCAAGTCCCAGGTTGATCGCTTCCAGATGGGTGACCGGATTGCGGCGGATGTACTTTGCCAGCGAATGCTTGTAGGGGCTGACCAGGTAGACCTCGTAGCCCAGACGGCGGCGCTTGATGGGCACGGTCTGCCAGCTGTCGTAGGGAAGAAAGCCCTCCAGTTTGGAAAGCTTCTGCAAAAACTCCGCTTCCTTTTCCACGTCATCGGCTACGCCCTTGAAGTAGTCCATGGCGCCCGCCATGTCCTTATAGGCGCCTGCCAGGAGCATAGCATCCAGCTGCGCCTGGGTGGCAGGCACGGAAATGATTTTGACTATGTATTTTTCGCCCGAATTTTCCTTAATGGCGGGACAGCAGCGAACACCGTCGTGGCTGCTCATGGGGTTGCCCATGGCGAATCCGTCAAGCAAAGGAGAAATCAGTTCGGTTTCGGCAAGTTCAGTCAATCGTAATCGCCTCCTTTAACCCTTATATCATAAAATAAAAATATGAAAAATGCAACTATTTTGTAGTTGTTTTATTTGGAAAAGAGTGCTATAATGGCGGATGACAATGGTGCAGTATGTGTATTTTTGTCAGGAGGTATCATATGAGCAAGATAATCTGTGAGATTTGCGGAACGACTTACCCGGACACGGCGGAGTGCTGCCCCATCTGCGGCTGCCCCAAGGATATGTCCGGCAACGTTACCGAGGATGATTTGGTCATGGATCAGATGCCTGCGCTGAACAAGGGCGGGCGCTATTCGTCCGGGAAGAAGAAAAAGGAAATTTTTGATTTTGACGAGCAGAGCGACGATTTCCCGGAACCGGAGAACGAGACTTATTCCTCCGAGCCGGAGGACGACGAGGAGAATTATGATGAGCAGCCCCGGGAGCATAACACCGCTGTCGTGGTGGTTCTGACGGCACTGATCGTGATCCTGCTGGCGGGAACGGCGTTTCTGTTCTTCCGGTATCTGCTGCCCAATCTGCACGGCGGGAAGGACGCTGCACCCACGGTGCAGACCGAGCAGCCCGTCCAGACGGAGGCCGCGACTACCGAACCGCGGATCCCCTGCCAGGATCTGTCTCTCCCCGGCGGCGCGGCGGAGCTTACCCAGCCCGGGTATTATTTCCTGCTGAATGTAGTCGTCATCCCGGAGAATACCACGGACGAGCTGGTGTTCACCTCCGGCGACGAGAGCATCGCAACGGTGGACGCCAATGGCCGTATCACCGCCGTGAGCGAAGGCAAGACGGTCATCTATATCACCTGCGGCGACAAGCAGCTGACCTGCCCCGTGACCTGCCAGTTTGAAGCGGAGACGGAGCCGTCCACGGAGGCCACCGCGGCAGCTCAGACGGAAGCCGCCGTCCAGACCGAGCCGGCAGAGACGAAGCCCCAGGTGGAGCTGAAGCTGGACAGAACGGACATGCGTTTGCAGGTGGGCTACAGCACCCAGTTGAAGCTGGTGGACTGCGGCGACCTCAAGCCGGAGGACGTGGAGTGGAGCGTGGAGCACGCCTACATTGCCAAGGTGGAAAACGGCTATGTCACGGCGCTGCAAAGCGGAACCACGGAGATCACCGCGAAGTACGGCGACCAGACGGTCAAGTGCATCGTCCGGTGCCATAACTAAAGATGTAAAAATTGGGCAGTTCCTATCCGGAGCTGCCCATCATTTATTCCCCGTCCACAAACGTCTTCTTACGGAACAGGAAGGAAATGCACCAGAGACCTGCCAGACCGACGACGGTGTAAATGATCCGGCTGAGCAGGGAGCCGGAGCCGCCGAAGAGCCAGGCTACCAGATCAAACCGGAAAATGCCTACCAGTCCCCAGTTGACACAGCCGATGATGGACAAAATCAGCGCAAGGGTATCCATATTCTTACCTCCATTTCACATCCCGGATGCTGATAGGATATGCGCATTTTCGGATTTTATCACGAAGAAGTTGCAAAATTCCAATAGTTCCGTTATAATAAAAAAAGATGCACAGAAAGGAAAATTTTGCAATGACGACACTATACGAGGGCGCATTTGCCAAGCTGAATTTAACGCTGGACGTTCTGGGAAAGCGGGCGGACGGCTACCATGATTTGCAGAGCGTGATGCAGACCGTTTCCATCCGGGATGATGTGGAGATCGACGTAGGGACGGGAAAGCCCTGGCGGCTCCTGTGTTCCGTTGACGGGATTCCCACCGACGAACGGAATCTGGCCTGGAAGGCGGCGAAAATTTACTGCGACGCCATGGGCAAAGACCCGGAGGGCCTGGAAATTCGCATTGTCAAGCGCATTCCCGCCGGGGCGGGTTTAGGCGGCGGCAGCGCCGACGCAGCCGCAGTGCTGCGGGCGCTGAACCGGCACTATGGCGATCCGCTGTCCGTTCTGGCACTGGCAGAACTGGGTGCGCAGGTTGGCAGCGACGTTCCATTCTGCGTTGTGGGTGGCACGGCCATGGTGGAAGGCCGGGGCGAGCGCCTGAGAAAGCTTCCGGACATGCCCGACTGCATTTTTGTGGTCTGCAAGCCGGATTTCTCCGTGTCCACGCCGGAGCTGTACCGGAAAATCGACACCGTGGCGATTCCCCACCGCCCGGACAATCAGGCCATGGAAAGCGCCCTGCTTGCCGGAGATCTGGGGAAGGTGGCGGAGAACGTATACAACGTCTTTGACCCGGTGGTCACGTCGGAGCATCTGGAGCTGAACTACATCAAGTCCATCTGCAACAGCTACGGCGCGCTGACGGAGCAGATGACCGGTTCCGGTTCTGCGATTTTTGCCATTTTGCCCAGCTTTGAGTACGCCGCCGTGGTGTGCAGTATGCTGAAAGAGAACTATCCGAATATCTACATTGCCAAACCTGTATAAATTTGGCATTTACCGTCCATACTGGAAGTATTTCCGTATGGACGGTGTTTTTTATGAAGAAGTTATTGAAACGAATCGGTATCTGCCTGGTGCTTGCCGCGTCCGTGTGGTGCGGGTCGCTGCTGGCCGACCGGCAGAGACTGAACGACGAGCTCATCCGCTTCCATGTGGTCGCCAATTCCGACAGCGAGGAAGATCAGTCCGTCAAATTGCAGGTGCGGGACGCCGTGCTAAATAGCCTTCAAAGCGACCTGAACAAAATCGGCGACGTAAACGAGGCGAGGGCGTACTTACAGGCCAAGCTGCCCCAAATTCAGGCCGTCGCCAACAGCGTTCTGGAAGCGACGGGGTGCGACTGCGAAGCGGTGGTGACGCTGTGTAAGGAAGCCTTCGACACACGCTATTACGACACCTTTACCCTGCCAGCCGGGATTTACGAGGCGCTGAGAATCACCATCGGCGAGGGAGAGGGGCATAACTGGTGGTGCGTGGCATTTCCCAGCCTGTGCCTGAGCGCGACCTCTGAGGAATTCGCGGCCAAGGCGGCGGGGGCAGGCTTTCCGGACAGCCTTACCGGCGCGCTGGACGGGGAAGAAAAATACGAGGTGCGGTTTTTCCTGCTGGACGCGCTGGGAGAACTGGAAAAATTTTTATATGCAGGATGAATCCCGCTCTGTTCATTGCGCCTGATTTGTGGTATCATGGACAAAAAAGAGAAGGGGGTGGGCGTATGCTGCACCTTTTGCTTGGCACGGACTGGACGGCCAACCGGGACGAGATTATGAAGCGAATCGCGGCGGACATTGCCGGGAGAAAGGGAAACCGCATTCTGATGGTTCCCGAACTCATCAGCCATGAAACGGAGCGGCGGCTGTGTGCCGCTGCCGGGGATACGGCCAGCCGGTACGCCGAGGTGCTGTCCTTTACCCGGCTTGCCAGGCGCGTGGCGGATTCCATGGGAAGCGCCGCGGAGGAATGTCTGGACAACGGCGGCCGGGTGGTTGCCATGGCGGCTGCGGCCAAAAATCTGGCCAGCCGCCTGAAAGCCTATGCCGCCGTGGAGACGAAGCCGGAATTTCTTACCGGCCTCATTGACGCTGTGGACGAATTCAAGCGCTGCTGCATTTCTTCTGAAGACCTGAGCCGCGCCGCCGAAGAAACGGAGGGGAGCCTGGCGCAGAAGCTGGAGGAGCTGTCGCTTCTGATGGAGAGCTACGACGCCCTGTGCAGCCGGGGCAAGCGCGACCCGCGGGATCAGATGACGTGGCTCTTAGAGCAGATGGAGCAGGGGGATTTTGCAAAGGAGCATATATTTTACATAGACGGCTTCCCGGATTTTACCCGGCAGCATCTGGCGATTCTGGAGCATCTCATTCAGGCGTCCCCGGACGTGACGGTGAGCCTGAACTGCGACCGGGAGGACTCCCACCTTCTGGCCTTTGAAAAGGCGGGGGACACGGCGTCCCAGCTGCTTCGCTGCGCCCGCCGCGCCGGGGTGGAAGTGAGGATCGAGACCATTCCCGGAAAGCGCCTGCCCCTTTCCCCCGTGCGAGAGGGGCTGTTTCAGGGCGCGATCAGCCGGGGCGCGGCGAAGGGGTGCCTGGACGTGTTCCGGGCGGAATCGCCGTATCTGGAATGTATGGGGGCAGCAGACAGAATTCGTCAGTTTCTCGCCGCCGGGTGCCGCTGCCGGGACATTACAGTGGTCTGCACCGATATGACGGTGTATCAGCCGCTGGTGAATCTGGTATTTCACAGGCTCCATATTCCGGTGTACCAGTCCGGCACAGAGGATATTCTGCAAAAAAGCGTCATCGCCACGGTGCTGACGGCGCTGGACGCTGCCCTGAGCGGCTTTGACCAGAAAAGCGTCCTGCGCTATCTCCGCTCTGCCCTGTCGCCTGTTGACCCGGATACCTGCGACCGGATTGAAAACTACGCCATCATCTGGGGCATCCGGGGGCAGAAGTGGGCGCAGAGCTGGGAAAACCACCCTGACGGCCTCAGCGGCGTGTGGACGGAGGAAGACCAGCGCCGCATGGAGGAACTGAACACGGCGCGGGAGCAAGCCATTGCGCCGCTGACGCGGCTCTGGCAGGGGTTCCGGGACGCTTCCGATCTGCGGGGGCAGGTGCTGGCACTGTACGGCTTTCTGGAGAATATTTCTCTGGAAATGCGGCTGTCCCGCATGGCGCAGGAGCTGGACGCCGCCGGGGACAACCGGGGCGCGCAGATACTGAACCAGCTGTGGGAAATCCTTCTGGGCGCGCTGGAGCAGATGTACGACATGCTGG
Organism: uncultured Oscillospiraceae bacterium; assembly: GCA_934569225.1. Classification (GTDB taxonomy): domain Bacteria; phylum Bacillota; class Clostridia; order Oscillospirales; family Oscillospiraceae; genus Faecousia. The sequence continues at coordinate 73,333 of CAKTKC010000010.1, read as the reverse complement.
GGGACACCCACTGGGAGGGGGAGCAGTTCATCCGCCTTTTCCGGCTGCTGCTGAGCCAGTACGACGTGGGAACCATCCCGCCGGTGCTGGATGCGGTGCAGGTCGGCCCTGTGTCCGCCATGCGCTGTCATCAGGAAAAGCACCTGATCGTGTTGGGGGCGGAGGAAGGCAAGCTCCCCGGCTATTCCGGCTCTGCCGGTGTCCTGACCGATCAGGAGCGCGTCGCCCTCCGGGAGTTGGGCGTACCCCTCACCGGCGGCGCCATGGAGGGCGTGCAGGCGGAATTTGCGGAGATTTACGGCTGCTTCTGCGGCGCTATGGCGTCTGTCAGCGTATTCTGCTCCGGCGACCAGCCGTCTTTTGTCTATCGCCGCCTAAGTGAGCTTGCGGGCGGGGAACAGCAGGTGAAAAACACATTGGATTTTGCCCCGGCGGATGGACTGGAAGCGGGGGCGTACCTCGCCCGGTGGGACGCCGGGGACGCTGCCGGACGTTTGAATGTCCGGGATACATATCTGGAAACCTGCCGCCGGCGGGATTACCGCTTCGGAAAGGTGGAGCGGGAAACCATTGGCAAACTCTACGGCTCGACGCTGAATCTTTCCGCCTCTCAGATCGACCGGCAGGCGGAATGCCGCCTGTCCTATTTCCTCAAGTACGGCCTTCGGGTGCAGGAGCGGAAGGAAGCCGCCATCGACCCGGCGGAATTCGGAACCTATGTCCACGCGGTGCTGGAAAATTCCGCCCGCCGCATTGGGGAGCTGGGGGGATTCCATAAGGTTTCCTTGGAAGAAACGCTGGAAATTGCCCATGGGTTCAGCGAGGAATACGCCCGGGAGCATTTCAGCCAGATCGAGTCGGAACGGGTGACGTATCTGTTCCGCCGTCATATCCAGGAGCTGGACATGGTGGTTCGGGAGCTGTGGCAGGAGCTGAGCGTGGCGGCCTTCGCCCCGGCGGGCTTTGAGGTGGGCTTCGGCGACGGGGAGGGCTTGCCGCCCATCTCAATTCCAAACGGTGGGATGAACGCAGTCCTGCGGGGGTTTATCGACCGGGTGGATACCTGGGACAATGGCGCCAGCCGCTATTACCGGGTGGTGGACTACAAAACCGGCAAAAAGGATTTTGATTACTGCGACGTATTCAACGGCGTGGGGCTGCAAATGCTTTTGTACATGTTCGCCCTGAAAAGCAGCGGAAGCGATATGCTGGGCGACCGCCCGGTGGCCGCCGGGGTGCAGTATTTTCCTGCCCGCGCGCCCTATCTGACCTCCGACGGCAAGCTGACCGCCGAGGAAGCGGAGCAGGAGCGGATATCCCAGTGGAAGCGAAAGGGACTGCTTCTGAACGATGAAGATGTTTTACAGGCGATGGAGCCGGGAGACGCGCCTAAGCGGATGTGCTACAGCGTGAAAAAGGACGGCACGGTTTCCGGCGACCTTGCCGACCGCCAGCAGTTAAAGCTTTTGGAGGGGTACGTGTTCCGGGTGCTGTCCAGGCTGGTGGAGGACATTGTCTCCGGCAACGTGGAGCCGAACCCCTACACCCGGGGCAGCGCCCACGACGCCTGCCGGTTCTGCCCCTATGGCCCCATTTGCCATCCGGCGGCCGTAGAAGGGCGGAGGAATTACAAAATGATGGATGCTCAGCGGTTCTGGGAGGAGATCGGAAAGGAGATGGGAGACCATGGCGGATAAACTGACGCCCCAGCAGCAAATGGCCGTGACCAGCCGGGGCGGCAAGCTGCTGGTCTCCGCAGCTGCTGGTTCCGGCAAGACCAAGGTGCTGGTTGACCGGCTGCTGGGCTATCTGACACAGGAACATGACCCGGCCAACCTGGACGAATTTCTCATCATTACCTACACCAAGGCCGCCGCGTCGGAGCTTCGGGGAAAAATCGCCGCCAAGCTGACAGAGGAAATTGCCCGCCAGCCGGAAAACCGGCATTTGCAGCGGCAGATGCAGCGGTTGTTTCTGACGAAAATCTCCACCGTTCACGGCTTTTGCTCCGATTTACTGCGGGAATATGCCTATAAACTGGATATCGCGGCGGACTTCCGGGTGGCGGATGAAAACGAATGCCGGGAGATCCGGGAGACGGTGCTGGAAGGTTTGCTTGACCGCGCCTATGAAACGGCGGGGGACGACCCGGATTTCCGGGCGTTTGTGGACACACAGGGCGTGGGGCGGTCAGACCGGCTGGTGCCGGAGATCATCGAAAAGGTCTACGACAGCGCCCACTGCCACCTGAACCCGGAGGCGTGGCTGGACAAGTGCCTGACCGACGCGGACGCCGAGGGCATCGGCGACGCCGGGGAGACGGTGTGGGGGCAATATCTGATCCGGGATTTGCAGGAATATCTGGACTGCCAGATCGCGGTGCTTCGGCAGTGCGCCGAGAGTGCCGACAGCTGCCCCGGTCTGGAAAAGCCTGCCGTTACCCTGAGAGACGCCATGTACCAGCTGGAGCAACTTCGCGCCTGCACGATCTGGGATGATGTCGTGGCAAAGCGGGAGCTCCGCTTCGGGACGCTGCGGTTTCCCACCAAGAACAATCCCGACCCGGAGCTGACGGAACGGATCAAGGCCGCATGGTTGGCCTGCAAGGACGGGCTGAAAAAGAAGCTGCTGGGCTTTTCCAACGATTCCGCTCAGGTGCTGGCCGACCTGCACCAGACGGCCGCCGCCCAGCGGGGCTTGGTGGCACTGGTAAGGCAGTTTGACCGGGATTACGCCGCAGCCAAACGCAGCCGCCGGGTGCTGGATTTCGGGGATTTGGAGCACAAAACCCTGGATTTGCTGCTGGGAAAATCCCGAAGCCAGCCCACCGCCGCTGCCCGGGAGATCGGGCGGCGTTACCGGGAGATCATGGTGGACGAGTATCAGGACTCCAACGGCGTTCAGGACGCGATTTTCGACGCCCTGACCCGGGAGAAGCAGAACTGCTTCATGGTCGGCGACGTGAAGCAGTCCATCTACCAGTTCCGCCTTGCCGACCCGGGAATTTTCCTGGAAAAGTACGAAAAATACGTCCCCGCCCAGCAGGCGGAGCCGGGGCAGGGCAGAAAAATTCTTCTGAGCCATAATTTTCGTTCCGGCGCGGAGGTCATCGACGCGGTGAACGACGTGTTCCACACCTGTATGCGCCCCAAGGTGGGCGGGCTGACCTACGGGGAAGCGGAGGAGCTTCGGGAGGGAATTCCCCACGTGCCGCTGGATGATGCCGTGGAGCTGCATGTGATCGAGACCCGGGACGACCAGTATCCCGAGGAAGCGGCCTTTGTGGCGGAACGGATTGCCCGGATGCTGCGGGAGGGAACTCCGGTACGGGACGGCGACGGCCTGCGGCCGGTTCGTCCGGAGGACATTGTGATTCTGCTTCGTTCCCCCGGCAGCGGCGGCGGGTATTTCCAGAAGGCGCTGGAAGCCCGGGGCATTCGCTGCGCCTCGGGGGGCGGCACGGATTTGCTGCAAACCGAGGAAATCGGCACCCTGCGCTCGTTCCTGCAAGTTATCTGGAACCCCCGGCAGGACATTCCGCTGGTCAGCACCCTGGCAAGCCCCATTTTCGGCTTTACCGCCGATGAGCTGGCGGCAATCCGAAGCGCAAGGAAAAAGGGCGCGTTCTATGACACGCTGCTGCTCAGCGATAGCCCGAAGGTAAAAACCTTCCTGAGCACACTGGACAAGCTGCGCCGGGAGGCCAGAATGAACCCCCTGACCGCCCTTCTGGAAAACTGCTTCGCCCTGACCAGACTGGACAGCGTTTATGCTGCCATGCCCGGTGGCGAGGCCAAGACCGCAAATATCCAGACGTTTTATCAGCTGGCGGCGGATTTTGAAAGCGGCAATCTGAAGGACTTGGGGCAGTTTCTGGATTTCCTGGACGCTATGGAGGAAAAGGGACTGATTACGGCGGCTTCATCTCCCGCCGGATGCGTGACCATTATGAGCATCCACAAGTCCAAGGGACTGGAATTTCCTGTGGTGTTCCTCAGCAACCTTTCCCGGCGGTTCAATACGGAGAGCCAGCGCGCCCAGATTCTCTGCGACCGGGAGCTGGGGCTGGGGCTTTCCGTGGCGGACAGCGAAAACCGGGTGCGCTATTCCTCCATTGCAAAGCGGGCCATTGCCGCGAAAATGGCGGCGGAAAGCCTGTCGGAGGAACTGCGGGTGCTGTATGTCGCCATGACAAGGGCGCGGGATCGACTGATCATGACTTGCGGCGAAAAGAATCCCGGAAAGATGATTCAGGATATTGCCCTCCGGCAGGGCTTCGACGGGGGAGAGCTGTTGTGCCGGGAGGCGGCGCGCCCCGGGCAGTGGGTTCTGATGGCGGCGGTGCGCCATACCGAGGCGGGGGAGCTGCACGCTCTGGGCGGCCGACCCGGCGAGACGAAGCTGGGAAATCATCCCTGGGTGATTCGTGTATCCGAAGCCCCGGAACCGGAGAACTCCGTTGGAACGGAGACGGACACCCGCCCCGCAATGCCCGACGGTGTGGAGCGGGCGCTGCAAGACGCCCTGTCCTTCCGGTATGCCCACGAAGCGGCGACCCGCGCGCCCTCCAAGCAGACGGCGACGAACCGCAAAGGCCGCGCCAAGGACGAGGAAGCGGCGGAGGACACCCAGGAGCCGAAATTCCTCACCCGTGATTTCCGCCGCCCGTCCTTCCTCGCGGAAAGCCGCGGCGGCAAGGCTTATGGCAGCGCCATCCATGCGGTTCTGCAATACCTGCGCTACGAAAACTGCGGCAGCGAAGATGCAGTAAAGGCGGAAATTGCCCGTCTGGTTTCTCAGAAGTTCATCACAGAGGAACAGGGAAGGCTGGCGGACAGCGGAAAAATCGCGGCGTTTTTCGATACGGAAATCGGGCGGAAGCTCCGCGCCGGATGCCCCTGCCTGCGGGAATTCAAGTTCTCCATCCTCGATGACGGCAGTCATTATGGCGACGGCCTGGAAGGCGAACAGGTGCTCTTACAGGGCGTTGTGGACTGTGCGCTGCTGGAAAAGGACGGCATCATTGTGCTGGATTTCAAAACCGATCATGTAACGGAAAGTACGGTGGCTGCGGCGGCAGAGCGCTACCGGCTCCAGGTGCAGACCTATGCCGAAGCCCTGAGCCGCATTTATGAAATGCCGGTCAAGGCAAAGTATCTCTATTTCTTCCAGCTGAGAAGATTTGTGGAAGTATAAAAATTTACGGGCGCCCGGAATTCCGGGCGCCCGTTTGCCGTCAGCGGCAGTTCTTGTTCTGAGACTGGTTCTCGCTGCGGTTTTCGCTGCGGTTCTCAGTACGGTTCTCTTTCTCGTTCTTATTCTGGTTGCTGTTCTGATTTCTGTTCTGGTTCTGGTTATTCATACTTTTCTTCCTCCAGTGCTAAAATCTGTCTCGCGGTCTTGCCGCTGACATAGCTTGCCCGGAAATTCAGGATTTATCCTTCGCTTTGAAAATCAGGCTGGCAATCAGTCCTGACAGGATGGCGGCAGTGATGCCTCCGGCGGAGGCTTTCAGTCCTCCGGTAAAAATGCCGAGGAAACCGTCTTCCTGAACTGCCTCCTTGACACCTTTGGCAAGGGTGTTGCCAAAGCCAGTCAGGGGGACGGACGCGCCCGCCCCGGCAAATTCCGCAAGGGGCTGATATATCCCCACCGCGCCCAGAAGCACGCCGATGACCACGTAGCTCACCAGAATCCGCGCCGGGGTCAGCTTCGTCTTGTCAATGAGAATCTGGCCGATGAGACACAGCAAGCCGCCGACCAGAAATGCTTTTACATAATCCATATTACGTTCCTCCCGCAATGCACACTGCGTGACAGACCCCGGGGATCGGAAGCCCCTGCTGGGTGGAAGTGGGGGAGAGCAGTGCGCCCGTGCCGCAAAACAGTATTTTTTTCAGTTTTCCCCCGTTCAGCTGCCCCAGAAGGTAGCCGCACAGGGTGATGGCGCTGCACCCGCAGCCGGAGCCGCCGGCGTGGACGTCCTGCTTGTCGTTGTCGAAAACCATGGTTCCGCAGTCCGTCAGCTTCCCGCCCAGGGAGACGCCGTCCCGCCGGGCAAGCTCCAGGAGCATTTCCTTGCCCAGCTGCCCCAGATCGCCGGTGACGATCAGGTCAAAGTCCTCGGGGGCGGTCTTCATGTCGTCAAAGTGAGCCTTGATGGTGGCATAGGCGGCGGGGGCCATGGCCGCGCCCATGTTGTTTGCGTCCTTGATGCCAAGGTCGGTGACGGTGCCGACGGTGCAGCCGGTGATTCGGGGGCCGTGGCCTTCGCGGCGCACCAGCGCCGCCCCGGAGCCTGTGACCGTCCATTGGGCAGTGGGCGTCCGCTGCCCGCCGTAACCCAGGGGGAAGCGGTACTGCCGCTCGGAGGAGGCAAAGTGGGACGAGGTCATGGCCACCGCGTTATCCGTGAAGCCGCCGCCAACCGCCATGGAGGACAGCAGCAGACTTTCCGCCATAGTTGAGCAAGCGCCATACAGTCCGAGGTGGGGGATGCCCAGGTTGCGCAGAGTGAAGGACGAGCCGATGCACTGATTCAGAAGGTCACCGGAGAAAACAAGGTCAAAATCCTCCAATTTCATATTGGCCTTTTCGGCCAGCTTTCCAAGTGCCAGCTTCTGCATCTGCTTTTCGCCCTGCTCCCAGGTTTTCTGCCCGAAATAGGTATCCTGGGATTTGATGTCGAAGGTATGGGCAAGAGGGCCTTCGGACTCTTTTTTTCCGGCCACGCTTGCCCAGTGGGTAATGACCGGTGGGTCAGGCAGAAGGAAGCTCTGCCGTCCCCGCTTTTGATTTGCCATAAAAACACCTGCTTTTCGTTTTTCTGTGGAATCGAGGTGCTTCTAGTATGTGCCGGGCTTGCTTTTGTGATTCAATTCGATAAAAAACCCAGACGTCAAAAATCTGACGTCTGGGAAATTATTGCAGAAGATGTCACACCATTCGCCGGGCACCGTAGTAGTGCTGCGCCCAGTAACCGCTGGTGAGGTCGGAATAGGAGACCGTGGAGCGGGAATTGGGGGAATGGATGAACTGGCCGCCGCCAACGTAAATGCCGACATGGGAAATGCCGCTGGCATATGTACCGGCAAAGAAAACGATGTCGCCGGGCTGTAGGCTGCCTTTTTCTACGTAAGTGCCCTGACTATACTGGTCAGCAGGGGTGCGGTAGGGGGAGAAGCCCAGCTGCTTGAGGACGTAGTACACGAATCCGGAGCAGTCAAAGCCGCTGGGAGAAGCGCCGCCGTAAACGTAGGGGGTGCCCAGATATTTCTGGGCTTCCGCCACGATGTCGGAACCGGCGGCGGAGGGAGTGGTATCAGCGGGCGCGGGATCTACGGAGGAAGAACCCGCAGAGGCGGAGCTTCCCGCGGACACGGTGCCGTTCAGCGCGGCGGCGCTGGGGGCAACGCCGGTGGACTTGCCGAGACGATAGAATTTAGGGCTGTTGGGAGAAGCCTGATTTTCGTAGGGGATTTCCGTCAGGCTCAGATAGTCGCTGCGGATGTAGCAGATGCTGCCACTGTAGATGACCTTGTACCAGCCGTTGTTCAGGCCGAGGATGTAGCATTTCTCGCCGCTGGAAGCGACGGCCACTTTCCCGTAGGTAGTGGAGGGGCCGGAACGCAGGTTGACGCCGCTGCCGGAAACCTCGCCGTAGCCAAGCTCGGCGTTTTCCCGGGTAAGTACCTTCAGGTAGTCCTGGTGCATGTAGCCGATTTGCAGATTGTAATTGACCTTGTACCACTCGCCGGTTTTGCTGATGACCGCTACGCAGTCATTCCGGGGGGCGTAGGTTAAGGTTGCGGAATTGGCGTCGGGTTCGCTGCGGAGACGCAGGGAGCTTGCATTGACAAAGCCGATGCCGTACATGGTTTCTTCTGCGGCGAATGCGGTGATGGACATGGCACCGATACACAGCACAAGCGCCAGCACCATGCTTAGGATTCTTTTGATCTTCATACTTTTGCCTCCGTCTTTGGTAGGCAGCCTGGGTTGAGACTGCGGGAAATTCTAAGGGATTATTTACCGGCCAGTGCGCGTTCCAGCCAGACACAGCCAAAGTCCAGGGCGGTGTACAGGCCGTCTTTTTCGCTCTTTTTCACGATCCGGTCGCGGCTTCTGGCAGTGGGGTCGGTCAGCTGGAGCTGCACGGAAACCCGGGTGGCAACGTCCAGATCGTTCACCTTTTTGGTCTCGAGAACCTGAAGCATAACGATGTGACTGTCGGCCATGGAGCCGTAGTAAATCAAGTTGTCCTTCCGCATCAGCGGATGTCCTTTATACATCAGAACTGCATTTTCATCAGCCATCAAAGGTACCTCCTATGCAAAATGTAATCAGATTGTAACACACTGTAATGAGAATGTCAAGCTTTTTGTTGGAAACGGTCGGGAAACGACCCTTGTTGACATAACTTTTCCTGAAAAAAGATTGAAAAACGGAAAGACGGAGGGGGAAAGTATGAGATTGTCAAGATGCATGCCGGCCGCATTTGTTTGCATATTTCGTGATACGCGGCCAAAAAGCAAGGGGGCTTTTGCCTTGGCAAAAGCCCCTTGGCTGGGTCAGGTTATTGGGCTTCCTTCTCGAAGAGGTACTCGCGCACCAGCACCTGCATCAGCTCGTCCCGGTCGATCTTGCAGATCATGCTCCGGGCGTTGTTGTAGTTGGTGATATAGGTGGGGTCCTCGGTGAGCAGGTAGCCGACGATCTGGTTGACGGGGTTGTAGCCTTTTTCGGTGAGGGCTTCATACACATTCCGGAGAATACGGCGCATATTCTCTTTGTCATCGCTGGGAACGGTGAATTTTACGGTGTCCTTGTCCGTCATGGTTTCAGCCTCCTTTTATATTTGTACTACCGTCATTATAACCGAATTGTCTCGGGCTGTAAAGCCCTGAAATTGGAATTTTTTGTGAATCTTAGGCAATATCGGCAACACCGCCCAATTGTGTCTGCGAGCCTCAGCCGTCTTTTTGCCCCACTTCTTCAGTTTGAAAAATGGGAAATACACAAAGTATTCCTCCATTTTCCAAACTTTGAATTGGGGCAAAAATCCTGGCTGAGTCTTCTTGCCAAATTGTGCGGTGCTGCCTGGAAGAAATTTACTGCAAGGAATCGGAATTATCTCAGCGCAGCGTCCAGCTTTTCCTTCAGCGCGGCCAGAACCTTGGTCACCACGGCTTCGGAGTCCGTATCGGTGAGGGTGCGGTCGTCCGCCCGCAGCTCCAGAGAGAAGGCCATGCTCTTCTTGCCCTCGGGAACGCCGGGGCCGCGGTAGATGTCGAACAGCTTCACATCCCGCAGCAGTTTTCCGGCAGCGGCGGTGATGACGGCTTCCGCCTGGGCGACGGTGACGTCCTCGGAGCAGACCAAGCTCAGGTCACGGGATACGGTGGGATACTTGGGCAGGGGGGTGTAGGTGGCGTCGGGCAGCTGCATCTCAAACAGCTTGGTGAAATCGATCTCGGCGCAGTAGACGTCGGCGTCGATACCGTAGTTCGCGGCCACCAGAGGATGCACCTGACCCATCACACCCACGTCCACGCCGTCGATGCTCACCTTGGCGCAGCGGCCGGGATGGTAGCTGGGGTTGTCCTTCACGGCGGTATACTCCGCCTTCTTCAGCCGCAGACCGGTGAAGATGGCTTCCAGCTCGCCCTTCAGGGTGAAGAAGGTCTCGCCCGCGCCGTAAGTGCCGAGAACCAGCATCTTCGGCTCCTGGGGCAGGGGCTGACCGGCTACGGGCAGATAGATCTTTGCCAGCTCGTAGAGCTTCACGGCCTTGTTGTGGTAGGCGTTGTTCCGGGAGAGAATTTCCAGCATGGAGGGCAGGGCGATGGTACGCATGATGGAGGTGTCCTCGCCCAGAGGGTTCTGGATGCGCAGAGCATTGCGCAGGGGAGAGTCGGCTGGCAGCCGGATCTGGTCGAAAACGGTGGGGGAGACGAAGGAATAGGTGATGATCTCACTGTAGCCCATGGCGCGGCACAGGGTTCCGGCTTTGGCTTCCAGCTTCATCACGGGGGAATAGCCGCCCTGGGTGGAGGTCTTGAAGGCGGTGGTGGGAATCTCGTTGTAGCCGTAGGAACGGCCCACTTCCTCGGCGATATCCGCCATCAGGTTCAGGTCGGGACGGAAGGAGGGAACGAGAATGGTGTCGCCCTCCACGGGGATCTCCAGCCGGTTCAGGTACTTGACCATATCCTCCCTGGAAATGTCGGTGCCCAGCAGACGGTTGATTTTCTCCGGCTCCAGAGGCAGCGTTTTTTCCTCGGGGACATAGTTAATCACATCAATGGTGCCGTTCAGAACGTCGCCGCAGCCCAACATCTCCACAAGCTCGCAGGCACGCTGCACGGCGGGGACGGTCATCATGGGGTCAAGGCGCTTTTCAAACTTGCCGGAGGCCTCGGTGCGCATACCCAGTGCAAGAGCGGTCTGACGGATGGAGGTGCCGTCGAAGTTGGCGGACTCGAAGACCACCATGGCGGTATCGTCCTTGATTTCGGAGTTTTCGCCGCCCATGATACCGGCAAGGCCGATGGGCTTATTTTCGTCGGCGATGACCAGCATACCGGCCTTCAGGTTGCGCACATTGCCGTCCAGGGTGGTCAGGGTCTCGCCATCCTCGGCTTCCCGCACCACGATCTTGCCGGAGGAAACATAGCGGTAATCAAAGGCGTGCATGGGCTGGCCGTATTCCAGCATGACGTAGTTGGTGATGTCCACGATGTTGTTGATGGGACGCACGCCGTTGGCGCGCAGACGGCGGCGCAGCCACTTGGGAGAGGGGGCGATCTTTACGTTGGCCACCATCCGGGAGGTGTAGCGGTTGCACAGCTTCGTTGCGGGGACGTCCACGTCCAGATGGTCGTAAATATCCCCGGCGTCGGAGCCGTGCACCACAGGCTCGTGGTGACGCATGGGCTTGCCGAAGGCGGCGGCAGCTTCCCGGGCAAGGCCGATGATGCTGTAGCAGTCGGGACGGTTGTTGGTGATCTCAAAGTCCACCACGGTATCGTCGTTGCCGATGACGAGGTTGATGTCCTCGCCGACGGTGCAGTCCTCGTCATTGAGGATCCAGATGCCGTCGGCGAACACGCCGGGCAGGTCGTTCTGGGTCAGACCCAGCTCGGCAAAGGAGCAGAGCATACCGTTGGACGCTTCCCCCCGGAGCTTGCCCTTGGTGATGTGAACGCCGCCGGGAAGCCAGGAGTTGTGCTGCGCCACGGGAACCAGATCGCCCTCGTGGACGTTCTGTGCGCCGGTGACGATCTGCACGGGGGCGTCGCCGCCCACGTCCACCTGGCAAATCCACATATGGTCGGAGTTGGGATGGCGCACCATGGACAGAACCTTGCCCACGACCACGTTCTTGATCTCCGCGTCCAGCCGCTCCCAGGTCTCCACCTTCTGACCGAAGACGGTCAGGGTCTCCACGAATTCCTTATCGGAGACGTCAGACAGGTCTACGAATTCCTCGTTCAGCCATTTTCTGTTGAGTTTCATTGTTTTTCCCTCCTTAGAACTGGTTCAGGAACCGGATGTCGTTGTCGAAAATCAGTCTCAGGTCGTTGATCTTCATGCGGCCCATGGCCATACGCTCCAGACCCATGCCGAAGGCGAAGCCGGAATATTTTTCGGGGTCGATGCCGCAGTTTTCCAGAACCTTTGGGTGTACCATACCGGCGCCCAGCAGCTCGATCCAGCCCTCGCCGTGGCAGGTGGAGCAGACTTGACCGTCGATCTCGCCGGTGCCGTGGCACTTGTGGCACTGCATGTCCATTTCACAGCTCGGCTCGGTGAAGGGGAAGTGATGAGGACGGAACCGCATCACGGCGTCCTCGCCGTAGATCTTCCGCATAATGGTGGTCAGCGCGCCCTTCAGGTCGCCCATGGTGATGTTCTCCGCCACCACCAGACCCTCGATCTGATGGAACATGGGGGAGTGGGTCGCGTCGGCCTCGTCCTTGCGGAACACGCGGCCGGGAGCCAGCATGCACAGCGGGGGCTTGTGCTTTTCCATATAGCGGATCTGCATGGGACTGGTCTGGGTGCGGAGCAGGACGCTGTCGTCATCGGTGAAATAGAAGGTATCGGAGCGGTCACGGGAGGGATGGCCTTCCTCGATGTTCAGGCGGGTGAAGTTGTAGTCCGCCAGCTCCACCTCGGGGCCGTCAACCACCTGATAGCCCAGACCTACAAAGATGTCCTTGATGGTTTGCAGCACCTGGTTCATGGGGTGCTGATGGCCGATGGATACGGCCTTGCCGGGGATGGTCACGTCGATGGCCTCAGAAGCCAGCTTGGCTTCCAGAGCGGCGGCGTGGATGTCGGCCTTCCGCTTTTCCAGCTCCTCCTCGATGCTTGCCCGGACGGAGTTCGCCAGCTGACCCATGACGGGGCGCTCCTCGGCGGAGAGCTTGCCCATCTGCTTTAAGACGGCGGTCAACTCGCCCTTCTTGCCCAGCAGCTTGACGCGAAGCTCTTCCAGAGCCGCCGGGGTGGCGGCAGCTTCCAGGGCTGTCAGGGCATTGGCTTTGATTTGCTCTAACTGTTCTTTCATACTGATTCCTCCTAAAAGGTTTACTACAAAAAAATAGACCCTTCATCCCACAATCGGGACGAAAGGCATTCCTTCCGCGGTACCACCCGCAATTCGCCGAAACGGCGCGCTTTTCGGATGCAGACACATCCAAGACCGTTAACGCAGTCACGCGGCCAACTCTACTTTTCGTTCAAGCGGCAGCTCCTGGGAGAAAGCCCGGCATTGCACGCAAGCGGATCTCACCATCCCGCTCTCTCTGACGCCGCAAACCAACACAAGGCAGCCCATTCAACGCTTTTTCCGTATCGCCCTCATATTAGCATATACGGCGAAAATATGCAAGCATTTTTTTCGCTGAACCCGCCCAAAACGGGAAATCTCTTGACGAAGCCGCGGGGGAGTGATATGGTTGGAGTATCGAAAAAACAAAGGAGTGCATTGCCATGAAATATGAATCCGTACAGCAGGCGCAGGAGGCTCTCAAAAAGCTGGAACAGACCCAGGCGGCGTATAACCACGTCATGGGCGTTCTGTATCTGGACGCTGCCACCGCTGCCCCCAGCGACACTTGGGAGGGGCGGGGCAAGACCATGGAGGTCATGTCCCAGATCACCTATGATCTGCTGGTGAACAATGAGAATAACGAGCTTCTGAGCTACCTGGAAGCCCACACCGATGAACTCGACACCCAGACAAAGCGGGAGGTGGAGGTTCTCCGCAAAAGCTACGACCAGATTCACCGTATCCCGGCGGAGGAATATGTCGCCTATTCCGTGCTGATCAACGATGCCGAGAGCGTATGGCACAAGGCAAAGCCGGAGGACGATTTTGCCGCATTTGCCCCGTATCTGGAGAAGATCGTGGACTATAACCGGAAATTCGCCGGGTATTACCATCCGGAAATGGCGCCCTACGACGCGCTGCTGAATGAATACGAGGAAGGGATGAACGTCGAGACGCTGGATGCTTTCTTTGACCAGCTCCGGCAGACCATCGTACCCCTCATCGAGAAGATCCGGGCAGCGAAGCAGATCGACGACGCTTTCCTGTACCGCCATTATCCCGTGGAAATTCAGAGAAAGCTCTCCGGTTATCTCATGGAGGTCATGGGCATTGACCGCACCCACTGCGGCATCGCCGAGACGGAGCATCCCTTCACCACCAATTTCAACAACAAGGATGTGCGCATTACCACCCATTATTTTGAGGACAATCTGGTTTCCTCCATGTTTTCCGTCATCCACGAGGGCGGCCACGCCCTGTATGAGCTGGGGGCGGACGACTGCTACAATTACACCGCCCTGGCCGGCGGCGTGTCCATGGGCATCCACGAGAGCCAGAGCCGGTTCTACGAGAACATTATTGGCAGAAGCCCTGCCTATGTCCACGCGGTTTTCCCGAAGCTGAAGGAGCTGTTCCCGGAGCAGCTGGCCGATGTGGACGAAACCATGTTCTACCGCGCCATCAACAAGGCAGAGCCGTCTCTCATCCGGACGGAAGCCGACGAGCTGACATACTGCCTGCACATCATGGTGCGCTATGAGATCGAAAAACAGCTGATCGGCGGGACGCTGGCGGTCAAGGACGTTCCGGCGGAGTGGAAGCGGCTGTATAAGCAGTATCTGGGTGTGGACGTTCCCAGCGACCGGGAGGGCTGCCTCCAGGACAGCCATTGGAGCGGCGGCAGCATCGGCTATTTCCCCTCCTACGCCCTGGGCAGCGCCTACGGCGCACAGATGCTGCACAAAATGCAGGAGGAAATCGGCGACATCTGGGCGGACGTGGCAAAGGGCGACCTGAGCAAGGCCACGGACTGGCTGAGAAGCCATATCCACCGATATGCCAGCTTCAAAAAGCCCGGCGAACTGTTTGAATCCGTGTGCGGCAAGTTCGACGCAAAGTATTATACCGACTACCTGACGGAAAAGTACACGAAGCTGTACAATCTGGAAAGCGTATGATCAGACGGCTGGATCACGGGACGGTGTTATCTCTCCTGCCTGACCGGAACCCATGGGGGCACAAGGGGAATTTCGGCAAGCTCCTGCTGCTGTGCGGCAGCCGGGGCTATACGGGGGCGGCGTTTTTCGCCGCCATGGGTGCATTGCGCGCAGGCGCGGGGCTGGTGTTTCTGGGGGTGCCTGAGAGCATCTACGGCATTGAAGCGGTGAAGCTCAACGAGCCGGTGATTTTCCCCCTGCCTGATGAGAGCGGCAGACTCAGCGCCGATGCCGTGCCGGAAATCCTTTCGCGGCTTCCCCGGATGGATGCCGTACTGGTCGGCCCCGGCCTGGGGCAGTCCGACGGGACGCTGGCGGTGGTCAGGGCGGTGCTGGAAAATGCCCAGTGTCCGGTGATCGTGGATGCAGACGGCATAAATGTTTTGTCCGCGCATAGAGATTTACTGCGCGGAAGGAAATCGCCCACCATTCTCACGCCCCACGACGGGGAGTTTGCCAGACTAGGCGGCGTCATGGGGGAAGACCGCATGGCTGCGGCTGCTGCCCTTGCCGAAGAACTGGGATGCACTGTCCTGTTAAAGGGTCACGAGACCTGCATCACCGACGGCACGGATGGCTATATCAACCCAACCGGGAATCCCGGCATGGCCGTCGGGGGCAGTGGGGACGTGCTGGCGGGCGTTATCACGGCGCTGCTGGGGGCGGCGGGATTGCCGCCGCTGGAAGCCGCCGCCTGCGGGGCGTGGCTCCACGGGGCGGCGGGAGACCGGTGCGCGTCGGAGCTGGGGCAGTATGGGATGCTGCCCACGGACATGCTCAGCGCCCTTCCGCGACTTATGAAATAAGGCGGGGTTTCTTTGAAAAAAATCGCGGCGGCTGTGGCGGTGCTTGTATTTCTCACCGGGTGTTCCGGCGGGTCAAAGGAGATGCAGCGGGGGCTTGACCTCCGCTCGGAGCTGCTGAAGGCTTCCGAATGCCGTTTTTCCTGTGAGATTACGGCGGACTATTCGGACAAAGTGTACACCTTTTCCATGGACTGCCAGTGCGATTCCCAGGGTGATATGACCTTTGCGGTCACGGAACCCGAAACCATCGCGGGCATCACCGGCAAGGTGTCCGACGCCGGGGGAAAGCTGACCTTTGACGACACGGCGCTGCAATTTGATTTAATGGCAGATGACCAGGTGACCCCCGTCAGCGCCCCGTGGATCCTCATGAAAACTTTGCGAAGCGGCTATATCACCTCCGCCGGGATGGACGGCGGACGTCTGCGGCTGACCATTGACGACAGCTACGAGGACGACGCGCTTCATCTGGACATCTGGCTGGGGGAGGACAATCGCCCGGAAAACGCCGAGATTCTCTACAAAGAACGGCGCATTCTGTCATTGAAGGTCACAAATTTTGAAACGGTGTAGCTTTTTGGAAAAACCGTGCATAGGATATTTTACCAGCGCAGCCGTATAAATCCGGTCATGGCGTGGGAGAATAGGATTACCGCGTTACATATGGATTCATCCGGTAGCGTGGGTATTGATGCACGGAGAGTGAACACTATGACGGAACCATCAGTCAAACGGGGCGACATATTCTATGCCGACCTGTCGCCGGTCGTGGGCAGCGAGCAGGGAGGGACCCGGCCTGTTCTGATCGTGCAGAACGACACCGGAAACCGCCATTCCCCCACGGTCATTGCGGCGGCCATCACCAGCCAGACGGGAAAAGCCCGGCTTCCCACCCATATCAACATCGCGGGGGGAAGCGTGGGCCTGAGCAAGGATTCCATCATCCTTTTAGAGCAGATTCGCACCATCGACAAGCGCCGCCTGCGGGAACACATGGGGCATCTGGACGAAAACCAGATGGCGCAGGTGGACGACGCCATTGCCGTCAGCTTTGGCCTTCCCGGCGGCGGACGGGCAACGTGAGGGAACTTCTGATTAAATCGGCGAGAGCTGGCAGCGAGAGATTTTGCCCCCAGACAAGGTATGGAAAATGCGGGAATACTGTATGTATTTCCCATTTTTCATACCGAAGGCTGGGGGCAAAAGATCCGCTGTCCAGCCGAAGACGATTTAATCAGAGGTTCCCTGAGAACAACTGCATAACGAAGCCCCCTGCGGCATAGAATGCGGCAGGGGGCGTTGCATTTGGAAGAAAATTACGGCGTATATTTCGGAAATCGTCCGGTGGGAAAGGTGCAGGTGACAAGGCAGGGGCTTTACTATCATTTCCTGTGCCGCTGCCAGCTGACCGGGGACGTGATGTGCAGACTCTGGGTAAGCTGCGCTGATAAGCGGGAGAATCTGGGGCTGGTGGTGCCGGTGGACGGCGGCTTCGGGCTGAATACCTCGCTTCCGGTCAAGCGGCTGGGAGAGGGAGAGCTGAATTTTTCGCTCCTGCCCAAGCATGACAAGCCCGCCGGAACATTTATCCCCATTTCCCCGGAGGAACCCTTTGCCTACATAGAGCGCCTGAAAAAAAGCTATCTGGTTCGCAAAGGGGAACAGGTTGGAATCGAGATTCCGGAATAACAAAATGGCAGGAACGTTTTCGTTCCTGCCATTTTGACGTTATAATTCGATTTCCAGCCCCACCGGGCAGTGGTCGGAACCCAGAATGTCCGAATAAATAGGCGTGGCGGTGATTTTGTCCGCGATGCGGTCGGAGACGAGGAAATAGTCGATACGCCAGCCCGCGTTGTTTGCACGGGCGTTGAACATGTAGCTCCACCATGTGTACGCGCCGGTGGCGTCCGGATGGAGACGGCGGAAGGAGTCGGTAAACCCGGCGTCCAGAAGCCGCCCGAAGCTCTCCCGTTCCTCGTCGGAGAAGCCCGCGTTGCCCCGGTTGGAGACGGGATTTTTCAGGTCGATCTCCTTGTGGGCGACGTTCAGGTCGCCGCAGGCGATGACGGGCTTTTCCCTGTCCAGCTCACTGAGATATGCCCGAAAGGCTTCATCCCATTTTAACCGGTGGTCGATGCGGGCAAGCCCCCGCTGGGCGTTGGGGGTGTAGCAGGTGATGAGGAAAAAGCCGGGGTATTCCAGCGTAATGAGCCGCCCCTCAGTGTCCAGCTCCGGCTGTCCAAGACCATAGCGCACGGAGACGGGGGCTTGCTTTGCGAAGATGGCGGTGCCGGAATAGCCCTTTTTCTCGGCGTAGTTCCAGTACTGGCTGTAGCCTTCCAGGGAAAGGTCGATCTGCCCCGCTTGCAGCTTCGTCTCCTGCAAGCAGAAAAAGTCGGCGTCCAGGGCGGTGAAGGCGTCCAGAAAGCCTTTGCCCACACAGGCGCGCAGGCCGTTTGTATTCCAGGAAATGAATTTCATTTGGTTTCCTCCGTTGTGGAAGCGGTGCTGTCGTCAATGAGGGTCAGGCTGTCCCGGCTCATGGTGACGCTCCGGCTGCCGCTGGTGATGGTGACCTCGTCCCCGCCGGTGATGGACAGGGTGGTCATGGTCAGGCAGGCACAGGCGAGGGTGAATTCCGTGTCCGTCGCGGTGAAGGAGGTGTCCGTCAGCTCCAGCGTGACGGTGCCGTCCTCCCGGCTGACCCCAAGAAGCCGTGTACCCCATGGCAGGGGAGAAACCAGCTCGTCGCTGGACGGGCCGATCAGGTACAGGGAAAGAAGATAGCGCAGATCGTCCGTGTGGCCGGAGGCCTCCCGCTGCTCGCTGGAGATCACACCGTCCTCTGCGCCGTACTGGTATTCCCGCCGGGGGTAGTAAAAGGTGACGGGGTTCTTCATCAGCTCGCCGGAACAGCCGGGCAGAAACAGGCACAGGCAGAGAAGAAGACACAGGAACC
The DNA here is from genome assembly GCA_934569225.1 of uncultured Oscillospiraceae bacterium. Classification (GTDB taxonomy): domain Bacteria; phylum Bacillota; class Clostridia; order Oscillospirales; family Oscillospiraceae; genus Faecousia. Next base: position 55,009 of record CAKTKC010000010.1, on the reverse strand, counting down.
GCTTCATGACTTATCCACCTCCGTGTCAAAGGCGGGGAAGGTAACGGTAAAGACGGAACCCTTGCCCACCGTGCTGGAAACGGCGATCTCGCCCCGGTTGCGCTGGACGATGGTGCGGACGATGGCAAGTCCCAGTCCGCTGCCGCCGCTTTTCCGGGAACGGGCTTTATCCACCCGGAAAAACCGCTCGAAAATGTGTTCCAGCGCGTCCTCGGGAATGCCCATGCCCGTATCGCTGACGGTGAGCACCGCGTTGTCTTCCTGACGGCCAAGATGCACCGTCAGCGTTCCGCCGGGCAGGTTGTATTTGATGCCGTTTTCCATCAGGTTGAAAACGATCTGATACAGGTCGTCTTCCAGAATCAGGACGGGGGTGTCCTCGTCCAGCTCCAGGCAGAAGGTCACACCCGACCAGCTGGCGTTCGTCCGAAGCATCTTCGCCACCCGCTGCACCGTGGGCGCCATATAGATGATCTCGCTCTCCTGGGGCTGGGGGGTTTCGGCTCTGGTGAGGGAGAGAAGCTTGGCGGTCATGCGGTTCAGGCGGTCGGCCTCGTTGCCGATGTCCGCTACAAATTCCTTCACCGTGTCCATGTCCATGTTGTTCTGCAAAATGGAATCGGTGAGCAGCTTGATGGAGGCGAGGGGCGTTTTCAGCTCGTGGGAGGCGTCGGAGACAAACTGACTGCGCTTGCGCTCGGAGGTTTGCAGCCGCTCCGTCAGGTCGTTGAATTCCTCCCCCAGCACGGTCAGCTCGTCGCTGCCGCCCATGTCCACCTTGTGGGAATAATCCCCCTCCCGGATAATACGCATGGAGGCCATGATCCGGTTCAGACGCCGGGAAAAGGCGTTGGAAAAGGCCACGGAGAAGGCCGCGACGATGATTTCCAGCATCAGGGTAATGCGGAGAAGAGTCTGCTGCAAGGATTTGATCAGCGCGCCCTGGGTGGTATCGTACTCCGTCATGTATACGCAGCCCACCACGGTGCCATAGTAGACGATGGGGGTCGCCGCACGGGAGTCGGTAATGCCGTCGTGATACGTCCAGGTAAAGACGTTGTTCCCCTCCGGCGCCTGTTTGCTGACGGTAAGCGCCTGCAAAACCTCCGGAAGCAGAACGTAGGTGCCCACGGACGTGCCGCTGCTGTCGTACAGCGCCGCGCCGCTGTGGTCGGTGACCACCAGCCGGGTGACCTTCAGGCTTTCCAGCTGATTGACGATGCCGGTGACGGTGGAGCTGTTAAGCACTTCCAGGGTGGAAATTTCGTCGGAAGCCAGCAGGCATTTTTCGATCATGGAGGATTCCTTGCTCTGGTAGAACAGCTTGTGGCTGACGCCGGAGCAGTAGATATTCAGAAAAACCAGCACCACCAGCGTGACCGCCACATAGGTCATGGCATACCGGAACTGGGTGTTGCCGTAGCCCCGGAAAACAGGTTTTTTATTTGCGGAAATAATAGCCAACGCCCCACTTCGTTAAAATGTATTTCGGCTCCGCCGGATTTTCCTCCAGCTTTTCCCGCAGACGGCGGATATGCACGTCCACGGTACGGATGTCGCTGCGGTATTCGTAAGCCCAGATGGTGTCCAGCAGCGCTTCCCGGGAGTAGACCCGGTTGGGATTGCGCATGAGAAATTCGATGACGTCGAATTCTTTGGCGGTCAGGTCAGCCAGCTGGCCGTTTTTATAGGCGTTCCGGGCGTCTAAGTCCAGGGTGATGGTGCCGATGGTCAGGCTGTTTCCCGCGGCCTTTTCCTCGGTACGTCCGGCGCGGCGCAGCAGGGCGCGGATCCTCGCTTTCAGCTCAAGGATGTTGAAGGGCTTCGTCAGGTAGTCGTCCGCCCCGTGGTCAAAGCCGATGAGCTTGTCCATGTCGTCGCCCTTGGCGGTGAGCATGATGATGGGCACGTCGGAAAACTCCCGGATTTTGGCGCAGGCGGAAAGACCGTCCATGTTGGGCATCATCACGTCCAGCACCACCAGGTCGGGGTGCTGGGTCTGCACCGCCTGGACGGCTTCCAGACCGTCGCTGCCGGTGATGACTTCGTAGCCCTCGTTCTGCAAATTGAAGCGAATGCCCTTTACCAGAAGGGCTTCGTCGTCTACCACTAAAATTTTCATTTTCATCCTCCAACTGTAATAAGGTCAAGTATGGCGTCCAAGCGCTTTTCCCCGATGCCCTCCACGTTCTGTAGTTCGTCGGTGGAAAGAAAGCTGCCGTTTTCCTCCCGGTAGGCAATGATGCGCCCGGCCAGAACCTCCCCGATGCCGGGAAGCGCCGTGAGCTGCTCCGCATCCGCCCGGTTGATGTCGATGGGAAACGTGACGGCTACGGTTTCCGGGGTGGTCGGCTCCGGAAGGGTGGTCTGGGGCGGAAGCGTCTGCATGACGGCGGGAACGGACAGTTCCACGCTGCCGTGATTGCCGTTTCTGCCCAGAAAGAAGCCCAGGGTGAAGACGGCGAAAAGAAGGGTTACGGCGAGAAGAATGCTGAGCCGTGGTTTTTTCATGGGAATCTGCCTCCCGGATTGACTAGAGGGGGAAAAGCTGTTATAATATCTCCATCATTATACACGACTTTTCACCGCCGGACAAGTCCGGCGAAGAAATATTGAGGGGAAAATATGAAAAAATTGAGATTGCTAAGCTTGCTCCTGTGCGCCGCGCTCCTTTGCCAGATGGCGGTTCCGGCGTCTGCCGCGGAAACCGGCGCGTCTGCCCAGGAGACGCAGGCCACTGAGCAGCAGGCTGCCCAGATCCCCTTCGGCCGGGTCTGCATCGATAACGGCTGCCGCACCCTGAACGGTATGCGCCCCCTGGCGGGAAGCGACAGCCGGTTGGATACGGCGCTGGCGGCCTTCGCCTTTGAGACGACTACCGAGACGGTCATCTACTCCTATAACCCCGACACCAAGCTGCCCACCGGTACGTTGGCAAAAATGGTCACGGCGCTGGTGGTAATCGAGAACAGCAACCTGGACGATATCGTCACCTGCTCCGACGGCATCCAGTCCAAGGTGCCGGGAAGCAGTCTGAAAATGAAGCCCAACCTGAAAAGCGGCGAGCAGCTGACCGTGAACGATTTGCTTCACGGACTGCTGATGATCGGCGCCAACGATGCCGCCGTGGCGCTGGCGGAGCATGTGGCCGGCACCACCGAGCGCTTCAAGGAAATGATGAACGCCCGGGTCAAGCAGATGGGCTGCGTCAGCACGGAGTTCGGCAATATTTCCGGCCTGGATACGGCGACATCCTACACCACTGCCCGGGAAATGGTGAAGATCACCATGGAAGCGACCAAAAATGAAACTTTCGCGGAGATTTTCAAGACGGCGACCTACGATATCCCCGAGACCAATCTGGTGAACGAAGTGCGCAAGCTGATAACGCTGGACTTCCTGGTCGATAACCACAATGTTCCCCAGTTCATGAGTTCCCGCTATACCGGCGGCATTGCCAGCTATACGGATAATTCCGGTGCGAGCATTGTATGTACGGCGGAACACAACAACATGCGGGTTGTGTTCGTGGTTCTGGGTGCCACACGTAAGACCACCGAGAAGGGCAGTGTGGAGTCTTACGGCAACTTTGAAGAAGTGACCGAGCTTGCCAATTACGTTTTCAACAATTACAAGGTCAACCGCATTATTTACGACGGCATGGCGGTGAACCAGTGGCCGGTGTCCGGCGGCGAGTGCCAGGCGGTGGGACAGTCCTTCACGGATGTGGATACGGTGGTTCCCGCCGGTGTTCAGATGAGAAATTACGTCATGAACTACACCGTGGAGGGCGGCGGCCTGACCGCACCCATCAAGAAGGACGATCAGATCGCCAAGTTGGAGGTCTGGTATCAGAATTCCTGCGTCACGGAAGTGGAGCTGTACGCCATGTCGGATGTCCGGGCAACCGGGGATACCGGCGTGTCCGTCCGCGCCAACGGAGAGAAGGGAGCGGCAAGCGGCTCCGGGGTGCTGTCCACCATCGGAACCATCTGCGTGATCGGCCTGGGACTTGTGGGCGCGTATCTGGCCTTCAATTCCTTTATGCGCTCCCGCATCCGCGCCCAGCGCCGCCGGAGACGGGCGGAACGCAGAAGGAGCCGATAACGATGCTGAACTGGAACGGACTGAAAAGCGTCTGCGCCGACTGCACCCGCTGCGGTCTGTGCGAGACGAGACATAATGTTGTATTCGGCGTGGGAAAAGAGGACGCGGACATCATGTTCGTGGGAGAAGGCCCCGGCGAACAGGAGGACTTGAAGGGTCAGCCCTTTGTCGGCCCGGCGGGCAAGCTCTTAGACGATATGCTGTGCATCATCGATCTGAGCCGGGAGACGAACTGCTATATCGCCAACATCGTCAAATGCCGCCCGCCCCACAACCGTGACCCGCTGGAAACGGAGCAGGACGCCTGCATCGGCTATCTGCGCAATCAGGTGGCGCTGGTAAAGCCGAAGATCATCGTCTGTCTGGGGCGTATCGCGGCGAAACGGCTGATCGACCCGGACTACCGCATTACGAGACAGCACGGCCAGTGGGTGGAGCGGAACGGCGTCTGGATGACGGCGATATACCACCCGTCGGCGCTGCTGCGGGACGTGTCCAAGCGCCCGGAGACATTCGACGATCTGCTCGCCATCCGGGCGAAAATCCGGGAGATCGGCGCAAATATGTAAAATAATCCGCTGTTTTCGATTGCGAAAACAGCGGATTTCTGACGTTTTTACAGGCTGATGCTGTCGATAAGCGCCAGCTCGTCGCTGGTAAAGGCGGTGTTCTGCGCCGCCTGGATGTTGTCCAGAACCTGTTCCGGGCGGGAAGCGCCTGCCAGAACGCTGGTGACGATGCCGTCCCGCAGAACCCAGCTCAGCGCCATCTGCGCCAGCGTCTGCCCACGCTGGGCGGCAAGGTCGTTCAGCTTCCGGATCTGCTCCAGCCGTTCGGGGGTCAGAGCGCCCGCTTTCAGGAAGCGGCCGTCGGTCATAATGCGGCTGTCGGCGGGAATGCCCTTCAGATACCGGTCGGTCAGCAGACCCTGTGCCAGGGGGGAGAAGGCGATAATGCCCTTGCCCAGCCTGGCGGCGGTATCCTTCAGGCCGTTCTTCTCAATGGTGCGGTCGAAAATGGAGTAGCGGTTCTGGTTGATGATGAAGGGAACTCTCATTTCCTCCAGAATCTTCGCGGCCTGTGCCATCCGTTCGCCGTCGTAGTTGGAAAGACCCACATACAGCGCCTTGCCGGATTGGACGGCCGTGGCAAGGGCGCCCATGGTCTCCTCCAGCGGGGTGTCGGGGTCGGGACGGTGATGGTAGAAAATGTCCACGTATTCCAGACCCATCCGTTTCAGGCTCTGGTCGAGACTGGCAAGCATATATTTCCGGCTGCCCCATTCGCCGTAGGGGCCCGGCCACATATAATAGCCCGCCTTGGTGCTGACGACGATCTCGTCCCGGTAGACGCCCAAATCGTCTTTCAGAATCTGGCCAAAATTCCGCTCGGCGCTGCCGTCCGCGGGACCGTAGTTGTTGGCGAGGTCAAAGTGGGTAATGCCGTGGCCGAAAGCGGTGCGGCAAATTTTCCGCATGGTGTCATAGCAGCCGGTGTCGCCGAAGTTGTGCCACAGGCCGAGGGACACGGCGGGCAGCTTCAGGCCGCTTTTGCCCGTGCGGTTGTAGGGCATGGAATCATATCGGGTTTCAGAAGCAATGTACATGATGAAAACCTCCTTTATGGGGTCATTGTACCGCATTGCGGAAAAAATGTCAACGCAGGGAAGGCACCGCAAACTGAAGCGCACCCCTTGCCTCTCCCTATGGGAGAGGTGGCTGAGCGAAGCGAAGACGGAGAGGGGAAGCGAGGGTGCAATACCCTCTCAGTCACCTGCGGTGACAGCTCTCCCAGAGGGAGAGCCAAGGGGGGTTACGCATTTTGGCATGAGAAATGGAGCGTATCGGTACAGATGCGCTCCATTCACTGCTTTACGGACACCCATTACAAGGCTGGTTTATTCGTTATGACTGCCGGTGACGGAAAACTCCACCCACTCGGCAATGTTCGTGGCATGGTCGCCGATGCGCTCAAAGTATTTGGCGATCATCAAAAGGTCGAGGGCGTACTCTCCTTCGTCGGGGTTCTTGGCGATCATGTCGATCAGACCGCTCTTGATCCGGGTGAAGTAGTTATCCACCACGTCGTCGTGCATCTGCACGGCTTTGGCGAGGTACACGTCCTGCTTGACGTAGGCGTCCACGCTGTCCGTGACCATGGCGATGGTCTCCTTCGCCATCTCCTGAATTTTGGGGTATTCTTCATGGGGATGGGCGATCATGCAGGGGATGATCTCCACAATGTCCTCCGCCTGGTCGCCGATCCGCTCCATGTCCGTGATCATTTTCAGCGCTGCGGAGACGGCACGCAGGTCCCGCGCCACCGGCTGTTGGCGCAGAAGCAGACGCATACAGATGGTCTCGATGGTGCGCTCCTCCTCGTCGATCTTCGCGCCGACCTTGGAGACCTTCTCCCCCAGCTCTTTCGTGTAGGAACCCAGCGCCTGGGTGGCAAGGGAGATGATCTCCTCGCACAGCGCGCCCATTTCCGTCAGTTCCTGATTCAGCAGCAGAAGCTGCTCCTCAAATAATTCCCGCATTATCCGAACCTCCCCGTGATGTAATCTTCTGTCCGCTTGTCCAGCGGCTGAGAGAAAATCTGTTCCGTCCCGCCGAATTCCACCAGCTCGCCCAGAAGGAAGAAGGCGGTGTAATCGGAGATACGGACAGCCTGCTGCATGTTGTGGGTAACGATGACGATGGTGTAGTTTTTCTTGAGAGACGCGGCCAGTTCCTCAATTTTCAAGGTGGAAATGGGGTCAAGAGCGGAGGTCGGCTCGTCCATCAGAAGCACCTTCGGCTCTACTGCCAAAGCTCTTGCGATGCACAGCCGCTGCTGCTGGCCGCCGGAAAGACCCAGAGCGTTCTTTTTCAGCCGGTCTTTTACCTCGTCCCAGATGGCGGCGTCCCGGAGGGAACGCTCCACGATCTCGTCCAGCTTTGCCTTGTTATGGATGCCGTGGGTGCGGGGGCCGTAGGCGATGTTGTCATAAATGCTCATGGGGAAGGGGTTGGGCTTCTGGAACACCATGCCCACTTCCTTGCGCAGGTTGTTGACCTCCGCCTGAAAAATGTCCTTGCCCTCGTAGCGCATATCCCCCGTGATTTTCACGCCGGGGATCAGGTCGTTCATGCGGTTCAGGGTTTTCAGGAATGTGGATTTGCCGCAGCCGGAGGGGCCGATGAGGGCGGTGATGCTGTGCTCCGGGACGGCGATGTTGATGGATTTCAGTGCCTGGGTATCCCCGTACCAGAGGCACAGATTTTTCGCGGTAATAATATCAGCCAATTCGATTCTTCCTCCCATAATACTTACTTACCAGAGACGCGGACAGGTTAATGAGAAATGCCAGCACCATCAGAATGGCGGCAATGGCGAAGGCGACGCCGAATTCTCCCTGCTCCTTGGCGTAGACATACAGGGCAACCGTCAATGTCGCGCCCGCGCTGTTTCTCGCAGCCCAGAAGCCGTTCACCACATGGGCAAATCCGGCGGTGAACAGCAGCGCGGCGGACTCGCCCAGAATGCGGCCGATGGAAAGAATACAGCCGGTGACGATTCCGTCCACGCAGTTGGGAAGCACCACCGTGCGGATGACCCGCCACTTTCCCGCGCCCAGACCGAACGCGCCCTCCCGGTAGCTCTGGGGCACGGTTTTCAGGCTTTCCTGGGTGTTGCGCATGATGGTGGGCAGGTTCATGATGACAAGGGTCAGCGCACCCGCCAACAGGGAAGTACCCATATTGTTGGAAAACAGAAGCATACCCACAAGACCGTAAATGATGGAGGGAATGCCGGAAAGGGTCTCGGCGGCGTACTCAATGACGGCGACGACCTTCTTGTTGTGGGCGTACTCCGTCAGATAGATCGCCGCGCCCACGCCCAGGGGAAGCACCAGAACCAGGGTGTAAATGATGATGTACAGGGTATTGAGGATGTCCGGCAGAATGCCGATGCGGTCGGCAAGATAGCTCGGCTTGGTGCTGAGCAGCTCCCAGGTGATGTTGGGGATGCCCTTTGCCAGAACGTAGACCATGAGAAACAGGGTCAGTCCGGCGGTCAGCGCGGTGGCGAGATACATCCCGCCCCGAACCGTCCAGAGGAACAGCTTTCGTTTTTTGGAAATCATTTTGCTTTGTCTCCCTTCAGGAAGAAATTCAGAGCGGCATTGATGAGCATGATGAACAGGAACAGCACCAGCGCGATGGAGAACAGCGCCTGCTTTTGCAGGCCGCTGGAATAGGACATCTCACTTGCCACGGCGGTGGTGAGGAAACGGACGCTCTGAAACAGGGAAGTGGGCATATTGGGGACGTTGCCAGCCACCATCATGACGGCCATGGCCTCGCCGATGGCTCTGCCCACGCCCAGCACCACGGCGGCGGCAATGCCGCTTTTTGCGGCAGGGACGGAGACACGGAAGTAGGTCTCCTCAGGCGTCGCGCCCAGGGCAAGGGAAGCGTCCTCGTATTCCTTCGGGACTGCTTCCAGGGCGGTGATGGACATTTTGATGATGGAGGGCAGGATCATCACGGCCAGGACGATGATGGCGGCAAACAGGCTGGAGCCGTCGGGAATGTGAAAGAGCTTCCGCAGTCCCGGCACCAGCACCATCATGCCGACAAGGCCGTAAACCACGGAGGGAATGCCCGCCAGCATGGAGACCGCCTGCTCCATAAAGCGCTTGACGGGCTTCGGCGCCATTTTCGCCAGATACACCGCCGTCAGAAATCCGATGGGTACGCCGATGATGACAGCCCCGGAGGTGCCGTAGACGCTGGTGAGAATGAAGGGGAGAATGCCGTATTCCGGCTGCGCCGCCGTGGACGCCCATTTCTTGCCGAACAGGAAGGGAATCAGACCGATCTGACGGATGGCGGGAATGCCGGAGATGATTAAGTATATGGTGATCAAAAGCACGCAGCCCACGGTGATCAGTCCGAGAATCAGGAAAATACCGTGGACGACGGCCTCAAAAATGTTTGATTTGTGTTTCATGTTATCAGCCTTTCGAGAAGGTTTACCATCTTGCAAAACTTACCGAATTGAGAAAACGGCAGTTGGCTCCCCCGGACGGGGGAGCCGTTGTTTGCTTGCTTTAGCCGTTGGCGGGAACCACACCGGAAGCGGTGATGATGTCATTGGCCTGACCCTTGGTGGCGTAGTCGAAGAACGCCTGGGCGACGGGGCTCAGCTCCACGCCTTCCTTGGTGACCAGCACGAAGGGACGCTGGATGAGGTAGGTGCCGTCCTTGACGGTTTCCTCGGTGGGGGTCACGCCTGCGACCTTCAGAGCCTTGACGGAATCCTTGACGGAGGCCAGGGAAGCGTAGCCGATGGCGTCGGGGTTCTGGGAGACAGCGGTGATGACGTCGCCGGTGGAGGTCAGCTCCTGACGGTACTGGCACTTGTCAACGGTTTCGGTCAGTTCCTCGAAGCCGCTGCGGGTGCCGGAGCCGGCTTCACGACCGACCAGAACGATCTCGGCGTCCGCGCCGCCGACCTCGGACCAGTTGGTGATCTCACCGGTGTAAATCTTGGCGATGGTCCCTAAGTCCAGGTCTTCCACGGTGTTGGCGGGGTTGACGATCACGGCGATGCCGTCGTAGGCCAGAACGGTGCCGACCAGGCCGGATTCAACCTCGGAATCCTTCAGCGCACGGGAGGACAGGCCGATGTCGCAGCGGCCTTCGGACACGGCGGTGATGCCGGAGCCGGAGCCGGTGGGGTTATAGGTGAAGTTTACGCCGGAGTTTGCTTCCATGAAGGCTTCGCCCAGAGCGCCGATGACCTTCTCCATGGAGGTGGAGCCGTCAGTGGCGACGGTGCCGGAGAGGGCGGCGGCAGCTGCGGGGGCTTCGGTCTGGGGAGCGGCGGCCGTCTGTGCCGGGGTCTCGGCAGGAGCGGCGGTGGGGGCGGGCTGGCTCTGAGAGCAGCCGGCCATGGCGACAACAAGCATAGCAATCAGTGCGATGGAAATGACTTTTTTCATAATCTTACTTCTCCTTATAGGTTTTATTTTTGATGTACTTGGGATTTATCCTACGGCTTCATGATACCAACCCATTGTAAATTCCAAAATCTCCGGTATGTAAAATGAAAATCAAATAGTGAAGCAAATTGTAAAGAATGAAAAGTCCTTGACAGAGCCAACCGATTATCCTAAAATAAGGGCAAAGGGATGACCCTTTTGTTCATACAGACGTGACTTGCGCGGAAAAGGAGACGCTATGTATCGTATTTTGAATTTGAATCCCCAGCTTGAGCCTTTCTCCGGGGATATTGATTTGCGGATGCACCTGTACCGTTCGGCCAAAAAGCGTATTTTGTCCGAAGGACAGACCCTGAACGATTTTGCCAATGCCCATATGTACTTTGGCTTCCATCACGTGGATGGCGGCTGGTACTACCGGGAGTGGGCGCCCAGCGCCTACCAGCTGTATCTGGAGGGCGAATTCAACGGCTGGAACCAGACTTCCCATCCGCTGACGAATCTCGGGAACGGAAACTGGGAGCTGTACCTCCCCGGCGACGACGCCCTGTGGGACGGCTGCAAGGTCAAAACCGTGGTGGACGCCAACCTGACCCGCACGGAGCACATCCCCCTGTATGCCCGCCGGGTGGTGCAGAACAAGCAGACCATCACCTTCGAGTGCGAGGTGGTGGACGACCGGAAGAGCTTCGACTGGACGGACAAGGGCTTTACCGGCGAGGACGAGCTGTATATCTATGAAGCCCACATCGGCATGGCGCAGGAAGAGGGCAAGGTCGGCTCCTACCGGGAATTTGCCGACAACATCCTGCCGAGAATCCACAGGGCGGGCTATAATACTGTCCAGCTCATGGCCATTATGGAGCATCCCTATTACGGCTCCTTCGGCTATCAGGTAAGCAATTTCTTCGCCGCTTCCTCCTGGTTCGGAAAGCCGGAAGACCTGAAATATCTGGTGAACAAGGCCCACGCCATGGGCATCCGGGTGCTGCTGGATGTGGTGCATTCTCACGCCGTCAAGAATACCGCCGAGGGAATCAATATGTTCGACGGCACCACCTGGCAGTTCTTCCACGACGGCCCCAAGGGCGACCATCCCGCCTGGGGCACAAAGTGCTTTGACTACGGCAAGACCGGCGTCATTCACTTCCTGCTGTCCAACCTGAAATTCTGGATGACGGAGTATCATTTTGACGGCTTCCGCTTCGACGGCGTGACCTCCATGCTGTACCATGACCATGCTCTGGGCACGGACTTCACCTCCGACAGCAAGTATTTTTCCTACAACACCGACACCGAAGCGGTGACGTACTTGCAGCTTGCCAACGAGCTGATCCGTCAGGTGAACCCCATGGCCATCACCATCGCCGAGGATATGTCCGGTATGCCCGGCATGTGCCTGCCCATTGAGGACGGCGGCATCGGTTTTGACTACCGGCTGGGCATGGGTCTGCCGGATATGTGGATCAAGGCAGTGAAGGGGCAGGACGAATTCTGGGACATCAATAAGATGTGGGGCAGCATGTGCCTGCGCCGCCCCGGAGAGAAGACCGTGGCCTACGTGGAGTCCCACGATCAGGCGCTGGTGGGCGACCAGACGATGATCTTCCGCCTGGCCGGGGCGAACATGTACACCGACATGAACAAGGACTGCCACAACCCCGTGATCGACCGCGCCATTGCCCTGCACAAGATGATCCGCCTGTTCACCCTTTCCGGCGGCGGAGAAGCGTATCTCAACTTCATGGGCAACGAATTCGGCCATCCCGAATGGATCGACTTCCCCCGGGAGGGCAACGGCTGGAGCTTCCACTACTGCCGCCGCCAGTGGAGCCTGAAGGACAACGGGATGCTCAAATACCAGTGGCTGGGCGACTTTGACGAGGATATGGTTCACCTGACCAAGGAGAACCGGATCTTCGACCAGCGCATGGCAGACCTGCTGCTGATGAAAGCGCCGGAGCAGACGCTTGCTTACTACCGGCACGGACTGGTGTTTGTGTTCAACTTCCACTTTGGCAACTCCCTGAACAACGTTCTCATCCCGGTTCGCCAGCCGGGGGAGTATACGGTGGTTCTGTCCACTGACGACGAAAAGTACGGCGGCTTCGGAAACGTGGCGGAAAAGACCTACGCTACCAAGCGTTTTGATGGCAGGGACTACATTGAGCTGTACATCCCCGCGAGAACCGGCTTCGTGCTGAAGGAAAAGGTGATTCTTCCCGAAACACCCGCAGCCCCGAAGAAAGCAGCAAAATAACGGAAGACGGCGTGACCGGGTTCGGTCACGCCGTTTTTGTGCGAAAATATGCAGTAAAACGATTTATCGTGTGCAGGAAACTTTGTGCATTTCACAGATTTCTTGACTTTTGAGACGAAAAATGAATTTTTGACCAATCTGATGTTGCATTTTTGGGGATTCAGACATATAATATACACGTAAAACTTGTCAAAATGCCGAAAGGATGATCGATATGACTCCCTATTCCTGCATGACCCGGGAAGAACTGGAACGTGAATACGGCAGCGTGCTGGCGTCCTACGAAGCCTGCAAGGCGCAGGGGCTGAAGCTGAACATGGCCCGGGGCAAGCCCGCGACGGAACAGCTGGACATGGTCAGCGGCCTGCTGACTGTATTGCAAACCCCTGAGGATTGCTACGATGACGGCGTGGACGCCCGGAATTATGGCGAGCTGGCGGGTATTCCCAGCGCCCGTGCCTATTGGGCGGACGTGCTGGGCTGCAAGGCGGATCAGGTGTTCGTCGGCGGCGCGGCTTCTCTGAATATGATGTTCGACGTGGTGTCCCGCGCCTATACCCACGGTCTGCTCCACAGTCCCAAGCCCTGGTGCCGGGAGGAAAAGGTAAAATTTCTCTGCCCCGCCCCCGGCTATGACCGGCATTTCCAGATCGGCGAGTTCTTCGGCGCGGAGCTGATTCCCGTTCCCATGACCCCCGAGGGTCCGGACATGGACATGGTGGAGGAGCTGGTGAAGGATCCCCAGGTCAAGCTCATCTGGACGGTTCCCAAATACTCCAACCCCGACGGTATCATTTACTCCGACGAGACCATCCGCCGCTTTGCCCACCTGAAGCCCGCCGCCCCGGACTTTGCCATCATCTGGGACAACGCCTATGGCGTCCACGAGTTTGAGGGCGACTACGTCCCGTTCCCGGACATACTTTCCCTGTGCGACGAGGCGGGACGGCCGGATATGGTCTACGAGTTCGCGTCCACTTCCAAGATCACCTTTGCCGGCGGCGGCATTTCCTGCATGGCCGCCAGCGAGGCCAATATCTGCTATTTCACCGGCATTTTCGGTGTGCAGATGATCTCCTACGACAAGGTCAACCAGCTGCGTCATGTGCGTTTTCTTAAGGACAAGGCGCACACGCTGGAGATCATGAAGCTCCACGCCTCCGTCATGGCGCCGAAATTTGAGTGCGTGGCAAAATGGCTGAACCGGGAGATCAAGCCTTTGGACATTGCCCACTGGAACGACCCCAAGGGCGGTTATTTCGTCAGCCTGTTCGCCATGCCCGGCACGGCAAAGCGGGTCTGGACGCTGTGCAAGGAGGCCGGTGTGGTGCTGACCAACGCCGGTGCGACTTACCCCTACCGCAACGACCCGGAGGATTCCAACCTCCGCATTGCCCCCAGCCTGCCCCCGGTGGCGGAGCTGGAAAAGGCCATGGAGGTGCTGTGTCTGAGCCTGCGTCTTGCGGCGCTGGAAAAGCTGCTGGCAAAATAAATATGTCTGAATTTTTGCAGGACGGCGTGGCTTCGGCCACGCCGCCTTTTCGCGTCCACAAAGAAAATCTTGAGAATTTCGGCGAAATGTGTTAGGTTTTGAGTTGAAAATCCTTCTATCAGGGTGAAGGACAAAACACAGGAGGTGCGTTGAATGAATGATGAACAAATCATACAGCTGTTCTTCACCCGAAACGAAGACGCCATCCGGCAGACGGACGACCGGTATGGCGCGAAGCTCACAAGGCTGTCAGAAAATATTGTGGGAAGCAGGGAGGACGCCCAGGAGTGTGTCAATGACACCTACTTCAAGGCGTGGGACACCATTCCTCCCACGAAACCGGTTCACTTTTTTGCCTATCTCGCAAAAATCTGCCGCCACTTCGCCTTTGACCGGCTGGACTGGAACAACGCGGCAAAGCGCAAGGCCGAGGTCGTTGCGCTGACCCAGGAGATGGAGGAATGTATCCCCGGCCAGTGGCAGGAAACGGATGTGAGAAGCGCCGAGATCAGCCGGTTGGTGGGCAGCTTTCTATGGAGGCAGACGGCGGACAACCGGATGATCTTCGTCCGGCGGTACTGGTTCGGCGACAGCGTCAGCGAAATTGCTCTGCGCTACGAGATCAGCCAGAGCGCCGTGCTGATGCGGCTGTCCCGGATGCGGGAAAAGTTGGCGGTTTACTTAAAAAAGGAGGGTTTTCAGGTATGACAGGCAAGGATATGCTGCAGGGCATTCAGAATCTGGATGCGGAACTGATCGAGGAATCGGAATTCGGAACATTCGGAAAGGGAAAAGCAAGGGGCTTCGGCAAGAAAAAGTTGCTGCTCATTCTGGCGGCGGCGCTGATTATGGCCACCATGACGGCGGCGGCAGCCATCACCCGCTGGACGGCGACCATGCAGTACGGAAACACCGGCGGCACTGCGCAGATCTCCGAGCAGGTCAAAAAGCAGGCGGAGAAGAGCGGCCTGTCCGTGACCCCCACCGAGACGAAGAACGGGAAAAAGGAAGCCGTTTCCGCAACGGACAACGGCATTACCGTCACCCTCGCCCAGACGCTGATGGATCAGTACGGCTGCAGAGCCATTTTCCGCATTGAGGGTTTACAGCTGGAAGAAGGGCAGGCGCCCTGGGCATGGTGGGACTACCGGGTGGATGGAGAAGTGATGCCCATGAGTTGGGGCGCTCAGTTTTTTGACGGTGTGCTCTGGGATGCCGACCACAATCCCACATATGTCAAGAACGGCCAGCCGGTTCCCCGGGTGGGAGAAGACCAACAGCTGCTTCTGGACTATCAGCTGGCCGACGGAAGCATTGAATTCAGCATCGATTTTGCATTCTCTCCGGATGAGAGCCTGTTCGGAAAAGAAATGGCCGTGACCTTCACCGGCTTCGGAATTCAGGGCGAGAAGTTTGAAGACGAGGATATCATGACTACCCCCGGCAACTGGGAGCTGCGCTGGACGCTGGAAGGCACCACGGAGGCACCGAAAAAGTGGACGCCCAACGCCAAGGTCGGAGAACAGTGGGACGTAACACTCCTTGAGGCGGAAATCGGCCAGTACAGCATGAGGTTCGCCTTCCGGCTGGGGGATGAATATACGGACGATGTTGATTTTACGGAGAAAACGGGCTGGTCGCCGACCCCGGCGAGCATCCGCTTAAAAGACGGAACCGACATCCGGCCTTACGGCGACGGCAGCGGTTCCTGGGATGCTGACAGCCACACGTACACGTGCATCGAGCATACCCTGAACATGGTTCTCGACCCGGAACAGATCGCAGGCGTGAGCTTCTACAACGGCAGCGAACTGAACGATCAGGGCAAACGGGTGAGTAAGCCGTATTACTATGTTCCTTTTGAATAAGCAAAATGCAGGACACCAATTCGGTGTCCTGCCTTAAACTTATACTGCGGCGGCTTCTTCCTCGGCCAGACGCTTTTTCGCGGTGGACAGCATCAGCTTGATGCGGTTGAGCTGATTGACCTCCGACGCGCCGGGGTCGTAGTCCACGGCTACGATGTTGGACTGGGGATAGGCCTTTTTCAGCGCCTTGATGACGCCCTTACCCACAACGTGGTTGGGCAGGCACGCGAAGGGCTGGATGCACACAATGTTGGGCGTGCCGGAGAGAACCAGCTCCGCCATTTCTCCCGTGAGGAACCACCCTTCGCCGTACTGGTTGCCGATGGAGAGGAAGGGCTTTGCCAGCTCCGCCACCTGCTCAATGGGCATGGGCGGCTCAAATCGGCGGCTCTTTTCCAGCGCGTCCAGGGCGGGCTTGCGAATCAGGCGGATGGTGTCCACGCCGAGCTTTGCCGTGGCGGCGCTTGTCCAGCCCGCGCCTAAGAATTCATGCTTGTAATCGCCATTGTACACGCAGTAGTTCAGGAAATCCATCAGGTCAGGCACCACGGCCTCCGCTCCCTCGGCTTCCAGCAGATCGACCAGATGGTTGTTGGCGAGAGGCATGTACTTGACCAGAATCTCGCCCACCACGCCGACTCTGGGCTTGTGCAGAGTCTCGTCAATGGGGAGTGCATCAAAGGCTTCCACAATGCCGCTGCAAACCGCCTTGTACGACCACTTGCTCTTGCTGTTCACCAGAGAATCGATGGCGATTTCCAGCCATTTCTGATGAAGGGCGTTTGCGGAGCCCTTCTCCTTCTCGTAGGGACGTACCCGGTACAGGCAACGCATGAACAGGTCGCCGTAGACCACGCCCCGCAGGGCGGTGAACAGAAGGCCGGGGGAGAGCTTGAAGCCCTCGTTGGTCTCCATGCCGTTGGCGTTCAGGGAGATGACCGGGATATGCCCCAGTCCCGCCTTGTCCAGCGCCCGGCGGATGAAGCCCACGTAGTTGCTCGCCCGGCAGCAGCCGCCGGTCTGGGTCATCATCACGGCCAGCTTGTCCGTATCGTATTTCCCGGAAAGCACCGCGTCCATGATCTGCCCCACCACGGTGATGGAGGGGAAGCAGGCGTCGTTGTTCACGAATTTCAGCCCCATGTCGATGGCGGCGCGGTTGTCGTTGGCAAGCACTTCGATGTGATAGCCGTACTTTTTGAAGATCGGCTCCAGCAGGTCAAAGTGAATGGGGCTCATCTGGGGGGCGAGGATGGTGTAGCCGGATTGGTACATTTCCTTGGTGAACTCCGACCGGTGATAAGCGGCGGGCTTGGGCTGGGGGCGGATGCCCCGCGCCTGACGCTGGTTCATGGCGGCAAGCAGACTGCGGATGCGGATACGGGCAGCGCCCAGATTGTTTACCTCGTCGATTTTCAGGACGGTGTAGAGCTTGTTGCTGCCCTCCAGAATTTCGCACACCTGATCGGTGGTGACAGCGTCCAGACCGCAGCCGAAGGAATTCAGCTGGATCAGCTCCAGATCCTCCCGATTCCGTACAAATTCCGCCGCGCTGTACAGCCGGGAATGGTAGACCCACTGGTCGTTGACCCGGAGGGGGCGTTCGGGGGTGAAATCGATGGGCAGGCAGTCCTCGGTGAGGACGGCGAGATCGTAGGAGGCAATCATTTCCGGAATGCCGTGGTTGATCTCAGGGTCGATGTGGTAGGGCCTGCCCGCGAGAACGATGCCCCGGGCGTGATTTTCCGCCATCCATTGCAGCGCCTTTTGCCCCTCCGCCCGGACGTCGGCCTTAGCGTGCTGCTGTTCTTCCCATGCCTTGTGGACGGCAGCGCGGACTTCTTTGGCGCCGATGCCCCATTCTTCCTTGCACAGGGCGGCCAGCCGGTCGGCGGCGATTTTCTCGCTGGTGAAGGCGAGGAAGGGGCGGATGTAGCGGACTTCGCCGTCGGCGACGGCTTCCACGTTGTTTTTCAGATTCTCCGGGTAGGAGACCACGATGGGGCAGTTGTAGTGATTCTGCGCGCCGGGGGTCTCCTGATGCTCGTAGAACACGCAGGGGTGGAAAATGGTCTTGACGCCTTCATTGATGAGCCACTGGACGTGGCCGTGAGAGAGTTTGGCGGGGTAGCACTCGGATTCCGAGGGGATGGACTCCATGCCCAGCTCGTAGATTTTCCGGTTGGACTTGGGGGAGAGGACTACCCGGAAGCCCAGTTCCCGGAAGAATGTTGCCCAGAAGGGGTAGTTTTCGTACATATTCAGCACTCTGGGGATGCCGATGACGCCCCGGATGGGATTTTCCAGCGGGGGATAGTCGAACATCCGGTTCAGCTTATAGGCCATCACGTTGGGACCTTTCCGCCCGGTTCCCGCGCCGCCCAGACCCTTTTCGCATCGGTTGCCGGTGACGTGGCGGCGTCCGCCGGGGAATTTGTTGATGGTCAGCATACACCGGTTGGAGCAGCCGCCGCAGCGGGTGGTGGAGGTGGTGTAGGTCAGATTCAGGATGTCGTTCAGGGGAAGGGTAGTGCTTTCCTGACCGTGATAGCGTTCCCGCGCTACCAGCGCCGCACCGAAGGCACCCATAATGCCGGAAATGTCGGGGCAGGTAGCCTCCACACCGGCGATTTTCTCAAAGGCGCGAAGCACCGCCTGGTTGTAGAAGGTGCCGCCCTGCACCACGATGTGTTTGCCCAGGTCGGCGGGGTCGGCCAGCTTGATGACCTTGTAAAGGGCGTTCTTGATGACGGAGTAGGCAAGTCCCGCGGAGATATCCTGCACCGTAGCGCCCTCTTTTTGCGCCTGCTTGACGTTGGAATTCATGAACACGGTGCATCGGGTGCCAAGGTCGATGGGATTTTTGGCGAACAGCGCCTCTTTGGCAAAGCCCTCGGCGCTGTAGCCCAGGGAATTGGCGAAGTTCTCGATGAAGGAGCCGCAGCCGGAGGAGCAGGCTTCGTTCAGCAATATGGTGTCTACGCTGCCGTTTTTCAGCTTGACGCACTTCATGTCCTGCCCGCCGATGTCCAGCACGCAGTCCACCTCCGGGTCAAAAAACGCGGCGGCGGTGCAGTGGGCGATGGTCTCCACCTCGCCCTCGTCTAAGCAGAAAGCGGATTTCAGGAGGGATTCTCCGTAGCCCGTGGAGCAGGAACGGGCGATGTGCGCGCCCTCGGGCAGCTCTTCCCGGAGCCGTGCCATGGCCTCCATGGCGGTGCGGATGGGATTGCCCTGATTGTTGGCGTAGTAGGAGAAGAGAAGCTGACCGTCGCTGCCGATGAGCGCCACCTTCGTGGTGGTGGAACCGGCGTCGATGCCGAGGAAGCAGTCACCCCGATACCCGGACAGGCTCTCCCGGCGGACAACGGCCTTGCTGTGCCGGGCGCAGAACGCCTGATGGTCTTCCCGGGTGGCAAACAGGGGGTCAAGGCGCTTTAATTCAAAGGCCATTTCCACGCCCTTGTCCAACCGGTCGATCAGGCCGTCCATGCTGACGGCTTCGGCGTCGCCGGATTCCAGCGCCGCGCCCATGGCGGCGAACAGATGGGAATTCTCCGGGTCGACGGTGGTCTCGGGGGTGAGCTTCAGGGTTCGGATAAAGGCCTTTTTCAGCTCGGGCAGGAAGTGCAGAGGTCCGCCCAGGAACGCGACACAGCCCCGGATGGGCTTGCCGCAGGCAAGGCCGGAGATGGTCTGATTGACCACGGCCTGAAAAATGGATGCGGCCAGGTCGGCGGTGGTCGCGCCCTCGTTGATGAGGGGCTGAATATCGGTTTTCGCAAACACGCCGCAGCGGGCGGCAATGGGATAGATTTCCTGATAGTGCTCGGCCTGTGCGTTCAGTCCGGCGGCGTCGGTCTGGAGCAGGGAGGCCATCTGGTCGATGAAGGAGCCGGTGCCGCCTGCGCAGACGCCGTTCATCCGCTCATCCAGTCCGCCCCGGAAATAAATGATTTTGGCGTCCTCACCGCCCAGCTCAATGGCCACATCGGTCTGGGGCGCGACGGCCTGCAATGCGGAAGCGACAGCCACTACCTCCTGCACGAAGCCGATGCCCATGGCCTTGCCGAGATTGATGGAGCCGGAGCCTGTGATCTTCACCTGCAAAAGGCAGGGGCCGACCTGTTCCCGCGCTTCGGCAAGGAGCTGCCGCAGTGTCTGCTGGGTATGGGCGCAGTGGCGGCGGTACTGTCCAAACAGGATTTCTCCGTTTTCGTCCAGCAGCACAAGCTTGACGGTGGTTGAGCCGATGTCGATACCGGCGCGATATGTAATCATGGTCTGTCTCTCCATCCTCTGAGTTTTGTTATAATTACACAAAAAGGTATTCCGTATTATAGCAAATGTGTTGTAAACAAAGTGTGAATGAATGGAGAAATTTAACCGTTTCTTTACAAAAAGAATGGGTCGGCCACCAGAAAATGGTGACCGACCCGAAAGTCAGGTGTTTTCGTTTGCGGCAGAAGCTTCCGCCTTTGCGGCTTTTTTCTTTTTGCGGTGACGGCAAAGCAGAAGAATGACCGCCAGCAGTACGACCACGGCTGCGCCTCCGGCGATGGCGGCGGGTTCCCAGGAGACTGCTTTTTCCATTGACCCGATCAGGCAGAAGCTCTGGTCGCCATCCTCGATGGCAAAGACCAGATAGCTGCCGTCCTTCGTGTGGGAAACCTCCCGCCAGCTTCCGTCCGCGCCCTGCACCATGACCCGGACGTTTTCCTGCTGGGCCTGCGGCAAATAGCGCAGCGTATCGGCAGTCCCGGCGGGGAGAGTAAAGGCGTAGCCCTCCAGGAATTTATCGTGTACGCCCGGAGCGGGGCCCTTTCCCATCCTGCTCAGCTGGATGACGGCATCACTGGAGAACTGACCCTGTGCCAGCAGCGTGGGCAGATTGCTTTCGCCAAGCGCTTCGCTCTGTACCGTTTCCCATTCCGGGGTGTACACCGCCTGGAAGGAAATATCAAAGCGGATGTCGGACAGGTCGGCGTCCGCAAGGCCGTCCCAATGGCCGACATAGCCGGTCTTTTCGGGCAGCTTGGGAATGCTGCTGGGAGACAGCGCCTCACCGGGGGTGAGGGTGACGGTGTGCATCATACCGTCGTCATAGACGAAGCGGACGGAAATGACTTTGAAGATCGGGTCAAGCCCTTCCAGCGTGACAAAATCGTCGTGAGAAAGGGGCTGAGCGGTGTCAGCATAACTGACGCCGTCAATGGCGCCGATGTCGGAGCCGACGGTAAAGTAGTAGTTCCCGGT
This sequence comes from uncultured Oscillospiraceae bacterium, assembly GCA_934569225.1. Taxonomy (GTDB): domain Bacteria; phylum Bacillota; class Clostridia; order Oscillospirales; family Oscillospiraceae; genus Faecousia. Next base: position 34,034 of record CAKTKC010000010.1, on the reverse strand, counting down.
GACGGTTTCTTCGTCAGTCTTCTCGCTGTCGTCGGTATTGTCCTTGAGGAATCCGGTGCGTTCACCCCGCATACCCAGAACCGCGCCGGTCTTCTCGGAGCCGGTGAGCTGCACCATGCTGCGGCAGTCGGTGACGGTAAGCCCCTCGCCCGCGATGCCGCCCACATAGGCGTTTCCGGTAATGTCGGCCTTGGCGCTGCACTGGCGGACATAGCCGCTGCTCTTGCCCACGACGCCGCCTACATAGTCGGCATCCTCCGCGTCAATGCTGCCGGTGCTGAGACAGTCCTTCGTAAGTCCCAGTGCCATCCAGCCCACGATGCCGCCCACGTTCTGGCGCTTCACCGTAACGCGTCCGCTGTTTTCACAGCCGAGGATCACGGCGCGCAGCTGGGTGTCGAAGTTCATGGAGTTGTCCCCGCCGATTTGCAGATCGTTCTCCGGGTCCAGGCGGTTTTCATAGGCGATGGCACCCACGACGCCGCCTGCGTTCAGGTCGCCCAGAACCGCACCGGAATTGGTGCATTTTTCCACCTTGCCGGAGAGAATTTCTGCGGTGTCCCGGTCGGAAATGTCCTCAATGGTGCCGCCCAGATTCTGGGAGGCGTTGCCAACGGTGGCGCTCATGGCGCTGATTTGCCCGGCAATGGAGCGCATGATGCGGCTGAGGGAATCCGCCGTGTCGTTGACGGAATCCATGATGGCGTACAGAGAGGAACCGGCGGCGGCAAGGCTGCTGTTGGCGTTGTTGATGGCCGCGTCGATGGTGTCCCGGTCGGGGGGATAGGGGTCATCCCCGTTGGGCAGCAGGGTATCCAGAGCGTCCTTGGCATCCACGAGGGAATTGTAGAGGTCGTCCACCTGAACGCCCATGTCCGAATTGCCGTCCTGAATGGTGGAGAACGCCTGTCCCGTCAGATTGCTTACGGTGCCAAGCTGGGACTGGAGGATCTGCATTGTGTCCTCGGTGTACTCGATGAAGGTGGTCGGCTCCATCTGGCCGACGATGCCGCCCACTTCCTTGCGGCCATAAACCTGAGCAAAGTTTTCACATTTGTAGAGATACCCGGTCTGGGTTCCGGCAATGCCGCCGACGTTGTAGCCCATGTGCTGATAGCCCACGTTGCCACGGTTTTTGCTCTGGCGGATGACGCCGCTGCTGGTACCGGCGATACCGCCGATGTCCGTTACGGTGCTGACGGATTCGCTTCCAGTGATGGTGCTGAGGGAAATGTCGGAAAGCTTGACCTGATTTTCCTCGGCGGTGGTGTTGACCGCAGAGCGGTTGTTGCAGCTGCGGATAACGCCAAGGTTATTTCCCACGACGCCACCGACCCGGTGGTCGCCGGTGATGACGCCTTTGGAATGGCAGCCGTCGATGATACCGGTGATGGCGTTGATGCCGGCGATGCCGCCCACGTCATCCGAGCCGGAAACCGTGCCGTCAAAGAAGCAGTTCTGGATTTTACCGGCATTGTGTCCGGCAATGCCGCCTACGGCGCTGCGGCTCCCGTCGGGGATGATTTCTCCCAAGACCGTGAGGTTCTGAATGAGCGCGGAAGCGTCAACATAGCGGAAAAGTCCCATGTTGGAGCCGTCCTGCGTGATGCTGAGGCCGGAGATGGTGTGACCGTTGCCGTCAAAATTGCCGCAGAAAATGGGAATCCCTGCAAAATCTACGCCTGTAAGGTCAATATCCGTCAGCAGAACCACACTCAAGTTCCGGCTGTAGCTGTCCAGGCGGCAGTTTTCCGCAAGTTCCAGAAACTGCTGCCGCCGGAAGACACGCAGAGTCGTTCCTTTCTCGGCGGCTTGCGTCTTCTCAGTTTCTGACGTTTCTGCGGCCAGCGCCGTTACCGGCAGGCTGAGAACGAGAAGCAGACACAGCAGGAGCGCGGAAATTCGTTTCATCAGGTTACGCATTGTCTTCTTCTCCTTCCGCGTCGGAATCATCCAGCTTTTTGACTTTGGTATTGGTGGAGACGATGGCGTTCATGTCGCCCCGGATGGTGCCGGTGAATTCGCCGTCCAGCACGCCGCTGACCTGACCCCGCAGATGGCCGCTGACGTACATGGTGCCGCTGGCGGTTCTGGTGGGCAGCTCGATGCCCTTCATCTTGAAGGTGGTGCGGTTGATGATGGAGTCGCTGAGCACGAGAATGGCGGGCAGAATGCCAAGAACGATGACGATGGAAATGATCGTGCCCCGCCCCAGGCAGGTGCCGAGAATGGAGATAACGGGGTTGGTGGAGATGTTGCCGATCAGCAGAGCGGCGGCGGACAGAATGGTGCCGGAGGTGAAGATGGTGGGGAAGGAGGCGTTCAGCGCCTCCACAATGGCCTCCTTATGGGGCATCGTGGCCTTCAGCTCCTGATAGTGGCTGGAAATGACGATGGCGTAGTCGATGTTCGCGCCCATCTGAATGGACTGCACGATGAGGTAACCAAGGAAATACAGCGGCTGATTGGTCAGGGTGGGGATGGAGAAGTTGATCCAGACGCTTCCCAGGATACAGGCGATCAGCAGGATAGGAAGTCCCGCCGACTGGAAGGTGAACAGCAGCACCAGAATGACAAACAGGGAGGACAGAATGGAGATCACCAAATTGTCCTTGACGAAGGAGGACGACAGGTCGCGGGAGCTGGTGGAGTTGCCGACGACGTAGTAATCGCTGTCGTAGTATTTCCCCACAATGTTCCGCATTTCCGTCAGGAACGCGAAGGTCTCGTCGCTTTCCTCCGGCAGATTCAGGTAAACAACCATCCGGCTGTAGCGGTCGCTTTTCAGCTGCTTCTGAGCGGTGTCCAGCTGGGAGAAAATATCGTCCAGAGACGCTTCGTCCATGTCGTCCAGAGAAATATTATGGGAGTCCAGCTGGTCTTTCAGGAAGATCAGCATATCGAACAAAGGAACCTTGTATTTGTCCAGCCCCTGCACAAATTCTCCGTATTGGTTATTCTCCACGGCGTAGGCGGAATAGAGAAGCTGCATGACCTCATAATCCATGCCCACAAGCTCGGAAAGCTCTCTGGGGGTGAGGCTGTCCGTCAGGGTGTAGCCGTCCATGGCTTCGATGTTGGCAAGACCCATTGTGCTTTTGACCTCTGGGCGGGTGTCCAGTTCCTCAAGGATGCTCTTCTCTGCATCGTAGTTGCCGCTGGGAACCACCAGCGCCACCATGTTGTTTGCGCCGAAGGTGTGCTGGATTTTGAAATAGGCCGCCTGACGCTCGTTCATGTTCGCGGTCTCGATGTTGTTATAGCTGTAAACAAAGGGGCAGCGGCTGGACAGAATGAATGCACCGACCAGGAGAACCGCGAACAGCGGCGGCACAACGCGCCGGGTCTTCACAGCGAATTTGCCGACGGGCGTGATATTGGGCAGGAGCTTTTTGTGGCGGGTGCGATCCATCAGCGGGCTGAACAGCATCAGAAGTCCCGGCATCAGGGTGAACACGGACAGCAGACTGAACAGAATGGCCTTCACCAGAACCAGCGCCATGTCCAGACCGATCTTAAATTCCATGAAGCCCAGTGCCGCAAGGCCGGACACCGTGGTCAGGGAAGAGGCACTGATCTCCGGGATGGCCTTGCTCAGAGCGGTGATGCAGGCGTCCCGGGCGGTGCGGGTCTCCCGCTCGTCGGTGAAGCGGTGGCACAGGATGATGGCGTAGTCAATGGCCAGCGCCAGCTGTAAGACCACAGCTACGGAATTGGAAATGAAGCTGATGGTGCCAAGCAGGAAGTTGGTGCCCATGTTCAGAATGGCCGCCACGCCGAAGGTGATCATCAGCACGGGAACCTCGGCGTAGGAGCGGGAGGTCAGGGTCAGCACAATGATAATGATGATCACCGCGACGATCAGAATGGTGGTCATTTCCCCCTGCAATGTGGCGTTGTCATCGTTGCCAACGTCGGAATATGTGCAGTAGTCGTAGCCGTCCACCAGCGCTTCAATGTCCGCCAGCGCCTGCACACTGCTTTCGTCGGAGACGACGCCGTCGAAGCTGATGTCGTACAGCGCCGAAGCGTTGGTGTAGTGGTCGGGGGTATCGTCGAAGGTGACCATGCTGACCCCCTCCACGTCCGCGATCTTCTGGGACAGCTCCTCCGCCGTCTCATAGGTGACGTTGGACACCATGACCTGGGCAGTGGCAAAGGTGGTGAAGTTGTCGTTCATTGCTACGATGCCCTGACGGGTCTCCGTGTCCTCGGGCAGATAGGTGGTGACATCGTTTTCCACCCCTACCCACCCGGAGGAAAAAGCACAGAAAATAACGGCAAATATGTACAAAAGAAAGAACAAAGTCTTTTTGTCCACAATAAATGCAGACATCTTTGTCATGAAATTACTGTCCGGCGGGTTCTTTTCAGACATAATATCCTCCTAACATACACCTTTTGGCAAAATTCCCACAGGAAGGCAAACCGAAAGTTGACTTTTTGGATGGCAACCATTATAATCAAAACACGGAAAAAGTGCAAGCAATAAAATGGATAAGATATGCCAAATTGCGCTTCCCGGGGCATCGGTTTTTTCAGCGTGTTTACAGTCTCGTAAAGAATTATTTCGTTAGTGTTTAGAAAAAATGAATAAACTGGAAACAAGACAGAAATATAAAGGAGAATCCCTATGAGGCTTAGTCTGGTACTTGCGTTTTTGTTCTTTATCGGCTCGTGCTTCGGATGGGTGCTGGAGCTGCTGTACCGCAACCTGACCCACCGGCACAAAAAGTGGATTAACCCCGGCTTCTGCACCGGTCCGTACCTGCCGATTTACGGCTTTGGCCTGTGTACACTGTTTTTGCTGGCGTCGCTGGAGGATCTGCACCTGATCGCAGACCCCGTCTGGAACCGGGTGGTGCTGTTCATTGCCATGGCCGTGGCCATGACGCTCATTGAGTACATCGCAGGTCTTGCCTGCCTGAAATACCTGAAAGTCCGGCTGTGGGACTATTCAAACCTCTGGGGCAACATTCAGGGAATCATCTGCCCGCTGTTCTCCTTCTTCTGGGCGGCGCTGGGCGCGGCGTACTACTTCCTGGTGCATCCTTATATCCTCAACGCCCTGGCGTGGCTGTCCAACAATCTGGCGTTCTCTTTCTTTATTGGTATGTTCTTCGGCGTGTTCATCATCGACGTGGTGCATTCCAGCCAGATCATCGTCAAGCTGAAGCAGTTCGCCGAGGAAAACAAGGTCATCGTGAAATACGAGAGCATCAAGGATCACATCAGGGATTTCAACCAGAATGCCGCTGCAAAGTATCACTTTTTCTCCCCCTTCCGCTCGGACAGCCCCCTTGCCGAACACCTGAAGGTGATGTATCTCAAACTGGAAAAGCAGAGAGACAGCCGCAAGTGATTTTTCATAAGCCGCCGCGATTTTTGCGGCGGCTTTTTGCCGGATTTTGGGCAAATGGAACAAAGTGGGCGGAAGAAAACGGGATTTCTTTTGCCTTGTAAAGTGCCGCCCTTTGTGCTATCATAAGCCCAGAGAACAATGGCGTTCCCCGAGGGGGCAGTTTTGCCCTTTGCGCGGAAACGCCGTTTATTTTTTGTAGCCTGAAGGAGAAAAAGCTATGGAAAATTTCACCGAACGCACAGCTCCCGCCGGGTTGTACGATTCCCGGTTTGAACATGACAACTGCGGCATCGGCGCGGTGGTGGATATCAAGGGACGCAAGAGCCACCGGACGCTGGACGACGCGCTGCAAATTGTGGAGCATCTGGAACACCGGGCTGGCAAGGACGCCGAGGGGAAGACTGGCGACGGCGTGGGCATTCTGTTGCAGGTCAGCCATAAATTCTTTGTGAAGGCAGCCGCGGCCGCGGGCATTACCCTGGGCGCGGAGCGGGAATACGGCGTGGGCATGTTCTTCTTCCCCCAGGAGGAATTGCAGCGCAATCAGGCGAAGAAGCTTTTTGAGATCATTTGTAAAAAGGAGGGGCTGCCCTTCCTGGGCTGGCGGCAGGTGCCGGTGTGCCCGGAGTATCTGGGGCAGAAGGCGCGGGACTGTATGCCCAGCATCTGGCAGGCGTTTGTGGGAAAGCCGCCGAGAATGGAGGCCGGGATCGCCTTTGACCGGCGGCTGTATGTGGCGCGCCGGGTGTTCGAGCAGTCCAGCCAGGAGACCTATGTGTGCAGCCTGTCCAGCCGCACCATCGTGTATAAGGGCATGTTTCTGGTCAAGGAGCTGCGGCAGTTCTACCCGGATTTGCAGGACGAGGACTACGAGACCGCCATCGGCATGGTTCACAGCCGCTTCTCCACCAACACCTCTCCCAGCTGGAACCGGGCGCACCCAAACCGGTTCATTCTCCACAACGGCGAGATCAACACCATCCGTGGCAACGTGGACACCATGCTCGCCCGTGAGGAGACCATTGCCAGCCGCTTTCTGAAGGACGATATGACCAAGGTGCTGCCTATTGTCAATCAGGGCGGTTCCGACTCTGCCATGCTGGATAACACGCTGGAATTCATGGTCATGAACGGCATGGACCTGCCTCTGGCGGTGATGGTCACCATCCCGGAGCCGTGGAGCAACAACCGGAACATGGATCAAAAGAAGAAGGACTTTTACCAGTATTATGCTACCATGCTGGAGCCCTGGGACGGCCCTGCGTCCATTCTGTTCAGCGACGGCGACGTGATGGGCGCAGTCCTTGACCGCAACGGTCTGCGCCCCAGCCGCTATTACATCACCGACGACGGGCGGCTGATTCTGTCCAGTGAGGTGGGCGTTCTGGATATCCCCCAGGAGCACGTCATCCGCAAAGACCGCCTGCGCCCCGGCAAGATGCTGCTTGTGGACACGGTGAAGGGCGAGCTGGTGGACGACGAGCACCTGAAAGCGGAGTACGCCAGCCGCCAGCCCTACGGCGAATGGCTGGATCGGAATCTGGTAAACCTTTCCAACCTGACGGTGCCCAACCGGAAAATTCCCTCCTATACAAGAGAAGAAATGGTGCGGCTCCAGAAGGCCTTCGGCTACCGCTACGAGGATTTGAAGACCATCATGCTCCCCATGGCGAAAAACGGGGCGGAGCCTTCCGGCGCGATGGGCAGCGATACCCCGCTGGCCGTCCTCAGCCACACCCGCCCGCCGCTGTTCGAGTACTTCAAGCAGATGTTTGCCCAGGTCACGAACCCGCCCATCGACGCGCTGCGGGAGAAAGTCGTTACCTCCACCACCGTATACGTGGGCGCACAGGGTAATCTTCTGGAAGAGAACGCGGAAAACTGCAAAGTCTTAAAAATCAACAACCCCATCCTCACGGAAACGGACTTGCTGAAAATCAAGACCATGGACGTTCCCGGCTTCAAGGTGGAGACGGTGTCCATCTGCTACTATAAAAACACCCCGCTGGAAAAGGCCATTGACCGGCTGTTCGTGGACGTTGACCGGGCGTACCGGGACGGCACGAACATCCTGATTCTGTCCGACCGGGATATTGACGAGTATCACGTCGCCATTCCCAGTCTGCTGGCCGTCAGCGCGGTATCCAAATATCTGGTTCGTACCCGCAAGCGTACCGCCATGGCCTTGATTCTGGAAAGCGGCGAGCCGAGACTTGTCCATGATTTTTCCACGCTTCTGGGCTTCGGCGCCTGCGCCATCAATCCGTATCTTGCCCAGGAGAGTATCGGCAGTCTGATCAGCGACGGGCTGCTGGAAAAGGATTTCTATGCCGCCGTCAACGATTACAACAAGGCGGTGCTGGCGGGTATCGTGAAGATCGCCTCCAAGATGGGCATTTCCACCATCCAGTCCTATCAGGGCAGCCAGATTTTTGAGGCGGTTGGCATCAGCAAAGAGGTCACCGACAAGTACTTCACCAACACCGTCAGCCGGGTGGGCGGCATCACCATTGACGATATCCAGAAGGACATGGAAGACCGCCACCAGCAGGCGTTTGACCCCCTGGGGCTGGACATTTACATGGATTTGCCCAGCGTGGGCGCCCACAAATTCCGCAGCGGAAGCGCGGCGGAGCAGCACCTGTACAATCCCCAGACCATCCACCTTTTGCAGCAGGCGGTCTGGACGGGGGACTACGGCAAGTTCAAGCAATACACTGCCGCCGCGGCCAACGAGGGCGGCGACGATATGCACCTGCGCAGCCTGCTGGAATTCAACTACTCCGAAACCGGCGTCCCCATCGAAGAAGTGGAGGGCGTAGAGTCCATTGTCAAGCGCTTCAAGACCGCCGCCATGAGCTACGGCGCGCTGTCCAAGGAAGCCCATGAATGTCTTGCCATTGCCATGAACCGTCTGGGCGGCAAGTCCAACACCGGCGAGGGCGGCGAGGACGAGGAGCGCTACGGCACCGAGCGGAATTCCGCCATCAAGCAGGTCGCCTCCGCCCGGTTCGGCGTTACCAGCAAATATCTGGTTTCCGCAAAAGAAATCCAGATCAAGATGGCCCAGGGCGCGAAGCCCGGCGAGGGCGGCCAGCTGCCCGGCGGCAAGGTTTACCCCTGGGTGGCAAAGTGCCGCAACTCTACCACCGGCGTGGGACTGATCTCCCCGCCGCCCCATCACGACATCTATTCTATCGAGGATCTGGCGCAGCTGATCTACGACCTGAAATGCGCCAACCGCAGCGCCGCCATCAACGTCAAGCTGGTGAGCGAAGCGGGTGTCGGCACCATTGCCGCCGGCGTGGCCAAGGCCGGCGCGGAGGTCATCCTGATCTCCGGTTTTGACGGCGGCACGGGCGCGGCGTCCATCAATTCCTCCATCCACAACGCCGGACTTCCCTGGGAGCTGGGCATCGCGGAGGCGCATCAGTGCCTGATTATGAACGGGCTGCGTTCCCGCGTCCGCATCGAGTCCGACAGCAAGCTCATGAGCGGCCGGGACGTGGCCATCGCCGCCATGCTGGGCGCGGAGGAATTCGGCTTCGGCACCGGCCCGCTGGTTGCCATGGGCTGCGTGATGATGCGGGTGTGCAATCTGGACACCTGCCCCATGGGCATCTGCACCCAGAACCCAGAGCTGAGAAAGAAGTTCATGGGCAAGCCCGAGTATGCGATGAACTTTATGAAGTTCATGGCCCAGGAGCTGCGGGAATATATGGCGAAGCTGGGCGTGCGCAGGGTGGACGAACTGGTAGGCCGCACGGACTTGCTGAAGGTTCGTCCCGCCCCCGCCGGTTCCCGCGCAAGCGAAATGGACTTGTCGGGATTGCTGAAAAATCCGCTGGTGGAGAACACCAACGTCCACTTTGACCCCAAGGCAGTTTACGATTTCAAGCTGGAACAGACCCCGGACATGAAGGTGCTGATGAAGAAGTTCAAAAAGAGCTTCGATATGGCCGAGCCTAAACCCGCGACCGTTCAGATGGAGGTGGGCAACACCGACCGCACCTTCGGCAGCATTTTCGGCAGCGAGATCACGGCGAAATTCGGCAACACCCTCCCGGACGACACCTTCCGCGTGGTTTGCACCGGCTACGGCGGCCAGAGCTTCGGCGCGTTTATCCCCAAGGGGCTGACGTTGGAGCTGATCGGCGACAGCAACGACTATCTGGGCAAGGGACTTTCCGGCGGCAAAATTATCGTCTACCCGCCGAAGAACGTGACCTACGACCGCAGTGAAAATATCCTCATCGGCAACGTGGCCTTCTACGGCGCCACCGGCGGCAGGGCGTTCATCAACGGCGTGGCCGGGGAACGGTTCTGCGTCCGCAACTCCGGCGCTGTCGCCGTGGTGGAGGGCGTGGGCGACCACGGCTGCGAGTACATGACCGGCGGCACGGTGGTGGTGCTGGGCAAGACCGGCAAGAACTTCGCCGCAGGCATGAGCGGCGGCATCGCCTACGTGCTGGATGAGGACTGGGACTTCTACCAGCGGGTGAACAAGGACATGGTCACGCTGGAAAGCGTGGAGCATAAATACGATGTGTCCCTGCTGAAAGACCTGATCCGGGAGCACGTGGAGGCCACAGGCTCGCCCCGGGGTAAGGAAATCCTGGAAAACTTCGGCGAATATCTGCCGAAATTCAAGAAGGTTCTGCCCCATGACTATGATAAGATGCTTCGCCTGATTGCCAAGATGGAGGAAAAGGGCGAGGACAGCGAGCAGGCGCAGATCGAGGCGTTTTACGCCATGAAAAACGGGAAATAAGGAGGCGGGAATATGGGAAAACCGACCGGATTTATGGAAATCGACCGGCAGACCAGCCGGGAGATCGCTCCTGAGGAACGCATCAAGAATTTCAATGAATTTCATATTCCGCTGCACTGCGACGAACAGCAGGCACAGGGCGCACGGTGCATGGACTGCGGCGTACCCTTCTGCCAGAGCGGCATGATGATCGGCGGCATGGCAAGCGGCTGCCCCTTAAATAACCTCATCCCCGAATGGAACGATCTGGTGTATCAGGGACGCTGGGATCTGGCGGCGAAGCGGCTTACTGCCACCAACCGCTATCCGGAATTCACCAGCCGGGTCTGCCCGGCGCTGTGCGAAGCCGCCTGCACCTGCGGCATGGCCACAGGGTCGCCCGTGGCGGTGAAGGAAAACGAGCGGGCGATCGTGGAGTACGGCTACGAAAGCGGCACGATCCACGCCGTTCCGCCACCGGCGCGCACTGGAAAGCGGGTGGCGGTGGTAGGCACCGGCCCCTCCGGGCTGTCCGTTGCGGATTTGCTGAACAAGCGCGGCCACAAGGTGACCATGTACGAGCGTGCTGACCGGGTGGGCGGCTTACTGATGTACGGCATTCCCAACATGAAGCTGGAAAAGTGGGTCATCGACCGCCGGGTGAAGATTCTGAAAGATGAGGGCATCGAGTTCATTACCAACGCCGACGTGGGGCGGGACGTCTCCGCCGAGGAGCTGAAAGAGAATTACGACGCGGTGGTTCTGTGCTGCGGCGCGAAAAAGCCCCGGGACATTGGCGTACCCGGACGGGACGCCGAGGGAATCTACTTTGCCGTAGACTACCTGACCAGCGTGACAAAAAGTCTGCTTGACTCCGATTTTGCCGACGGCAAGGCTGTCACGGCCAAGGGCAAGAAGGTGCTGGTCATCGGCGGCGGCGACACCGGCAATGACTGTGTAGGCACCGCCATCCGTCAGGGCTGCACGGGTATCATGCAGCTGGAAATGATGCCCTGCCCACCGCAGTCTCGCGCTCCCGGCAACGCATGGCCGGAGTGGCCGCGGGTGCTGAAAACCGACTACGGCCAGCAGGAGGCTATTGCCGTGTTCGGCCACGACCCCCGGGAATACCAGACCACCGTGAAGGAGTTCTACAAGAACGAAGCCGGGCAGGTCTGCGGGGCGCTCATTGCCCGTCTGGAAAGCAAGGTGGTGGACGGACGGCGGATGATGGTTCCCACCGGGGAGGAATTCTCCGTGGAATGCGACCTGGTGCTTATCGCGGCGGGCTTCCTGGGCTGCGAGAGCTACGTTGCCGAAGCCTTCGGCGTGGATATAACGCCCCGGGGCAATGTGGCGGACGTGAAGTACGCGACAAGCCAGCCCAAGGTGTTTGTCTGCGGCGATATGCGCCGGGGACAGAGCCTTGTGGTGTGGGCGCTGCGGGAAGGCCGGGATACCGCCGCCGTAGTGGATGAAAGCCTGATGGGGTATACAAATCTGTAAATTACAAAAAGTTCCCGTTTCCGACAGGAAACGGGAACTTTTTGCAGTATCCTTCAGTCAAATACGTACATGCCGAAAAACGCGATCAGGCCGTCGCCGCAGGTGTATTCCATACCGCATTTGTCTGCCAGCTTCTTGACGAAAATGCAGTAGGCGGACATACAGGAATATTTCAGGTCGGGAAACCGGCAGGGCTCGCCGTTTTTCCTTGTGCAGGGGGAACACAGGGCGCAGCCGCTGGCGCCCACCAGAAAGCCGTCGCAGCCCTCGTCACGAAAACGCTTCATCAGACGGATGGCGGCGGTGTTGTGACCGGACTTTCCCTTCTTGATGGCGGGGGTGTCGGTGTAGCTCTCCAACTGCCAGATGCTTTGCAGCACCAGCGCCTTTTTGTGGGCAAGGATCTTCTGCTTCATCTCCTCCGGCGTGCCGCAGTCCGGGGGACAGGAATGGTTCGCGCCATACTGCCCGCAGAGATTTTCCTCGCAGTAAGGCCGGAAAGAGGGGTCAAAGACGATGTCGGTGGTATCCACCACTGCCGCGGCGGAAAAACCTTCCTCATAGGCGTATTGCACCATTTGTTCTGCTGTCATATTGATTCACTCCAATCTCAGATTTCACACAATCGACAGGATATGCCATCAGTATAGCACATTCAGATCAAATCTGCAATATCCTGAACCAGCCGAACCGTTTCCTCCCAGCCGAGACAGGGGTCGGTGATGGACTTGCCGTAAACGCCGTCGCCGATCTTCTGGCAGCCGGGCTCTAAGTAGGACTCCACCATGAAGCCCTTGACCATGGACTTGATTTCTCCGCTGTGGCGGCAGGAGTGGAGCACTTCCTTGCAGATGCGGGGCTGCTCCTGATACTTTTTGCCGGAATTGGCGTGGTTGGCATCCACGATCAGCGCCATGTTCTCAAGCCCCTTGGCGGTGTAGGCGTTGTACAGCCGCTCCAGTTCTTCAAAGTGGTAGTTGGGCATGGATTCGCCGTGCTTGTTCACATAGCCCCGGAGGATGGCGTGGGCGAGGGGATTGCCGGTGGTGTCCACCTCCCAGCCCCGGTAGATGAAGGTGTGGGGGTGCTGAGCGGCCATGATGGAATTGAGCATGACGGAAATATCGCCGCTGGTGGGGTTTTTCATGCCCACAGGGATGTCAATGCCGCTGGAGGTCAGCCGGTGCTCCTGGTTTTCCACGCTCCGCGCACCCACCGCCACGTAGGACAGAAGGTCAGAAAGATAGCGGTAATTGTCGGGGTAGAGCATTTCGTCGGCGGTGGGAAGGCCGGTGTTGGCCAGCACATTTGTGTGCAGGCGGCGGATGGCGATGACGCCCTCCAGCATGTCGGAGGTTTTCCGGGGGTCGGGCTGGTGGAGAAGACCCTTATAGCCGTCGCCGGTGGTGCGGGGCTTGTTGGTGTAGACCCGGGGGATCATAACCAGCTTGTCCGACACCGCTTCCTGCAATTTTGCCAGCCGCTCGCAGTATTCCAGAACTGCGTCCTCCCGGTCAGCGGAGCAGGGGCCGATGATCAGCACCATTCTGTCGCTTTTTCCGGTGAAAACGTCGGCAATTTCCTTGTCCCGGCGGGCTTTGACCTGCGCCAGTCCGGCGGTCAGGGGGTACTGCTCCTTGATCTCCTTGGGAATGGGCAACTTGCGCTTGAAATTCATATTCTGCATGATGGTGTCCTCTCTTTATCTGTAGACTTTACTTTTTCCTGTTTGTGAGGTATGATGAGAAGAAAAAGGAGTGGTTATTGTGACCGACCCGAAACGGAAATACTATGAAAAACGCGCTGGCGTTCTGGTAAAAAATCTCCACAGCCGCCATTTTGAAGCCTGTTACTGCGCGGATACAGCCGAGGCGCTGAAAAAGGCGCTGGAATGGATCCCCGCCGGTTCCAGCGTGGGCTGGGGCGGCGCGATGTCCGCTCAGCAGATCGGCTTGCTGGATGCTGTCCGGGCAGGGGACTACCGCACCCTTGACCGGGAGCGGGGTACGACCCCGGAGGAGCGGAAAGCGATCATGAAGCAGTGCCTTGGTGCGGACGTGTTCATCACCGGCGCAAATGCGCTGAGTCTGGACGGCCAGATGGTGAACATCGACGGCAACGGCAACCGGGTGGCGGCCATCGTCTACGGGCCGGAATCCGTGATCGTGATCGCGGGGATGAACAAGGTGGTGGACACTCTGGACGCTGCCTTGGAGCGGGCGAGAACGGTAGCCGCGCCCCAGAACAAGCAGCGCTTCGACTACAAAACGCCCTGCGAGGTGACGGGCGCCTGCGCCGACTGCAAGAGCGACGGCTGCATCTGCAATCAGATCCTCGTCACCCGCAACTGCAATCCCCCCGGACGAATCAAATTCATTTTGGTAGGGGAAGATCTGGGCTTGTAAGGAGAAAAAACATGATCGAGAAAATCCGCGATTTGGTCGAAAAACACTGGGACATGGTCAGCTATCTCTTTTTCGGTGTGCTGACGACCATTGTCAATTATCTGGTTTATCTGCCGCTTTACAATCTGCTGGGCATCAGCGCGGCCGTCAGCAATATCATTGCCTGGGTGGCGGCGGTGGCCTTCGCCTATGTGACGAACAAGCCCTTCGTGTTCAAAAGCCATGACTGGTCGATGCAGACTGTTTTGCCGGAGTTGGGCAAATTCGTCGGCTGCCGGGCAGCATCCGGCGGTCTGGAAACGGCGCTGGTCTTCCTGACCGTGGACGTCTGCGGCTGGGACGGAAATCTCTGGAAGCTGATTATCAGCGTTCTGGTGGTGATTCTGAATTACGTTTCCAGCAAGCTGCTGGTCTTCCGCAAGTGAGCATTTCCCCATTGCCGAATGGCAATGGGGGATTTTTTTAACCGTAGCGCTCCTTGAGGTACAGCATGGCTTCCCGGTATCCCTCCAGGCCGTGGCCTTTGATGGTCTTCACACAGGCCATTCCCGCGTAGGAAGTTTGCCGGAAGGGTTCCCTTGCGTCCACGTCGGAGATGTGAACCTCCACGGCGGGGATGGAAACGGCTTTCAGGGCGTCCAGAATGGCCACGGAGGTGTGGGTGTAGGCGGCAGGGTTGATGACGATGCCGTCCACCTTGCCGTATGCCCACTGGATTTTGTCCACAATGTCCCCCTCGTGGTTGGACTGGTACTGCTCCACCTCCAGCCCCTCGGCGCCGGCGGTCTCGTCCAGCAGCCGCAGAAGGTCGGCAAAAGTGTTTTTACCGTAGATACCCGGCTCCCGGATGCCCAGCATGTTCAGGTTGGGGCCGTTGATGACCAGAATTTTCATATGGGTTCCTCCATGATCGACAGAATAGCGGCGACGGTGTCTTCCACGGCACCGTCATTGCTGACGGCGTGATCGGCAAAAGCGTCGTACAGGGGGGCGCGCTTTACGAACATCGCGTCCAGGGGATTGGCCTGGGACAGGGGGCGGCCGTCGGTGGGCAGCTTGGAAATGTCACGTTTCAACCAGAAAATCGTGCCGTTCTGGTGGAGCATTGGGTAGTTTCGCGGCTGGGTCACGCAGCCGCCGCCGGTGGCGATGACCAGCGCGGACTGTTTACCCAGCTGGGACAGCGCTTTTGTCTCCCAGTCCCGGAAAACGGTCTCGCCGTCCTCCGCAAAAATTGCGGGAATGGGCTTACCCGCGAGACGGACAATTTCTTCGTCGGCATCCATCAGCTTCCGCCCCAGCCTGTCCGCCAGCAGAGTGCCGATGGTGCTTTTTCCGCACCCCGGCATCCCGATGAGGACAATGTTTGTCATCCGGGCGGCGAGCTTTCCGTGGATTTCGGCAATGACAGCGTCGTCAATGGATGTGCCGGTAAAATACTCGGCGGATTCCTTGGCCTGTGCTACCAGCATCCAAAGACCGTTGGCGCAGGGGATATGAAGCGCTTCGGCGTCCAGCAGCAGCTGGGTGCGGGCGGGGTTGTAGATCACGTCCAGCACCCCTTCCAGCTTGGGAAACAGCTTCAAATTTATGGGGGAAATGCCGGTATTGGGATACATGCCGACGGGGGTCGCGTTGACGATGGCGGCGGCGTCTTCGTGGCACTCTAGGTTTTCATAATTGTTTTCCCCCGAGCGGGATATGACCACAACGTGAGCGCCCAGCTCATTCAGAACAGCAGTGACGGTATTGGAAGCGCCGCCGCTGCCCAGCACCAGAACCTTTTTCCCGGCGACGTTCAGGCCGCTTCGTTTCAGAAGAGAAGCAAAACCAAAATAGTCCGTGTTGTGGCCGAACAGGGTGCCGTCCGCTCTGCGGACAATGGTGTTCACCGCCCCCAGCTTTTTCGCCGCCGGGGACAGCTCGTCCAGATAGGGGATGACCGCTTTTTTGTATGGAATGGTGACGTTCAGGCCGGTAAAATCTCCGTTTTTCAGAAAATCTTCAACTTCATCCGGCTCCTTTTCAAAGAGCGTATAGGAATAATCACCGAGACAGGCGTGAATCTGGGGGGAGTAGCTGTGACCCAGCTTCCGACCCAGCAGTCCGCATTTCATCAGACCACCTCCGTGTAGCTGCCTAAGTATTTGAACTCCTCGCACATCTCGTCCAGCTCGCACATCAGCTGAACGAATTCCTCGGAATAAATGGAGGTTTCCAGATCGAAATAGAACATGAACTCAAATTCCCGGTCGGGAATGGGGCGGGATTCCAGCTTCGTGACGTTGATGCCCAGGGTGTAGAGCCGCGCCAGCACCTTGTAAAGGGCGCCGGGCTTGTGGTTCAGAACCATCATGATGGAGGTCTTGTCGGAGCCGGGGTAGATCTCCAGATTCCGGCTGATGCAGATGAAGCGGGTGCGGTTGTTGCCCTTGTCCTGCACGGAGCTGCGCAGGCAATCCAGTCCGTACAGCTCGGCGCAGGCGCGGCTGGACAGGGCGGCGACATCCTTTCTGCCGGACTGGGCGACCATCTGGGCGGCCACGGCGGTGTTGTCCACAGGAACGACGTTGACCCCGGGGAGACTGTGGAGGAAATTGCCGCACTGGTTGATGGCCTGCTCGTGGGAGTAGACCTCCTTGATATCGGCGAGGTTGGTGCCGGGATTGACCAGAAGATTGTGGTCGATTTTCAGCCGGAAGGTGCGGACGATGGAGAAATTATGCTCGATCATCAGGTCGTACACCTTGTTTACGGAACCGGCGGTGGAATTTTCGATGGGCAGAATGCCGTACTGACACAGTCCCTGATCGATGGCGCTGAACACGGCCTCAAAGGACTTGAAGTACATAATGAAGGGAATTTTGAAAATCTTTTCACAGGCAATCTGGGAATAAGCGCCCTCCACGCCCTGACAGGCGACCATGGGCGCCTGGGGGAAGAGCTTGGGCGTATGCTCGATGGCCTGGGTGATGCTTTTGTAAAGGGGGCTGCATTCCCCGTTGCGCTTGGACTGGTAGCTGCGGCTCAGCTCGAACAGCATGGAGTACAGCACCCGGGTGTAATTTGCCATTTCGGGACCAGCCTTTTCCGCCACGTCCTGAAGCTTCGCCCGTTCCCGGGCAGGCTGGAAAATGGGCAGGTTATTGGCCTTTTTGTAGTCGGCGACCTGAGCGGCGACATGCATCCGCTGGCAGAACAGGCGAACCAGTTCGTCGTCGATTTTGTCGATCTCACTGCGAATCTCATTCAGGTCCATTTACGGTTTCCTCCTGTCTGTCTGGGTGTTGCCCAGAATCATGTCGAAAATGGCAATTGCCGCCGCGGCCTCGATCACCGGAACGGCTCTGGGGACGATGCATGGGTCATGGCGGCCTTTGACGATCAGTCCCTGCATTTCTCCCTTGCTCAGGCTAATGCTCTGCTGGGGGCGGGAAATGGAGGGGGTGGGTTTGAGGGCTGCCCGGAAAATCAGGGGCATTCCGGTGGTAATGCCGCCGAGAATTCCCCCGGCATTGTTGGTGGCGGTGCGTATCTGGCCGTCCGATATAACGTAATCGTCGTTATTCTGACTGCCCCGCAGACCTGCGGCGGCAAAGCCCGCGCCGAATTCCACACCCTTCACGGCGGGAACGCCGTAGACGATCTGGGCGATCCGGCTTTCCACGCCGCCGAACATGGGTTCTCCCACACCGGCGGGAAGACCGGTGACGGCGCATTCCACAATGCCGCCCACGCTGTCGCCGTCGCTCTTGGCGGCGGAAATGGCATTGCGCATCTGCGCCCCCGCTTCCGGGTTTATCACCGGAAACTCCGGCTGGATGGAATTCCCGTCCGGGGCGAGGGGGTCAAAGGGCGTGTCAGAAATTCCGGAAATCGCGGCAATGTGGGCGAAAACCTGAATTCCCATGCCTTCCAGCCATTGTTTGCACAGCCCGCCTGCGATGCACAGCGGCGCGGTCAGGCGGCCGGAAAAGTGTCCGCCCCCGGCGGCGTCCTGAAAGCCGCCGTATTTGATCTGAGCGGTGAGGTCTGCGTGGCCGGGACGGGGGCAGTCCTTCAGATTGGCATAGTCCCCGGAGCGGGTGTTCCTGTTGTAAATGGCGGCGGCAATGGGCGCGCCGCAGGTGTAGCCGTCCAGAATTCCGGAGAGAAACTCCGGCCGGTCGGCTTCCTTTCGCGGCGTTGACCAGTCGTTCTGGCCGGGGGCGCGGCGGTTCAGGAAGACTTGCAGAGCGTCCATGTCTACGGGCAGTCCCGCCGGGATGCCGTCCAGCGTCATGCCGATGGCCGCGCCGTGGGATTGACCGAAAATGGACAATTTCAGATTTTCACCGTAGGTACTGCTCATAGTTACCTCCTAAACGGGCGTATTCTTCAAAGAATTTTGGATAGGATTTTTCCACGCACTGTGCGCCCAGAATGGTCACGGGCGCGTTGCAGGCCGTGGCCGCGATGGCGGCGGACATGGCAATGCGGTGGTCGTTCATGGCATCCACCGTCCCGCCGACCAGCCCCGTGCCGTACACCGTCAAGGTGTCCTCGGAAGCCTGGGCTTTGCCGCTCAGCGCTTCCACCATGGCAATAACGGACGCGACACGGTCGGACTCTTTCAGCCGCAGCCGCCCAATGTCCGTGAACATTGCGCCGTTTTTACACGCCGCCGTGACGGCGAGAATGGGGACTAAATCGGGAATATCAGCGGCGGAAATGACGGGACGGTCTTCCAGCGCCGGAAGCAGATCAAACACCGCCCGGTCACCCTGAGGGGAATCCGGGGAGAGGTTCGTCACCTCTACGCTGCTGCCCAGCACCTTTGCCGCAAGGAAGAACGCGGCATTGCTCCAATCGCCCTCCACTGTCAGCGTGCCGGGGGAGTGGAACGGGGTGCCGCCGGTCACGACGAAATCCGCCGTTTTTTTTCCAAATACTTCCATTGCCCGCCGGGTCATGGTGATGTAGGGGCGGGATTCCACTTTCCCGGTCAGACGGATGCGGCTTTCTCCCGGAATCAAAGCGGCGGAAAGCAGCAGCCCCGTGATGAACTGGCTGGAAATGCCGCCGTCGATGACGTATTCTCCCGCCCGCAGACGCCCGGTGCAGCGGACGGTATCCGCGGTCGGGCGGGTGAGGGTGCAGCCCATCCGTTCCATTTCCTCCCACAGCGGGGAGAGAGGACGGCTGGGGAGCCTGCCCTCCAGGACAAATGTGGCGTCAACGCCCAAAGCCCCGGCCACGGGCAGCAGAAACCGCAGGGTGGAGCCGCTGTCGTGGCAGCGAAGCGCTGCCAGCTGGGGGATTTCCTTCGCCGGGATGACCCGGTAACCGGAGTCGGTTCGTGTGATGTCCGCGCCCAGAGCGTTCAGGCAGCCCATGGTCGCTTCGATGTCCCGGTTGGTTTCGGGGCAGAAAAGGGTGGTGGGCGCGTCGGCAAAGGCGGCGCAGATCAGCAGACGGTGCGCCTGGGATTTGGAGGGGATGGCGCGGACGGTGCCCGAAAGTTTCCCGGGGAAAATGGTGATATCCATATCAAAGACCTGCCTGAATAAAGGATTTCAGGGATTCAACTTTGGCCGGGACAATGACGCAGTCGCCGATGGCGCGGGGGATGATGAGATTCACCGTGCCGCCGGAGCGCTTCTTGTCCGAGAGGGTGTAGGTGAAAAGGTCGTCTGCGGAGTAATCCGTCCGGGTGGGCAGACCGAATTTTTCCAGGAGCGCCAGAATTCGCGGCGTATCGCCGCAGGCGGACGCCCGGCTGACGATGGCCATGCCGATGGCGACGGCTTTGCCGTGGGAGAGGGCAAAATGGCTTTTGGCCTCCACGCCGTGACCGACGGTGTGACCCAGATTCAGCTTCATCCGCGCGCCGGTGTCGAATTCATCCTCCATGACCACGTCCCGCTTTAATTCCACACAGCGGGTGATGACCGCTTCCCGGTCAAAGGCAAGTCCCTTTTCTTCCAGGTGGGCGAACAGCTTCGGGTCGTACAGCACGCCGTACTTGATGACCTCGGCGCAGCCGTCCCGGAAAATGTCCGTGGGGAGGGAATTCAGGGTATCCGTGTCGCACAGCACCAGACTTGGCTGGCAGAAGGCGCCGGCAAGGTTCTTCCCGGCGGGAAGGTCAATGGCGGTTTTACCGCCCACGGAGGAATCCACGGCGGCAAGCAGGGTCGTGGGAACCTGAATGAAGCGGATGCCCCGCAGGTAGCTTGCGGCGGCGAAGCCTGCCAGATCACCTACCACGCCGCCGCCGAGAGCGACGATCATGTCGGAGCGGGTCAGCCGGTTTTCCGCGAGAAAGTTCAGAAGATCGAGGAAAACCTGCCCATTTTTGCTTTCTTCGCCGGCGGGAAATACGTAGGAAACCACGGAAAAACCGGCGCTTTTCAGACTTTCTTCGGCAGCTGCGCCGTAAAGGGGATAGACGCTGCTCTCGCTGACGACGCAGATTTTCTGCGCTTTCCCGAGTTTTTTTGCTTCTGCGCCCAAAGTGGGCAGCAGACCCTGACCGATCAGAATATCATACTGTTTGGAAGCGCGGACGGTAACGGTGTTCATCCGTCCACCTCCTCTTTGCGTTTTTTGCCCTCGTCCAGCAGCTGGACTAATTTGTCCATATCATCCGCGGCAATGGCGTCGCGGTAGGCGGACAGGCTTTCAATGTAGCTGTCCAGCTCAAACAGAACGTTGTCCTTGTTTTCCATGAACAGCTCCGCCCACATCTGAGGATTCAGCCAGGCAACGCGGGTTAAGTCCTTGTAGCTTCCGGCAGAGAAGCCCTTGTGTTTCAGTGCGGTGGGGGACTTGATGAATGCGTTGCTGAGAATATGGGGCATCTGGGAGGTAAAGGCAATCATTTTATCGTGTTCTTCTGCCGTTGTAACGGAGAAAAAGCCAAAATGGCAGGGCTTCAGTGCGGTTCTCACCCGATCCAGCAGCTGGATATCGTCATACACCGGCGGAACCAGCACCATGGGCGCGCCCGCGAAAAGGTTCGCCCGGCTGTATTTGAAGCCGGAAAACTGGGAGCCGGCCATGGGATGCCCGCCCACAAAGGTGAAGCCGTACCGTTCGGCCAGGGGGAAGCACCGGCTGCAAACCTCCCGCTTGATGCCGCAGCAGTCAATCACCAGCGCGTCTTTGGATACGAGGGACGCGTTCTTTTCCAGCCAGTCGGCGCAGCCGCCGGGGTAGATGGCAAGCAGGATCAGGTCGCACTCCGGAACGGTGGTTTCATCCAGCCTGCCGTGAACCGCGCCGGAAAGCATGGCGAAGGAGAGCATACTTTCGTTTCGCTGAATGGCGTAGACGGTGTGTCCCTCCAGAGCGTAGGCTCTGGCAAGGGAGCCGCCGATCAGGCCGAGACCCAAAATACCGACTTTCATACAAGAACCTCACGAATCTGCCGGACTTTCCGGCTGATCTCATCGAACTGGGGCGGCGTGATGGACTGAGCGCCGTCGCACAGAGCGTGGGTGGGATCGTTGTGGACCTCCACCATGATGCCGTCGGCGCCCGCGGCGGTAGCCGCATAGGCCATGGGGGCGACCAGATCGGCCTTGCCGGTGGCGTGGCTGGGATCGACCACCACGGGCAGGTGAGTCAGATTGTGTAGCACGGGAACTGCGGAAAGGTCGAGGGTGTTCCGGGTGGCGGTCTCAAAGGTGCGAATGCCCCGCTCGCAGAGGATGACCTTGCTGTTGCCCTCGCTCATGATATATTCGGCGCTCATAAGCAGCTCCTGCAGGGTGTTGGCAAGTCCCCGTTTCAGCAGAATGGGCTTGTCGGTCTTGCCAAGCTCTTTGAGAAGGTCGAAATTCTGCATATTCCGCGCGCCCACCTGAATGATGTCCACGTCGGCGAACAGATCGAGGGTGGAAATGTTCATGATCTCCGTGACGATGGGCAGCCCCGTGGCCTTTTTGGCCTCCAGAAGCAGCCGGATGCCCTCACCCTTCATGCCCTGAAAGGCGTAGGGAGAGGTGCGGGGCTTGAACGCGCCGCCCCGGAGAATGGATGCGCCGGATTCCTTGACGGCATTGGCGACGGCAATGATCTGCTCCTCGGATTCCACACTGCACGGGCCTGCGATCATGGCAAAATACCCGCCGCCGATCCGGGCGCTGCCTACCTCAATGATGGTGTCTTTGGGGTGGAATTTCCGGTTGGCCTGCTTGAACGGCTCAGAGACCCGCTTGACCGTCTCCACCATTTCCAGGCTTTTCAGAAGGTCGATATCCACCCGGCTGGTATCGCCGACCAGGCCGAGAATGGTGACCTCCGAGCCTTCGGAAATGTGAACGTCCAGGTTCATATTTTTGAGCCAGTCCACAAGGTGCTGGATTTGGGAGGGGGTGGTGCCGTTTTTCAATACTGCGATCATTGCTTAACATCTCCTGGTAAAAAAATAACGCCGCACGGCAATTCGTGCGGCGTTCTGAGATAACCTCTGAAGCTCCTGAAAATTTTCTGCAGCACAAATCGCTATTACTTTTTTTGGGTAAAAAAGTAATAGTAATAAAAGGAAAAGCTGGCAGAAGAGTTCATGGTGACCATACAAAAAGGCTCCTTGTTCAGTAGCTGCGGACATTATACCACGGGCGGCGGAATATTGCAAGAGGGATTTACAAAAATCGTCCCATTTTTCCAAAGCCGGGGATCACTGAATATGGGTATGATTGTTGATATGATCCTGACAGTAGCAGTAGTAGCCCTTGCACTTGGAGCAATAGCGGAATTCCAGCTCCGGATTTGTCACATCGGTGCGTCCGCAGATCGTGCAGCGGTGGGTGTAGGGGGCTTTCGGCGTGGCGGTGGAGGCTTCGTAGGAGCCAGCGTTAAAATGGATGACCTTCGCCTTGGGCTGCTTGGGCTTCCTGCGGAACAGGCGGCTGGCATTGGCGCGCCAGGACACGGGAATCACGTTCAGCACGTCCTTGCCGAAGAAGAGGAAATAGTTGGCAAGAGCGATCACGGAGAACAGATTGTAGGGGAAGGGGTCGGTAAACAGACTGAGCAGCACCATCGCCAGATCGATCAGCGCGAAAATCCACGCTTTCACGGGGATGATGAAGAAAAGCAGGAAATTCGCGTCGGGGTACAGCGTGGCGTAGCTGAGAAACAGGCTCAGGTTCAGGTAGGTGACGCTGGCCTGACCGCCGAAAATCAGGCAGTAAACGTCCATCATTACCACCCCGGTGAGGTAAAACAGGTTGAACCGCAGGGTGCCCCACACATTTTCCATGGCTCTGCCCAGAGAGTAGTAGCACAGCAGGGTGATGGCGGTAAGCAGAATATTTCCGGCGCTGTAGGTCAGGGGATAGGTGATCAGCCGCCAGACCTGCCCCTGAAGGATGCTCGCCCGGTCAAAGCGGAGGGCACTGTACAGAAGCGTGTTGCCGAACATCTGACTGAACAGGTAGACCACGGCAGTGCCGATCACGATGTAAAGCATCAGATTGGGGATGCCTTTATCCCGGTTTTTGAAGCAGAAAAGCTCAAATTTCTTGCGTAAATTTTTCACGGTACTCAACTCCTAATATTTCCTGATTAAAATCTTTTCTGAAGATTATAATGGAAGTTCAGTATAAAAAACGTATCCCCATTCTATCAGCAATTCATTCAAATGTCTATATCGGATTTGTAAACAAAATACTTGACTTTTGTAGAAAATGGTGTAAAATACAGTGTTGAACTGCATACAAGCCTTATCAAGAGTGGTGGAGGGAACGGCCCGATGAAACCCGGCAACCTGTTTATACAAGGTGCCAAATCCGGCGGCAAACGAAAGATGAGGATTCGATAGGAGCGCACATCGAATCTTCGGTGTGCGGTTTTTCTTTTTCAATTTAGATAGACAGAAAGGAAAAACAAAATGGAAAAAAGACTTTTTACCTCTGAATGTGTCACCAACGGACACCCTGACAAAGTAGCGGACTCCATCTCCGACGCCATTCTGGACGCCTGCCTTGCCCAGGATCCTCATTCCCGCGTGGCCTGCGAGACTATGGTCACCACGGATTCCTGCATCATCTGCGGCGAGATCACCACGAAGGCCACCGTTGATTACGCCTCCGTTGCCCGGGAGGCCATCCGGAAAATTGGCTACGTCTACCCCGGCGACGGCTTCGACGCCGACACGGTGGAGATCCAGTGCCGCATTCACACCCAGTCCGCCGACATTGCTCTGGGAACCAATGACGAGGTCGGCGGCGCGGGAGATCAGGGCATGATGTTTGGCGGCGCCTGCACCCAGACCCCGGAGCTGATGCCCCTGCCTGCTGCCCTCAGCCGCGCCCTGTGCAGCCGCCTGACACAGTGCGTCCATGAGACCAACTTGCTTCGCCCCGACGGAAAGACCCAGGTCACGGTGGAATTCGACGAGCAGGGCAACGTGGTGGGCATCGACACCGTGGTCGTCTCCATCATGCACAGCGCGGATTTCCCAATCGAGGCGCTGAGGAAATACGTCCGGGAGAACGTGATTGCCCCGGTTCTGGAGCGTTACGGCTTCCACATTGAGAATGTCGCCCATATCCACATCAACCCCACCGGCAATTTCGTCATCGGCGGCCCCAACGGCGATACCGGCCTGACCGGGCGGAAGATCATCGTGGACACTTACGGCGGCTATTTCTCCCACGGCGGCGGCGCGTTCTCCGGCAAGGACCCCACCAAGGTTGACCGCAGCGCGGCGTATATGGCGAGATACATGGCGAAAAATCTGGTTGCCGCCGGTCTGGCAACCAAGGTGCAGGTGCAGCTGGCCTACGCCATCGGTGTTGCCCAGCCGGTGTCCCTTCGGGTGGACAGCTACGGCACCGGCAAAATCTCCGACGAGAAAATGACGGAGCTTCTGCGGGAGACCTGCGATATGACCCCCGCCGGGATCATCCGCAAGCTCGACCTTCGCCGTCCCATCTACGCGGACACCGCCGCCCACGGCCACTTTGGCATTGAGAGCCGCCCGTGGGAGCAGACAGATCTGGCGGACAAGCTGCGTCGGCTTGCCGGAATTTAAAAAAGACAGCAGGGAAGGGCAAAAGCCCTTCCCTGTATTGGTTTATGACGGGAAGTCGAAAATTGACTTCATTTCAACATCCACCAAGGGATATTTACTCAGAATTTCGTTGACTTCCTCCTGTGAGACGGGTGTTTCTTCACCGGTTTCCTCGTTGGTCATCGTCCACGCTCTGGTGGTCATGTCACAGTTGAGGCCAAGAAATGTTACCCGGCGTTCTTTCCCCGTCTGTGCAATATTTTCTATTCTGCCAAATCCATAGTACCTGGGATTATCCAGATCATCGGATACTGCATCCAAGGGGAAATAACTGGTTCTTCGGATGACGCCATCTTCACATAGATTCATATAGCACCCCCATTCGATAGCAACTACTTTTCCGTCCCGGATTGTAAATATATCGTTGAAACAAGAGTTATCCTGCCCCAACAGAAGCTCCTCCTGCCCGTCTCCAGTTACATCAAGCAGCGCATAATAGTTGCGAATGTAAGGGGTTCCAATCAGATTTTCCCGATTATCAATGTACTGTTCGGTAATATAGGCGGCATAGGTTGCATATTCCCGGCGGGCATTGGTTGCAGATGTTTGGGCTTCTTCATATTCTGCATCTGCCTGAGCAAGCCTTTCCTCGATTCCGGTCATGTCAGGGGTTTGGAGCTTCAGTGAGAAATCTATCGCTTCTGCTGCCTGTTCCATACACTGCCGATTCCAGTCTTCTGCCTCATTTGCCTTGAAGGTGGCTGCCATCTGTACACTGACGGTCATGAAGGCCTCTTCGTTTTCTGCAAAGAAATAGCCGCCCTGACTGCTCATGGCAATCAGAATGCCGTTCCCGTCAGAGGTGGTGTAATTCCACTGCTCATAGGACTCTGTGTCAATGCTCTGATAGTCCGGGTCGAAGTAATCCTTCTTTGTGTAAAATACTGTGGTAGGAATCGGAGGGGACAGTTCACCGTTTTCCAGAGGAAGATAAAACTCAAACTCATATTTGAAGTTTCCTTCCGGATAGAAGATGCCCGCACCATCGTTGATTTTTGCTGTTTTTTCCCCGTGGCAGACGCCGTCGATTCCCAGTGCATCAAACATAACGCCAATCTGCCAGCGCTGGACTACAGTTTCAGGGCTGAGCAGCTTCAGATTATATTTGTTGGCAATCTCATCGACCTTGTCAACCATCTCCCATGTATAACAGTTGTAAGCAAAATAGTAGTTATCAGGGATACCATTTACGTTATCATCCGCCATCAATTCGTGGTCAGGATCGTAAGTCTTTTCAAATTCATACCACTCCTGCGTGGCAAGCTGATTGGGACTTCCGGGATATCCCCGAATGGAGATGATGTCCTGCGTTACCTCTGTAGGACTGACCCACGTTCCTTCTACGTTAAAGTTCCGAACACCCGGTTCTTCCGCAATCTTCAGTTTCTGCAAACTCAGAACATAGGCAACAGTGCATCCCACCAGCAGCAGCGCCAGCGCAATGACAGCGGCGATCAGCACTGCTCTTTTTATGGAAAGCCGCTTCTTTTCGGGGCGCGTACCGTTTCGGGTTTTTACCGCATCCAGCACATGGACGTCTCTTGCGTCTCCGATCACATCCAGCAGATCATTGGAATTCATACAAAGCCCTCCTTTTCCAGCTGCACCCGGAGCTTAGCTCTTGTCCGGTACAGGATTGACGTGACTTTGCTCTGGGAAAATCCGAAATTTGCCGCGATTTCCGCAATCGGGTCAAGGTACCAATACCGGCGCAGGAAGATTTTGCGCTCTGTATCCGGGAGCGCGTCCAGGAAACGGTTGAAAACTGCTGCGGCTTCCCTCCTGATATAGGTTTCTTCCACATTCTGCGAATCCGCGACGCATTCCTCCAATTCCTCCAAAGCAAGAACAATTTCACCGCCGCCCCGCTTATATGCGCTGCGGGATCTCCACCGGCTGATGGAGATATTGCGGGTGATTTTACCGAGGAAGGCTGCAAGTATCGAAGGGCGATGGGGCGGAAGTTCATTCCACGCCGCCATATAGGTATCGCTGACACTTTCCTCGGCATCTTCCTTGTTTGCCAGGACATTGTAGGCAATGCTGAAACAATAGCCGCCGTATTTGGAATCCGTTTCTTCAATCGCTTTCTCAGAACGCTGCCAATACAGGTCTACTATTTTCTGATCGTCCATGCAAACACCTCCTTTGTTTCTTTTTGAAAGGCCCTTCACTTATATGCTCGCAAAAATGTGGCTTCATATTGCAGGCTTTCAGAAAATTTTTCGATTTTTTGAAGATCCTGCCGCTGTTTATCCATGATTCTTTATATCACACTTTGGCTTATCTGTCACTCTTTTCTATGCGGGATTACTATTGGCAAATCGGGAAGAATATGGTATGATACCCTCAGAAAAAGGTCGGGAGGAATTCCTATGCTGGATTTTATCAGAATCGCCTGCGCCGTACCGGCGGTCAGGGTGGGAGATACGGCGAAAAACGCGGAGGATATCTGCGCCTATATCGAAAAAGCCGACGGGGTGCGGGCGGATATCGTCCTGTTCCCGGAGCTGGCGCTTACCGGGTATTCCTGTCAGGATCTGTTTTTTCAGGACACCCTCTGGACGGGGGTTCAGCAGGGAATCCGAAAAATTGCCGACTGCACAAAAAATCACCCCGGCTTAACGGCGGCGGTGGGACTGCCCGTCCGGACGGGAATGCGGCTGTACAACTGCGCTGCCGTCATTTCCCGGGGAAAGATTCACGCCCTGGTGCCGAAGACCTATATCCCCAATTATAATGAGTTTTACGAAAAGCGCTGGTTCTCCTCCGGGGCGGAGGTGACGGAGGACGTGGCGGAGCTTGACGGCGAGCCTGTCCCCATTCTCCCCAGAGCCATTTTCCGCATTGGCGGCGGTGCGCTGCTGGGCGTGGAGATCTGCGAGGATATGTGGACGCCCCTGCCGCCGTCCACGTTTCTGGCGCTGAACGGCGCGGAGGTGATTTTGAATCTCTCCGCCTCCAACGAAACCATCGGCAAGCGCGCCTACCGCCGGGGGCTGGTGCAGCACCAGTCCGCCGCGCTGAACTGCGTTTACGCCTACTGTTCCGCCGGTTCCACGGAGTCCACACAGGACTTGATCTTTTCCGGCCAGAGCCTGATCGCAGAGGACGGAAGGCTCCTTGCCGAAACGGAAGAACCCATTGCGTCGGATTACATGCTGGTGCGCGACTGCGACCTTGGTCGCGTTCGCGCCGACCGGATGAAAAACAAGGGCTTCAAGGATGCCGCCCAGCAGAATCAAGGCAGTCCCGCCGTCCTGATAGACACCAACGCCCCGGAGCTTCGCAGCGACGGCGCAGATTATCCGCTGTCGAAACTGCCCTTCGTCCCCACGGGGAAGGAGAACCGCGTCCGGCGGTGCATGGAAATTTTCCACATGCAGGTGGCGGGGCTGAAACAGCGGCTGTCCATTCTGGGCAGCGCGAAAGCGGTCGTCGGCATTTCCGGGGGACTGGACTCCACGCTGGCGCTGCTGGTGTCCGTGGAGGCCATGCGCCGGCTGGGGCGGCCCGCGTCGGACGTCTGCGGCGTGACCATGCCCTGCTTCGGCACCTCCGACCGGACGTACAACAATTCCTGGGAGCTGATGCGCACCCTGGGAATCTCCTGCAAGGAAATCAATATCAAAGACGCGGTGAACCTCCACTTCTCCGACATCGGCCACGACCCCAATATCCACAACGGCACCTACGAAAATTCTCAGGCCAGAGAACGGACGCAGATTCTCATGGACTATGCCAGTGTCGTCGGCGGCATCGTGGTGGGTACCGGGGACTTGAGCGAGCTGGCTCTCGGCTGGTGTACCTACAACGGCGACCACATGAGCATGTACGGCGTGAACGCCTCCATCCCCAAGACGCTCATCCGCTGGATGATCGACGCGATTTCGGAAATGCCCGCCTTCGCCCCCTCCCGGGCGGTGCTTCAGGACATTCTGGACACCCCCATCAGCCCGGAGCTGCTGCCCCCGGACGCCGAGGGGAAAATCGCCCAGCACACCGAGGATCTGGTCGGCCCCTACGCGCTGCATGACTTTTTCCTGTATTATGTCCTCCGCTTCGGCTTCCGCCCCACGAAAATCTACACCCTGGCCTGTCGGGCGTTCGCGGGGGATTTTGAGCCGGAAGTCATCAAGAAATGGCTGAAAACCTTCTATCGCCGGTTCTTCACCCAGCAGTTCAAGCGCAGCTGTCTGCCAGACGGCGTGAAGGTCGGCTCCGTCACCCTCAGCCCCAGAGGGGACTGGCGGATGCCCAGCGACGCCGGCGCAAGACTGTGGCTGGATGAAGTTGAACAACTATAAATTATGCCCCCGGTTCGACAGAACCGGGGGCGCATTGTGTATTATAATCAGAAATCAATGGCTTCGCCGTTCAGGGTCAGGGTATTCTCCGCACCCAGGGTGAGGACATAGACATCCTCCGGCTGACCCTTGGCGATCAGGTCGGCCAGAACGATGGTCGCCGTGTGGGCGCCGTCGGTGAAGGTGATCTTCTCAATGCCTTGGTTCTGCAGATAGCCCAGCGCCCGGAGGGTGCCGGTGAGAATGGCGCCGTCGGCCTTGGCCGTCAGGGTCAGAACGCCGTCCGCGGTTTCTGCCTGGTGCTTCAGCGTGCTGCCATCCAGATGGAGCACCCGGTAGAGCGGCTCCCGCTTGTCTGGTTCTTCAGAGGAAGCGGATTTCGGAGGCTCTACCGTGCCGACGATGGTGTCCAGGACGGTTCCGTCGCCGCGTATGCGCTCTACCTTGCCGGTGGTATACAGCCCGGAGGTGTCCGGTGAGACTTCCTCTCCAGGCGTGCCATTGTAATTTCCACCGCAGCCGATGGATGCGCCCCAATCGGAAATACCGTTTGCAGCTCCGCCTTTAGCCTCCACCTGAGAATCCTTGGAGATGGCGATATCGCTGGCGTCGCCGTTGAAGCCGCCGCCGATGCCCGCACCGGTTGTTCCGCCGGTGGCGTTGACTTCTCCGCCGGAAATGGTGATGTCGTTTCCGCTATGAAGATATCCGCCGCCGATGCCGGCACCGGCCTCCCCGCCATTGGCGGTTACTTCTCCGCCGGAAATGGTGATATCACTGCCGTTTCCGCTCCATCCGCCGCCGATACCTGCGGCGAATCTGCCGCCATTGGCGGTCACTTCTCCGCCGGAAATGGTGATATCACTGCCGTTGCCGTACCATCCGCCGCCGATGCCGGCACCGTATCCGCCGCCGTTGGCAATGATCTCTCCGCCGGTAATGGTGATGTCGTTTCCGCTCTGTGCATCGCCGCCGCCGATGCCGGCACCGTACTCCCCGCCATTGGCGGTCAGCTTTCCTTCTCCGCTCTCGGAGCCGATGGTCAGGTTGCCGTCATTGGCTTTTTCCACGCCGGCGTGCTTATCGTTGCTGGAAACAGTGTTGGTGCCTTCCACGTTCAGATTGACGTTGCCCTTGCCCTCGGTTTTGATTGCGGCGCTGCCGGTGTTGATATTGGTGTCCTCGATGGTCACATTGGCGGTGGTACCGTCATCCGCCTTGATGGTGATGGTGTTGCCGGTCTGATTACCGTTGCTGGTGATGGTGGGGTTGCTGTCCTCTGCGCTGCTTCCTCCCTGAGAGACGGTCTGGGTTGTGCCGCCCTCGGCATTTGCGGTGGCGGTGATCTCAATGCTGCCGTTTTCCAGATTCCATTCCGCGGCCAGAACCGCCGTGGGCAGAAATGCCGCGATCAGCAGCAGAGACAGAACTCGAACGATCAATTTACCCATTTGGTTTCCTCCTGACTGTGACGTTCCCGGCGGGAGTAGCCGCCGCCGGGGTGTGGGTAGGGCTTCCTATGTGATGCTGGTTTGTGTACCATCCTGACGATTCTTATTTTACCAGATATTCCCGAAAGATGCAAGAAAAAGTTATAAAAGAATTGGCTGAATCTGCCGCCCCGCCAGCGCTTCCGTCATGGCCTGGGGAATCATCGCAAAGTCCGCGACCATGCTGGTGGGCTTCTTCACGGCGTCGTCCTGACCGAAGGGGACAAAATAGTAGTGCTTCCGGGCAAGCAATTTTCCAATATTTTCCGCCGCACCCGCCAGCGCGTCATTGCTGGACACGGCGACGAGAACCGGGCGGCCGTTGCGCAGGTGACTTTTCGCCGCCATGGTCACCGGGGTGTCGGCGATGGAATGGGCGAGCTTTGCCAGGGTATTTCCGGTGCAGGGGGCGATGATGAGAATGTCGAACAGCTTCTTCGGCCCCACCGGCTCCACCTGGGCAAGGGTGTGCAGCGGCGGCGTGCCGCAGATGGTTTCCGCCATGACGATATGCTCCCGCGCCGTCCCGAAGCGGCTGTCAACGCTGTAGGCGGCGTCGGAAAAAATGGGGGTCACGTGATGCTCCCGGCTGAGCTGCTCCATAACGGGGAACACAATAGAATAAGTACAAAACGAGCCGCACACGGCAAATCCGATTTCCATAATCAATCCTCCCTGCACAAGCGAACGTAGGTCTCCGCAATCAGACGGCCGGAGCTTTCCGGCATGTGGACGCCCGGCAGCCCCCGCGCCACGATGACGGAATCGTCCTCCATGCCGGTTTTGGACGCAAGGTCGATTTTCACGCAGTCGGGGTGGCACTGGGCGAGCTGTTCCTTGGTTAGCAGCCTTTCCGGCGCGGTGTTGAGAATCAGACGGTACTTGCCCAAAGTCTCCGCCATCCGGGCGGTATCCACCGCGGCGTAGCCCAGCCCCCGGCACATGGCCCGGTCGGCGTCCTTTCGCGCCGCGACGGTCAGGTCAGCCCCCAGCGCGTGGAGAATCTGCCCCAGGCATTTTCCGATGCGTCCCCAGCCGATGACCAGCACGGGACACCGCCGCAGGGTCATGGGCAGGTAGGACAGGGCAATCTCCACTGCGCACTCGGCGGTTATGTAAGCGTTTTCCGCCTGATACTGGGCGTCCTTCAAAAAATCGATACACCGGTAGCCGTCCAGCGCCGGGTGGTCAAGATTCCCGCCGCAGACCGTCACGTCCGCCGGAAGCTGCGCCAGCAGATTTTCCACACTTCCCCCCATGCGAAGCGTCCCGTCGGTTGCGAAGCTGGGAACGTCCAGCAGCACCGCGCCCACGTCCCCACCGGGGCGTTCGGCAAAATCAACGTAGAAATTTTTCAGATATTCTCCGGCATAGCGGGCGGCCGCCGTGCCGCCGGCGCAGTATAGCCGTTTGCCATCCATCGGCATCACTCCTTCCTGCCAGAATATGCAGGGCGTCCTCTGCTGGTGCTTGATTTTTCGGAACTTTTCTGTATAATGAAAGAAAAAGGGGTGAAGTGTATGCAGAGACTTGGATTTATCCATGATATGATGGACGTGAAGGTGCTGATCCTGTTCGTAATGGCCAGGGTCAACTATCCCGTGAATATGCAGCAGATTTACGAGCTGTGCTATCAGGACGACTGCCTGAGCTATTTCGACGTCTGCACCGCAATTCCTGAAATGGTGAAGTCCGGCCATCTGAAGCAGGTGGAGAACGATTGCTATGAGATCACGGACAAGGGCAAGGCGGACGGATCCCTGACGGAGGATTCCATCGCCTACACGGTCAAATGCCGGGCGGACAACGCAGTCAACCGGTTCAACCGTCAGATCCGCCGTTCCAGCTTCGTCAAGACCCAGATCATCCCCCGGGAGGGCGGAGACTACTCTGTGGTCATGGCGCTGGACGACGAGATGGGCAATCTGATGACCCTGGAGCTGCTGGCGCCGAACCAGCGTCAGGCGGTGCGCCTGGGGAAGCTCTTTGAAAAGAAAGCGGAAGCAGTCTATAATCTTACCATGGCGGAGCTGCTGGACGATGAGGACGAAGCGGACGATTGACCCTTGTCGGAATGGGGAAAATGTGGTATAGTAACCTTACACCGAAGAATCGGTGAAACGAAAGGAGCTGCCGCATATGAAATTCCAGTACAGTGAGAAAAAAGTAAAGCTTCCCGGGAATGTCCACGCTTATGCCGAGAAAAAGGTCATGAAGCTGGCGCGCTTTTTTGAGGAGGATGCGGAAGCACTCATCGTCTTTTCTGTAGAGAAGAACCAGAACAAGGTGGAGCTCACCGTTCACGGTGCGGGAACCTGGTTCCGGGCAAGCGAAAGCACTTCGGATATGTTCGCGTCCATCGACGCTGCCGTCAGCACCATTGAAGGTCAGATTCGCAAGAACAAGACCCGGCTCGCCCGTCGTCTGCGCCAGGATGCCTTCACCCGCACGGTGCAGGAGGAGACCAGCTTCGTGCCGGAGCCGGAGGAGGATGACCTCAGCCTGAAGAAGGTCAAGAGCTTCTACTTCAAGCCCATGACCCGGGAGGAAGCGGTCATGCAGATGAACCTGCTGGAGCACAATTTCTTCGCGTTCCGTGACGAGGACAACGGCGGAAGCTTTGCCGTGGTGTACCGCAGAAACGATGGGGGCTACGGCCTGATCGACGACGCGGAATAAGGAAATATGTTCATTTGGAAGCCTCTCCGGAGGCTTCCAAATTTTTTCAGAAAATGTCGAATTTAGGCTTGACAAAGGGAAAGCGCCGTGGTAATATATGCAAGCTGTTTCGAGAGAAGCGGCGGCGAAAGTAAAGCGCGTGCAAAGGAAAATGAAAAAGGACGAAAAAAGTTCTTGACAAAGTCCAGAGTGCGTGATATACTGAGCAAGCTAACCGCGAGTGCGGTCAGCGCGCTGTATCTTGTAAATTGAATAACGCAGACGATTATAAAAGACACCTTGGACAATAATGGATTGTTTAAGCGTAAGCGAAAAAACAGCCAACGAAAATTCTTGAGTAATGAAATGCTAGAAGCAGATTATTCAGAAAGTTGATTTTAGGCTCTGGAAAGAGTTTAAGATACAAATTTTTGAGAGTTTGATCCTGGCTCAGGACGAACGCTGGCGGCGTGCCTAACACATGCAAGTCG